>NZ_JBWKOQ010000002.1:0-571749 GCF_059416165.1 Novosphingobium sp. GW821-FHT09E05
CGCCAGCCCCTGCCGCACCCGCGCCGCGCAGCCCCGCGCCCGCGGCAGCCGATGCGGACGCCCCTGCCCCCGCGCCGGTCTCCGACCGCCCGCGCGTGGTCTCCGTCGGCCCCGGCGGCTTCCTGCGCCAAGGCCCCGGCGATCAGCAGCAGCCGATCCCGCCCGCGCCGCCGCGCCGCCTGGTTCCCGCCAAGCCCAGCGCCGAGATCGCCGGCAAGACCAGCCTGCTCGACCTCAGCGACCGCGTCTGCCGCTGGCCGATGGGCCACCCGGGCGAGCCGGACTTCCACTTCTGCGGCGAGAAGGTGAACCCCGGGTTCCCCTACTGCGTCGAGCATTGCGGCCGCGCCTACCAGGCGCAGCTGCCGCGCGGCGCCCGCCGCGCGCCCCCGCCGCTGCCCTTCGGCGGTCCGCGGGTCCGCTGATCCGATGCGGGCGGCGGGACGGATGGCCCTGGAGGCGGCGCTGGCGTTCATCGCGCCGCTCGCCCTCACGCTGCCCCCCGCCGTCGCTCAGGAGGGTGTGCCGGCTCCCGCAGCGCCGGTTCCGGTGGACTATGCCTATGTAGTGCTGACGACGCCCAAGGGCACGATCACGCTGGCGCTCGACCGCACCCATGCCCCGATCACCACCGCCAATTTCCTGAAATACGTCGACGGCAAGCGGCTCGACGGCGCGACCTTCTACCGCGCCATGCACCTCGACTGGGGCGACGCCCCCGCCGGGCTGCTTCAGGGCGGCCTGCAGGGCGTCAAGGTCCTGCCCCCGATCGCCCACGAGCCCACCAGTGTCACGGGCCTCAGCCACACGGCCGGCACGATCTCGATGGCGCGCTTCGCGCCGGGCAGCGCCACGGCCGATTTCACGATCATGATCGGCGACCTCACCTCGCTCGACGCCCAGCCCAGCTCGGACAACCCCGACACCCGCGCCGGCTTCGCCGCCTTCGGCCATGTCGTCGCCGGGATGGACGTGGTGATGGCGCTGTGGAACGCCCCGCTCTCGCCTACCAAGGGCGAAGGGGTGATGCGCGGCCAGATCCTCGAGCCGCCGATCAAGATCGTCAGCGCAAGGCGCACGACCGCGCCCTGAGCCCGTCGTCCCGGCGCGGGCGGGGACCGCTGGGCAGCCCGGCCTTTGACAAAAGCCCTTTACCTATCGCCCGTCGCGCCGGCGCAGGCGGGGGCCCCGCGTCTTTGGCGCCCTAGAAAGGACCAGCGGGGTCCCCGCCTACGCGGGGACGACGGCGTTGGAGATAAGGTGGCGCTGTAATCCGGCTATAGGCCCAGCAGGAACACCATATAACCCCGGAACGCGGGATCGCTCGCCAGACCCGGCGGTTCGCGCCATTCGCCGCCCTCCACCAGCCCCACCTTGTAAGGCATCCCGAGCTTGCCGAGGCTCGCCAGATAATCCCCGTAGCCCGGTATCGTGCGCCGTCCCTGGTAGGTCTGCACCACGATCTCGTCGACGGTCCCCGCCAGCCCCCCAAGCGCCGCGGGATCACCCCCCGCGCTCCAGTCCATCAGCCCGGTGATCGACAGCTTCCAGCGGCGCGGCAGCCGCCGCCGAAGGTCCGCAAGAAATACCCCGTAGCGAGCCAGTCCGCGCGTCGCCGAGTCGAAATCGACCTGCAGCCCGGCGACGCGGTTGCCTGTCGCCGCCCACCGCGCGAGCGTGCGCAGGACCTCTCGATAAATGGCCTCGCTCCAGTCGAGCCGCTCGGCGCGCACCACCAGCCACAGCGCCGGGCCGGACACGCGCGGCACCGCGCGCAGCGGCACGAAGGGACTGCCGGGCCGGTGGCGCACCTCCCCCGCCAGCACGTAGACCTCGCGCGCCTGCGCCAGCCACGGGGGCGCCGTAACGCCGGGCCAGAGGAAGAACGCCTGATACGCGCGCGGATCGACGACGGCGCCGCCCCTGTCTCCGCAGGCCGCCAGCGCGAGGCTCGACAGCGCGCCCGCCAGCGCGCTGCGGCGGTTCACCAGTAATACTTGAGTTCGCCGGCCCATCTGCTCTGCGGGTAGTCGCGCTTGAGGCGCTGGAACCACGCGCGGCGCTGCGCCTCGCTCGCCTCGGCGCCGCCGCAGGAGTTGATGCGGCTGGGCGCGTAGCACATAACCGAGCGGTAGAGCGCGTAGGCGGTGTCATCCGGCGCGGCAGCGCGGTCGGCGAGGACGGCGGCATAGAGGGCGGCGCGCGGCATGGTCCTGCCGGGGAACTGCTCCTTCGTCCCGCCCAATTCGTCGGCGGCGGGGCGGCTGCCGGCGGCGAGATAGTCGTCGAAGCCGTTGAGCCGCCAGAACTCGGCCAAGCACAGCCGTCCCTTAACGTCGCCGGGGGCGGCGGCGAGCGTCGCGACGGTCTTGGCTAGCATCGGGCAGGCGTAGTGTTCCTGCCACTTGCCCCGCACGAACAGGCCAGCGGGCGGACGCGAGTCGGGATCGGGGCTCATCCACGCGCCCTGCCAGCCGTCGCCGACCCAGCCGGAAGTCGACGCATCGGCGGGGACCAGCGCGAGGTCCGTGGCCACCTCGGCGTAGCGGCCCCGGCTCAGGCCCTTGGTCAGCAGGGTGAACAGCGCGACGTCGCGCTCGATGCGGCGCGCGCTCGGGGCCGTAGCCTGGCGGCGCAGCAGGTCCGCGCCTGCCGTATGCGCCAGCAGCAAGGTGCGGATTTCGGGCTCGGTGACGGGACTCGAGGGCGCGAAGACGAGGGGTAGGTCGCCGCTGCGCTCCCAGTGCATCGCCAGCGCCAGCTCCACCGCCGGGCGCTGGTAGAGATCGCGCGCTCCGCCGGCCAGTTGCTGCCAGAAGCCGGGCGTGTTGCGGTCGCCCAGCTTCTCCAGCGCCAGCCCGCGCAGCATCTGGCCGCTGAAGACGAGCGGGGTCAGGCTTTTCGCCCGCGTGCCGTCGGGGACCAGCGCCAGCACGGCGCGGTAATCCTGTGCGACATGGTAAGCAAAGCTGGCCTGGAGGAAGGCATAGAGGTCCGGCGCCTTGGCAAAGGCCGGCTTCTGCGCGGCGAGGTCCTGCCCGGTCAGCACCGGGGGGATCGTCGATACCAGCGCGGGCCTATCGTCCCCCCCGTAGCGGCGCATGCGCACGAGGTCCCAGGTCGCGAGCAGCAACGGCGCGTCGGGATTCGCGCCGAGGCCGGTGCCGAACAGCACCTTGCTCTCGACCTCCTCCAGCAGCGCGGGCGCCTGCGGATCCAGCGGAGACTGCGCGGCCAGCAGGCCGGAATAGCGGCGCGCCAGCACCGGCCCCTCGCCCAGCAGCCACGCCGCGCGGCGCGTCAGGCCTGAGGCGGAGGGGGCGTAGCGGCCCTTGGGGTAGGCGGAAAGATAGTCCTCCAGCGCTGTCCGCGCGCGGGCGGCGGAGGGGCGGTCGACCTTGTCGCCGCCCGCGTAGCCGCCCCACTCGTCGAAAGCCCCCGCTTGGGCGGCGGCAAGTTCGTTGCGCGCGACCATGTAGCGCGCGGTCTCCGCCAGCCACGGGTCCTTCGAGCGGGACAGGCCCTCGAACAGCTTGCCAGCGGAAGCGAAGTCGTCGGCGTAGAAGGCGCGTGCACCTTGCAGGTAGGCGAGGTATTCGCGACCCGGCGCGCTGCTCACGGCGGGCCACGCCGCCGGTGACTTATCGCCATCGCAGGCGGATTTCACGAGATCGCGCGCGGCGGCGAGGGTTTCGCGCTCCTCCATTTTCACGCCCTTGCTCGCGGCGAGCGCGGCGCGGAAGGCCGCGCCTCCGCTGGCGAGGGTCTGGCAGCGCGAGCCGGCGTAATCCTGCGCCGCCTCGTCGGCGCCCATCTGGGTGCCGGGCCAGAAGGCGGACTGGAGTTCGTCCCAGCCGAGGAAGACGTGGCCTAAATCGCCGCTGCCCCAGTCGTGCTCAGGATAGGCGAGCTTGCCCGGCACGGAGAGCCCGGCGCGGTCGCGCAGCAGGAAGCCGAGGTTGACGCGGGTGTCGTTGCGCGGGCCGATCACGGCGCTGCCGGCGCATTCGAAGGACGAGGTCGCCAGCGTCCAGCTCGGCGTGCAGCCGTAGTCGCCGCTCGCGCCGGCCGCAGTGGGCCACACCGCCAGCGCCATCAGCGCGCCTCCCGCCAGTGCCAGTCGCTTCATCCGATTTTCCATGCCCTCAGTGTTTCGACCTAGGGCGGGGAATGCAAGCGGGAACGGTGCGGTTCGTCCTGTTCCGGGGAGGAACGAAAAAAGGCCGCACCTTGCGGTGCGACCCTTTTTCCAAGCCTTGAGCGGCCCGGTGGACCTATCAGTCTTCCTTGAGGAAGGCCGGGAGGTGGTCGGGGTTGCCGCCTTCGCCGCCGCCGCGCGGAGCCCGGTCGCCGCCGCCGCGGGGACCGCGGTCACGGCCACCGCCGCCTTCGCGGCGCGGGCCACGACGGTCACCGCCGCGATCGCCGCCACCGCTGCGCGGACCGCGATCGCCGCCTTCGCGGGGCTCACGGGGACGGGTGTCTTCGAGAGCTTCACCGGTCTCCTGGTCGACGACGCGCATCGACAGGCGAACCTTGCCGCGCGGGTCGATCTCGAGGACCTTGACGTAGACGGCCTGGCCTTCCTTGACGACGTCGGTCGGCTTTTCCACGCGCTCGTTCTTCATTTCGGAGACGTGGACGAGACCGTCCTTGCCACCCATGAAGTTCACGAAGGCGCCGAAGTCGACGATGTTGACGACCTTGCCCTGGTAGACCTTGCCGACTTCCGCTTCCTCGACGATGCCGAGGATCCACTTCTTGGCGGCCTCGATCTGCGCGGTGTCGGACGACGAGATCTTGATCACGCCCTCGTCGTCGATGTCGACCTTGGCGCCGGTCTCGGCGACGATCTCGCGGATGACCTTGCCGCCGGTGCCGATGACGTCACGGATCTTCGACTTGTCGATCTGGATCGTCTCGATGCGGGGAGCGTGCGCCGACAGTTCGCTGCGCGAGGAACCGAGGGCCTTGGTCATTTCACCCAGGATGTGCGCGCGGCCGGCCTTGGCCTGCTCGAGCGCCTTGCCCATGATCTCGCGCGTGATGCCGGCGATCTTGATGTCCATCTGCATCGTGGTGATGCCGACTTCGGTGCCCGCGACCTTGAAGTCCATGTCGCCGAGGTGATCCTCGTCGCCCAGGATGTCCGACAGGACGGCGAAGTCCTTGCCTTCCAGGATCAGGCCCATGGCGATGCCCGAGACCGGGCGGACCAGCGGCACGCCGGCGTCCATCATCGAGAGCGAACCGCCGCAGACGGTGGCCATCGAGGACGAACCGTTCGACTCGGTGATGTCCGAGAGAACGCGGATCGTGTAGGGGAAGTCTTCCTTGGCGGGCAGCACCGGGTGCAGCGCGCGCCATGCCAGCTTGCCGTGGCCGACTTCGCGGCGGCCCGGCGCGCCGAAGCGGCCGACTTCACCGACCGAGTAGGGCGGGAAGTTGTAGTGCAGCATGAACGACGAGTACGACAGGCCTTCGAGGCCGTCGATCATCTGCTCCGATTCCTTGGTACCAAGGGTGGTGGTGCAGATCGCCTGGGTCTCGCCGCGGGTGAACAGCGACGAACCGTGGGTGCGCGGCAGGAAACCGACGATCGCTTCGATCGGGCGGACCTGATCGAGCTTGCGGCCGTCGATGCGCTTGCCGTCCTTGAGGATGGCGCCGCGAACGATGTCCGCCTCGACCTTCTTCATGGACTTGATGGCGACCATCTGGGTCTGCGGGGTCTCGTCCGAGAACGCTTCCTTGGCCTTGGCGCGCGCGGCGTTCAGGGCGTTGGAACGGGCCGACTTGTCGGTCAGCTTGTAGGCTGCGGCGACGTCCTTGCCGACGACCTTCTTGAGCTTCGCCTTGATATCGGCGGTGCTGTCCGAAAGATCGACTTCCCAAGGCTCCTTGGCGGCCTTTTCGGCTAGGTCGATGATGAGGTTCACGACCTTCTTGATCTCGTCGTGCGCGTAGACGACGGCGCCCAGCATGACCTCTTCGGTCAGTTCCTTGGCTTCCGATTCCACCATCATCACGGCGTCGCCGGTGGCGGCGACGACGAGATCGAGGCTGCCTTCCTTGAGAGCGACGTCCTGCTTGGGGTTCAGCGTGTATTCGCCATCGACGTAACCGACGCGCGCGGCGGCGATCGGGCCCATGAAGGGCACGCCCGAGATGGTCAGCGCGGCCGAAGCGGCGATCATCGCCAGGACGTCGGCCTCGGTGTCGCCGTCATAGCTCAGGACCTGGGCGATGACGTTGATTTCGTTGTAGAAACCTTCGGGGAACAGCGGGCGGATCGGACGGTCGATCAGGCGGCTGGTCAGCGTTTCCTTTTCGGTCGCGCCGCGCTCGCGCTTGAAGAAGCCACCGGGGATGCGGCCGGCGGACGAAAACTTTTCCTGGTAGTGGACGGTCAGCGGGAAGAAGTCCTGGCCTTCCTTCACCGACTTGGCGGCGGTCACGGCGCACAGGACCACGGTTTCGCCGTAGGTGGCGAGGACTGCACCATTCGCCTGGCGAGCGATGCGGCCGGTTTCCAGGGTGAGGGTCTTGCCGCCCCACTCCATGCTTACGGTTTTGACGTCGAACATAAGATTTTCCTCGACCCACCGGCCCTATTGCAACGGCGGGGCTTACTGCCGGGGTACCGTCCCGGTCCGGTGCGGGGCTTTTTCTAGGCCCCAGAGCCCCCCGCCGAATTGCGGAGATACTCGAAAGTCATGTCGTCCCCGACTTGATCGGGGACCGGTGGCTGTCGTTAGGCACGACCTCAATTTGGAGGCGCCCAGCCGGTAGTTGGTGTGGCCTTGCCAGCTGTCCCCGATCAAGTCCGGGACGACGCCAGATACCACGCCGTATGCGTCAAATGCAAAACGGCCCGCCGAAGCGGGCCGTCGTTCGATCTTACTTACGCAGACCGAGCTTCTGGATGAGCGAGTTGTACCGCGCCACATCCTTCTTCTTCAGGTAGTCCAGCAGCGAGCGGCGCTTGTTGACCATGGCCAGCAGACCGCGACGCGAGTGGTTGTCCTTGTGGTGAGCCTTGAAGTGCTCGGTCAGGTTCTTGATGCGCTCGGTAAGGATCGCGACCTGGACTTCCGGGCTGCCCGTATCGCCAGTGGCGCGGGCGTTGTCCGTGATGATATCCAGCTTCTTCTCAGGGGTAACCGACATTCAATTCACTCCGCGACATCCGATAGATTGAAACCCCTGGAAACGCGGACGCTGCCGTCCGAAAGCTCCACCAGCGCGACAGGGATCATTCCCTCCCGCGCACAGTACAGCCCGTCTTCAAGGGGCATTCCGGTCAGAACGCGGCCCTGTCGGACCGCCCTTGCCTGCTCCGGGTCGAGGTCGATGGCCGGGATGTCGTCCAGCCCCGCCTCCAGCGGCAAGAGTATCAGTTCAAGAGGCGCGCCCTTACCCACTTCGTTCAATTTGTCCAGCGAAATCGCCCGGGACAGGTCGAACGGACCGGCCTGCGCGCGGCGCAGCATGGTGACGGTGCCGCAGGATCCGAGGGCCTGCGCGATGTCCCGCGCGAGGCTGCGGATATAGGTGCCCTTGGAGACTTTGGCGAGGAGCGTCGCGCCTTCCTCCGGGTCGAAAGCCTCGAGCCGCAACTGGTAGATCGTCACGTCGCGAGACTTCAGCTCCACTGCCACCCCTGCCCGCGCCAGATCATAGGCGCGCTCGCCATCGACCTTGAGCGCCGAGTAGGCCGGCGGCACCTGCGCAATCGGGCCGGTGAAGCGCTCCAGCACCGCCTCGACCTCGGCCATGGTGGGGCGCACGTCGCTGGTGGCGATGAGCTTGCCCTCGAGGTCGAGCGTGTCGGTCTCCTCGCCGAAGCGCACGGTGAACAGGTAGGTCTTGGTGGCGTCGAGCATCCGCCCGGCCAGCTTGGTCGCCTCGCCCACCGCGATGGGCAAGACCCCTGTGGCCAGCGGGTCGAGGGTGCCGCCGTGGCCGACCTTGACCTTCTTGCCGAAGCCCGCCTCGCGCAGGTTGCGCTTGACCGCCGCCACCGCCTGCGTCGAGCCGAGCCCGAGCGGCTTGTCGAGAATGATCCAGCCGTGGGGCATCAGTGGGACTCCTTGGGCCAGGCCAGTCGCCGGGCATAGTCCGCGACTGCGTGAGGCCAGAGCACGCACAGGGCGTCGAAATTCTCGCGGTCGCCCGCATAGAGCGCGCGGGTCGCCTCCTCGTAGCCCGGCCGGTCGCCCGCCATGACGGTCAGGAAGCGGCACGCGGCGTCGAGGCACTCGCGCTCGCTGCGCCCGGCGCGCATCGCGGCCTCGGCCAGCTTGCGCAAGGTCACCGAGGCGCCGCCCGGCTGCGCGGCCAGCCACTCCCAGTGCCGGGGCAGCAGCGTGACCTCGCGCGCCTCGACCCCCAGCGCCGGACGCCCGCGCGGACGCGGCGCGGCGGGCTCGGCGAGGTCGAGATCCACCTGCCGCCCGGTGTCGTCGTCGAAGGCGAGCAGGTCGCTGCTGCGCACCACGGGGCCAAGCTCGCGCAGCGCACCGGCGAAGTCGCCGGGGACACCTCGCGCGATCACTTCGTTTTTGTAGAATAGGGTGACAGGCATAGGCGGATCTCTTTATTTACCCGGGTTAAATTGTCAATACATCCGGGTAAAATTGAAGCGTGGCTATCCTACCGCCCGAGCGCCTCGCTGAAGTGACGGCGGCACAGCGCGACGTAACGGTCGTTCCCACCGATCTCGGTCTGCGCGCCCTCGCTCACCGCGCGGCCCGCCTCGTCGACGCGCAGGTTCATCGAGGCCTTGCGCCCGCAGTGGCACACCGCCTTCAGTTCGACGAGGCTGTCGGCGATGCCCAGCAGCACCGCCGCACCGGGAAACAGCTCGCCTCGAAAGTCGGTGCGCAGGCCGTAGCAGAGCACCGGAATGTCCGCCTTGTCCGCGAGATCGGCGCATTGCCAGACCTGCGCCGGGGTCAGGAACTGTGCCTCGTCCACCATCACGCAGGACAGCGGCTCGACCGCATGAACGGTGCAGACCTGCTCGAACAGGTTCGTCTCCGGTCCGAAGCGGTTGGCGCCGGCGTGGAGGCCGATGCGGCTCTCGATGGCGTGGCCTGCATCGCTGCGGTCGTCGAGCGCGGCGGTCCACAGCATCGTGCGCATGCCGCGCTCGCGGTAGTTGAAGTCCGCCTGCAGCAGCGTCGTCGATTTGCCCGCGTTCATGCTGGCATAGTAGAAATAGAGCTTGGCCATCCGCGCTGGGGATAACACCGCATGAGCCGGTGCGCACGGGCGCCGGTGGGCTTCTCCCCGGCGAGATTGGGCTTACCATTGCCGGGCAAGGCCCAGGCCCTGCAAAGGGGCGCTTTGAAAGGGAAAGCGGATGGGCGGGAAGATGCGGCGGGACTGGACATGAAAAGACTGATCGCCGCGCTGGCAGGCTTCGCATTGCCCGCGATCGTCGCCGCCTATGTCGCCCTGGCGCCACTCGGCGGGCCGCTTGCGCCGCTCGATGCGCTGGCCTCCCGGATCGCCGCGATCCCGGGCCGAGACACGGCGGCGCTCGCGCTGCTGGGGATGGGTCTTGCCCTGGGGGGGCTGAGTGCGCTGGCATTCGGGCGCACCGCAGCGAACCCACGCCGGACCGGCATGGAGCGACGCATCGAGCCGATGCCCGCGTGGGCGCCGGAATCCCCCGTTACCGACCCCGCACCCGATCCCAGGCTCGTCAACCTGCGCCGCCGGGCGCTTTCGGACGGCGACGCTTCACCCGAGCCGGCGGCAGACGCCGGCGCATCTCTGCTCCCGCCGCCGATCGTCCTGATACGCAAGGCCCGCGCGCCGGAGCGCGACTGGTTTGGGGACACCAGCTGGCTCGGCGGCCTGCCCCGGCTCGGCAATGCCCCCTGGCCGCGCGGCGCCGACGACGTGCCCCTGCCCTTCGCGGCCCAGATCGACCTCGCCGCCCTCTCGCGCGCCGCGCCGGAAGCAGACCTGCCCGCCACCGGCTCGCTGGCCTTCTTCCTCGGGACGGGCGCCGTCGTCGCCGTGCCGGCTGCCGAGGATTTCACCGACCCGCCCGAAGACCTGCCGCCTGCCTTCGACGAGGGAGGCGCGCCTTTCCCGGCCACTCCCGGCCGCCTGAGCCGCTGGTTCTTTCCGTTCTGGCCCGTCGACCTCGCCCCGCTCAACCTCCCGGAATACCTGCGCGACCACCGCGACCCATTGCACGAGGCGGCGATCGAGGAAGCCATGGCGGCGCAGCTCCAGCGCCGCGTCCCCCTGCGCGACCATCCCTTCTACGCGGCCGGCGTCGGCGCGCCGGTGGAGACCCTGTGGTGGCATTCGGTGATCCACCTCGCCGACCGGCTCCACGAGGCGCTCGCCGCCTGCTCGCGCCCGATCGCCATGCAGAGCGCGGCGCTGGCGCGGAAGCAGGCCGCGCTGGCGCAGCTCGAGGGCGATCCCGCCGCGGAGCCGCAGGCGCTCGACCATGCCCGGCAGGCGGCGGAGTACCTTGCCGAGGAACTCGAGGAAACGCAGGCGCAGTGCGCCGCGCTGCCCGGCATGGTCGAGGCGCTGGAAGGGTTCATCGCCGGTCGCGACCCCTGGACGCAACTCTCGGCGGACGAGCTGGATGTCGTCGCCGACCTGCTTTCCGAAGTCCACGAACGCTTCGGCGAACTGGTGCGCCATCACGTCCCGGGCTCGCTGGCACAGCTGGCGACGCTGTCGATGCGCGCCATGGTGTCGGGCCCGCCCGAAGCGCTGGCAGCCCTGCCCGCCCCAGTGCTGGAGCGGATCAATCGCGACTACCGCCTGCCGCCGCTCGACCAGCACCAGGTGTTCGGCCTCCCCGCCGGCCCGCGCCCCGGGCGCGACGAGCACAGCGGCGACGTGCTGCTGCTGCAACTGGGCTACGACGACATGCTGGAATGGTGCTGGGGCGAGGCGGGCCGCTACCAGTTCTGGATCGGCGCGGAGGATGCCGCCGCCGGCAACTGGGGCGCGGCCCGGCTGACCTTCGGGAACGGCTGAACGTCGCTCTCAGCCGCGCGCCTCCGCGAGCAGGATTTCCGCGAGGCCTTCGGGCCGCGTGTTCATGACCTGGTGTCCGGCGTCGATGCGCTTGATCCGCCGGGCATGGAGACGATCGGCGAAGCGCTCCTGCCATTCGACCGGCAGGGCCATGTCGCGCAGGGCGACGACGTAGCTCGACGGGATGGCGCGCAGGTGATCGTAGCGCCAGTCGCTCCAGCCATAGGCGCTCGCGGGCCAGCCATCCCGGCCCAGGCCGGCGAGGAAAGCGGCGGTCTCGGCCTCGCCCATGTCATTGCAGAACATCACCGCATAGCGCTCCGCGTCGGGCACGGGCGGGAATCCGACTTCCTCGGGACTGGATCCACGCGGTCCCCGCCCCATCTGGTCGAGCGTGGTCAGGCCCGCCAGCGGCGCGGAGCAGGTCACGTAGACGAGCTTGCCGATAAGCCCCGCCGGCGCAAGCTCGGCCATGTGCGGGATGGTCATTCCGGCCTGCGAATGGCCGACGAGCATGACATCGGAAAGGCCCGCCGCCTTAATGTCGGCCACCAGTTCGAGGGTGGTGTCGGCGAAGGTGTATCCGGAGGTATCGACCCCGCGCTTGGCCCCGCAGCCGGGCGCGTCGAGCGCCAGACAGCGCGCGCCGCTGCCGGACTGACGGGCGATGGCGCCAATGGTCTGCTCCCAGACCCAGCTCCCCTGCCCGCCGCCATGGAGGAAGACGATGTCGCGCAATGCAGATCTCCCGCTTGTCCCGCGGTCGAGGGTAGCCGAGCGTGCGGGAATCGGAAGACGGCCTTCTGCTGATCGTCCCGGCGGTGCGCGCCGCGATCAGTCTTCGTCGGAAGCCTTGCCCTCGAGGTCGCGCTTCACGCGCGGGTCGTTGAGCAGCGCGTCGATGCGGCTTGCCTCGTCGAAGCTCTCGTCGGCGCGGAACTGGACCTTGGCGGCGAACTTCAGTCGCAGCCGCTGCGCCACCTCGCGCTGGAAATAGGCGGTGTGCGTGCGCAGCGCCTTGAGCACGATCTCCTCGTCCTCGCCCAGCAAGGGCTTCACGTAGACGTTCGCCACGCGCAGGTCCGGCGTCATCCGCACTTCGGTCACGGAGACCGTATGTGCGCTCAGGGTGGCGTCGCGCACCTGCTGGCGGGTGAGGATTTCGGAAATGACGTGGCGCACCTGCTCGCCCACCTTCAGGAGGCGGACGGAGTGCTGCTCTGGGGTGATCTGCTGTGCCATGATGCTGGGTCCATGTGGGTGAACTGCGACAATTTGCAACAATTGATTACGCCACCAGCCCCCTCTGCCGGCGTTATCCCGATCGAAACGCACGATAAAAAGGAGTCGCCCATGAAGACCTTCACCGCCGCCCTCGCAGCAGCAGCCCTGCTTGCCCCAGCCCTCGTCGCCGTGCCCGCCATGGCCCAGCCCTCGCACCAGAACGGCCATGGCCAGACCAGGACAGTGGTGACCAAGAAGACCACGACCTACAAGACCTTCCGCAAGGGCGACCGGTTCGACCGCAACCACGCGCGCAACTACCAGCAGGTCGACTACCGCAAGTACCGCAATGTGAAGGCGCCGCCGCGCGGCTATCACTATGTCCGTTCGGGCAACGACCTGCTGCTGGTCGGCATCACCAGCGGGATCGTTTCGGCGGTGACCGCGGGCATGTTCCGCTAAGCCGGGCATTCCCCCGCAGGACAAGGGCGGCCCGCTTTACCAGCGGCCGCCCTTTTCACATCTTGGCGAGAATCCGCGCCAGCGACCGCACGTTGCGCGCCGTGCCCCGGCAGCCCAGCCGGCGCTCGATGAAGGCATTGGTCAGCTTGGACTCGCCCACGCCGCCCACGTAATCGATATAGACCGAACGCGGCCCCATCGCGATCTTCTCCGGCCCACGGGCGGCATGGTCGGCGACCAGCTTGTCGAATGGCGCCTGCTCCGCCTGCCGTTCGAGGAACAGGGTGTGGACCTGATGGTCCAGCCCCATCCCGGTGAAGGGGTTGTCCTCCACCGCGACACGCACTTCGCCCGCATTGCGCACGGCCGCGAAGGTCTTGAGATCGAACCGCTCGAGCATCATGTGCGCGAGCAGGTCCTCCAGCCCTTCGGTCGGGCGATCGTCGTAATCGAACAGCACGTTGCCGCTGGCAACCACCGTCTCGACGTTCTCCAGCTCCTCGCGCTCGAAGGCATAGCGCAGGTCCGCCATCGTCAGGCGATTGCCGCCGACGTTGATCGAAGCGAAGAAGGCGCAGTAGCGGGTCATCTTGAAAATTCCGTCGAGTGGTGTAAATTCATCGTATCACTGTTGTGTGGTATCCGTTCCACCTTCCGAGCCCGGGCGTTGCAGCGTCCGGGCTCTTCTCATATCGGGGACTGGCGTTGCAGCGCCAGCCCCCTTACGGGCTACTTGCGGCCAAGCTCGATGAGCTTGATCATCAAGGTGACGAGGCCGACCACCAGGGTCGCCGCGCCGATCACCAGAATCACTGCTGTCTGTATCATCATTCGTTATCACCTCCCTTTCCATCGCAGGTAGCGACCGGAAAGGGATAGGCGGGCGCGGATGGATTCCCGCGGTTAAATTCCTGACACTCGAACCCACAAAGACAAAGGCCACCGCCAGGTTTCCCCGGCGATGGCCGCAGGTCTGTTTCAGGCCGGTGAGCCTCAGCCGACGGTGCGCTCGCGCTCCGTGACCTCGAACACTTCGAGCATGTCGCCCGGCTTGATGTCGTTGGTGTCGGCCAGGACCACACCGCACTCCAGACCGGCGCGGACTTCGTCCACGTCGTCCTTGAAGCGGCGCAGCGACTGGATGAGCGTCTTCGAGACGATGACGTCGTTGCGCGTAAGACGGGCATTGATGCCCTTGCGGATGTAACCGTCGGTGACGAGCAGACCCGCCGCCTTGTCCTTCTTGCCGGCCGGGAAGACCTGCTTGACCTCGGCGCGGCCGACCACGGTTTCGATCCGCTCCGGACCCCAGATGCCGGCCATCTGCTTGGCGACTTCCGCCGTCAGCTCGTAGATGACGTCGTAGTACATCATCGGCGTCTTGGTCTTCTGCAACTGCTCGCGCGCCTTGGCGTTCGGGCGGACGTTGAAGCCCACGATCGGCGCGCCGCTGGCGGCTGCCAGGGTCACGTCGGACTCGGTGATCGCGCCGACGCCGGAGCTGAGGATGCGGACCTTGATCTCGTCGTTCGACAGGTTGTTCAGTGCGGCGTTGATCGCCTCGACCGAACCCTGCACGTCGCCCTTGATCACGACCGGATACTCGATGACCTGCTGCTTGGCGGCAAGCGCCGAGAACATCGTCTCGATGTTCGCCGGAGCCGTCGCGGTGCGCTTGGCGGTCGCCTGTTCCTGACGGTAGGACGAGACCTCGCGGGCACGCGCCTCGCTGTCGACGACGGTGAGCATGTCGCCCGCCATCGGCACGCCGCCGAGACCGAGGACTTCCACCGGCATCGAAGGCGGGGCCTGCTTGATCTGGCGGCCCTTGTCGTCGAGCATGGCGCGCACGCGGCCGCTCTCGGTGCCGACGACGAGGATGTCGCCGACCTTGAGAGTGCCACGGTTGACCAGCACGGTCGCCAGCGGCCCCTTGCCCTTGTCGAGCTTGGCCTCGATCACGGTGGCTTCCGCCTCGCGATCGGGGTTGGCCTTGAGTTCCATCAGCTCGGCTTGGAGCAGGATCTTCTCGATCAGGTTGTCGAGGCCGAGGCCGGTCTTGGCCGAAACCTCGACGTCCTGCACGTCACCGGACATTTCCTCGACCACGATCGAGTGCTCGAGCAGGCGCTCACGCACCTTCTGGGCATTGGCCTCGGGCTTGTCGATCTTGTTGATCGCGACGATCATGGGCACGCCGGCGGCCTTGGTGTGATTGATGGCCTCGACCGTCTGCGGCATGATGCCGTCGTCGGCCGCCACCACCAGCACCACGATGTCCGTGACGTTGGCGCCGCGCATGCGCATCTGCGTGAACGCGGCGTGGCCCGGGGTGTCGAGGAAGGTGACGAGGTCGCCGCCCTTGGTCTTGATCTGGTAGGCGCCCATGTGCTGGGTGATGCCGCCGGCCTCGCCGCGCACCACGTCGGTGCCGCGAAGCGCGTCGAGCAGACTGGTCTTGCCGTGGTCGACATGGCCCATGATGGTGACCACCGGCGCACGCGGCTTGAGCGTCTCTTCGGCATCGACGTCGGTCGTCGTGTCGATGTCGACATCGCTTTCCGAGACGCGCTGGATGTTGTGGCCGAATTCCTCGACCAGCAACTCCGCCGTGTCGTGGTCGATCGTCTGGTTGACGGTGACCATCATGCCCAGCTTGAACAGCGACTTGACGAGGTCGGCGCCCTTCTCGGCCATGCGGTTGGCGAGTTCCTGGACGGTGATCGCGTCAGGCACGATCACGTCGCGGACCTGCTTCTCGCGCTGTTGCTGGCGGCCGCCGTAGCTGCCGCGGCGCTCCTTTTCGCGCGCACGCTTGAGCGCGGCGAGCGAGCGGGCGCGGGCGCCCTCGTCGTCGTTGAGCGCGCGGGTGACGGTCAGCTTGCCGGACTGGCGGCGATCGCCGCCGACGCCCTTGCCGCGCTCGCCGCCCTGCTGCGGAGCCGGACGCGGGGCAACGGTGCCCTTCTTGGCGGCATCGGGACGCTTGGCGCCGCCGCCGGTACCGGCGCTGGCGCCAGTTGCAGGGGTGGCCGCCGTCTCGGTGGCCGAGGCGACGGGAGCGGGTTCGGGCTTCCGGGGTTCAGGGCGCGCCACCGGGGTGAAGCGGCGTGCGGCCGGAACCGGCGTGAAGGTGCGCGGAGCCGGAACCGGCGTCGGAGCGGCGGGTGCCGCAGCCACCGGGGCAGGTTCGGCGGCCTTTGCCGCGGGCGCTTCTGCAGCCACTTCGGCGATCGGCGCCGCTTCCGGAGCAGCAGCGACCGGAGCCGCCTCTGCTACGGGTGCGGCGCTCTCGGCAACGGCAGGCTCAGGCGCCGACGGAGCGGCGGGCGCTTCGACCGGTGCTTCGGGCGCAGCGGCGGCTTCGGCCTCGCGGCGGCTTTCCTCGACGCGGCGCTTCTCGTCCTCGATCGCGCGCAGGCGGGCTTCCTGGTCGCGGCGGTTGGCGTCTTCCTGAGCGGACAGGCGATCTTCCTCGGCCTCGCGCTGGAGGCGCGCGACGCGCTCCTGCGGCGTCTCGTTCGACGGCGCGGGACGCTTGGCGACCGGCGGCGGCGCGGGGCGCTGCGGAGCGGGCGCGGCCGGGGCGGGCGCAGGCGCGGCAGCGGCCGGGGCGGGAGCCGCCTCGACGGTTTCACCGGGCTTGCCGATCAGCTTGCGGCGCTTCACCTCGACCACCACCTTGTTGGTGCGGCCGTGGCTGAAGGTCTGCTTGACCTCACCCGCTTCCACCGAGCGCTTAAGCCCAAGCGGCTTGCGGCCCAGGGTCGGTTTGTTGTCGGTCTCGCTCATAATTCTCGTCTTCGCCCTTCGGTCAATTCGTCGTCACGGACGCGGCATCGCGTGCCGCTCCGTTGCCATCATCCATGTCGGTCGCGCCGGAATCCCGACACGGGACCTGCCCTTGGAAATGCAGGAGGCGCTGTAGCTGCGATTCGACTCGTTGAGCCGATCCACGGTCGTTCAGCGCCAGGTGAACGACGTTGTCGCGGCCCAATGCCACAGACAGCGTCTCTCGGTCCAGAGGCAAGCGAATGCCCCGCAGACCCGATCCTTCTTCGTCGCACCCCACCCGCCAGGCCTGGTCGAGCTTGCGCGAGCCGTCTTCGCTCGCGTCGGCGGCGTGGGCCAGCCATTCGACCTTACCTTCCCGCGCGTTCTGCGCGATCCGGTCCGACCCCATGAGCAGCTTGCCCGCTTTCAGTTCAAGACCCAGCCGGTCGAGCATCGAGCGGGTGAGCCCGGCCTCGATCCGGTCGGCGAGGTCTTCGGGAATGCTGAGCGCCGCTCCTTTATAGGCGCGCGCCAGTGCTCCCTTAAGTTTGCCCTTCGCGATCGCTTTTTCAAGGTCTGCGCGAGAAACGCCGATCCACGCGCCGCGCCCGGGGGCACGCGCGTGGACGTCCGGGAGCACGAGGCCGTCCGGCGAAATCGCCAGACGGACGAATGCGTCCCGCGCAGCTTTCCCGCCGGAGAGGATGCAGGTCCTCTCCGCCTTCGTGCCATCGATGTCGGAGCTTACGCGATCATTGCGAGGAATCCGCATCGGCGGCCTCCTCTGCTACCGGCTCGTCTTCGAACCAGTGGGCGCGCGCGGCCATGATGATTTCGTTGCCCTGTTCTTCGTTCAGGCCGTACTCGCCGAGCACGCCGCCCTTGTCCTCGTCGCGCGCGGCGCGGCGGTTGACGGTGCCGTCGCGGCGACGCTGCTCGGTGCGCTTCTTGGCGATCAGCTCGTCGGTGGCGAGATCGGCCAGGTCGTCGAGCGTCTTGATGCCGCCCTTGCCCAGCGTGACCAGCATCGCCTCGTTGAGGTGCGGCAGCTCGGCCAGCGCATCCTCGACGCCCAGCGCGCGGCGCGCCTCGCGGTTCGCGTCCTCGCGGCGCTCCAGCGCCTCGTGGGCACGGCTCTGCAGTTCCTCGCCGAGTTCCTCGTCGAAGCCTTCGATCGCGGCCAGTTCGGCGATGTCGATATAGGCCACTTCCTCCAGCTCGCTGAAGCCTTCGGCCACCAGCAGCTGCGAGAGGGTCTCGTCGACGTCGAGTTCTTCCTCGAACATCTTCGAGCGCTCGGTGAATTCCTTCTGGCGCTTCTCCGAGGATTCCGCCTCGGTCATGATGTCGATCTGCGAGCCGGTCAGCTGCGAGGCGAGACGCACGTTCTGGCCGCGGCGGCCGATCGCCAGCGACAGCTGGTCGTCGGGCACGACGACTTCGATGCGGCTCTCTTCCTCGTCGATGACGACACGGCTGACGGTCGCGGGCTGGAGCGCGTTGACGACGAAGGTCGCGGTGTCCTCGCTCCAGGGAATGATGTCGATCTTCTCGCCCTGCAGTTCCTGCACGACGGCCTGGACGCGGCTGCCCTTCATGCCGACGCAGGCGCCGACCGGGTCAATCGAGTGATCGTTGCTGATGACGCCGATCTTGGCGCGCGAGCCCGGGTCACGGGCGGCCGCCTTGATCTCGATGACGCCGTCGTAGATTTCGGGCACTTCCTGCGCGAACAGCTTCTTCATGAAGTCCGGGTGCGCGCGGCTGAGGAAGATCTGGGGCCCACGGTTCTGGCGCTCGACGCGCAGCACGATGGCGCGCACGCGCTCGCCGACGCGGGCGGCCTCGCGCGGGATCTGCTGGTCGCGGCGGATCACGCCCTCGGCGCGGCCGAGGTTGACGATCACGTGGCCGAACTCGACCGACTTGATCACGCCGGTGATGACTTCGCCGGCGCGGTCCTTGAATTCCTCGTACTGGCGGTCACGCTCGGCATCGCGGACCTTCTGGAAGATCACCTGCTTGGCCGACTGCGCGTCGATGCGGCCGAGGTCCACCGGGGGCAGCGGGTCGACGATGAAGTCGCCCAGGGCCGCGCCCTTCTGGAGCTTCTCGGCCTGCTTGAGGTCGACCTGCTTGAAGTAGTCCTCGACTTCCTCGACGACCTCGACGACGCGCCACAGGCGCAGGTCGCCGGTGCGCGGATCGAGCTTCGCGCGGATGTCGTTCTCGGCGCCGTAACGGTTGCGGGCCGACTTCTGGATCGCTTCTTCCATCGCCTCGATGACGATCGACTTGTCGATCATCTTCTCGGAAGCAACGGAGTTCGCGATCGCGATCAGCTCGGCGCGGTTGGCGGAAATCGCACTGGCCATGGCTTAGTCTTCCTGTTCCTCAAGAATGTCGTCTGCACCGCTGGTGTCCAGCGGGCGGCTTGCTGCGATCAGCTTGTCCGTGAGGATGAGCCGAGCCGAGAGAATGTTGTCCAGCGGGAAGCTGACGGTGCCGGACTTCTTGTCCGCGACCGTGACCACTTCGGCGCCCGCTTCGCCTTCGATACCGACGAGGTCGCCGTGGAGGCCCTTGCGGTTGCCTTCGATGGGCTCGACGAGGTTGATCTTGACCTCGTGGCCGCCCCACCTGGCGTAATCCTTGGGGCGCGTCAGCGGACGGTCGATGCCCGGCGAGCTGACCTCGAGCCGGTAGGCCTCCTCGATCAGCGTCTCGCCGGCGGCTTCCAGCACGTCCATCCGGTCGGAAATGCGGTGCGAGAGCGCCGCGCAGTCGTCGAGCACGAGCTGGCCGGTGGCCGGGTTCTCGGCCATGATCTGCAGCGCGATCTCGTCGTCGCCGACCTCGCTCTTGCCGAAGACGCGCACGCGCACGAGATCGAAGCCCAGGGCCTTGACCTCCGGTTCGATCACTTCGGTAAGGCGTGCGATATCGACCAAATGGAACTCCAGATCAGCGCATGTATGACAACGCGGTTTCGCGCCGGCCCCTTCCCGGCGCCAGCCCAACCTTGTTTCACCATGTCGGGATGAGGGCCAGATAGGCGCGATTCTGGAAAAAGGCAAGGGGGTGGTTGAGGGGATTATGCTGCATTCACCCACGTCCCTGATGCAGCCCGTGCTTCTTCAGGCAGTGCCGCAACTGGTCATAGGTCAGGCCCAGCGCGCTGGCCACCTTGCGCTGGTTCCAGCGCAGCTGTTCCAGCGTCGCCAGCAGCAAGCCCCGTTCGTGGGCTTCGACGGCGGCGCGCAGGGAGGTCGGGGTGTCCGGTGCTTCGGGCTGGACAGCAGGATGCGGTGACGGGCGCTCCGCAGGCTCGGCGGCCGCGCGGGTGACCCAGGGGCTCGCGAAGGGGTCGAACACCACCTCACCGATGGGCCCGTTCTCGTCGCCCCAGCGGTAGACGGCGCGCTCGACCACGTTGCGCAGTTCGCGCACGTTGCCGGGCCACTCGTAGGCCTCCAGCACCGCCATCGCGGCGTCCGAGAACCCCGGCCAGCGGTCCCATTCCAGCTCGCTCGCCATGCGGCGGCCGTAATAGTCGGCGAGTTCGACGACGTCGCCTTCGCGGGCGCGCAGCGGCGGCAGGGTGATGACCTCGAAGCTCAGGCGGTCGAGCAGGTCGGCGCGGAACAGGCCCTCTTCGGCCATGCGCGGCAGGTCGGCGTTGGTGGCGGCGACGATGCGCACGTCGACCGTCAGCGGACGCGAGGAGCCGATGCGCACGACCTCGCCGTACTCGACCGCGCGCAGCAGGCGCTCCTGAGCGCCCATCGACAGGTTGCCGAGTTCGTCGAGGAACAGCGTCCCGCGGTCCGCCTCCTCGAAGCGGCCGGCGCGGGCGCGGGTGGCGCCGGTGAAGGCGCCCGCCTCGTGGCCGAACAGTTCCGCCTCGATCAGCGTCTCGGGCAGCGCGGCGCAGTTGAGCGTGACCAGCGGCTCGCCCCAGCGCGGGGACAGGTGGTGGAGGCGCTGGGCGATCAACTCCTTGCCGGTCCCGCGCTCACCGATGACCAGCACCGGGCGGCGCACGGCGGCGGCCTGACTGGCGCGCTCGACCGCATCGAGGAAGGCGGTGGACTGGCCGATGAACTGATGGTCGCGCTCCATTCCCAATATTTAGCGAAATTTCCCGTTCATTGGCAATTAATTTTGGCGGCGGAACCGACGGAGCTGTGAAAATCGCGCATTTCCGCCCTTGGCGCGGTTTGGCACGGTCGTTGCGATAGCCTCGTCAAGTACGTTCACACCAAGGACACACGCCATGCCGTCGAGCACCGCCAGCACCGCACCCCACCAGCGCCCCGCACCGGCCCGCTCCGTCCCTGTGCGGTCCACCTTGGCGCGCACCAGGCTGGACTGGGCGATCATCGCCAGCCTCCTGGCGATGGGCGCGTTCAACCTCTACGTGATGGCCGACCAGTTCGGCCCGGCGAAGGCCTATGCTGCGCCGGTGAAGAGCCACGCCTGCGGAGCGCCGCTGGCATGAGCAGGCTCGACGCGGAAATCGAAGTGCTCCAGAACCCGCATGCGGGCCAGGCCCGTGCCTACCGCTACGACACCTTCCAGGACGCCGGCTTTGCGGCCCGTCCCTCGCCCAAGTATTTCGCACGAGGAACCACCGCCATGGGCATCTTCTCCCGCACCCGCGACATCGTCGCCGCCAACTTCAACGACCTTCTCGACAAGGCCGAGGACCCGGCGAAGATGATCCGTCTCATCATTCTCGAGATGGAGGAGACGCTGGTCGAGGTGCGCACCAGCAGCGCCCGCACGATCGCGGACCAGAAGGAACTGCGCCGCCACGTCGCCAAGCTCGACAAGCTGCAGGCGGACTGGGCCGACAAGGCGCAGCTCGCGCTCAGCAAGGGCCGCGAGGACCTCGCCCGCGCCGCGCTGATGGAGCGCAAGAAGGCCGCCGACATGGGCGAGCAGCTCGCCGCCGAGATCATGGTGCTCGACGATGCCCTGCGCGCCTACGAGGCCGACATCGAGAAGCTGCAGACGCGCCTGCGCGAAGCCCGCAGCCGCCAGTCGTCCATCGCTGCACGGTTGCAGAGCGCCGAGAATCGCGTCAAACTGCGCACCTTGCTGTCGAGCGAGCGTGTCGACGAGGCGATGGCCCGGTTCGACCAGCTCGAGCGGCGCGTGGACTACGCGGAAGGCCGCGCCGAGGCGATGAGCCTCTCCGACCACCGCCAGCCGACGCTCGCCGAGGAAATCGCCGCGCTCGCGGATGGCGACACGATCGATGCCGAACTGGCCGAGATGAAGCGCGCCATGGACGACCAGGCCGCCAAGACTTCGCCCCAAGAGTAAAGCGCGTCATCCAGGGAAAGGGAAAACCAGTGTCACGCGGACATTTCTATCTCGACAAGCCGAACGCCAAGCTTGCCGGCGTATGTTCGGGCATCGCCGACTACACGGGCGTGGACGCCCTGTGGGTCCGCCTCGCGGCAGTGCTGCTGCTGGTGTTCGGATCGCCCATCGTGCTGCCGATCTACATTGCCGTCGCCGTCCTCGCGGACAAGCGCCCGATGGGGCTCTACAGCGAGGAGGAGGAAATGCGGCTGCTGCGCCGTCTGGAACGCCGCCGCGCAAGGAAGGGCCTCTCCTCGCCCAGCGCCCTGTCGTCGTCTTCGCCCCGCCTGCGCACCGACATTTCCGACATGGACCGCCGGATCGCCGACATGGAAGCGCACTACTTGAACAGCAACTCGCGCCTCGCAGCCGAGATCGACTCTCTGCGCTGAACGCGCATCCGGGAAACAGGGACAAGACATGGACACGGGAAATCTGGCGCTGCTAATCCCGCTCGCACCGTTCATCATGGGCGGGTTCGCGATCTGGACCAAGCACCAGCGCAAGCTCGCCGAACTGCAGATCGAGGCGACCGCCGAAAAGGCCGCGCAATACGCCTCGCACTCGCGCGAGCTGGAGGAGCGGGTGCGCGTGCTGGAACGCATCATCACCGACGGCGGCTACGACACCGCCCTGCAGATCGAGGCCCTGCGCGACCAGCGGGACGTCGAGGCCCGCAAGCCCGTGACCGCCCACTCATGAACTGGGACGCCTTCGCCGGGCTTGCCGCCGTGATGGGCACCGTGGTGGCGGTCGTCTCGATCCTCGCGGGCACCTACAAGCAGCGGCTCGCCTTCCTCGAGCGGAAGATGGAGATCGCCGCCGGGCAGGTGAGCGCCGTCCCCACCCCGCGCGAGATCGGCCTTGCCGCGCAGAACGCCGACCTCGAAAAGCGCATGCGCGTGCTCGAACGGATCGTCACCGAAGCCGGCGGGGCCCAGGACATCGCCTTCCAGATCGAAGCCCTGCGCGATGCGCGCCAGGCCGAGCCGGCGCGCGTGTCCGGACCCGACGCGGCGGTCAACTGAGGAGCGGACGATGAACTGGGCCGGCCCCGAATTCGTGATTGCCATCATCGCCATCTCCACGGGCGGCTGGCTGGTCAACAACTGGATCCGGGCGCGCCACGGCTACGCGCTGGAAGACGAGTGGAGCGGCAAGACCGAACGCCCCGACCTCGCCGCGGCGGTGCGCCTTGCCGAGGAGAACGCGGCGCTGCGCAGGCGGGTCGAGGCGCTGGAGGGGCGCACCGCCACGCTGGAAACCATCGTCACCGATACCGGATACGCCACGGCCGCGCAGATCGAGAATCTGCGCGATGCCTCGAGAGAGATCACCCCCTGATGGACTTCGGAGACTTCATGGGCCTGACGGCGATCCTGCTGGCCATGCTCGCGGCCTTCGCGATCGTGTCGCAGATGTACCAGCGCCGCCTCGCCTTCCTCGAGCGCAAGCTGGAGATCACTCTCGGCGCCACCGCCGAGAAGGCGGCGCAGTACGCAAGCCACAACGGCGAACTGGAAAATCGCGTGCGCGTGCTCGAAAGGATCATTACGGATGGCGGCAGCGGTCACGACATAGCCCTCCAGATCGAGGCTTTGCGCGACACGGGCCGCGTATCGGAGGTGACTACGCAATGAGCTTCTGGACTGCCGTCGTCGTGCTCTTCGCGATCGGATGCGTGACCTGGCTGAAAGCCCAGCGCTACCGCGCGCTCGGGGACCGTCGGACCGCGAATGCCGAAGGCTACGACCACACCGCGCGCGAACACGAACTGGAGCGCGAGGTCGAGGCCATGCGCAAGCGCATCATCGTGCTCGAACGCATCGCCACCGACGAAAAGCGCGGCAGCGACCTGGCACGCGAAATCGAATCGCTGCGGGACTGATCGCACGGCCGCGGCCCAATGGCGGCGGACCGCCCGCCGTCATTCCCGGATATCGAGCTGGCGCAGCACTTCGGCCACCACCTTGGGCGCGCTCGAAAAGTCGAGGTGGCTGCAGCGGATCGACACCGCGCGGTCGCGCTCATGCGGCCAGCCGGCGGCGGCGCGGGGCTGGATGATACCGTCGCGCGGGCTCCACAGCGCCACGGTCGGCACCCCCGGCTTGACCGAGAAATCGCAGTCGATCGGCGGCGCGTCGACCGAGTGACCGGTCACCATCTGGTACGCCTTCCATGCATTGTTGGCGCGCGGGTCGCCCGAGAAGGGCGTGCCCATGGTAATGACTTTCGCCACCATCGCGGGTTCGCGCCGCGCGATCTCTCGCGCGAACAGACCGCCGAGACTCCAGCCGACGAGCGCGACCGGCGACCAGTTCTCGCGCGCGATCACCGCGACGCGGCGCATCAGGTAGGAGAAGTTGCGCTCGTTCGGCCCGAAGTTGAAACCCAGCCCCCAGTCTTGGACATGGTGCCCGGCCGCCGCGAGCGCGTCGGCCATCGGCTGCATCCGGCGCGGGTGCGAGCCGAAGCCCGGCAGCAGCATCACCGGCATGGGCCGCGCCGCCGGGCGCACCACCTGCCCCCGGTGCGCCCGGCGGTAGAGCGAGCGCAATTCCGCCCACATCAGTTCGAGCGGGGGCTTGCTCACCCCTTCCGGATGCGGTTCGCGCGCAAAGGCCGCGCGCCGCGCGATCGCATCGCGCAGAGATGCCAGCGCCTCCTGCGAGGGACCTGGAAGCCGTTCCTGATCGTCGTTCAGCGGGTCCATCGGCCTTCGCGCTTCGCTTTCGTCAGGAGCCCTTGCACTCGCCAAGGCGCTTGGTGGTCATGTGCATCGTCATCTTCATCGTCCCCATCGGCGGCGGGCCTCCGGTGGTGTCCATGGCCACGGTGATGTCAGAGCCGTCCTGCGCCACGGTGCCGTTCATCTTCATCGTCGCCTTGCCCTGCTGCTGGGACTGGCATTCCATCTGGGCATCGAGCGTGCCGCCATCAACGTCGAATTTCGAATAGGCGCACTGGTTGCCCTTGCCGACGTCGTTGAACATGTCCTTGAAGCCGCGGTCGGCGTCGGTCTTGCTGAGGCAGAACGTCCCTTCCTGCACGGCCTTCATCGCCGCCTTCATCTGCTCGGCCGCCTGGGCAGTCATGCCGGGCACTTCGAGCTTGGTGATCTCCATGACCTGCCGGTATTCGCCGGGCTCGGGCCGGATGAGCTTCGCCGCTTCCCGCTTGACCTCTGCGGTCGACTTGGGCGCGCCGGCCCCGGCGTCATCCTTCGAACCGCAGCCCGCCAGCGCCAGAGCCGCGATGCCAACCATGGCCGTGATCCTGATCCTGCCCGTCATCGCGCCAACCTTCTCGTTCGTAGCCATGGCCGAAGGGCTGGCACCGTGCCGCCCGCAGGTCAACGCTTTACGCCCACGCCCTGTTGCCGCGGCCGCGCACATACCCCATATGTTCCTGCATGGCAGAGATCATCATCCGTCGCGGCCTCGAAGAACCCGACACTTCGGACAACTTCGTTCCCCACAAGCCGCAGCGCCCCGACAAGTCGATGCCCGGCCGGCCCTTCCGCATCGCCTCCGACTACGAGCCCGCCGGCGACCAGCCCACCGCCATCGCCGAGCTGACCAGCGCCGCGCTGGACGGGGAAAAGACGCAGGTGCTGCTGGGCGTCACCGGCTCGGGCAAGACCTTCACGATGGCCAAGGTGATCGAGCAGCTGCAGCGCCCCGCGCTCGTGCTCGCCCCCAACAAGATCCTCGCCGCCCAGCTCTACGCCGAGTTCCGCGACTTCTTCCCGGACAACGCGGTCGAGTATTTCGTCTCCTACTACGACTACTACCAGCCCGAGGCCTACGTGCCCCGGTCGGACACCTACATCGAGAAGGAAAGCTCGGTGAACGAGGCGATCGACCGGATGCGCCATTCGGCCACCCGCGCGCTGCTGGAGCGCGACGACGTCATTATCGTCGCCTCGGTCTCGTGCCTCTACGGCATCGGCTCGGTCGAGACCTATTCGGCGATGATCTTCGACCTGGAAGTCGGCAAGAGCCAGGACCAGACCGAGATCATCCGCAAGCTCGTGGCGCTGCAGTACAAGCGCAACGACGTCGCCTTCGCGCGCGGCAACTTCCGCGTGCGGGGAGACAGCCTTGAGCTGTTCCCCTCGCACCTCGAGGACATCGCCTGGCGCATCAGCTTCTTCGGCGACGAGATCGAATCGATCTCCGAGTTCGACCCGCTGACTGGCAAGAAGGGCGCGAGCCTGGAGAAGATCCGCGTCTACGCCAACTCGCACTACGTCACCCCCGGCCCGACCATGCGGCAGGCGAGCGAGGCCATCCGCTTCGAGCTGACCGAGCGGCTGAAGGAACTGGAGATCGAGGGCAAGCTGCTGGAGGCGCAGCGGCTCGAACAGCGCACCAACTTCGACCTCGAGATGATCGCCGCCACCGGATCGTGCAACGGCATCGAGAACTACAGCCGCTTCCTCACCGGACGCATCCCCGGCGAGCCGCCGCCGACGCTCTTCGAATACCTGCCCGACAATGCCCTGCTGTTCGTCGACGAGAGCCACCAGACGGTGCCGCAGATCGGCGCGATGTCGAAGGGCGATCACCGCCGCAAGATCACGCTCGCCGAATACGGCTTCCGCCTGCCCAGCTGCATCGACAATCGCCCGCTGCGCTTCAACGAGTGGGACGCGATGCGCCCGCAGACGTTCGCGGTCTCGGCCACGCCGGGCAACTGGGAGATGGAACAGACCGGCGGCGTCTTCGCCGAGCAGGTCATCCGCCCGACCGGCCTGATCGACCCGCCGGTGGAGATCCGCCCGGTCGAGGACCAGGTGCAGGACTGCATCGTCGAGTGCAAGGCGGTCGCCGCCCAGGGTTATCGTACGCTCGTCACCACCCTCACCAAGCGCATGGCCGAGGACCTGACCGAGTTCATGCACGAGGCCGGCGTGCGCGTGCGCTACATGCACTCGGACGTCGAGACGCTCGAGCGCATCGAGCTGATCCGCGACCTGCGCATGGGCGTCTACGACGTGCTGATCGGCATCAACCTGCTGCGCGAGGGGCTCGACATTCCCGAGTGCGGATTGGTGGCCATCCTCGACGCCGACAAGGAAGGCTTCCTGCGCTCGGAAACCTCGCTGATCCAGACCATCGGCCGCGCCGCGCGCAACGTCGACGGGCGGGTGATCCTTTACGCCGACCGCATGACCGGCTCGATGGAGCGCGCGATCGCCGAGACCGACCGCCGCCGCACCCGGCAGGAGCAGTTCAACCTCGACAACGGCATCACCCCGCAGTCGATCAAGCGCCGCATCGCCGACATCGTCGCCGACACCGCCAGCCGCGACGGCGTCATCATCGACATCGGCGACGACGCCCACAACAACCTCGTCGGCCACAACCTGCGCGGCTACATCGAAGACCTCGAAAAGCGCATGCGCAACGCCGCCGCCGACCTCGAGTTCGAGGAAGCCGGCCGGCTGCGCGACGAGATCCGGCGGCTGGAAGCGACCGAACTCGGCCTGCCCGAGGCCGAGCACAAGGCGCCCAAGGTCGGCCGCTCGAACGAAGGCAAGCCGGGGACGAGGAAGATGCGGTACGGGAAGACGCAAAGGAAGTTCGGGAAGTAGAATGGCCCGCTGCCTGTCCACATTGCGTCCGTAGAGCTGCCGATTACCAAAATCTAACTTCATTCCATCGCCATGGCGGCGCAGGTGAAGTTGGGATGATCGGTAGTTTCAGGGACAAGTTGTCCGAACAGATTGGCTTGGGCGCCGCAGTTCGAAACTGCCACCCGATGTACAGCACCGCGCTCTTGCGAAGCTCGCGTTGCTTGATGCCGCTGAAACGCTTGACGATATGAAAAGCCCGCCGGGAAACCGGCTGCACACGCTTACGGGAAACCGTGCCGGCCAACATTCCGTTGCCATCAACAGGCAATGGCGCATATGGTTTGTATGGAAGGACGGACACGCACACGATGTCGAAATCGTCGACTACCACTGACGAAGACTGGCTGCACAACCCGCATGCGGGGGAACTGCTGTGGTCGGAATTCATGGAGCCGCTTGGCGTCGATGCGGTCGCTCTGGCAGCCACCATTTCCGTGCCACCTCAACGGTTGGAAGCCCTGATCGACGGTTCAGCGCGAATCGACGGCGAACTGGACCTGCGGCTCTGTCGTTATTTCCGGATGTCGGAAGGCTTTTTCCTGCGCCTCCAGGACCAATACGAGCTGCGAGGCGCCCGGCGCGCTATCGAAGGCGACTTGGAGCGCATCACACCGCGCGCCGCATGACTTACGTCTCCGTCGGCTTTGCGCCTGACCAAAAAATGCCCGGAAGCCTGCGGACAGGTTCCGGGCAAGTTCTCCAGAAAGGCGTCAAGCCGATCCTTCGGGTCGCAACGATGTGATGCTTCAAACCGCGCCGCATTACATACCATGATCGTGGTATGTCCTGAATGGAGACCGCCGTTTTTCAGCCGCTTGCGCAACGGTGGCGCGCGGTTCAAATTGAGGACTCGGGTCGCAGTCGGGGGACAGGTCCATTCGAGTCGATGAACTGGGGGCGCTGTTTGCCCGCGCCCCGTTCGAGCAGGCCGGCTGGGACGGCGCACTCAAGGCACTCGCGAGCGCCACCGGATCGTCGCGCGCGCAGCTCATCGCCATCGGCGACGGCCACACGCTGTTCAACTGGGTGACCGACCTCGACGACGGCTACGTGGACGACTTCGTGGCGATCGGGGGCCACCGGCCCGAGGTGAACTATCGCGTCGCCGCATCGGGCGCGCCTTACCAGCTGGCCTGGGAAAAGCACTACGACGAAGTCCGCGCCGCTGCGACCAACGACATCTACATCGAGCATGTCCGCCGCTGGGACGCGGAGCATGGCGCGCAGCTGAAGCTGTC
Source organism: Novosphingobium sp. GW821-FHT09E05 (assembly GCF_059416165.1). Classification (NCBI taxonomy): domain Bacteria; kingdom Pseudomonadati; phylum Pseudomonadota; class Alphaproteobacteria; order Sphingomonadales; family Sphingomonadaceae; genus Novosphingobium; species Novosphingobium sp. GW821-FHT09E05. The sequence goes on from NZ_JBWKOQ010000002.1 coordinate 28,735, forward strand.
GGACCGGCCCGGAGCGTTCTTCGGCCTCGCCGCGCTCCATTCCGCCAGCGACGGGCGTACCACGGAAGAGCAGCGCCGCGCCCTGCGCGATGCGGCTCCGCAGGTCATGGCGGCGATCCGGTTGCAGCAGGCGATCGAGCACCAGGGCGCGGACCTCCTGCGCGGATCGCTCGATGCGCTGCGCACGGCCGCGGTGCTGCTCGACGCGGCCGGGCGGGTCTGCGCGGTGACCGGGGCGGCGCAGGACCTGCTGGGACCGGAGACGATGCAGGTGCGCTCCGGCATGCTGCGCATGGCCCGGACGGACCTCGACCGCGCGCTGCAGCTGCGCATCGGCATGGCGCTCGCCAGCCGGGAGGCGATGCCCTCGGAAACCTGGCTGCAATCGCCGCGCGGGCCCCTGCTGGTCGAAATCTGCGCGCTGCCCCGGCAGGACTGGAACTTCGGCTTCGCGCCCAGCGTGATCGTCACTCTCAAGACCCCGCTCGGCTTTTCGGGAGAACAGGGCCGACGCCTCGCCGCCGCGCTGCGCCTGACCCGCGCGGAGGGGGAGATCGTCGCCCTCCTCGCCCAGGGTCACTCACGGCGGGAGATTGCCAGGATGCGCGGCGTCAGCGCCCAGACAGTGGCCAGTCAGCTGCGCACCATCTTCCAGAAGGCCGGCGTCAACCGCGAGGCCGAACTGGTCTCCATCGCGCGCGCCGTCGTGGAGATGGCGAGCCGGTAGGAGCGGAAGGAAGGAAGGAAGGAAGGAAGGAGCGTGGTCCCCGCCTTCGCGGGGACGACGATGTTTGGTTTCGACAGTTCTGCCGCGATCCAAATTCACCGTCGTCCCCGCGAAGGCGGGGACCCCGCTGTTTCACGGCACGGTCAGAGCTTGCCGAACTTCGTCTCGTAGGCGCCGGTATCGCCGCTCGACAGCAGCTTCGCCTGCTCGACCCAGTTGTCGCGGCGGGGGCGGCCGGCGAAGGCGCCGAGACGGGCGTCGAGCTGGTCGAGGTCGGCATCGGTCCAGGCAGCGATCTGGGCGTAGCGGGTGATGCCCAGCGCATGGAGCACCGTCAGCATCTTGGGGCCGAGGCCCTTGATCTTGCGCAGGTCGTCCGCCGCGACCTCGCCGTCCGGCGTCTCGGCGATCGGCGGGGCGGGAGGCGCGGGCGTGAGGTCCGGCTCGGCGGCGATGGTCTGCGGCGGCTCCGGCGCATCGGAAACCTCGGGCGCGATCTCCGGCGCCGCCTTGTGCGCCTGCGCCTCGTCGGCTTCCTCCTGCGCGGCGACGGCGATCACTTCGCCGATGCCCGCCATGACCCCTGCCATCGGCGGCGGGTCGAGGTGGACGGGCGCCTCGAATTTCGCGGCCGGCGCCGAATCGATCAGCGCCTGGTTGCGCTGCGCGGGCGCGGCGCCTTCGTCGAGCACGTCGGGCCGCGCCTCGCGCCGCGCCGGCTTCGAGCCGTGGACGAAGACCCAGTACGCGACGGCGATGCCGACCAGCAGCGCGGCGATGAAGATCAGCCAGTTGGCCTCGATCATTTGGAGCACGAATTCACCCTTTCCGGTTCCACAGGAGCCAGCCGATGCCGAAGCCGACCCCGTAGGTCAGCAGCACCGAGACGGCCATCTCAAGCCATAGCGGCAAGGCGGGGTCCTTTCCTAGTCTCCAGCATGCTCATTCCGGCCCCGGCGTATCGATCGGCGTGGGCTTGACGGGCGCCGAGAAGATCACCGAGAACTCGATGCGGCGGTTGGCGGGGTCGCGCGGGTCGAGCCCTTCGACCGGCTTCGCCGCGCCGAGCCCGGCGGCGCGCAGGCCATCCGAGGGGATTCCGCGCGCCACCAGCGCCGAACGCACCGCTTCGGCCCGCGCCAGCGAGAGCGCGACGTTGACCGTGGGAATGCCGCCCGCGTCGGTATGCCCGGTGACGGCGATGAGGCTGCCCACGCAGGGCCGCAGGGCGCGGGCCACCTCGTCGAGCAGGCGGTCGCTGCTGGGGTCGAGCCGGGTGCTGGCCTCGCCGAAGCGGATGGTGCGGGTCTCGAGGATGCGCTCGACGTCGTCCTGGCAATGCGCCGAGGACGCCTGCGCATCGCTTTCCCCCGCCCAGCTCACCCCGCCGATGCCGGGCACGTCGGAGACGGCGGCGGCGACACGGGTGCGGGTGGCGGGATCGAGCCCCTTGCCGCCCGACAGCACGGGGTGACGGGTCAGCCAGCCATAGCGGTCGCGGAAGGCGAGGGTCACGCCGTTGCCTCCAGCGACATCGCGCGCGGCCAGCGCCTTGCCGCGCAGGTCGGCGATGAAGACGCTGCCCCGCGCGCGCGTGACGGCAAACGACATCACGACGCACAGCGCCGCTCCGGCGACAATCATGGAGGCGCGGCGGGGATTCATGAAGCCAGCCTAGAGACTTGCCGGCCGCCTGTCAGCCCGCGCCGGCCGGGTTTTACGCGGGTTTGGCCTTCTGGAACAAGCGGCGGTCCTCGGGGCCGAACGCCTTCTTCCAGATCACCAGGAAGTAGGACCCCAGGATCGCCGGGATCCCGAGCGAGAGCGCGGCCCATTCGGGCAGGAAGCGGTGGGTGAGGAAACCGATCACAACCGCCGGCGCGGCGGCCCAGACCAGCGCCCAGCGCCAGTTGTTGATCGGCTGGCCGAGGATGCGCGAGAGCATGATCGACTTGACGATCGAGGCGAGCCCCAGCGAGACCATCAGCGCGATCGCGGCGGCGGCGGCCTGGAACAGCGAGTTGTAGCCCAGCCGCTGCATCAGCAGGATGCCGCCCAGCGTCAGCGCCGCCTGGAGCACGATCGTCGCCACGGAGACCACGAGGTTCTGGACGCGGGCGACGTAGACCAGCGCCGCCTCGCTCACCACGGCGGTGGCGGCGACGACTTCGGCGGCAAGCAGGAACGCCAGCGCCCCGGTCCCGGCGACGAACTCGCGGCCCACGAGGCCCATCACGCCTGCCCCCGGGATGCCGAGCGCCAGCGCGATGCCGGCCTGCGAGGCGGTGATCCAGAAGCCGACCTGGCATACCTGCCGCGCGATCGCGCCGTAGTCGCCTTCCTTGAGGTTACGGGTGATGACGGGGCCGAGCACGGGCTCGAAGCTGGTCTTGAGCTTCTGCGGCAGGCTCGCGACCTGCTGCGCGGCGTAGTAGATGCCCACCGCCGCCGGGGGGGCGAGGAAGCCGAGCAGGAAGATATCGACGCGCCGGGTGCCCCATTCTATGGCGTCGGCCAGCGCGATCGGCAGCGAGTGCCACGCCAGCTTGCGCATGCCCCTGGGGCGCGGACGCCAGCCGCGCGGCACGCCGTATTCGCGGAAGAAGGGGATGAACGCGGTCAGGGCGGCGGCGTAGATCGAGGCGATGTAGGCGATCGACAGGCCGCTTTCGGGCGCCAGCCAGATCATCGCGCCTGCCATGATCGAGATCGTCCACGGCTCGACGATGGCGCGCGACCAGACCGTCGGCGTCACCCGCAGGCGGTAGGCCAGCGCGGCGAGCCAGATCTCGGTCATCGTCATCGCCGGGAGGGCGAGCACCATCAGCCGGTCGATCCAGGTGTAGTGGCCGCCGGGGAACAGCAGCACCGGCACGAACCAGAAGAACGCCGCCGCCGAGAAGCTGGTGATGACGGCGAGGACCATGCCGTCGGCGATGACGTTGGCGGGGTGGACCTGCCCCTCGGTCTCCGACAGGCGCTGCGCGAGGCCGCGCTTCTCGCCCATCGTGCAGAGCATCGAGGTCAGCTCGATCAGCACCAGCGCCGAGGCGAAACGGCCGAGCGCGGCCGGGCCATAGGCGGCGGCGCGCCCAGCGATGAACAGGAACGGGATGCGCGCGGCGAGGCGCAGGAAGAAGCCGAACAGGTTGGTGCGCCCACCCTTGGCAAGGGCGGCGATATCGTCGTGCTGGCGCTCCTCGCGGGTGGCCTGGTCTCTCGGCGTGACGGCGTCGCTCAAACAGCGGGCTCCTGTTCGGCGCGCAAAGGCCGGGCGAGAAGGTCGCTGACCACGGCGGAGGCCGGGGCATCGCCCGCCAGCAGCCGCGCGACAGCCTCGACGATCGGCATCTGGATGCCGTCGCGGCGGGCGAGGTCGGCCAGCACCGGGGCAGTCGCCGCGCCCTCGGCGACGCTGTTCTTGCCGACCAGCGCCTCGGCGGCGGTCAGCCCCTGCCCGAGCGCGAGGCCGAGCGAGAAGTTGCGGCTGGAAGTGGAAGAACAGGTGAGCACGAGGTCGCCGAGCCCGCACAGGCCCGCCAGCGTCTCCGCACGGGCTCCGCGGGCGAGGCCGAAGCGCAGCATCTCGGCATAACCGCGCGCGATGAGCGCGGCGCGGGCGTTCTGGCCGAGGTTCAGCCCCTCGACCACGCCGCAGGCGATGGCGAGCACGTTCTTGACCGCGCCGCCGATCTCGGCGCCGACCACATCGTCGGAATAATAGGGCCGCAGCATCGGCCGGGCGAGCAGCGGCGACAGGCGCTCCCACTGCTGCCGCCCGCCCCCGCAGGCGAGCGTGACGGCGGTGGGCAGCCCGGCGGCGACTTCGTGCGCGAACGTCGGGCCGGACAGCACCGCCAGCCGCTCGGGCGGGCAGGCCTGCGCGGCGACGTCGGCCATCAGGCGCCCGGTGCCCGCCTCGATGCCCTTGGCGCAGAGCACCAGGTCGCGCGTGCCTTCGGGCAGACCGGAAATGACGCCGCTGAGGAACTGCGCGGGCACCACGACCAGCAGCACCGGCAGCGCGGCCAGTTCGCCCAGGTCGCTGGTGGCACGGATCGTCGGCGCCAGTGCGGCGCTGGGCAGGTAGAGGCCGTTGCGGCGATCGCGGTTGATCTCCTCGACCAGTTCGCTCTCGCGCGCCCAGAGCAGGACATCGCTGCCGTCTCCTGCAAGCGCCTGCGCCAGCGCGGTGCCCCATGCCCCCGCGCCGATCACCCCGACTTTTGCCCCACTCATGCCTTCACTCCCGCTCCGCGAACGACCTCGGCCTCGGGATCGAGCGGCCAGCGCGGGCGGGCCGCCACGTCGAGCGGGTCCGACTGCCCGCGCTCCAGCCGCTCCATCCCGGCCCAGGCGATCATCGCGGCATTGTCGGTACACAGCGCCAATGGCGGTGCGATGAACGGCAGGCCCTGCTTCGCGGCCAATGCTTCGAGCGCGCCGCGGATCGCCTTGTTCGCCGCCACGCCGCCCGCGACGACCAGCGCGTTGACCGGCCCGGCCTTGGTGAAGGCCCCGTGCAGCCGGTCGACCAGGCAGTCGATCGCGGCCTGCTGGAACGAGGCGGCGATGTCGGCGTCGGTATGTTCGCCCGACTGCTTGGCGCGCAGGACCGCGCTCTTGAGCCCGGCGAAGGAGAAATGCGGCTCGTCCGACCCCTTGAGCGGGCGCGGCAGGCGCACTTTCTTCGCGTCGCCCTCCAGCGCCAGCCGTTCGAGCGCGGGGCCGCCGGGATAGCCGAGGCCGAGCACTTTGGCGGACTTGTCGAACGCCTCGCCCAGCGCGTCGTCGATGGTGGTGGCAAGGCGGCGGAACGCGCCGACACCCTCGACCAGCAGGATCTGGCAGTGCCCGCCCGAGACCAGCAGCAGCAGGTACGGATAGTCGAGGCTGGCGTCGGCCAGGCGCGGCGAAAGCGCGTGGCCTTCGAGGTGATTGACCGCGATCAGCGGCTTGTCGGCGGCCATCGCCAGCGCCTTGGCGGTGACGAGGCCGACCATCACGCCGCCGATCAGGCCGGGGCCAGCGGTGGCGGCAATGGCGTCGACCTGGTCGAGCGTCATCCCGGCATCGGCCAGCGTCGCCGCGATCAGGGGGGCCAGCCGCTCGGCATGGGCGCGCGCCGCGATCTCGGGCACGACGCCGCCATAGGGGCGGTGCGCGTCGTCCTGCGAGGCGATGCGCTGGGCGAGGATCACCCGCTCGCCGGTGACCAGCGCGGCGGCGGTCTCGTCGCAGGAGGATTCGATGCCGAGGACTATGCGTGTTTTCATATTTTTGGGCCGATCTTCCCCTGAACGACATTGCCGGGTAGCACAAGCCGCCGATGACCTACGATAAACACCAGAACGACCGCTTTAGGTTGGGCACCCGCCGCTCGCCCCTCGCGATGGCGCAGGCCCATGAAGCACAGGCCCGCATCGCCGAGGCCCACGGGCTCGATCCCGCGCATATAGAGATCGTTGCCGTCACCGCCAGCGGCGATCGCATCCAGGACCGCGCGCTCGCCGAGATCGGCGGCAAGGCGCTGTGGACCAAGGAACTCGACGCCTGGCTCGCTTCGGGCGAGATCGACTTCGCGGTCCACTCCGCCAAGGACGTCGAGACGCTGCGCCCCGAAGCCTTCGCGATCGGCGCCATCCTCCCGCGCGAGGACGTGCGCGATGTGCTGGTCGGCGCCGCCTCGATCGCCGCGCTGCCGCAGGGCGCCGTGGTCGGCACCAGCGCGCCGCGCCGCGCCGCGCAGCTGCTCCACGCCCGGCCCGACTGCCGCGTGGTGACCTTCCGGGGCAACGTCGCCACCCGCCTCGCCAAGCTGGCGGCGGGCGAAGCGGACGCGACCTTCCTCGCCGCCGCCGGGCTGATCCGGCTGGGCGAGACCGGCACCGGCCACCCGCTCGACGCCGAGGACTGGCTCCCCGCCCCCGCGCAGGCGGCGATCATGGTCGAATGCCGTGCGGGCGACGAACGCACGCGCGCGCTGCTGGCGAAAGTCGATCACGCCGATAGCCGCGCGCAGGTCCTGGCCGAGCGGGCCTTGCTCGCGGGGCTCGGCGGCAATTGCCACAGCCCGATCGCGGTGCTCACCCGCAGCGAGGGCGAGCATCTGTTCATGCGCGCCGCGCTCTACAGCCCCGACGGCGCCGAACACGTCACCGGCGCGGCGCGGTTTCCGGTTTCCGATGCGAGCGGGCCATCGCGCCTCGCCGCCGACCTGCTGGCGCGCGCGGTCCCGGCGATTGCGGTGCATTTCGCGGGCGCGGAACGAGCGTGATCCCGACGTTCGGAACCCATCCTCCGCTCGGCACGAACGGGTTTGGGTTTGCGGCACGGATATCGTGAGCCTGCCCGTCATCATCCTGCGCCCGGATCCCGGCGCTGCCGCCACCTTGGCGGCGGCGCGGGCGATGGGGCTCGCAGCACAGGCTTTCCCCCTGTTCGAAGTGCGGCCCCTGTCCTGGGACCCGGTTCCTCGGGACCACATCGACGCCCTGCTGCTCGGCAGCGCCAACGCGCTGCGCCACGGCGGGCCCGCCCTCGCCGCCTATCGCGGGCTCCCGGTCTACGCGGTGGGCGAGACCACCGCCGAGGCGGCGCGCGAGGCCGGGCTGGATGTCGTCGCGACCGGCCGGGGCGGCCTCCAGGCCATGCTCGATGCGCTGGAGCCGGGCCACCGCCGCCTGCTCCGCCTCGCCGGGCGCGAGCGGGTGGAACTGACGGTTCCGCGCGGGGTCGCGGTCCTGACCCGCGAGGTCTACGCCAGCGAGCCGCTGCCTTTGCCGCCCGCGCTGGCGGCGCTGCTCACCCGCCACACGCTGGTCCTGCTCCACTCCGGCGAGGCCGCCGCGCATTTCGCGCACCTTTGCGCCGAGGCCGGGATCGACCGCGCCCGCATACGCCTCGCCGCCATCGGCCCGCGCGTCGCCCCGCGCGCCGGGACGGGCTGGGCCGACCTGCAATCCGCGCCCACCCCCGACGACGCGGCGCTGCTGGCCTTGGCCTCGCGGATGTGCCAAGAAGCCGGTCCGGGACAATAGTTGCCACATAAGGGCTTGATGCAGGACATTTCGGCACCCGTCGCACCCACCCCCGACCGTAGCCGGTCACGGGGCCCCACGCTGTTCATCGCGCTGATCGCCTTCCTGCTCGGCGCCGCGCTGGTGGCCTGGTTTTCGGCGCGCGGCTACCTGGCGGTGCTGAGCCCGCAGGCCGCCGCGCCGGTGGAGGTCACGGCCCCCACCCCGCCGCCGGCGCCTGCCGCGCAGATGGCCGCGATCGGCACGGTCGAGGGCCGCCTCGCGATGATCGAGGACCGCATCTCGCGCATCGACTTCGAGACCAACGCCGCCGCCGGCAACGCGGGCCGCGCCGAAGGGCTGCTGATCGCCTTCGCCGCGCGGCGCATGGTCGATCGGGGCGAGCCGCTCGGCCATGTCGCCGACCAGCTGCGGCTGCGCTTCATGAACGCCCAGCCGCGTGCGGTTCAGACCGTCATCGATTTCGCCGCCAATCCCGTCACCATCGACGGACTGGCCGCGCGGCTCGAGGCGCTCTCGCCCGAGCTGACGGTGACCGAATCCAACGAAAGCCTGTGGGACCGGGCCCGGCACGAAGTCTCCTCCATGTTCACGGTGCGCCGCGATTCCGGCACGGTCGCCACTCCGGCCGCCCGGATCGACCGCGCCCGCGTGATGCTCACCGCCCGCCGCATCGACAGCGCGGTAGCCGAAGTGGAGCGCCTGCCCGGCGCCGACGCAGCCGACACCTGGATCGCCGACGCCCGCCGTTTCGAAGCGGCTCAGAAGGCGCTCGACCTGCTCGAGACAACGGCCATGCTGGAGCCCAACCGGTTGCAGGATTCGGCCGGGCAGGCGGTGGACCAGCCGAGCCCGCTGGCGCCGGTGGCACCGCAGGGCGAGCCTACGGAAGCGGTGGCGGAGTAAAGGTTCCTCCCCCTCCCCGTTTAGGGGAGGAATTCAGGCCTGCAGCAGTTCCGGCAGCTTGCCCGACATGCCCCGCGCCTCGTCCATGAAGAAACGCTTCAGCGCTGGCACACGCTGGATCGCGCCCATGCCGAGACGCCGCGCGGCGCTGGGCAGGCGGCCGGGAATGCCGAACAGGCGGGTCAGTCCGTCGGTCACCGACATCACCATGAAGGTATCGAGGCTGCGCCACTTCTCGTAACGCGCCAGAAGCTGGCCGTCGCCCGGCTCGAGGCCAAGGCGCATCCCTTCGGTCAGCACTTCCACCAGCGCGCCGACATCGCGCAAACCAAGGTTCAGCCCCTGCCCGGCTATCGGGTGCATGCCATGCGCGGCATCGCCGATCACCGCGAGGCGCTCGTCGATCACCTTGCCGGCGTGGTGGAAACGCAGCGGATAGCCCATGCGCGGCGCGGCGAGGCTGATCTGGCCCAGCACCCCATGCATCCGCCCGGCGACTTCGTTGACGAACATCGCATCGGGCATGGCGAGGATGCCGGCGGCGTCCTCTTCCGCGACGGTCCAGACCAGCGCGCTGCGATGGCGGCCCTCGGCGTCGTCGAGCAGCGGCAGCAGCGCGAAGGGGCCGGCGGGGTAGAAGATTTCCCAGGCGGTGTTGTCGTGCGACTTCTCGTGGAACAGCGCGGCGACCAGCGCGCGGTGCTTGTAGTCCCATTTGGCAAGCGCGAAACCAGCTTCGTCGCGCGTGGGCGACTGGCGGCCCTCGGCGGCGACCAGCAGCGAAGCGGTGAGAATACGGCCGTCCGACAGCTCCACCTCGACGCCGTGCGGACCGCGGTCGCGCCGCACCGCCTCGGTCCTGACGTGCCAGGCGATGGCGGGTTCGTCGCGCGCGGCGTCGAACAGGGCGATGCGCAAGTCGCGGTTGGCGAACATGCGGCCGAGCGAGCCTTCCTCTGGCTTGGGGGTGAAGTCGATGCGGCCGGGCTTCATCGCGTCGGTGACGGCGATGGAGTCGATCGGGCAGCCGAGCGGTTTAAGCCGATCCGCCAGCCCGATGTTGCTGAAGAGGTTCCAGCTCGCGGTCGAGATCGCCGAGGCGCGTGCGTCGGCGCCCTCGGCGACGAGATCGGCGGGGTCGGCCCGGTCGATGACGTGGCTGGTGATCCCGGCCCGGGCGGCGGCCAGCGCCAGCGTCATGCCGACGAGGCCGCCGCCCAGGATGATCAGGTCTCGGCGGTCAGGCGCCGCCGTACTGGCAATATTCGAGTCGCTCATCCCGCACAGCTATCGGACTCCCCGGCGTAGATGTCGAGACACCTGCCGTCCCAGGTGCCCGCAGGTTCGCTCAGGCCGATCAGCCCGGCGAGGGTCGGCGCGATGTCCACCGTCTCGACCGGCTGGGCCTGCTCCATGCGGACCATACCCTTGCGCCAGAACAGCATCGGCACGCGCCGGTCGTAGTCCCAGGGGCTGCCGTGGGTCGCGGTATAGCCCGGAACCGCCTTGGTGCCCGGCACGACGGCGCGCCTGGTCATCATCAGCACTTCGCCCGAACGCTCGGGATCGAAGGAGGCGGCGACGCGCTCGATCTCGGTCCAGTCCTGCGGGTTGCCGCTGGGGACCTTGACCGTCTTGAGCTGGTCGGCGGTGTAGACGCCCGATATCTGGGGGTTGGCCTTAAGCTCGGCGACCAGCTCGGCGATCACCTTCTTGCGCTGCTTGGGCTTGAGACCGGCGTTCAGCCAGATGTCGCCCGAACCGCCCGCGCCGTAGAGCAGCGGACCGTCCTTGACGGTGATCTTGGTAGCCTTGGAAACCGAGGCCGAGAGGCCCTTGTCGGTCAGCGATTCGTCGAGGCGCGCGGCATCGGGCACGCCCTGGAGCCTCATGCGCTCCGGCGCGTCGGCGCCGCCGTGGTCGGCGCTAAGGACGACCACATAGTCCAGCCCGCGCGCGTCGAGTGCGTCGAGCAGAGTGCCGATCGTCTGGTCGAGCACGTTCATCTGGATGCACATCTCCACGCCCTCGTTGCCGTAGGCGTGGCCGACCTTGTCGGTGGCCGAATAGCTGACCGAGAGCACGTCGGGCACGGCGTCCCTGCCCAGCGGCATCTCGTCGAGCAGGCGCACCGCCATGTCGGTGGTGGCGATGTCCACGCGCGGGCTGGCGAAGAAGCCCTTCATGTCGCCGGCCTTCAGCGGGAAGCGGTAGGTTCCGATGGTGAAGCCGCCCACGTCCGTCGCGCGGTCGACCGGGCCGCACCAGCCCGGCACCGGCAACTCGCCCGCGCCTGCGGCCACGGTCTTCGCCATCGCCGCGTTCTCGGCCAGCGCGGCGGGAGAGAGCGTGCGGCCTTCGTAGCTGGTGAAGCCCTTGCCCTTGATCCAGTAGGCGGCATCGGTGGTGTGGCCGCCCATCATCACCACCGCGCGGTCCTTGAAGGACACGGCGGCGTTGAGGCTGGCGGGGTTCTTCTGCTTGAGCAGGTCGCCCAGCGTCGGCGCCTTGAGGTGGTCGGGCTTGATCACCGAATCCTCGGAGGTGCTGTTCGGATTGGTCTCGTCCTCGGAGCAGTAGACCTGCTTGTCGGCGCGGCCGATGCCGGGGACGAACCAGTTGTTGGCGATGATGCCGGTGCGGTTGGGATGGACGCCGGTCAGCAGCGTCGAGTGGCCGGGGCAGGTCTCGGTCGCGGCGTGCGACTGGAAGCCCGAGGGGAACACGGCGCCCTGCAGCAGCCGCGCAAGGCCCTTGGTGTAGCGCTCGCGGTACTGCTGGAACAGGTCGGCGGAATACTGGTCGACCGAGATCGCGACGATCAGCTTCGGCGGGGCCGGAACCGGCGCCGGCGCGGCGGCGGGCGCGGCCGCAGCGGCCTTTTGCGCGAAGGCGGGCGCGGCCGAACCGAGCGCGAGGGCGACGGCGAGCGAGGAGAAAGCCAGCGAGAAGGGAGGGCGCATCGCGGGAGGTTCCTTGAAAAGTCTGCGCGTAGGGAGCAGATGCTTCGATGACCGGATTGCCGCCCGAGCGCAAGGTAGTCCAGCCTCACTGGCAACGCACGGGAGCATCATGGAATCGCGCCGCTACGCCGTCCTTGTGACGGTTCTATGTCATCTCGTGGCGCTCCTGGGTGTCTTTTGCGCAAGTGCGGCCCCGGCCAGCGCGGCGCCCAGCCACATAGCCGCCGAACTTGTCGCGGGGCCGGGCTCCGGTAACACGGCCACGCTGGCGATCCGCATGACGCCCGGCGCCGGGTGGCACGGCTACTGGGTCAATCCCGGCGACGCGGGGCTCGGCATGCAGCTTGCCTGGGAACTGCCCGAGGGCGCCTCGGTCGGCACGCCGCGCTATCCGGTGCCGCGCACGCTGGTCGTGCAGGGGCTGATGAACCACGTCTACGAGCGCGAATACGCTGTGCTGGTGCCGGTCACGCTACCTGCCTCCGCCAGGCCCGGCAGCCGCCTGCCGGTGCGCGTCAAGGCGCAGTGGCTCGCCTGCACCGAACAGCTCTGCGTGCCCGAGCGCGCGGAACTGGCCACCGAGATCGTCGTCGGCGCGCAAGGCGAAGCGCCGCGCTTCGACGAGTGGACGCGCGCCCTGCCCGCGCCGCTCGACGCGCCTGCCGCCTTCGCGCTCGGCGACAAGGACCTGCGCCTCGCGATCCCTCTGCCCGCCTCGGTCAAGCTCGACATGCCGCACCTGTTCGTGACGCAGGACAAGCTGGTCGACTATGCCGCGCCGCAGCTGTTCAGTCGCAAGGGCGACCTGCTGCTGGTAACGATCCCGCGCGCGAAGTTTGCCGCGCGCGGAGCCGATGCCATCGAAGGCGTCCTGCGGCTCGACGGCGCCGGGAACGGCATCGAACTCACCGCCAAACCGGGCAAGGTGCCGACCGGCGGCGTCCCGATCCTGACCGGGCCGACCAATGAAGGCGCGCCGCAGCTGCCCGCTCTCCCCTGGCTGCTGCTGGCGGCGGTGGCGGGCGGGCTGCTGCTCAACGTGATGCCCTGCGTCTTCCCGATCCTGTCGCTGAAAGCCATCAGCCTCGCCCGCGCCGGCGAGAGCGAGGCCCATGCGCGGGTCGAGGGGCTGGCCTATGCGGCCGGCGTGATCCTCGCCTGCCTCGGCCTCGGCGCGCTGCTGCTGGTCTTGCGCGCCAGCGGCGAGCAGGTCGGCTGGGCGTTCCAGCTGCAGGAGCCCTGGGTCGTGGTCACCTTGTTCGCGCTGTCGGCGTCGATCACCGCCAACCTGCTCGGCCTGTTCGAGTTCGCCGTGCCCGGCTTCGCCAGCGCGGGATCGCCGCAGGGCGCCTTCGCCACCGGGCTGCTCGCCGCCTTCGTCGCCACGCCCTGCACCGGGCCGTTCATGGCGAGCGCGATGGGCGCGGCGCTGCTGCTGCCGGTGCTCCCCGCGCTGACGCTGTTCGCCGCGCTCGGTTTCGGCATCGCGCTGCCGTTCCTCGCGGTCGCCTTCGTGCCCGCGCTGCGCGCCCGCCTGCCGCGTCCGGGCCAGTGGATGGTGACGTTCCGGCGGATCATGGCGGTGCCGATGGCGCTGACCGCGCTGGCGCTGGCGTGGCTGGTCTGGCGGCTGGGCGGTACGGCCTCGCTCTCCTACGTGCTGGTGCTGGCGGGACTGGTGCTGGCGCTGCTCGCGCTCGCCGGACGGGCGCAGCGGCGGGGCAGGCGGGCGCTGGTGCCCGCGCTGCTGGCGGCGGCGATCCTCGCCCTCGGCGTGCTGACGATGCCCGAGCCGCAGGCGCAGGCACAGGCCGCGACCTCGGTGATCGACGCGCGGCCCTTCACCCCCGACGCGCTCGCCAGGGCGCGGCGCAGCGGCAAGCCGGTGTTCGTGTGGATGACCGCCGACTGGTGCCTCACCTGCAAGGTCAACGAGGACATCGCCATCGAGCGCGAGGATACCCGCGCCGCCTTCGCCAGGGCCGGCGTGGTGGTCCTGCGCGGCGATTGGACCCGCCGCGACCCGGAGATCACCCGCTACCTGACGGCCCAGGGCGCCGCCGGCGTGCCGCTCTACGTGTGGTACGGGCGGGACGGCGCGCCGGAGCAGCTGCCGCAGGTGCTCACCCCGGCGCTGCTGGCGGAGAAGGCGGGGGGCTGAAATCCTCCCTGTCGCGACCCTGCCCAAAACGTTCGTCATCCCCGCGAAGGCGGGGACCCATCTGATGCCGCTTCAACAGGCAATGTCAGGAGATGGGTTCCCGCGTTCGCGGGAATGACGAAAATTGGGTTGGGCTACTTCGCCGGCAGCTTCGGTGCGATCTCCGGCACCTTCTCCAGCTGCGGCCTCACGCTTTCCAGCGGCCCGACGATCACCACGTTGAGCTTGTCCACCGCCAGCTCGCGCTTCGCGGCCGTCTGGAAGTCCGCCGCCGTAAGCGCGCTCACCTTGCCGACGTAGCCGCCCAGGTATTCCGCCCCGAGCCCAAGCAGGTCGAGGTTGGCCAGCGAGCCGGCCAGCCCGTCGCGCGAGGACAGGCCGAGCACGAACGTGCCGTTCATGTAGTTCTGGATGCCCTTCACCTCGGCCGCCGTGGGCACGGTGTCCTGCATCCGGCGGATCTCCTTGTAGATCTCGGTGATCGCGGGGCCCGTCGATTCGGCGGTGATGTCCGCATCCTCGATCCACGTCGAGCCCTGGACCTGCTGCGACAGCGAGGCGTGGGGCGTATAGGTGTAGCCCTTATCCTCGCGGATGTTGCGGGTGATGCGCGAGGAGAAGTAGCCGCCGAGCAGGGTGCTGGCGGCGCGAAAATCGACGTAGTACTTCTGCGGTGCGACGCGGCCGCCGATGAGCACGGTCGACTGCGGGGCGCCGGGCCGGTCGAGCAGCAGGACCCTGGCGGCGGCGGGTGCGGGCGCGGGCAGCTCGGTAGCCGCCGCGCCCGCCTGCCAGCCGCCGAACGCCTTCTCCACCGCCGCGCGCACGGCCGCCGGATCGAACCGGCCCACGACATAGAGGTGCGTGCGCGCCGCGCCGTAGTTCGCCGCGTGGAAGGCTTTCACCTGCTCCAGCGTGTAGCCCGAAAGCTGCTGCGGCGTCGGAAACACGCGGCCATAGGGGTGGCCCGGGTAGACCGCCGCCTGGAACGCCTCGGCCGCGAGGGTGCCGGGGCTGGACTTGGCGATCATCAGGTTGCGCAGCAGGTCGGCGCGGACCTTCTCCAGTTCGGCGGGGTTGAGGTCCGGCCGCTGGACGAGGTCGGCGACGAGGGCGACGGCCCGGGGCGTGAACTCGCTGAGCACGTCGATCGAGGCGGTGGCGGCATCGACGCCGGTGGAGAGCGTCAGCCCCCCGCCCATGCCCGCCGCCGCCTCGGCCAGCTGCGAGGCGTCGCGGCCCCCTGCGCCCTTCTGCATCAGGCCGCCGGTGAGGTCCGCGAGCCAGACGTTGGCGCCATCGTCGATGTTGCCGGTGCGCACCATGGCGAGGATCGACACCTTGGGCACGTTGCCGTGCTGCGCCATCGTCACCTTCATGCCGTTGGGCAGGGTGAACTCGGTCAGCGGCGGCAGCGCGAAGGGCCGGGGCGCGGCGGGCGCGGGCGGCGCCTCGCGCGCCACGGTCGGAGCGGGCGCGGCGGCCACGAAGGCCAGTGCGGCGGCGGAGAGGCGGAATGCCTTGATCGACGTCATCGCTTGTCCCCTCACTTCGCTGCGGCCGGAGCAGCCTGCGCCGCGCCGGGCTTGAGGCTGATGACGGTGCGGTTGCTCGCCCTCAGGTATTCCTTCGCGGTCTTCTGGATCAGCGCGGGGGTGACCGCCTCGATCTCCTGCGCCAGCCGGTTGATGCGCCCCGGATCGTCGTCGAACAGCGCGAAGCTGGCGAGCAGGTCGACGAGGCCGAAGCGGTTGCCGTCGCCGATCGCGTCGTAGAGCGAGGAGCGCGCCTTGGTCTTGGCACGGGCGAGTTCGGCCGCGCCCACCGGCCTGTCCTGAAGGTCCTTCACCACCGCATCGACATCGGCGAGGACCTGCGCGTCGGTCACTTCCGGGCCGTGGATCAGCATCGCCGACCACAGCATCGGCCCGTTGTAGTTGTAGGAGTTGCCCAGCGGCCAGTTGATCCCGCCCGACACGTCGCCGGTATAGCCCCTGTCGTTGACCAGCACCTTCACCAGCCGGCTGTCGGCGCCCTGGATCAGCATGAGGTCGATCAGCCGCATCGCCGCCGCCTCGGGCGTGTCCTTGGGGGGAACGTGGTAGGCGAAGGCGAGCGCGGGCTGCGGGGCCAGCGCGTGGGTCTTCTCGGTCCGCTTCTCTGCGGTCTGGCGCGGTTCGGAGACGTCCGGGAACCTGAGGCTGGCCGAGGCCGGGATCGCCCCGAAGTACTTCTCCACCCAGCCCATCACCTGCGCCGGATCGACGTCGCCCGCCACCACCAGCACCGCGTTGTTGGGCACGTAGTAGTCCTTGAAGAACGCCTGCACGTCGCCCAGCGTCGCCGCGTCGATCTCCTTGAGGTCGCCGTAGAAGTTATGCGCGTTGTACCAGTTGGTGTTCGCCACCTGCGGCAGGTCGAGCCACGGGAAGCCGCCGTAAGGCTGGTTGAGGACGTTCGACTTGACCTCGTTCTTCACCACGCCCTGCTGGTTGGTCAGGTTGTCCTGCGTGATGTCGAGGCCCTTCATGCGGTCCGCCTCGGCCCACAGGAAGGTCTCGGTCGTGTTGCTGGGCACCGCCTCGTAGTAGTTGGTGAAGTCGAACCGGGTCGAGCCGTTGAGCACCCCGCCGTTCGAATTGACGAGGCCGATGAATTCCGCCTTGCCCAGGTTCTTCGAGCCCTGGAACATCATGTGCTCGAACAGGTGCGCGAAGCCGGTGCGGTCCTTCGGCTCGACGCGGAAGCCGATGCCGTAATAGACCCCGATGGTGGCGGTGGGCACCGTGTGGTCGGGCGAGATCACCACCTTCAGCCCGTTGGCGAGCTTGTGGTACTCCACCGGCACCTGGCCCTGCGCGGCGGGCGCGGCGATCGGCCCGGGCGCGGCGATCGCCGGAAGAGAGCCCAGCGCGGCCCCGCCTGCCGCCAGCAATGCGGCGGCGAGGAAGGCGGCGGGTCTGGATGTGCCGTTCAAGACCATGTGATGCGTGCTCCCGGAAAGCCCCGGCGCCCGAACGTCCTGCCCGGCGCGGATACCCTGTCGGGATGGCAGACTATCGGGTGGGCGCGGGATTTCAATCGACCGGCGACATTTTCCCATGGATGACGGACCCGCAGCCGGTCCGCCGCCGCGCAGCTGCTTTCACAATCCGTCCATGCCCGCCCGGTCGATGTGCAGGTAACGGCTGTCGAAGTCGCCGATACGCGCCAGCTGCGCGAAATCGAGGATCCGGATCCAGCGCCTGTTCCTCTCGATCAATCCGGTTTCGCTCAGCAGCTTGAGCATCCGGTTGATGTGGACGTTCGTGAGCGCCAGCGCATCGGCGAGCTGGTCCTGGGTCATCGGCAGCTTGTATCCCGACGAGTCCCCCAGCCCGGCCACCTCGAGGCGGACAGCGAATTCGCAGAGCAGGTGCGCGGTCCGCGCGCGCGCGTCGCGGCGGCCGACATTGAGCGTCCATTCGCGAAAGATCGCCGCATCGACCAGCGTCTCGTACCACATGGCCTGCCCGACCTGCGGGAAGTCGGCAGCCAGGCGGCGTATCGCCGGCGCCGGGATGAGCGCCACGTCGACGGAGGTCAGCGCCTGGACGTTGTGGTCGGCGCGGCGCAGGATCGCGTTGTGGAGGTCGACGATGTCGCCCTTCATGTGGAGGGAGAATATCTGTCGGCCGCCATTGCCCGCGACCTTGTGCCGGTAGGCGTAGCCCGACAGCAGCAGGCAGGCATGCGTCGGCTTTTCGTCTTCGCGAACGATGTAGTCATTGGCCTGAAGGTTGCGAAGGGTGTGAGGAAGAGCAAGTACCGCCGCCTGGTCCGCCGGACTTAGCGGCAACCACAACTGAAGCTTGTCCAGCATGGTCTGCAATGCGCGAGAGGTGGACATACGTGCTCCGGTCTCTGACGGGAGCGCTTCGCATCTCTCAGCCATCGGCGGCCAGGAAGGGGCCGATAGTGATCTAGCCGATACAGGAACCGGTGACGTTCATCCAGTTTATTATACTGTAAAGCTAATCGAAATTAATATATTGCCGTCTTCATCGCCGGCTCGTTTGTGAGCGCCCGCGGCTGGGAGACAACGTACTCTCGCTCGGCAGGGAGGCGATATGCTTAACGGATTGCCCATCTTGATCGTGGAGGACCATGAGGTTCTTGCACTCGATCTCGCCATGGCGGTCGAGGACATCCAGGGCCGCCCGGTCGGCCCGGTGGCAACGGTCGCGCAGGGTCTGGCCTTGCTGGACGCCGAAGTGATCGCGGCGGCCATTCTCGGCGCCAACCTGCTGGACCGCGATGTTACGCCGCTCGCTCTGGCCCTGGTCGAAAGAGCGATCCCCTTCGTCATCCACACGAGAGAGGGTCTTCCGCCCGCCCTGGCCGAAACGCATCCCGACCTGCCCGTCGTCAGGAAACCGGCGCCGCCCGCCACCGTGCTCGCGACGCTGCTGGAGCGGGTGGACCCCGACCGGACCGATACCCGGCACTAGGTCGGCCGGCGCATTCGAACGGCGCGCATCGGGGCAAGCCGCTTTCCTACGCCCTGCTCCCTGCGTTAGCTTCGCGGCATGACCCGGTCTTCCCCTTCCCGCGCCCCCCTGTCACCGACCGCAGGGGCCACTTGCCCGTGCAAGGCGACAGTCTCGCCGCACAAGGCGACACCTTCAGGCCACAAGGCGACACTCTCCCCCCACAAGGCGACACTTTTCGCCCGCAAGGCGACACATTTGCGCCCCGGAGCGGCACTTTCCCCCCTGGACCGTGTAAACCGTGTAAACCTGTGTCGCCTTGCGGCGCCTCACAGCACCTCGGCGACGCCCGCCAGGGCGCTGCGCAGCCTGTCGATCGCCTGGGCCTTGAGCTGGTGGACGCGCGGGACCGAGACCTGCAGCACCTCGGCGATCTCGGCGAGGTTGAGTTCCTCGACGAAGTAGAGCTGCACGATCAGCTTGAGCCGGTCGGGCAGGTCGGTGATCGCGGCGATCACGGCGCCGCGCGTCTCCTCGTCGGCGAGCAGGGTGAAGCTGTCGGGGGTCTCGGCGGCGAAGGCCATGTTCTGGTCGGAGTACGCCTCGTCGAGCGAATCGAACCGCAGCGGCTGGCTGGAATGGCGCAGGCTGGCCAGTTCGCTCTCGTCGATGCCCATCGCCCGCGCCAGTTCGTCGGCACGGGGCTCGCGGCCGAGGGAGCCGCGCAGGGCGGTCTCCTTCTCGGCGAGCAGGCGGCGGCGCTCGCTCGCCCCGCGCGAGAGCGGGACGGTGCGGCGGATCATGTCCACCATCGCTCCGCGCACGCGCATCTTGGCGTAGGCGGCGAACCCGTCCTCGGTCGGCCCGGAATGCTTCTGCGCGCACTCGGTCAGCGCGACGAGCCCGGCCTGGATCAGGTCCTCGACCTCGATGCCCGGCCGGCCGCCGCCGTGGACGTGCCAGGCCTGGCGGCGGACCATCGGCAGGAAGCGGCGGACGCGGTCGGCGACGTCGCCCTGGTAGGCGCGCATCGCGGCACCGGCGGCGGAAGGATGGGAAGGGATCGGCGTCGGAACGGACATCGGGTTCATGCAGCCATGCTTTCGGCATTGTCGGGCGCGGGCAGGCCGCGGGGTTCAGGGGGAGCAGGCGCCGCGCCAATGACGTCGATGACCTCGATCGGCTGGGTCGCGGGCAGTTCGGAGATCGAGAGGACGAGGCAGGATGGAGCGCGCAGCCGCAGCAGCGCGGCCAGCGTGCGGCGGGCTCTGGGCTGCACCACCAGCGTCAGCGGGATCGCATGCGGCCCGCGCTCCTCGCCCAGCATGGCGACCCGCTCGCCGATCATGCGGGCGAGGTCGGGCTCGATCACCGGCTGACCGGTCGCGGGGTCGAGCATGCCCTGCACGATCGCGCCCTCCAGCCCGGCGTCGAGCGTCACCACCGGTAGGCGCGCGCTGGGCGGGCAGATCCGCCCGACGATCAGCGCGCCGAGGTCGGCGCGGACCAGCTCGACGAGGCGGTCGTGGTCCACCGTGGTCTGCACCGCGCGCGACAGGCTGGCGAAGATCGGCACGAGGTGCGCGATCGGAATGTGGTCCTCGAGCAGCGCCCGCAGCAACCGGGTGACGGCGGCAAGGCTGAGGGGCGCCGGATGCACGGTCTCGACAAGACCGGCGGAGTGCTCCTTCAGCGCCTCGATCAGCGCGCGCACCTGGTCGGGGCCGAGCAGGTCCTGCGGCCGGGCGGACAACAGCTGGTTCAAATGGGTGGCGATCACGGTGCCGGGATCGACGGTCAGAAAGCCCTCGGCGGTGGCGTGGTCGCGCGCGGCGGGGTCGATCCACAGCGCCGGGCAGCCGAAGCTGGGGTCCCAGGTCGGCTCGCCGCGCAGCGCATGGTGGGGGCTCGCCTCGCCGGCGTCGATCGCCAGCACCTTGTCGGCCCGGATCGCGCCGCCGCCGAGATTTACCCCGCCCAGCACGATGCGGTACTCGTGCGGCGGCATGTCGAGCGCGTCGCGCACCCGGAACTGAGGCACGATGAAGCCGAACGACTGGCTCAGCTGCTTGCGCACCCCGGTGACGCGCGTGACCAGCGGCGAACCGCGCCGCTCGTCGACCAGCTGGACGAGGCCGTAACCCAGCTCGATGGTGACGAGGGTGTGGTCGGACACGTCCTCCAGCTCGATCCGCGAGGGATCGAGGGGCTCGGCAGGCGCCTCGACCACGACGGGGGCGATCAAGGCGCGCTCGGCGCGTTTGCGAAGCGAATGCCACATCCACGCGGCAAGGGCTGCGGCGGGCAGGAAGATGCTCTGCGGCATCGCCGGGATCATGCCGATAGCGCCGAGCACGACGGCCACCGGCAACCACGTGCCGGGGGCGGCGAACTGGTTGCCGATCTGCCCGGCCAGGTCGCGGCTGTCGGACACGCGGGTGACGATGACGGCAGCGGCGATCGAAAGCAGCAGCGAGGGCACCTGCGCCACCAGCGCATCGCCGATGGCCAGCGTGATATAGGCCTGCGCGGCCTCGGTGGCGGACAGCCCATGGCTGATCATGCCGAGGCAGAAACCGGCGACGATGTTGACGCCCAGGATCAGCAGCGCGGCGATCGCGTCGCCCTTCACGAACTTGGAGGAGCCGTCCATGGAGCCGTAAAAGTCGGCCTCGGTCGCCACTTCACGGCGGCGCGCCTTGGCCTCGTCGGCGGTCATGAGGCCGGCGGCGAGGTCGGCGTCGATCGCCATCTGCTTGCCCGGCAGCGCGTCGAGCGTGAAGCGCGCGGAGACTTCCGAGACGCGCCCCGCGCCCTTGGTGACCACCACCATGTTGATGATGACGAGGATCAGGAACACGAAGATGCCGACCGCGAAGTTGCCGCCGATCAGGAAGGCGCCGAAGGCCTCGATCACCTTGCCGGCGGCGGCCTCGCCCTCGTGCCCATGGACCAGCACGACGCGGGTCGAGGCGACGTTGAGCGACAGGCGCAGCAGCGTCGCGAACAGCAGGACCGAGGGGAACGCCGAGAAGTCGAGCGGCTTCTCCGCGTTCATCGCCGCCATCAGCACCGCCACCGAAAGCGCGATGTTGAGAACGAAGGCGACGTCGAGAACGAAGGCCGGCACCGGCACGATCATCAGCACGATCAGCACGAGGATGCCCGTCGGCAGCGCGATGGCGCCAGCATTGCGGATACGCGAGAACAGGCTCACAGGCCCAGCCTCGCGAGCTTGGAATAAGCCTCGCGGACATGGCCGGACGCAGCGGTACCCGAGGCGCCGAAGGCGGCCTGTAGCGTCTCGGCCATCGAGCGTGGGGCGATGGACGCCGTGGGCGCGGGCTGGCTGGCGTGGAACTCGCGGGCCAAGGGGCCGGAGGGCTGGTAGCTGGCGGTCTCGAAGCCCGTGTCGTAGGGGATGGTCGGGTCGGCCTGCGCCCATTCGATTGCCGCGCCGGGCCCGAAGCCGCCCTCCATCGCGCCGTCGACCTTGCCGCGCATCAGCGCCATGACCTGCCCGACCGAGCGCGGGGCGCTGCCGGCAAAGAAGATCGAGCGGTTGGCGGCGGCGGCCTTGGGGAGGATCGCGGCGGCGCTCTGGCCGGGATCGTCGGCGAGCGCGGAGAGGAACTTGCCCGCACCGGCGGAGCCGAGGAAGTGGGCGAGGTAAAGCTCGGCGGCGTCCGGCTCGCGGCCGAGGCGCGAGGTGAGGTCGGCGCGGTTGTCGGCGGCGAGTTCGCCCGCCATCAGCGCCGCGACCTGCGGGTCGTAGCGCAGCCCCATGACCTGTGCGCGGGTGGCCGGATCGGCGATCGCGCCGCCCTGGATCGCGTCGCTCGCCCAGCCCATGCCGTGTTCGGCGCCGTGGCGGTCGAGGGTGCTGAGCCAGGTTCCCGATGTGAACTGGTAGAGCCCGGCGGCGCTGGATGTGGCGGCGCGGGCGGTGGGGTCGAGGCTCGATTCCAGCCTGGCCTGCGCCATGAGGTACTGGAAATCGACGCCCGTGGCCTCGGCCGCCTGCGCGATGGCGGCACGCACCTGCGCGCCTCCCGCGGCTGCCCGGCCCGTGATGGCCCCGAAGACTTGTCCGTCGCTCAAACCGAAACTCCCGGCAAACCATTTGCCGGGAGTGTTTGAGCAAGAGCCGTGCCAGGCCGCTGGGTGTGGTTAACTAGGGCAGCATCTGATCGAGGGCTGGTGGCCTGCCCCACCCTCACCCGTCGCCCCCGCGAAGGCAGGGGTCCCGCTTCCTTGCGCCCCGCTCGAAGGAACAAGCGGGATCCCCGCCTTCGCGGGGATGACGGGGTGGGTTTGGGAGAACTTCCGCCTTTAAGCCTGCCTCAGCCTCGCCCGCCCGCCATCGCGTAGCCCGGGGGGATGCGGTAGAGCTGGGGGCTGCCCGTCAGCGCATTGAGCCGCCGCGTGACGTTGGCGGCGATGATGTTGCGGACCTGGCGGTTCACCTCGTTCAGCCGCCGCGCGGCGTCGAGCATGCCGCGGCATTCCTCGTCGAGATGAATCGCGCCCAGCGTATCGAGCGTGCCGCAGAGGCGGTCCTTGTCGTGCGTGGTCCCGACGATCGCGTCGAGGTCCAGGCCGGCAAGTGCCTGCCGCTCGTCCTCGAGAACGGCAAGCATCTGCCGCAGGGCGTCACGAAGGTCGGACTGTGGCATCTTAGTGTGCGCTCCTCAGCAGCATGCCGGCCGCGATCATGGCGTCGGCGATCTTCGCGGGGAGGACGGGGTACTGTCCCGATTCCACCGCCTTGCGGATCAGCGCGACGCGGTCGGTGTCGACCGGGGCGGCGCCGGGGTCCAGGGCCTTCGAGGTCTCCACGGCCGGGGCCGCCGAGATCGTATTGGTCGTCTGAGCCTTGGCCACCGCGGGGGTGGCACTGGCCGGGGTCGTTTCCGCCACGCGGGGGAGCCGGGTGTCGACGGCGCCGATGCGGGGGGCCGAGCCCACTTCGATAGGTGGCATATTGCCGCTCCTTGAGATGTCCTGTGATCCAGAACGGCCGGGGCGCGGCGGAATAAAGGGCTGGGCGGCAGGTTTTTGCCAGGCGGCAGATGCTGGGCGGCAAACCTGCCTGAAACATCAGGGCAAAGGCACCGAGACGAGGCCAGGTCGCTCGATGCGGGCGCGCATCACGTCGCCGCGCGTGGCCCTGCCGGGCACCGCGGCGGGGCGGACGCGGATCCAGCCGCCGACGGGGCCGGATTCCATCGCCTCGCCCGGCTGCGAGACGGTGAAGCCCTCACCCATGACGGCGATCGCCACGGCATCGCCGCGCGCGACGGCGACCGGGCCGCCCTGCCCTGCGCCGGCGCCCCCGCTCCGGACCGGCACGAACAGGCGCCAGCCGGAGGGATCGCCGCACTGGACGACGACGCTGTCCTGCGCCTGCGTGCGCCACGACAGCGCAAGCCCGCTGCGGCACGGCTGCAGCCGTAGCCGCCGGTCGACCGGCGTCGCCGCGCCGCCCACCTCGCCCGCCGACGCGCCGGTGAAGCTCGCCACCTGGCGGTCTATGGCGTCGAGATCGGCGAAAGGCGCCGCGACGGAGGCAAGAAGAAGCAGGCTGACGGACATTCAGGGGCCTTTGCGCGGTGGAAGCGTACCGGCCGGTTACAGCAAGTCCCGTGCCACTCGGGCGGGGTCATCATAGGCCAGCGCCACGCGCGCCGGGCCGACGCCCGGTTCGATCACGAGCCGCGCCGTCAGGCCCGCCGCGCCCGCCTCGCCCAGCAGCCGCGACGCCTCGCGCAGGGCAGCGTCGCGCGCGCCGGGGGCGTCGCCGTAGCGGGCGGTGATGGTGAGCTGCTGGCGCGGGTCGAGCGCCTGCAGCTCCAGCCACTGTCCCAGCGAGGGCGCGCCGGGCGCGGCTTCGTAGACCGCGAGCGGCTCCGCCATCGGCGCGGCGCGCGGGGCGGGCGCAGCATGGAGCACGGCCGGATTCGCTGCCGGTTGCCGGTGGAGCGCCGCCGCGCTCAGCATGAACAGGATCAGCGAGAGGTCGGCGAGCGAGGTCTGCCAGCCGAACGAGGACTTGGCCGTCACCGAGGACGTCCACCCTGCGGCAGGGCGCCCGCGACCTGCTGCTCCAGCCAGTCGAGCACGCGCTGGCGTTCACGCTCCTCGTCGGCGGCGCGGCGCGCGATCATGCGGGCGAGCGGGGCGAACAGCAGGTTGCCCAGCAGCAGGCCGTAGAGCGTGGTCAGCACCGCCATCGAGATCGCCGCGGTGAAGTCCCCCGCCGCGCCCGGATCGGCCGGCAGGCGGGTGAGCGAGACCAGCGTGCCGGCGAGGCCGAACACCGGCGACAGCTCGGCCGCCTGCTCAAAAGTGCGCACCGCGCGGCGGCTGTGGTCCACCCGGCGGCGCTTGTGGGCGACGTGGGCGGCGTGGAGCGCGCCGAGCGAGCGGGTGCCGATCAGCGCGTCGGTGAGGTCGTCGAACTCGGCGTCTCCGAAGTGGTGCGGCTCGGCGCGGATGACGCCGTCCTGCTGCATCTCCTGCACCGGCACGGCCAGCTCGGCCTTGGCGCGAGCGGCGTCGAAACGCCCGCGCGCCAGCCGCGCCGCACCGGCCAGCGCCATGCGCGTGTCCCAGACGCCGCAGCGCAGCACGGTGGCGAGGCAGGTCCCGCCCACCACGATCGCGGCGCTGGCAGGGTCGAACAGGGTATGGGCGATCATTGCGGGTTCTCCATTCGGTACGACAGAACGGCGGTTGGCACGCCGTTTCAGGCGGAGGCCGGCATTTGCCGCTTTCCGGCAAAGGCTTGCCGGTGGGAGCGGCGGGCCGGGGCGGCGGACCCGACCGGCAAGGCCGCCGAGGACACATGTCTCCCCATCCCATCCCAAACCCTCGTCATCCCCGCGAAGGCGGGGATCCATCCGACGCCATCGGGTAATTTGATGTCATCAGATGGGTTCCCGCCTGCGCGGGAATGACGAAAGTGGGTGGCAAGCGCTGCCCGCTCCCTGCCCGGCTGCAACCGATTGGCACGCCTCTTGCGAAACACCCGGCACACAGTTCGGGACACCCCACTTCGATGACGCAGGACCTGTTCGGAATACATGGCAAGGCGCTGGAACTGCGCTCGCAGCGCATGGGCGTGCTGGCCTCCAACATCGCCAATGCCGCGACCCCCGGATACAAGGCGCGAGACATCGACTTCGGTGCCGCGATCAAGGCCGCCGATGCCGGCGCCAGCACCGACAAGGCCGCGCACGCCGCCACGCTCTACCGCGTGCCGGTGATGCCCTCGCTCGACGGCAACACGGTGGAACTGCAGAACGAGCAGGTCGCCTTCTCCGAGAACGCGGTCGGCTATTCGACCACGCTCGAATTCATCCGCTCACGGGTCGACACCGTGAAGCGCGCGCTGCGGGGAGACTGACCTTGAGCAGCAACTCCAGCGGCCCGCTCAACCTCTTCAATGTCGCCCAGCGCGGCATGTCCGCCCAGCTGGTGCGGATGAACGCGGCGGCCTCCAACCTCGCCAACGCGGGGTCGGTCTCGGGCACCGAGGACGGCGCCTACAAGCCGATCCGCGCCGTCTTTTCGGAAGACCTCGACCGCGCCAGCGGCCTCTCCACCGTCGCCGTGTCCGGCGTGGTGCGCGAGAAGGCCGCCGCGGTGCGCCAGCACAATCCCGACCACCCCCTCGCCGATGCCAACGGCGACGTGTGGTCCGCTCCCGTCGATGAGAACGCGGAGATGGTCGAGATGCTCGAAGCCTCCCGCCAGTACCAGAACATGGTCGAGGCGCTCTCCACCGCCAAGCAACTGATGCTCGAAACGATGAGGATGAAATGACCGTCACTTCCGTAACCTCGACCAATGCCACGTCGGGCACCGGCGCGAAGGCAAGGTCCTCGCTGTCCGACCTCGACCAGAACGACTTCCTCAAGCTCATGATGGAGCAGATGAAGCAGCAGGACCCGACCAACCCGGTCGATCAGAAGGAGATGCTGGCGCAGATGGCCCAGTTCTCCTCGCTCGCGGGCACCACCGAGATGAGCGACACGCTCAAGACCATCTCGAGCCAGCTGGATTCCCTGGCCTCCGCGCAGAAGTCCACCGCCGACGCGGTCTCCGCGCTCGCCGCCGCCCAGACCAACAAGACCGCCTGACCCCTTCCTTCGGAGTACGCTTCAAATGTCCTATTACACCTCGCTCACCGGCCTCAAGAACGCGCAGACCGAACTCAACGTCGTCGCGCACAACATCGCCAACGCCGAGACCAACGGCTTCAAGAAGAGCACCGCCGCCTTCGCCGACATCGTCTCCGCCTCAGTCATCACCGACCCGGCGCTGACCGTCGGCATCGGTTCGCGCGTCAGCAAGATCAACCAGGAGTTCTCGCTCGGCCCGATCGCGCAGACCGGCTCGGGCCTCGACCTCGCGATCGACGGCGAAGGCTTCTTCACCGTGAAGTCGCAGACCTCGGGCCAGACCGAGTACACCCGCAACGGCGCCTTCACGCTCGACGGCCAGGGCTACATCAAGAGCGCGCAGGGCGCGCGCCTGCAGGCCTTCCCGGTGACCAATGGCGTCGCCGACACCACCACCATGCAGGACGTGCACGTGCCCCAGACCAACGCCGCCGGCTCGTTCTTCGCGGGCGTGACCGTGGACGGCACCGGCCAGGTCATCGCGACGTACGCCGACGGCACCAGCGAGGTCGCCGGCAAGGTGGCGCTCGCCAACTTCGTCGCACCCACCGGGCTCAAGCAGCTGGGCAGCTCGAGCTGGCAGGCGACCGGCAAGTCGGGCACGCCGCTGTACGGCGAGCCGGGTTCGAACCTGTTCGGCAAGCTGAACTCGGGCTCGCTGGAGCGCTCGAACGTCGATATCGCCGAGGAACTGGTCAACATGATCAGCGCGCAGCGGTACTTCCAGGCCAACGCCAAGGCCATCGATACCGCCACGCAGATCTCGCAGACCGTGATCAACCTGCGCACCTGATGATGGGGGCGGGATGATGCCCACCCTATCGTAAAACACCCCGTCGTCCCCGCGCAGGCGGGGACCCCGCTTGTTCTTTTTGGACGCGAGGAAGCGGGGCCCCCGCCTGCGCGGGGGCGACGAGGTTGGTTGATGCGATCCAGGGTTCGAGCCCGAAAGCCTACCATCCACGGACAGGAAGCAAATCATGGACCGCCTGATCTACACCGCCGTCTCCGGCATGAACGCCTCGCTCAACCGCGAGCGCGTCATCGCCAGCAACATGGCCAATGCGCAGACGATCGGCTTCAAGGCCGAGATCCTGCAGGCGACGCCGATGACGCTGGAAGGCCCGCAGTTGCAGACGCGCAGTCTGTCGAGCACCGAAGTCACCGGCGCCTCGATGAAGGCGGGCGGGCTCAACCGCACCAACTACCCGCTCGACGTCGCCATGCAGGGCGATGCCATGCTGGCGGTGCAGGCAATGGACGGCCAGGAAAGCTACACCCGGCGCGGCGACCTTTCGGTCACCGTGACCGGCGTGCTGCAGAACGGCGACGGGCTGCCGGTGATCGGCCAGTCCGGCCCGATCACCGTGCCCCCCGGCGCCAAGCTCACGATCGGCCCCGACGGCGGCGTCCTCGCATCGGACCCCGAGACGCCGGACGCGGCCCCGCAAGTGCTCGACAAGCTCAAGCTCGTCAGCACCACGGGGACGCAGATCGCCAAGGACGTGGCCGGCCAGTTCCGCGTGCCGAACGGCGGAATCCTGCCGGTGGACGAGAACGCTCAGGTGATTCCCGGAGCCCTCGAACAGTCCAACGTCAACCCTTCCGAGGTACTGGTGGAGATGGTCGCGGCGCAGCGGCTTTTCGACATGCGGACCAAGCTTGTCCAGACCGCCGGCACGCTCGACGAAGCCGGCGCGCGGCTGATGCGCCTGGATTGATCCAGAGCCCCTGAGAGGAACTTTAGATGCCCAGTTCAGCACTGCAGGTCGCCCGCACCGGGCTCGAGGCGCAGGACACGCGGATGCGCGTGATCGCGAACAACCTCGCCAACGTCTCGACCACCGCGTTCAAGCGCGACCGCGCCAACTTCGCCACGCTCGCCTACCAGGACGCGCGGGTCGCGGGCGCGCAGTCCTCGACCGAGACCGCCTATGCCACCGGCCTGAACCTGGGCACCGGCGTCGCGGTCCAGTCGACCACGCGCATGGAAACGCAGGGCTCGCTGCAGACCACCGGCAACTCGCTCGACGTGGCGCTCGACGGCGACGGCTATTTCCAGGTGTCGATGCCCGGCGGCCAGCTCGCCTATACCCGCGCGGGCAACTTCAGCCGCTCGGCCGAGGGCCAGCTGGTGACTTCGCAGGGCTACCCCGTGCAGCCCGCGATCACCGTGCCCGAAGGCGCGACCACGATCACCATCTCGGACGACGGCACCGTCTCGGCGCAGCTTGCCGGGCAGTCGGAGCCGAGCCAGCTGGGCCAGATCACCGTGGCCAGCTTCACCAACCCGGTGGCGCTGCAGTCAGCGAGCGACAACTTCATGCTCGAGACCGCGGGCAGCGGTCCGGCGCAGATCGGCATCGCCGGCCAGGAAGGCCGCGGCCACGTCCGCCAGGGCATGCTCGAAGCCTCCAACGTCAACATCGTCGAGGAGCTGGTCGACATGATCGAGACCCAGCGCGCCTACGAGATCAACTCGAAGATGATCTCCGCCGTCGACGAGATGCTGCGCAACGCCAACCAGACGCTGTGATGACCGCCAGCCGCTTTCCCCTTCTCGGCGCTTCGCTCGCCGTGCTTGCCCTCACCGCCGGCCCCGCGCTGGCGAAGAAGGCGCCGCAGCCCTCGGGCTTCGAGGCCACGCTGCCCGCGCCGCTGCCCGCCATGCCCGCGGCCGCGACGGGCGGCATCTTCAACGTCTCCGCCGGCTACGCGCCGCTCTACCAGGGCACTCGCGCGGCGCGGGTCGGCGATCCGCTGACGATCCTGCTGGTCGAGAGCACCACCGCATCCAAGGCGGTCAGTTCCAAGAGCGGCAAGAGCGGCTCGCTCGGCGTCCAGCCGCCGACCAAGGGCATCATATCGAAGCTGCTGAATGCCGACGCACTCAAGGCCGGTTCGAACTCGTCGTTCAACGGCCAGGGCAACGCCGCGCAGACATCTTCGCTCAATACCACGCTGTCGGTCACCATCGCCGAGGTCCGTTCCAACGGCACCGCGCTGGTCCGGGGCGAGAAGAAGATGCTCATCAGCCAGGGCGACGAATGGGTCCGCTTCTCCGGCATCGTGCGCCTCGCCGACATCGACCAGGAAAACCAGATCGCCTCCGACCGCGTGGCCGACGCCCGCATGGAATACACCGGCAAGGGCGCGCTCCAGCAGGCCAGCAAGCAGGGCTGGCTGGGGCGGTTCTTCAACGTGATCTCGCCGTTTTGATGGTGCCGACGATGAAAATCGCCCTCTTCAGGTTGTGTGCGGGCGTGCTGGGCGCCCTCACCCTCCTCGCCGCCCCGGCCCACGCCGAGCGCGTGCGCGACCTCGGACAGTTCCAGGGCGTGCGCACCAACCAGCTGACCGGCTACGGCGTCGTCGTCGGCCTGCCAGGCACGGGCGACGACAACCTCGAATACCTGACGCAGGCGATGAAGGGCGTGTCG
Organism: Novosphingobium sp. GW821-FHT09E05; assembly: GCF_059416165.1. Classification (NCBI taxonomy): domain Bacteria; kingdom Pseudomonadati; phylum Pseudomonadota; class Alphaproteobacteria; order Sphingomonadales; family Sphingomonadaceae; genus Novosphingobium; species Novosphingobium sp. GW821-FHT09E05. The sequence goes on from NZ_JBWKOQ010000002.1 coordinate 58,627, forward strand.
GGCCGCATGGGCCTGAACCTGCCGGCGGGCGTCGCCCCCGGCCTCAAGAACGCCGCCGCCGTCGTCATCACCGCCGACCTGCCCGCCTTCGCCAAGCCGGGCCAGCGCATCGACGTCACCGTTTCGACCATCGGCAAGGCCAAGTCCCTGCGCGGCGGCGCCCTGATCCTGACCCCGCTCTACGGCGCGGACGGGCAGGTCTACGCGATGGCGCAGGGCAACCTCGCGGTCGGCGGGCTCGACGCCTCGGGCAAGGACGGCTCCAAGGTCACCGTCAACATCCCGACCGTGGGCCGCATTGCCGAGGGCGCCAGCGTCGAACGCGCGGTCGCCACCGGCTTCGACGCGGGCGAAACCCTGCGCTGGAACCTGTTCGAGGCCGACTTCCTCACCGCCAGCCGCGTGCGCGATGCGATCAACAAGCGCGTGCCCGGCATCGCCACCGTCGAGGACGGCGTGACGCTCGCGCTGCGCCTGCCCGGCGACGCCGACAGCCGCGCCAGCATGATGGCCGCGATCGAGATGATCGACGTTTCCCCGGCCGAAACCGCCGCGCGCGTCATCGTCAACAGCCGCACCGGCACCGTCGTCATCAACTCCGCCGTGCGCCTGTCCCCCGCGGCGATCAGCCACGGCAAGCTGACCGTGCGCGTCGAGGAGAACGAGCGCGTCTCGCAGCCCGGCCCGTTCAGTGGCGGCAGGACGACGACCGAGAACCGCTCCAACGTCTCGGTCGAGGAGGAGCAGCGCTCGGTCGCGCTGTTCAAGGGCGGCGCCTCGCTGTCCAAGGTGGTCGACGCGCTCAACATGCTCGGCGTCACCCCCTCCGATCTCGTGGCGATCCTCGAGGCGCTCAAGCAGGCGGGCGCGCTGAAAGCGGAAATGGTGGTGATATGAGCACGATCCTCCCCCCCGTCGCCGGCATGGCGACCAAGGCCGACGCCACCGACCGCGAGAAGCTGAAAGTCGTCTCCAAGCAGTTCGAGGCCGTGTTCGTACGCGAAATGCTCGCCGCCGCGCGCAAGACGAGCTTCGGCAGCGAAGGCGGTGCAGGCGACATCGACGGCGGCCAGGGCCTCGACACCTTCCGCCAGCTCCAGGACGAACGCTTTGCCGACGTGACCGCGCAGAGCGGCACGCTGGGCCTCGCCAAGATCATCGAGGCGCAGATGGCGCGCTTCGTGGATGCGGCGCCGGGCGGCTCGGGGCAGGCTCCATCGGCCGATCCGAAGAAGCCCGGTTCGTGACCGCCCGCGCGGCGCCCGGCCCTTTAACCATCCGCCGCCCTGCCGTTCTAACAACACGAACCCCGCACACACGCAACGGACCCCGCTAAACCATGGGCGCAGACCTCCTCTCCATCGGCAGTTCCGGCGCGCGCGTCGCCCGCAGCGCGCTGGACGTGACGGCGAACAACATCGCCAATGCCTCGTCCGAGGGCTACGTGCGCCGCAGCGTCGCGGTGAGCGAGGTTTCGGGCGGCACCAACCCAGCCGCGCCGACCGCGATCAACCTCGCGGGCGCGCGGATCACCGGGATCGTGCGCAATGCCGACGCCTTCCGCCAGTCCGAAGTGCGCCGCACCGGCTCCGACGCGGCGCGCGCCTCGGCCGAAGTGCAGGGGCTCGAGAACGTCGAGTCCGCGCTGGAACAGACCGGCGTCTACCCATCGATCGTCGCCTTCGAAGGGAGCATCAAGCAGCTGCTGTCCGACCCCACCGACGGCAGCTTGCGCGCGCAGGCGGTCGAGAACGGGCGCACCCTGGCGCAGACTTTCAACACCGCCTCGCAAAGCCTCGACGCCGCCGCGCGGGGCCTGCAGTTCGAGGCGCAGGACGGCGTCAACCAGGTCAATCGCATCGCCGGCGAACTGGGCCGCGTGAACCTACGCCTGATGCGCTCCGCCGACACTTCCAGCGACCAGTCGGGCCTGCTCGACCAGCGCGACGCCCTGCTCCAGCAGCTGAGCGACCATGCCGATATCACCACCACCATCAATGCCGACAAGTCGGTTTCGGTGATGCTGGGCGGCCCGACCGGCGCCGCGCTTGTCTCGGGTGCGACAGCGAACACGCTGGCGATGACCACTGCCGCCAAAGGCACGCTGTCGTTCACCGTGAACAGCCAGGCGACCACGCTCAGCTCGGGCGCGATCGCGGGCAAGGCGCAGGCACTGGTCGAACTGGGCGGCGCGCGCACGCAGCTGGACACCATCGCCGCCGGCATCGTGACGACCATGAACACCGCGCAAAGCTCCGGCGTCGACCTCGCGGGCAATGCCGGGCAGCCGCTGTTCTCCGGCACGAGCGCGGCGAATATCGCCATGGTCGCGGCGAGCGGCAGTGCCATCGCCACGGCCCCCGCGGGCGCGGCGGCGGGCAGCCGGGACGTGACCAACCTCACCGCCATGCGCAGCGCGCTCACTTCGGCCGACCCGGCGGGGGCGATGGACACGCTGCTGTTCGGCGTATCCAGCGCCGTCGCGGGCCGCACCACCACGCGCGACGCGCTCGAATCCATATCGACGAGCGCCCGGACCGCGCTCGCGGCCCAGGCCGGCGTCAACCTCGACGACGAGGCCGTGAACCTCGTGCGCTTCCAGCAGGCCTACCAGGCCTCGGCGCGGGTGATGCAGGTGGCCTCCGACATCTTCGATTCCATCCTCGCGATCAGGTGAGCCAGCCATGACCACGATCTCCACCAGCACCGGCGCCTTCTTCGACAAGTCGCGCATCGACATGAAGGCGCTGCGCTCGCAGGCCGAATCGCTGCAGTCGCAGCTGTCCAGCAGCAGCCGGCTGGACCGCTCGTCGGACAACCCGGTCGCCGCCTCGCGCCTGCGCGCGCTGTCGCGGCAGGAGACGCTCTCGCAGATCGACACCGCCAACGCCACGCGCGCCAATGCCGACCTGACGCTCGCCGACTCGTCGATGTCCGACATGGCCGACGCGATCATCCGCGCGCAGGAACTGGCGACGCAGGCCGCCTCCTCCACCCTCACCGGCGAGCAGCGGGCCTCGATCGGCACCGAGCTGGAGCAGATCAACCAAAACCTGCTGGCCCTTTCGAACGCCCGCGATTCCAGCGGCCACGCCCTGTTCGGCGGCGAGACTTCCGGCGACGCCTACAAGCTCGACGCCTCGGGCAAGGCCGCTTACGTCGGCACCGCCAGCGTGGAGGAACTGCCGCTGGGCGAAGGCCAGAGCGTCACCCGCTCGATGACCGGCCCGCAATTCCTCAGCTTCACCGGCAAGGACGGCAATCCCACCGACGTCATGGCGACGGTGAAGGCGCTGTCCGACGCGCTGAAGACCGGCTCCGCCACCGGCGCCGCCGCCAGCGACGCCCTCGCCAACCTCCAGACCGGGCTCGACACGCTCTCCACCGGGCAGACCGTGGTCGGCACCCGCCTCGCCTGGATCGAGCTCACCGGCGAGCGGCGCACGGACCTCTCCCAGCTTCGCTCCACCGAGCAGGCGGACATCGGCGGCACCGACATCGCCTCCACCATGGCGCGGCTGCAGGAAACGCTGACCGTGCTGGAGGCCAGCCAGGCCAGCTTCTCAAAGCTCGCCGGGCTCAGCCTGTTCGACCAGCTGCGCTGATAATCCGCCGTCCCCGGTCGAACCGGGAGACGCAGAACCTCCGCCCACGCAATTGTGCCTAACCGCTGGAAAAAGCGAAACTAACCAACTGTGAGCTACACCACTTCGCACACGGAAGCGTGATTCCGGCCGCCCGGCCCCGCGCCCGAAACCGGTTTCCCACACGAAGGACCCTAACTCATGTTCGCAATCATCGGCGTCGTCATCCTGCTGGTGATGGTCTTCGGCGGCTTCGCGATCACCGGCGGCGCGCTGGGTCCGGTGCTGGAAGCGATCCCGCACGAGATGCTCATCATCGGCGGCGCCGCGATCGGGGCGATCGTGACGGGCAACTCGATGCACGAGCTGAAGGGCCTTGGCGGCGGGATGATGAAGGTGTTCAAGGGCCCCAAGCACAACAAGCAGGACCACATCGACGTCATCATCCTGACGACGCGCCTGATGAAGATCCTGCGCTCGGACGGGCCGGTCGCGCTGGAAAGCCATGTCGCCGACCCGAAGTCCTCCGCCATCTTCGCCGAATTCCCGCGCATCCTCGGCAACGCCGCGCTCGTCCACCTCATCGCCGACACCCTGACGCTGATCGTCGTCTCCTCGGGCACGCTGGAGGTCCATGCGGTCGAGGACGTGATGGACAACGCGATGAAGACGCATTTCCACGAAGCCCACGAATCCCAGCACGCGCTGCAGGGCCTTGCCGACGCGCTGCCCGCGCTCGGCATCGTCGCCGCCGTGCTCGGCGTGGTGAAGACCATGGGCTCGATCGACAAGCCGCCCTCGATCCTGGGCGGGATGATCGGCTCGGCGCTGGTCGGCACGTTCATGGGCGTCATGCTCGCCTACGGCATGGTCGCGCCGATGGCGGGCCGGCTCAAGCAGGTGCTGGAGGCCGACGAGCAGATCTTCCACGCGGTCAAGCAGGTCATCATCGCAAGCCTCCACGGCTGGCCGCAACCGCTGGTGGTGGAATCGGCGCGCTCGGGCCTCGGCCATGCGTTCCGCCCCAGCCTGTCCGACCTGCTCGACGCCATGCGGGGCAAGTGACGTGGCGAAAAAGCCCGACGAACCCGTCCGCCCGATCATCGTCAAGAAGATCACCGTCGTCGCCGGTGGTCACCACGGCGGCGCGTGGAAGGTCGCCTATGCGGACTTCGTGACCGCGATGATGGCCTTTTTCCTGCTGCTGTGGATCCTGGGCGCCACTACCGAAAAGCAGCGCAAGGGCATCGCCGACTACTTCTCGCCCACCCTGGTGAAGAACCGCAAGTCCGGCTCGGGCTCGGGCACCGGGCTGCTCGGCGGCACCTCGCTGACCGCCAAGGACAAGCTGCCCCACCCCGGCGGCAGCGGCAACAAGGCGATCACCGTCCCCAAGGACACCACCGGCGGCCCGAAGGAAGGCGCCAAGCGCAGCCAGCGCGCCAAGCAGGAGGTCGAGGCCAAGCTCCGGTCCACCGAGCGCCTGCGCCGGCTGGCCAAGCAGGTGCGCCTCGTCGACACCACCGAGGGCGTGCGCATCGACCTTGTCGACGACGCCAATTTCTCGATGTTCCGCATGGGCACCACGATCCTGACGCCAGAGGCCTCGGAACTGATCGACGCGCTGGGGCAGGCGCTGACGGACGACAAGGGCGGGCTCACCCTGCGCGGCCATACCGACGCGCTGCCCTACAAGCCGGGCACCGCCGGCAACAACTGGTCGCTCTCCGCCGGCCGCGCCGAGGCCACGCGCCAGGCGCTGATGCGCGACGGCATCGGCGAAGACCGCTTCCGCCGCATCGAAGGCGTTGCCGACAAGGAACTGCTGATTCCGGCCGACCCGCACGACCCGCGCAACCGGCGGATTTCGATCACGGTGCTGGACTAGGCGACGTCTCCCAAGGAACTTCGTCATTGCCAGGTCGGGATTGAGAACACCGTCGCCCCCGCGAAAGCGGCGGCCCCGCTTCACTTGCGCCAAAGCAGAACAAGCGGGATCCCCGCCTGCGCGGGATGACGAGGGTATTGGGCTTACGTGCCACCACAGCCCCATCGCGTCTGCGATCCGCCGCCCCTTGCACCCCGCCCCCGCGCGCAGCACCATCCCTCGCAAAACAATGGGAGAGCGCCAATGCCATTCACCGGGCCGGTCGAGGACCGCCTCGCCATCCGCGAGCTTTACGGCACGTATGTGGACGCCAGCTGGCGCCGCGACCGGGAACTGTGGCTCTCCACATTCACTGAAGACGGCCGCTGGACCAGCCACCTGTTCGACGCGAGCGGCCACGCCGCGCTCGCCGAAACGTGGGACGGACTGTGGAAGGACTGGGCCTCGGTCGCCTTCCTCACCGAGATCGGCTCGATCGAGATCGCCGGCCACAGCGCCACCGTACGCAGCTACGCCCGCGAGGTCGTGCAAACCCACGAAGGCGCGATTTTCAAGCTTTGCGGCCGCTACGAGGACGCGCTGGTCCGGAAGGACGGCGCGTGGAAGTTCGCCCGGCGCGACTACACCCTGACCATCGGCGAGTTTCCGGAGTGACGTTCTCCGGCCCGACCTTCACTGGCGACGCGGCCGACCGCATGGCAATCCGCGAGCTGATGGAATGCTACGCCGACGCCGCCTCGCGCATCGACAAGGCGCAGTGGCTCGGCTGCTGGGCGCCGGACGCGGTGTGGGGAATGCGGCAGGGCGACGTGGTCGGGCTCGAAGCGCTGTCCCGGACCTGGGACATGATCTTCGCCAGCGTCGACGCGCTGGCCTTCTTCGCCATGCCCGGCGCCATCGCCGTCACCGGCGACACTGCCAGCGCCCGCTGCCACGTCCGCGAGATCGTCCGCAGGGGCGGCGAAGTGACCAGGCTGTCGGCGCGTTACGACGACCAACTGGTGCACCATGATGGCCGCTGGAAATTCGCGCGCCGGGCCTATGTCATGAACATCGAGGAGTAGGCTCGCCCGCGGGGAGCGGGCGTTTGTCGATCGGGCTCGTACGAGCGCTCCGCCTGTCCCAGCCGCCGACAAGCAGCGTGCCCCTCGCAAATACCGAAACGCCCGGCGGTCAGGGGACTGACCGCCGGGCTGGGCCCTCCGGGGGGACGGGAGGCCGTGAGGGTATCCGGTAAACTTAGCGCAGGAGCGACAGGACGTTCTGCTGGCTCTGGTTGGCCTGCGCCAGCATCGCGGTGGAGGCCTGGCTGAGGATCTGGGCCTTCGCCATCTGGGTGGTCTCGGTCGAGTAGTCGGCGTCCTCGATGCGGCTGCGCGCGTCGGACAGGTTGGTGACGTTGTTGGTCAGGTTGTTGATCGCCGATTCGAGACGGTTCTGGCCGGCGCCGAGCGAGGCGCGGGTGGCGTTCACGTCCTTGAGCGCGGCATCGACCTTGGTCAGCGTGGTCGAAGCCAGGGTCGAGGAGGTCACGTCGAGCGCCGAGGCGGTGAGGTTGGTGCCGTCGATCGCCTTCGAGGTCAGGGTGACCTTCTCGCCCGAGTTGGCGCCGGTCTGGATGTCGAAGCTGAGGTCCGAGCCCGAGGTGGTCGAAAGCAGCGTGTTGCCGTTGAACTTGGTCTGCGTCAGCGACGAGCTGATCTGCGAGGTCAGCGCGGTCACTTCCTGCTGCATCGCGGCGCGGTCGGAGGTCTGGTAGGTGCCCGAGGCCGACTGGATCGCCAGCTCACGCACCCGCTGCAGCATATTGCTGACTTCCGAGAGCGAACCCTCGGCGGTCTGGGCCAGCGAGATGCCGTCGTTGGCGTTGCGGATGCCCTGGCCCATGCCGCGGATCTGCGAGGTCATCGAGGTCGAGATGGCGAGGCCGGCGGCGTCGTCCTTGGCCGAGTTGATGCGCTTGCCGGTCGACAGGCGCTCCATCGCGGTGCCGAGCATCTTGTTGGCGGCGTTCGAAGCGTTCGAGGCGCGAATCGCGCTGATGTTGGTGTTGATGACAGACATGATGTGGTTCCCGTGTAGTCCCGAAAGAGTGTCCCGAAGGTGCGGCCCGGTGGAAGTGCCATCCGGCCCGCTGCCAGTCCCTAGAGCGGCAGGCGCGCGGGAACTTTAAGCCCCGCTGTGCAACTAGCGCCAAAAGCCCCGAAAACCGCCATATTCCCCGCCTCGACCGAGATGGCTGGCCAAGCCGCGCGCGCTTTTCAGGCCCTGATCGCCTCGCCCGCCCCGCCCTCGCGCGCGCGAAGAGAACCTGCAGAAACTTGCCGATTAAGGGCATCTACGCGGCCTTAAATTACCGCTCTTTTTGCCGTTAACCACGCATAAGCGGCTTCAAGGAACTGGTTAATTCCAAGGGAATTGAGCGTTATGGCCGCACTGGAAATCAACGACGACACAGCTCGCCTCCATGGCCCGCTGCTCCAGCGCGCCGGCGCGATCGCGGCTTCTCTTTTCGATGTCTCTGCAATCGATTTTCGCGACACGTCGGACCGCAGCCCGCTGCGCCCCCGTACCCGCTGCGTGCGCCTGTCGCGCGGGGCCGTCCCGGCCCTGTCGCGCGATGGTGCGTCGCTGACCTCGGTGACCTACACCGACCCCGTCAGCGAAACCTCCCTCGCCATGCTGCTCGCCGCGATGGCCGGACCCGAGGACCCGATCGCCGCCGATCCCGAGAGCCTTTCGGTCTTCGCGCTGGCCGAGCGTCTTGCCGCCAGCGACATCCCGGTGCTCATCAATGGCCCCACCGGGACCGGCAAGGAAGTGCTCAGCCGCTTCATCCACACCCGCTCGGCCCGCCGCGAGCAGCCCTTCATCGCGGTCAACTGCGCGGCGATGCCCGAGACGATGCTGGAGGCCATGCTGTTCGGCCACCAGAAGGGCGCCTTCACCGGCGCGACGGCGGCGAGCGAGGGCTTCATGCGCGCGGCGGACGGCGGCACCCTGCTGCTCGACGAGATCGCCGAACTGCCGCTCCCGCTCCAGGCCAAGCTGCTGCGCGCGCTGCAGGAGCAGGAAGTCGTGCCGATCGGCTCGACCCGCGCGATCAAGGTGGACGTGCGCGTGATCGCCTGCGCCAACCGCGACCTGCCCACCGAAGTCGCCCAGGGCCGCTTCCGCGCCGACTTGTTCTACCGCCTCAACGTCTTCCCGCTCGAACTGCGTCCCTTGCGCGAGCGCGCGGACGACATCGCCCCGCTCGCCTTCGCGATGGCCCTGCGCCATGCCGCCGGCATCGCGGGCAGCACCGCCTCGGTGCCCAGCTTCACCGAAGGCGCGCTCGCCATGCTGCGGCTCCATTCGTGGCCGGGCAACGTGCGCGAACTGGAGAACGTGGTGCGCCGCGCGCTGCTGCTCGCCCACGGCGCCAGGCAGATCACGCCCGAGCATATCGTGTTCGACAGCCCCGCCCGCCTCGTCAGCGCGCCGATCGGCGGGCTCGAGATGAGCCTCGTCCACCCCGCACCGGTCGAGGCGATGGACAGCGACCGCAAGCTTTCGAGCATCGTCCAGCATTCGGAAGCCCGCGCCATCGTCGAAACGCTCGATGCCTGCGGCGGCAACCGCCTGCGCGCCGCCCGCGAACTCGGCATCTCCGAGCGCACCCTGCGCTACCGCCTCGCCTCGATGCGCGAGGCCGGCATCGAAGTCGGCCGTACCGCGATCGGAGGCGGCCGATGAGCAGCCTTCCCGGTATCGGCGGCATCAGTGGCATGGGCGGCGGCGGCGGCATCCAGCAGATCCTGCAGCTGCGCCAGCAGATCATCTCGCGCAACGACCTCCTGCGCGAGATCCACACCGCGCAGGCGGCCAGCCAGAGCACCGGCGTCGCGCAGAACCCGGGCCCGGCGAACGGTTTCACCTCGGCGCTGCAGGACGCGCTGGGCAGCGTCAACGCGGTCCAGCAGCGCTCCGAGGACCTCTCGGTCGCCTACGAGAAGGGCGAAGTCACCGACGTCGCCAAGGTCATGCTCGCCCGTCAGGAGGCCGGCGTCGCCTTCGAAGCCACCCTGCAGGTGCGCAACAAGCTGCTGTCCGCCTACCAGGACATCATGCGGATGGGAGTCTGACTAGATGGCCGACCTTGCTCCAGCCTCGGGCCTTCCCGCACCCGCCTCCCTGTTTTCCGGTCTCTCCGACGGCAGCGGCGGCAGCGTCCTGACGCGCCTCTCCTCGTTCACCGCGCAGCCGGCGGTGAAGAAGATGCTGCCGATCTTCATCGGCCTCTCCGCCATCGGCGGCGCGGCGCTCACCTGGAGCATGATGGCGCCCTCGCCCCAGCGCGTGCTCTACGCCCAGCTCGACGACAGCGAGCGCGCGGGCGTGGCCGAAGCGCTCGACGCCGCGCAGATCCAGTACGCGATCGACAACCAGACCGGCGCGCTGACCGTCTCCGAGGGTGACTTCTACAAGGCCCGCATGCTCGTCGCCTCGGACGGCGCGCTCGCGACGCCTGAGACCGGCGACCAGATGCTCGACAAGCTGCCGATGGGCGCCAGCCGCACGCTGGAAGGCGAGCGCATGCGCTCAGCCCGCGAGCACGACCTGCAGCTGACCATCGGCCAGATCGACGGCGTCGATTCGGTGCGCGTCCACCTTGCCGAGGGCGAGAAGTCGGTCTTCGTGCGCGACAACCTCGCGCCGACCGCCTCGGTCATGGTGCGCCTCAAGTCCGGGCGCCAACTGAGCGACGGGCAGGTCTCGGCCATCCTCAACCTCGTCGCCGCCTCGGTGCCGGGGCTTTCGCCCGACGCCGTGCGCGTGGTCGACCAGCACGGCCGCCTGCTGTCCGAGGGCCAGGGCGCCGATAACGACCGCCTCGACATGCAGGCGCGCCTCGAGGCCAAGCTGCGCGAGCAGGTGGCGCAGCTGCTCACCCCGATGCTGGGCGACGGCAAGTTCACCACCGAGACGCAGGTCGAACTCGACATGGATCAGGTGACCGCCGCACGCGAAAGCTACGACAAGGACGGCGTCGTGCGTTCCGAACAGCTGCAGCAGTCGCAGACCTCGGGCCCACCGCAGGCCGGCGGCGTACCCGGAGTGCTCTCGAACACCCCGCCGCCCGCGACGCAGGCCACCGCCGGCCCGCCGCAGGGCACCACTCCGGCGGCTCCCGGTGCCGCGCCGACCAACGGCGAAAGCTCGACCAGCAAGACTTACGAGCTGGGCCGCCAGGTCTCGGTTTCCGAAACCGGGCCGGGCGGGATCAAGCGCCTGACCGTCGCCGTCGCCATCAGCAAGGACGCCATGAAGGGCGCCAAGGCCAAGGACCTCGCCGACCTCGAAGCGCTGGTCAGCGCCGCCGTCGGCGCCAACCCGCAGCGCGGCGACGTCGTCAAGATCGTCACCCGCAGCTTCGAGCCTGTCACGGTCGAGGCCACGCCGTTCTACGAGACGCCGTGGTTCGCCATGGTCGTACGCAACGGCGCGGCGGTGCTCGCGGTGCTGCTGGTCCTGCTGCTGGGCGTGCGCCCGGTCATCAAGGCCATGCGCGGCGACAAGCCGGCCAAGGCGAAGAAGGGCAAGAAGGGCGCGGCCGATGACGCCGACGAGGCGCCCGGCCAGATCGCCCTGCCCGCGCACAATACCCTCACCGCCATCCCCGGCACCGATGGCGTCGCGGTGGAAGTGAGCCGCGCCGACCTGCTCGCCCGCCAGCTTGGCCTGGCCCAGCGCATCGTCGCCGAAAAGCCCGAGAGCGCGGTCCACGTCCTGCGCCAGATGCTCGCCGAACCGGTCCCCGAGGCCCAGACCAAGGCCGCCTGAGAAATGACGCAGCTTATGCCGATGCAGCCAGCGGACAGCGCCGCGGTCATGATGATGCTTCTGGCCGAGGACCAGACCGCCGAGATCCTCGCCGCGCTCGACCCGCAGGAACTGCGCCTGCTGGGCGAGAAGATGGTCGCGCTGGGCGAGATCGGGCCGGACGTGATCGCCGAGGCCATCGCCGGCTTCGTCGCCAAGACCGAGCGCATGGGCCTCGTCGCGCACGACCGGGTGGGACAGGTCCACGCGATGATGAGCCGCGCGGTGGGCGAGGTGAAGGCGGAGAACGTCATGCGCCGCATCGCGCCCGCCGCCCCGCAGACCTCGCCGCTGGAACTGGCGCGCTGGCTGACGCCCGACGCGCTCGCGCCGCTGGTCAAGGGCGAGCATCCGCAGGCCATCGCGGTGCTGCTGATCCAGCTCGACCCCGAAGTCGCCGCCGCCGTGCTCCATGCGCTGCCGCCGCAGGTCCAGCCCGAGATCGTCCACCGCATCGCCACGCTCGGCCCGGTCGCCCCCCACGCGATCGAGATGCTGGAGGAACTGCTCTCGCGCCGGATCACCGAAAGCCATGGCCAGCGCCCGCTCCAGATGGGCGGCGCGCGCGAGGCGGCGGAGATCATCAACGGCGTCGGCAAGGTCGTCGAGAAGCACGTCATGGGCGCGCTCACGAAGCGCGACAAAGTGCTGGCGCGCCAGATCGAGGAGGAGATGTTCAAGTTCGAGCACCTCTTCGTGCTGGACCCCCAGAGCATGGGCGCGCTGCTGCGCGATGTCGCCAACGAGACACTCATCGACGCCCTCAAGGGCATTTCCGAGGAGGAGCGCGAGGTGTTCTTCCGCGCCATGTCGAGCCGCGCCGCCGACGGCGTGCGCGACGAGATCGCCGCGCGCGGCCGCGTGAAGCTCGCCGACGTGGTCGTGGCCCAGAAGGAAGTGGTGGCCGTCGCGCGCAAGCTCGCCGCCGAAGGCACCATCGCGTTCGGTGCGGGCGGGGACGACGACTATGTCTGACCTCGGCTTCACGCTCGCGCAGACCACCGCGCTGCATACGAGCACCGTGCGCCCTCGCGTCTCGCTGGTCGAGGCGCTGGGGCAGCCGGCGGGCTTCCGCCCCAGCGCGCGCTTCGGCGGTGCCTCGGGCCTCGCGCCATCGCACCGCGAACGCGCCATCGCCGAGCCCGACCTGCACGACCCCCTCGCCGACGCCTACGCGCGTGGCTACGCCGAGGGCCATGCGCAGGCGAGTGAGGAAGCAGAAGCCCGCGCCGCCGCCATCGACGCGGCGCGCGAGACGCTGTCGCTCTCGTTTTCAAGCCTCGACGCGGTGCTGGAGGAGGATTTGCGCCTGCGCCTGCGCGACACCGTCGCGGCGCTGTGCGAGGCGGCGCTGGCGCCGCTCGTGCTCGACGAAGCCGCGCTCGCCCGCCGCATCGAGCGCGCCGTCGCCATGCTGGCGCGCGCCGACGACGAGCGCGTGGTCCGCCTGCATCCGGCCGATATCGAACTCGTCTCGGAGCGCCTGTCCGCCGAATGGCAGGTGGTGCCCGATCCCAAGCTCGAACGCGGCACCGTGCGCGTCGAAGGCACGATGGGTGGGGTCGAAGACGGCCCCGGAAGCTGGCGCATGGCCATCGCCGAAGCGCTTCACCAGGGGTGAGTGATCGCACGGAGACGACCTGAAACGGATTTGCAGAGGCTGGAACGATGACCCATTCCCGAGACTCCGCCGCCTCGATTCTCGCCGACTTCGCTGCCGCCCCGCTCGACCTCGCGCCGCGCCGGTTCGGCACCGTCACTGCCTGCGACGGCGGATTGCTGGAGGTCAGCGGCCTCTCCGTCCCGGTCGGCGCGATGTGCCGGGTCGCGGGCGGGCAGGACAGGACCTTCCCCGCCGAAGTCATCGGCTTTCGAAGCGGGCGCACGATGATGATGCTCCTGGGCGACACGATCCTGCTGCGCCCCGGCGCGCGCGTGGTGCCCGAAGGCCACCCCGGCATGCTGCCCGTGGGCGAGGCGTTCCTCGGCCGCGCGGTCGACGGCGAGGGGCTGCCGATCGACGGCGGGCTGCCCATCCACACCCGCCTCGAATGGCCGGCGGGCGGCGTGCGCACCTCCGCGCTCGACCGCAGCCCAGTGCGCCTGCCCTTCGACACCGGGGTGCGCGCGCTCAATGCCATGACCACCTTCGGCGTCGGCCAGCGCATCGGCGTGATGGCGGGTTCGGGCGTCGGCAAGTCGGTGCTGATCGACATGATCGCCCACGGCGCCAGCGCGGAGATCATCGTGGTCGGCCTGATCGGCGAGCGCGCCCGCGAGGTCTCGGACTTCGTCGAGCGCCACATGCACGACGCCAAGCGGCACAAGACGGTCATCGTCGCGGTACCCGCCGACCACGCCCCGAACCTGCGCCTGCGCGGCGCGATGCTCGCCACCTCGATGGCCGAGCACTTCCGCGCGCAGGGCAAGCGCGTGCTGCTGATCCTCGACAGCCTCACCCGCGTCGCCCACGCCGGGCGCGAGATCGGGCTGCTGCTGGGGGAGCCCGGCGCGGCGCGCGGCTATCCCCCTTCCGCCCTCGCCACGATCACCAAGCTGGTCGAGCGTGCGGGCAATTCGGCGGCCAGCGGCGGCTCGATCACCGGGCTCTACACCGTGCTCGCCGACGGCGACAACCAGGACGACCCGGTGGTCGACACCGCCCGCTCGATCCTCGACGGCCACATCGTCCTCTCGCGCGAACTCGCCCAGCGCGGGCAGTACCCGGCGATCGACATCGCCGCCTCGCTCAGCCGCGTGATGAACGACATCGTGCCGCCGGCGCACCAGCAGCTCGCCCGCACCTTCCGCGCGCTCACCGCCAGCTACGAGGCCAACCGCGACCTCGTGCTGATGGGCGCCTACCGCACCGGCGCCGACCCGCAGCTCGACCGGGCCATCGCCATGCACGGCGCGCTGACCGGCTTCCTGAGCCAGCCGCAGGGCGAAGTGGTCAGCCTCGATGCGAGCGCGGCGCAGCTGGCGGGACTGCTGGAATGACCGCCGACCATAAGAAGCTCGCACGCCTCAACCGCCTCGAAAGGCTGCGCGCCATCGCCAAGCAGACCGCCGCGACCGAGGCGGCGCAGGCCGAGAGCACGCTGGCGCAGCTGAAGATGCTTTCCGACCGCACGCGCGGCCTCGCCAGCGGCTATGCCGCCCGGCGCGATGCGGCCGACGGGGCGGCGCTGCACCATGTCGGCCGCTTCGTCGGCGGCCTCCAGGCGCTCACCCGAACCACCGATGGCGATGCGCTGCGCGCGCAGTCCATCGCCGACGCCAAGCAGCAGGCGCTGGCCGAGGCCGAACGCCGCCGCGCCGCCATCGAGGACCGCGCCGACCGGCAGGCCCGGCACATCGCCGGAAAGGCCCAGCCTCCCGTCCTGACCAGTCGCCGAACGAATGGCACGGAACTTGAATAGACACCGCCGACGCCAACGAGGACCGGCCCCGCATGATCCAGACCACTGCCCCGACGCTCACCGCCAGCGCCCTGCCGACCGCAGCGGGCGCGGCGTCCCATGCCTTGCCAGGCATGCCGGGGGCGGATTTCGCGGCGCTTCTGGGGCTTCCTCAGGCGGCGGTTGCCGTGACGGCGACACCCCCTTTTCAAACGGGTGAGGCCGCGCTCGGCGCCTTGCCCGGCACCGCGCTTCCCGACAGCGTCAGGGAAACCCGCGAGGGCCTTGCCGCCCTGGCGCTTCAGGCCGGGGTTGCGGCCTCTCTGCCCGCAGGAGGCGGCGTGACGAACGCCTTGCGGTTCGCCGCGGCAGGCGTGGAGCGTTCCGCCGAGCCCGCCCCCTCCCCCGCGCCTTCCTTCGCCGTGAATCTCGAAAATCCGGGGGTTCCCGCCAGTTCCTCCCTGGCATTGGCCATCGCGTTCGCCCCGCAGGCCGCCCCGGTCGCGGCCGTGAAGCCGGCGCCGCCGCCGGGAGAAGTCGCGCCTGCGCAGGTTCCGCCCACGAAGGCCGCGCCGGACACCGTGCCGGAGCTTCCCGCATCCACGCGGCCGCCGCTCGGCGCGGAGGCGCCGCCTGTCGCCGTCGTCGCCCTTGCCCCGCCGCCGGGCGGCAACAGCGGCAAGGCGAGCGGCAAGATCTTGCCGTCCGCCAGCCTGACGCCGCACGGAAAGCCCGAACCCGTCATCGCCGATGGGGAGCCCGAAACGCCGCTTTCCACCGACGCGGTCGATCCTCGAGCGGCGGACCAGACCTCCGCGCCTGCCGCCCCGGTGCCCGCCCCTGCGGATGCGCTTCCGGTGGTGCCGCTGGCTCTGGCCATCGCTTCCCCGGCGGCGCCCGTCGTCGCGTCGCAGCGCCCCGCACCCGCCGCTCCGACGCCGGAATTGCCACGAACCGAGCGCGCCGCCCCAGCGGTTGCCCGCGATGCTGCGGCCACAGGCGGCGTCCCGGCGCAGCCTGCGGCACTCTCGCAGGTGCGCGCGGTCAGGCTTGAGCCCATCGCGATCGTGGCCGCCGACGCGCCGGAGAGCATCCCGGCATCCCCTGCCGCCCCGGCCCACACCGCGCCGGCTCCCGCCGCCGCCGACCGCGCCGCACAGCCCGCGCCCGAGATGCGCCTCGTCGATGTTCACGCGCCCGCGGCGACAGCGCCGGCGCCGGCCGCTCCCGCACCGCTGACGCCGCCGCGTGCGGACGACGCCGCCCCGGCCGTCGATCCGGCCGCCGTCGCCCCGGCCCTCGCCGCCGCCGATTCGAAGCCCGCACCGACAGGCGCGGCCCGGCCGACGCCGTCCGAGCCTGCCGCCGAACCGGCCGCCGGACAGGTGGCCCGGCAGGTGGCCTCTCCCCGGCAGGACAACCCCGCTCCGCCGCAGAAACCCGTGGCCCCGGCCGCTCCCGTCCAGATCGCGGGCGCCGCCGAGACCCCGGTCCTTCCCGCCGAGCCACATCGGGAGCCTGCCGTGACACCGGCCGGCACTCCCCCGACAGAGGGCGAGAGCCGCGCGCCGAAGACGGCCGAGGCGCAAGTCGCACCGCTCCTCGCCCGGGATACGCCCTCGCACCTCGCGGCGCCGCCGGTCCTCGCCGATGGCCTGCCCATGCCGCCGGTCGGCGCGCCTGACGGGTCCAGCGCTCCGGCGCCCGTCCCGTCCGAGACGCCGCAGGACTTCGCCACGCTGGTCTCCCGCCTCGCCGAAGCGCGCGAGGCGGCGGCGCCCCATGTCGTGCGCACCGCGATGGCGCATGGCGAGTTCGGCCGCGTCTCGATGCAGCTCGACCAATCGGGCGGCGGCTTTTCGGTGACGATGGCGAGCCGGGACCCCGAGTTCACCGGCGCCGTGCAGGCCGCCGCCGCCGCGATGGCCGGCAACGCCTCGCCGGGCAGCGACCAGCCTCGGCAGGAGGGTTCGGCGGCCCAGCAGAACACTGCCCAGAACTCCGCACAGGCGCAGCCCCAGAACGGACCCCAGGCCGCTGCCGGCAGCGGTCAGGGCCAGCAGGCACGCGCCGACACCGGCGGGCAGCCGCCGCGCCGCGAGGGCGACAGCTTCCAGCGCCGTCAGGAGCAGGAACAGCCGGGCACCCCGCCGCGTGCCCGGGGCGAACAGCGCTCCGGCGGCGGCGGCGTCTACGCCTGACCGCGGCAAATCCGGGGCGATCAACAGGGACATGCGTGAATGAGTGACAAACCTGCCGGCGATGGTGCCGACACGCCGAAGAAGAAGGGCAAGATGGGGCTGATCCTCGTCGCCGTGGGCATGCTCGTGGTCGGCGGGGGCGCCGCCTTCGGGCTCATGGTGACCGGCGTGATCGGCGGCGGCCATGCCGAGGAAAAGAAGAAGGAGGAAGGCCCCCAGCTCGTCCGCAAGGGCGAGGAGGATCCCTATGCCCCGCCCGCCAAGGAAGGCGAGGGCGAAGGCGGCGGCGAGGAGGCCGAGAGCGAAGGCGGCGACGAATACCGCACCGCGTACTTCACCTTCACCGAGGACTTCACCTCCAACCTCAAGGACACCGACGCGATGGTCCAGGCCAGCATCGCCTGCTCCACCCGGCGCGACGGGCGGGTGCTGCAATGGCTTGCCAAGCACGAGCTGGCGATCCGCTCGCGGCTGCTCGAAATCCTCGCCGACACGCCGGAGGACGACGTCACCAGCCTCGACGGCAAGGAGCGTCTGAACAAGCGGATGACAGCCGCGATCAATCAGGTCCTGATCCAGAAGGAAGGCTTCGGCGGCGTCGATGCCGTCTACTTCCGCAACTTCGTCATCCAGTGATGGCGCAGGACACGACCCCCAAGGCCCGGCACTGCGCCGAACTGCTGGGTGCCGGTCCCTCGATCGGAGAGATGGTGCGCCCGCTCGCCAAGCTGGGCGAGAAGCTGGCGCGCACGCTGCCGGGCGGGCTCGGCCGCCTGACCGGCGGCGATGCGCCGGTGGTGCGCATCGGCATCCCCGCGGAGGGCACGCTCGGCGGCATCGCGGGCGAGGATGCCGCGCTGGCCGCGCACAGCCTCATGGGCCTCGGCCCCCGGCGCCTGCCGCTGCTCGCCACGTTCGAGGCGGCGCCGGTGCTGCGCCTGCTCGACCGCGCGTTCGGCGGGCGGGGCATGGTGCCCGATCCGCTGCCCACCGCCTTCCCGCTCTCCGCCGAACTGCTGCTCGCGCGCATAGAGGACGCCATCGCCGCCGCGCTCAGCGCCGGGCTGGGCGGCGACGAGACGCACAGGGTCAGCCCGCTGCGCCGCGACACCGACCTGTCCCAGCTCGCCCCCTTCGCGCCCGCCGAGCCGCTGCTGCGGATCGTGCTGGAGGTCGAGGAAACCGGCGCGCAGCCGTGGTCGCTGGCGCTCGCCTTTCCGCTTTCTACGCTCGCCGCCGCGCTCGTGGTGCCGCGCCGCCAGCGCCGGGCAGCGGCGCGTGTCCCCCGCCCCGGCCCCGGCGATGAACCCTTCGCCTCGATGCCGCTGGAGGTGACCGCCGTGCTCGTCGACATGAGCCTGCCGTTCTCGCGCCTCTCGGCGCTGCGTCCGGGCGACGTGCTTCCGGTGACGGTGGCGCGCTCGGTGCCGCTGCGGGTCGACGGGCGGACGATCGCCGCCGGCACCGTCGGTGAAGTCGAGGACCGGGTCGCGGTCCAGCTCCAGCATGCGTTCTGATTTGGAAAGATGGAAAAGATGAGCATCCACTCCCGCGGCCTCGATTTCCTGCGCGATGTCGACGTGCGCCTTTCGGTCGAGCTGGGCCGCACGCAGATGAAGCTCAAGGACGTCCTGGCGCTCGGGCCCGACAGCCTCGTCATGCTCGACCGCATGACCGACGAGCTGCTCGACGTGCTGGTCAACGGCAAGCCGATCGCCAAGGGCGAGGTCGTCTCGCACAACGGGCGCTTCGGGCTGCGCATCGTCGAGATGCTCGGCATCGAGGAGACCGCCGCGCCGGGCGACGCGCTGGGGCTGCCCGAGGGCGGTCTCGGCGGGCAGGAGTAGCCGCGATGCTGTGGTACGTACTCAAGCTCCTGGTGCTGCTGCCGCTGATCGCGGCGCTGGTCTGGGGCTGCCTGAAGCTGGCGCGCACGGTGCAGGCACGGGTGGGGGTCGGCACGGGCTCGAAGTCGATCCGCATCGTCGAGACCACCATGCTCTCGCCGACGCTGAAGCTGGCGGTGATCGAGTTTCATGGGCGGGAAATCCTGGTTTCGGTGTCGCGGCAGGGGCTGGCGCGGCTGGCCGAAGCGCCTGCGCGCGGAGAGGTGGAATGAGCGGGTCGGCGCGCTCCATTTGCAACCCACACTCGTCATTCCCGCGAAGGCGGGAACCCATCCCCTGTCGCTTCCAGTTGCGCCGTCGTCAGATGGGTCCCCGCCTTCGCGGGGATGACGGAAAGGGGGGGAGAATTCTTTCGCTTCTCCCAGCGCTCGTCATGGCCCTTCTGCTGTCGACCACCGCCCACGCCCAGGCCGCGCCCGCCCCCACCGCCATCCCCGGCGCGCTCGACCGGGCGTTCGGATCGCTCGGCGGGACCGGCGGGCCGGGCATGAACATGTCGCTCCAGCTGCTGCTCATCATGGGGCTGCTGACGATCCTGCCCAGCCTCATCCTGATGATGACCAGCTTCACCCGCATCCTGGTGGTGCTCTCGATCCTGCGGCAGGCGATCGGCTTGCAGCAGTCGCCGCCCAACCAGGTGCTGATCGGGCTGTCGATGTTCCTCTCGCTGTTCGTGATGGCGCCGACGCTGGAGCGGGTGAACGCCGCCGCGATCGCGCCTTACTCGGCCGGCACCATCAATGCCGAGGCCGCGATCCAGAACGGCGGGCGCGAGTTCCACGCCTTCATGATCCGCCAGACGCGCGAGCGCGACCTGATGATGTTCGCCCAGATGGCCAAGGCCCCGCGCTTCGCCAGCGCCGCCGAGGTGCCGTTCTCGATCCTGATGCCCGCCTTCGTCACCAGCGAGTTGAAGACCGCGTTCCAGATCGGCTTCATGCTGTTCCTGCCGTTCCTGGTGATCGACCTCGTGGTGTCCTCGGTGCTGATGAGTCTGGGCATGATGATGATGAGCCCGATGGTGGTCTCGCTGCCGTTCAAGCTGCTGCTGTTCGTCATGGTGGACGGCTGGTCGCTGCTAATGGGCTCGCTCGCGGCGAGTTTCGGGTAGCGGAATGTCGAGCGCCACCCGAGATACCCAAAACCCCGTCGCCCCCGCGAAGGCGGGGGCCCCGCTTCCTTGCGGCCCAACAAGAACAAGCGGGGTCCCCGCCTGCGCGGGGACGACGGGTAAGGGCGGTTACGGCCAACCCGAAGGACCGCGTCCATGGAAGACATAAGCGCCCTACTCGCCCTTGCCGACCGGATGCTGTGGGTGACCGCGCTGGTGGCAGCGCCGGTGCTGCTGGCCTCGCTGGCGGTGGGCCTCGTCATCGGCGTGATCCAGGCGGCGACCTCGGTGAACGAGCAGACGCTGACCTTCGTGCCCAAGCTGGCGGTGATCGCGCTGGTGCTGGTGCTGCTGGGCGGCTCGATGATGACGCTGATCGCCGACTACACCCAGGATATCTTCGCCCAGATCGCCCGGACCGGCCAGGCCGAGGAAGTGGCCCGGTGATCGGGATCGACTTCGGCTTCGGCGCGATCGAGGCCGAGTTCTGGCGGCTGGTCTTCGTGATGACGCGGATCGGCGCGGCGCTGGTGGCCGCCCCGCTGTTCGGCGCGGTGACCGTGCCGGCGCAGGCACGCGTGATGGTCGCGGGCGCGGTGGCGGTGCTCGTCTGCGCGTGGACGCCGGTGGCGGCGCCCGCCGCACTGCTCTCGGCGCCCGGCATCCTGATGGTGCTGGGCGAAGTGCTGGTCGGCCTGACGCTGGGCTTCGTGCTGCAACTGTCGTTCGCCGCACCGGTGATCGCGGCCGAGATCATCGGCGGCGGCATGGGCATGAACATGGCCGTCGCGATCGACCCGGTCGGCGGCGCGCAGTCGCCCGCCATCGGCCAGTACTTCATGGTCGTGCTCACCGTGGTGTTCCTGGCGCTGGGCGCGCACCTCCAGTGGTTCGCGCTGGTGGTGCGCAGCTACGAGGTGTTCCCGCCCGGCCAGACCTGGCTGGGGCCGGAGCGCTTCGCCCTCGTCACCGGCTTCGCCTCGCAGATGCTGCTGACCGCCGTCGCCATCGCCCTCCCGGTAACGCTGGTGCTGCTGGTGGTGCAGCTGGTGACCGGCGTGCTGAGCCGCTCGGCGCCTGCCCTCAACCTGTTCTCGCTGGGCATGCCGGCGGGCGTGCTGGGCGGCATCGCGGCGCTGATGATCGCGGCGCCGGTGCTGACCGACATGGTCTCGCGCCTGTCCGAGGAAGCGCTGGAGCAGGTCGAGGACGTGCTGGTTCCCAAATTCTCTCGTCAATCGGAGTCGGTTGCGGCCCGAACCTCATGAGCGAACAGGAAGGCGAGAAGAGTTTCGCGCCCAGCGAGAAGCGCAAGCGCGACGCGGCGCAGCGCGGCGACGTTATCCGCCCGCGCGAACTGGCGATCGCGGCCTCGATGGCGATCGGCGCGGCGTGGCTGCTGCTGGCGGGGCCGTGGGTGCTCGACCTGTCGGAGCGGACGCTGCGCAAGGGCCTCTCGTTCGACCGCGCCGCGCTCGACGACTTCAGCCCCGGCGACATGCTGATCGACGCGCTCGTCGCCGGACTGCCGCCGATCGCGGTGCTGGGCTGCGCGGTGATCGCGGTGTCGCTGATATCGCAGCTCGGCTTTGGCGACGGGCGCTGGGTGGGCGGCAACCTCGCGCCCAAGGGCTCGCGCATCAACCCGATGTCGGGGCTCAAGCGCGTGTTCGGCCCCTCCGGCTGGATCGAGATGGTCAAGGGCCTCGCCAAGGTCGGCCTGCTGGGCGTCATCGCCTGGACCTGGGCGGACGGGCGCATCGACGCCTTCGCGCGGCTGGGGCGCGGCGACGTGATGGGCCAGCTCTCCTGGGCCTGGAGCACCATCGTCCTGCTCATGTTCTGGCTTTCGGGCGGGCTGCTGCTGATCGCGCTGTTCGACCTGCCGATCCAGATCGTGCGCCGCATGATGCGCCTGCGCATGACGCTGCAGGACGTGCGAGACGAGTCCAAGGAAAGCGAAGGCGCGCCCGAGAAGAAAGCGATGATCAAGGACCGCCAGCGCAAGATCGCCATGGGCGGGCTGGTGCCGGCGATGAAGCAGGCGCAGTTCGTGGTGACCAACCCGGTCCATTTCGCCGTCGCGCTCGCCTACGACCCCAGCAAGGCCGGCGCCCCGATCGTGGTCGCCAAGGGGCGCGGGGACAAGGCGCTCGCCATGCGCCAGCTCGCGGCCGAGAACGCGCTTCCGGTGCTCGAATACCCCGCTTTGGCCCGCTCGGTGTTCTACACCACGCGCGAACAGCAGGTGATCCGCGAGGAGCATTACGTCGCGGTGGCCGCGCTGCTCGCCTTCGTGCTCGCCCTGAAACGCGGCGAGAAACGGAGCGCGCCGCAGGTCTCGGTGCCGGTGACACTGCGCTTCGACGCGGAGGGGCGGCTCGATCCAGGTTCGGTGTCGTGAGGGCTCTCGCCCGGCAACATCTCCGCGCGTGCCCAAAGTGGTCGCTAACCCGCCCTTAACCCCACGCTAAAGACACCGTTCTGGGAACCATGGTAAGCAGCACCTCCTCCGTGACCACCACGTCCTCGCTCGCAACCGCGCTCGGCGGAGGGAGCGGGGTCGACATGACCGCGCTCGCCAACAACCTGGCGACGGCGCAGTTTTCCTCGCGCAACGACCGGCTCGCGGCGAAGTCCGACAAGCTCGATGCGCAGATTTCCGCCGCTTCCAACATCAAGTCGCTGCTGCTGGGGCTCGACACCTCGCTCGGCTCGCTGGTCCGCTCGGGCAACCTCGCCCGCACGCCTACGATCGGTAACGGCGGCGTCGCCAGCGCCGCGCTGTCGGGCAGCAGCCAGCCCACCGGCAGCTATTCGCTCGAAGTGACCAGGCTGGCAGGCGGCCAGCAACTGGCCAGCGCGCCCTTCGCGGCGACCACCAGCCCGGTCGGCTCGGGCACGCTGACGCTGAAGTTCGGCACCGTTTCCGGCAGCAGCTTCGCGCAGGATTCCGGCCACGCCGCCGTCGATATCTCCATCCCCCAGGGCGCCACGCTGGCCGACGTCGCGACCGCCATCAACGGTGCCAACGCCGGGGTGAGCGCCTACGTCACCAACACCGTGGACGGCGCGCAGCTGGTACTCAAGGGCGCGGAAGGCGCGGCCAACGGCTTCGTGCTGGAAGCCGGCGACCCGAACCTTTCCGCCCTCGCTTGGAATCCCGCCTCGACCAGCGGCAAGCTGCTCGCCGCCGCCAGCGACGCGGCGTTCAAGGTCGATGGCCTTGCCATGACCGCGAAGTCGAACACCGTCATCGACGCGATTCCCGGCGTGAAGCTGCAGCTTTCGGGCACGAACACCGGCGCCCCGACAACCGTCGCCTTCTCCGACCCGGCCAGCGCTATCGCCAGTTCGATGCAGGATTTCGTCGATGCGCTCAACGAAGTGGTCGGTGCGCTGAACGGCGCGACCACGATCGGAGGCGACCTCGCCAACGACGCGGGCGCACGGGCGCTCAAGCGCTCGCTGTCCGCGCTGGGCTCGGCCACGATCATGCCGGGCGCGACGGGTGCCGCGAAGACGCTCGCCGACCTCGGTCTCAAGACCCAGCGCGACGGCACCTTCGCGCTCGACACCGACCGGCTCTCGG
This sequence comes from Novosphingobium sp. GW821-FHT09E05, assembly GCF_059416165.1. Classification (NCBI taxonomy): domain Bacteria; kingdom Pseudomonadati; phylum Pseudomonadota; class Alphaproteobacteria; order Sphingomonadales; family Sphingomonadaceae; genus Novosphingobium; species Novosphingobium sp. GW821-FHT09E05. The sequence goes on from NZ_JBWKOQ010000002.1 coordinate 82,176, forward strand.
CGACGATGACCGCCGACCCGCAAGGCGTCACCGCAATGTTCACCAACGGCGTCAACGGCGTCTACGGCACCGTCGACCGCATTTACCGCGCGGCCGTCTCCTCCAGCGACGCCTATTCGCTCGGCAGCTCGCTCGCGGGCTACACCAAAAGCAGGACCAGCATTTCCTCGGAGAAGACGACCCTGGCCGAGCAGCAGGAAAAGCTGCGCGCGCGCCTCGTCTCGCAGTTCACGGCGTCGGAAGCGCGCATCGGCGCGTCGAAGTCGACGCTCTCGATGCTGACGAACCAGATCGCCCAGTGGAACAAGAGCAGCTGACATGATGCTCCTCACCTCCCCCCAGGAAGCCTATCGCCGCGTGGATTTCGATGCCCGCGTCAAGGGCGCCGGTCCGGCCGAACTCGTGCACCTGTGCTACGAACACCTCGTCAGCGCGCTGGGCACCGCGGTGCACGCCGACCGGCGCGGCGACAACTGCCTCAAGAGCCGCTCGATAACCCGCGCCCTGACCGCGATCACCGCGCTCCAGATGGGGCTGGCCGGCGGCGAAGGCGTAGCGGGCGCGCTCAGCCAGCTCTACGAGGCCGCGCGTCGCACCGTCCTGGACAGCGCGCTGCAGTTCGATTCCGGTCGGATCACGGTCCTGCGGGAGGACTTCGTCGAAATCGGACGCGCGCTGAAGGGCGGCTAGCCGGCGAACGTCATTCCACCGGCGGGGCGAGTGGCCAGGGTCGAAGAATTCCGCTGAACTGCGCTTTTGCTGGGCGCGTTGAAGCACCATCGCCCGCAAGCCGCGCCGTTTCGGTGATTGCGTAATCGCGGAACATGCGGAGTTAGCCTTGCGCAAGCCCGTGTTGGCTCGGTTTCGGAGCAGGTCCCGCGCGCGGCGAGCGATCGATGCGAATATCTCCCTAAGCACAAATCCAAAGTGGGAGACTGGCCGTGGACCTCATCTCGAACCTGATCCTGATCGACAGCGACATGCGCCGCCGCGCGGCGATCAGCCATGTGCTTTCGGCCGGCAACATCCATGTCGAGCCGTTCGAGCATGTCGCCGAACTGACCGCGTCATGGCCGCGTTCGGGCGTGGTGCTGATTCACGACGAACCCGGCGCGATCGACGATCTGATCGACAGCATGGCCCGCCACGGAGAGTGGTTCCCGATCATCGCCTTCAGCGAGCAGCCGGGCGCGCAGCGCATCGTCCAGGCCGTGCTCGACGGCGCGATCGACTACATCGCCTGGCCCATCAGCCCCGAGGAGTTGGTCGAGAACCTGGCCAAGGCCATCACCCGCGCCGAAGGTCTGGGCAACGCCAAGCTGCGCGAAGTCATGGCCCGCGCCCGGGTGGACCGCCTGACCCGCCGCGAGCGGGAAGTACTGGGCGGGGTCGCCAGCGGTCTCTCCAATCGCCTGATCGGCGAGAAACTCTCGATCAGCCCGCGCACCGTGGAAATCCACCGCGCCAACATGCTCAACAAGCTGGGCGCCAACCACACCTCCGACGCCATCCGCATCGCCATCGAGGCCTCGCTGGTGAACTGACCGGGGATCGGTAACTGCACCTAATCCGCCGTGAACCCTACATTAGCCATGCCCCGATAGAAGTGACCGGTCGGCACCGAAAGCGCCGGCATCCATACCCGCAGTCTCCTGAGCGCAGGCCCGGCCGTACTCCCCTCCCGACCGGGCCTGTCGCCCTTTTTTGCCATGCCAGCAGCCGTCGTCCCGCGCAGGCAGCAGGCGCTGCGACAGCGTTCTGATGACATTTTTTGACGCCGGTGGATCACGATCCGCAATGACGAGCGGGATTCTGGGAACGGGAAAGCCGCGAAGAGAGGACAAGTGCGGCCTGAATCTGCGCATCCGCCGGAAAGCGCATCATCTACCCTCGTAGTGAGCAAGCAACCCCGGATGCCGGCAGCGCAGATCGTCATCCGGGAGGACATGATCGAAGCGCCGCTTCGTCGCTTTGGTCAAACCGGCTGCGGGCGCCAGCTTTAGATCGGACAACCAGAGAACGCCGCTTTACCGCCGGCCATTATAGGCATAGGGGGTATACCTATGGCGCACGTCTCCCATACCACCCCTCAACTCATTGCGCGGGTTCGCCGCATTGCCGGACAGGTCGGTGCCGTCGAGCGCGCGCTCCAGTCGGACGCGGAGTGCGGCGAGGTCCTGCACCTTGTTGCCGCCGTGCGCGGCGCTGTTAACGGCCTCATGGACGAAATCATCGCCGACCATCTGGAAGCGCACGTGGCTACGCCCGGCCTCACCGACGCCGAGCGCGCCGAAGGGGCCCAAGCGCTGCTGGCGGTCATCCGCCGTTACGTGAAATAGGACCCGGCATGGCGACTTTTCCAAACCTCGACGCCCATACGCACAGCCATGTGTTCCTGGGCTCGGCCCACGACGACAATGCCCGCCGGACGCGATGGGTTGTGCTGCTCACCGCCGTGATGATGGTGGGGGAGATCGCCGCAGGCTACGCGACGGGATCGATGGCACTGCTGGCCGACGGTTTTCACATGGCGACCCATGCCGGCGCGCTTTCGATCGCCGCAGCGGCCTATGCCTACGCCAAGCGACATGCGCGCAGCCCGGCCTACAGCTTCGGAACCGGCAAGGTGGGCGACCTCGCCGGGTTCGCCTCGGCGATAGTACTGGGGCTGGTCGCGCTGTGGATCGGTGCCGAGTCGATACTCCGCCTGCTCGATCCGACGGCCGTTGCATTCGGCGAGGCGACGGTGATCGCGGGCGTCGGCCTGCTGGTGAATATCGCCAGTGCCGCCCTGCTCTCTGGCGGCCATGGCCACGATCAACACCATGGGCACCATCATCACGATCACGGCCAGGTCCATGCGCACGACAACAACCTGCGCTCGGCCTACATCCATGTCCTGGCCGACGCGCTGACCTCGGTCCTGGCCATCGCGGCGCTGCTGGCGGGTCGCTATCTCGGCTGGGTGTGGATGGACCCGGTGGTCGGTATCCTCGGCGGTATCGTCATCGCGCGCTGGTCCTGGGGGCTGATGCGCGACACGGCAGCGGTACTTCTCGACCGCTCCGACCACCATGTCGCCGAGGAAGTGCGGGAACTGGTGGAGATGCCCGGCGACGCCCGCATCGCGGACCTCCACGTCTGGCGCGTCGGCCCCGAGGCGCACGCGGCGATCGTCGGCGTCGTCGCCGCACCCGGCGTGACGGCGGCGATCATCCGGGACCGCCTGGCGCCCGTCCACGAACTCGCACACCTGACGGTGGAGTGCGCCTAGGTGGCCACGCCGAGTAGCCCGCGCAAGAACGCGACGTAGCTGTCGCGGAAATCGCGGGCGACCGGCACCTTCTGTCCCACGAGGTCGAACCCGTGGAACGCGCCATCGACCACTTTCAACGTGCAGGACACCCCCCCTTCGTGCAGCCGCTGCGCGTAAGCCACGTCCTCGTCGTGGAACAAGTCGCACGTACCCACACCGATCCAGGCCGGGGCTAGTCCCTGCAGCCGCTCGCGCCGGGCCGGAGCAGCGTAAGCCGGGACACCTTCGCCGCCGGGGGTGCGGCTGAGGTACGACGTCCAGCCCAGCACGTTGCTCCTCCTGTTCCACAGGCGAAGGCGTGACCGCCGGGCCGCTACTGCTGGGAAATCGCGGCCCAGGCTTGCGTCAGTGGAGGCGCATCGACGCGGGCGCCGTCACGGGCTCGCCGGTCTGCGCACCCTTTTCGAGCCGGGACAGGACGGCGGAAACGTGCGCGCCGAGAAGAGCCAGCGTCAAGGTTGGCCCTTCGGCGAGCGACTCTTCCGAACCGTCGCCGTTCACGACGCTCGCAAGGCAGGAATCGTAGGCCCCGCGCGACAGCATGAAACGCGTGTCGCGGCCCATGATCTCCAGCACCGCGCTCATGCCCGCGCCGCAGTCCAGCATGGCGTGGACCGCCGCGATGTCGAACCCGTTTCTGCCGCCGCGGGTGCCGACACCGCAAACGCCGGTGCCCGCAAGTTCGAGCACAGCCTCTCGCACACGGTCGATCTCCTCACCCGGACCGCTTCCCGCACAATCGTGCAGGAATTCACGCAAACGCTTCGCGCGGGCACGGTCATCGGTGAATTTGTCCAGGGTACTCGCCATCTCTATGTTTTTCTCGCGTCCGAAGGGGTGCGCAAAAGTCCCAAAGTCCTGCCTTGCGTCAATACGCATATGACACGGGCAGTAAAGCACCGTCCCGCCTTGCTACAGTCTGCCGAAGGGATGTGAAAGCCCGGTGTATATCCCCCTCCGGATGCTGTAGCGGCTCATCCCGCAGGAATCACGACTTGCCGATGGCGACAAGTCGTCAGGTCGCCCGATCGGCTTGGGCCAGCGTGATATCCCGCACGGCGTCGTTTCCCACACGCGCCGGTGTTCTTCACCAGATTGCTCCGGTTGCCTGACCTGTTCCAGCGGAGCTGGGGCATTGTATGCATGGTTCGGCGGTCGTCAGGCCGGGCTCGCCTGCTGGCACTGCGCCGCGAACCACGTGACCATACGCTCGATGGCGTCCTCGATCTCGGGTGTGGACACGGCGAAGCTGAGGCGAATGAAGCGGTGGCCTTCGACCGGGTCGAAGTCGATGCCGGGCGCGGTGGCGACGCCGGTGTCCTCCAGCAACTGGCGGCAGAAGGCCAGGCTGTCGCTCGTCATGTGGCCGATGTCCGCCCAGATATAGAAGGCGCCGTCGGGCGGGGCGATATGCGCGAGGCCGAGACGCGGCAGCGCGGCGAGCAGCAGTTCACGGTTGCGCGCATAGTTCGCGTGGTGGCCTTCCAACTCCTCATGGCAGTCGAAGGCGACGAGCCCGGCGTGCTGGGCCAGCACGGGCGGGGTGAGGAACAGGTTGGCGATCCGCGCGCGCGCGGCATCGATCAGCGCGGTTGGCACCACCAGCCAGCCGAGCCGCCAGCCCGCCATGCTGAACCACTTGGAGAAACTGTTCACCACCAGCGCGTCAGGCACGTGCTGGAGCAGCGAATCCGCCACCGGGCCATAGGTGAGGCCGTGGTAGATCTCGTCCGAGATCACCATGATGTTCTTGCGCGCGCAGACTTCGGCGATCGCGGCCAGTTCGTCCGGCGCGATGACGGTGCCCGTGGGATTGGCGGGGCTGGCGATGATGAGCCCCTCGGGCGCGGGGTCGAGCGCGTCGAGCGCCGCGGCGGTGACCTGATAGCGCTCCTCCGGGCCGCAGGGCATCTCCACCGGCTCAAGGTACAGGGTGCGCAGCGCATTTCGGTAGGCGACGTAGCCGGGCCGGGCCAGCGCCACGCGCGCGCCGGGGCGGAAGCAGCACGACAGCGCCAGCACGAAGGCGGGCGAGGCGCCGCAGGTCAGGAACACCTGCTCGGGCGACACGGTGACGCTGTAAGCCTCGGCATAGTGCAGGGCGATGCGTTCGCGCAACGCAGGGCTTTCCCAGTATCCGCCGGGCTCGCTGTCGAGCACCGCGTGCGCGGCGGCGATGGCGGCGGCGGGCGCCCCGGTCGAGGGCTGGCCGTACTCCATGTGGATGACGTCGCGGCCCTGCGCGGCAAGTTCGTAGGCGATGCGGCCGATCGTGGTCGCGTGGAAGGGTTCGACATGGGCGATCATGCCCGCGTGCTACGATGCGGGTGGGCGCGATGCAATGCGCGCGGAAGGTCGATTTGACCCAGCGGGCAGAGCGCCCCGCACCCATGGCCAGTGGCGATACTGCGCGGCACAAGGGCGCGAAGAGGAGAAACGAATGGCCACGAGGCTCGATCACTACCGCCTGCTGGGCGGTTCCGGCCTGCGGGTTTCGCCGCTGGCGCTGGGGACGATGACCTTCGGCGTCGAGCCCGGCGGCTGGGGCTCCAGCGACGAACAGGCGGCTCAGATGGTCGACACCTACATGGACATGGGCGGCAACTTCATCGACACCGCCGACTTCTACGGCGGCATGGGCGGCTCGGAGGAAGTGCTCGGCCGCATTCTCGGCACACGGCGTGAGCGGGTGGTGATCTCGACCAAGTATTCGCTCACCACCCGGCCCGGCGATCCCAACGCCTCGGGCAACCACCGGCGCAACATGGTGCGCTCGGTCGAGGATTCGCTGCGGCGGATGGGCACCGACTGGATCGACCTGCTCTACCTCCACATGTGGGACTTCCGCACGCCGGTGGAAGAGATCCTGCGCGCCTTCGACGACCTCGTGCGTGGCGGCAAGGTGCTCTACACCGGCCTCTCGGACACCCCCGCCTGGCAGGCGAGCCGGATGCAGGCGATCGCGCAGCTGCGCGGCTGGACGCCGTTCTGCGCGCTGCAGATCAGCTACTCGCTGATCGAGCGCACGGTAGAGCGAGAGATGATCCCGATGGCGGCCGAGATGGGCATGGGCGTGTGCCCTTGGTCGCCGCTGGCCGGCGGCGTGCTGGCGGGCAAATACACCCGCGCAGACCTCTCCCCGCCTGAGCCGGGCGGCGCCTACGACCGCAGGACGATGAACGCGGCGACCGGGCGGCTCAGCGAGCGCAACCTCGCCATCGCCGACGAGGTGGCGGCGGTGGCGCAGGAGATCGGCGCCTCCAGCGCGCAGGTCGCGCTCGCCTGGACGCTGGCGAACCCGGCAGTCGCCTCGCCGGTGCTGGGCGCCCGCACGCCCGAGCAGCTGGCCGACAACCTCGGCGCGCTGGCGCTGACACTGGACGCGGGGCAGCTCGCCCGGCTGGACGCGGCGAGTTGTGTGCACACGGTGTTCCCGATGGACGTGCTGACCGGCCCGGCGGAAGGGATGATGTTCGGCGGGGTGACGGTGGAGAAGCGATAAATACCGTCATGCCGGCACATACCGTCATGCCGGCACATGCCGTCATCCCAGCGTAGGCTGGGATCGCCATCGGCATCGCAGACCGGTCGAAGGCATTCCCGGCCTCAAAAGAATCGTACTATCGACAGCGATCCCAGCCTTCGCTGGGATGACGGCCTCGGCGCGAGCGCGGCCCGGACACCTCCACCGCCTTCACCCGAACACCGTGTAGATCCGCGCGCTGAACCGCCATTCGCCGCCGACCCGCACGAAGCTGTCGTGGTATTCCCCCCTCACCACCTTGTCGGTGCCGGTGATGCTGGCGACCATCATCGCGTTGGCCCTCGCCGCCTCGCCCTCGACTTCGACGATCAGGTTGTGGATCAGCGGCACCGGATGCGGGCGCCCCTTCCCCTCCATCAGAAACGCGACGAGCGCCTGCGGGCTCTCGAACCGCTGCCGAACCGTGAACTCTGTACGGTCGGGGTGGCCCGAGCGGACTTCGAACGTCCCACCTTGTGCGAACAGACCAAGGATATCCTCGTAACCCTCGCGCCGCACCGCGCGGGCGTAGGCGTGGACGAGGTCGGCGACGGCGCCCTGCGCCTCGATCCGGGCGATGCGGTCATCGAGCGAACCGCTCATGCCGCCGCGTCCCGCAACTCGCAGGCGGCGCGGATGGCGGCAAGGCGCGGCTCCATGCTGCGCCAGACCTTGGTGTGGGTGACGATCACCGCCGCATCCGCCTCGATCCCGGCGGCGACCATCTCGCCCACGTCGTCCGGCGTGACTTTCGAGGGCGGCATGGCGCCTGCGTATGCGCGAATCTCCCCGCCGACCTTCACCGTATTGTCCGCAAGGTTCGTCGCGACATACCCCGGGCACAGCAGCGAGACGCCGACGCCGTGCGGCGCCATTTCCTGCCGCAGTCCTTCGGTCAACGCGGTCACGCCGAACTTGGCGACGGCGTAGGCGCCCACCCCCGGCACGCTCGCGGTGAGCCCGGCCTGCGACGAGGTGTTGACGATGTGCCCCCGGCCCCGCCCGCGCATGTCGGCGGCGAAAGTGAACACGCCGTTCGCTACCCCGACGAGGTTGATGGCGAGGATGCGGTCGAAGCTCTCCGGGTCCATGTCCGCGAACTCGCGGCCATTGGGAGCGATGCCGGCGTTGTTGACCAGCACATCGACCGGCCCGAAGGCGGCTTCCGCCTCCACCTTGGCCCGCGCCCAGCCCTCGCGGTCGCGCGTGTCGAGCACGGCCGCGCGGACCGACTCGCCCCACGACGCGACGACGGTTTCCAGCGCCTGCGCGTCGATGTCCGCCGCCGTCACCCGCAGCCCGCGCCGGCGCATCGCATCAACGATACCTAGCCCGATGCCGCTCGCCCCGCCGGTCACGAATGCGTGTCCTGCCTCGCTCAGATCCATGGTTTTGTGCGCCTCTCCACTGCCTGCGCGCATCCCCGGCGCGTCCTTGGCGGCCAATCTGGAGGAGTGTCCGCTATCTTGCAATCGCCCCCACCCTTCCGCACACCGCAGGGACGATAAGGGACAGGATAAAGGGAGATCGACATGACCGTCGACGACGTTATCGCGGCCGCACAGGCCGAAACCGGACTGACGGAAGTGGGTGATCTCGCCGCGCTCGAAGGGCTGGAGGTGTTGCTCGCCGCCTATGCCGACGAGGCGAAGTTCAGCGAGCGCGGCAGCCAGCTCGCCCACCGCGACCTCGTCAAATACATGGCAGGTCGCCTGCGCATCGAGGACTGGCTCGCGCAGCATCCCGAGCTGCTCGAGCGCCCGGTCGAAAAGCCGCTGTTCGTCTTCGGCCTGCCGCGCACCGGCACCACGCTGCTGATCAACCTACTCGCCGCCGACCCCACCCGCCGCGCCTTTCTACGCTGGGAATCGCATGACCCGGTGCCACCGCCGCGCCCCGAGGAACTGGCCGCCGGGCCGCGCTGGCAGAAGATGCAGGACGCGACGCAGATGGCCCTCCAGTATATGCCCAAGATCGCCGCGATCCACTACGAGGACGCCCACAGCCCGACCGAGTGCCAGTTCTCGATGAACTACTCGTTCTGCGCGCAGGTGTTCGAATCGCAGGCCGATATCCCGAGCTACCGCGACTGGCTGTTCCACCAGGCCGACTACCGGCCCGCCTTCCGCTTCCACAAGCGGCTGCTCCAGCTGCTTCAGGCCGAGACGGGCGGGCGCTGGGTGCTGAAGAACCCGTGGCACCCGCTGTTCCTCGATGCGCTGGCCGAGGTCTATCCCGACGCGCAACTGGTGATGACGCACCGCGATCCTGCCGACGTGCTGGGCTCGATCGGCAGCCTGATCGAGAACGTGCGGATGATCTATTCGGACGAGGTCGACCTCCACCGCATCGGCGAGACCTTCATGGAAACCTTCGCGCTGATGATCGAACGGCAGGACGCCTTCCGCGCGAAGCATGGCGCGGGAGCTATCCTCGACGTGCAGTACGTCGACATCATGAAGGACCCGATCGGCGAATGCCGCCGCATCTACGAGCACTTCGGAGAGCCGTTCACCGATGAAGCGCAGGCGGCGATGGACGCCTACATGGCCGCCAACCCCAAGGGCAAGCACGGCAAGCACGACTACTCGCTCGAACGCTACGGCCTCACCCGCGAAGGCGTGCACGAGGCGTTCGCGGACTATATCGCGCGTTACCGCATACCGGTGAAGCAGGGCGCATGACCCACCTCGGCGCGCGTTACGGCCAGCTCGTGCAGATGAGCTACGTGACGCGCGACATGGACGCCGCCATGGCCCATGCGGAGGCCGAGCTGGGCCTCACCGGACTGGTGCGCAGCCAGGCTGAGATCGAGGTGCTGTCCTACGGCGAGCGACGGCCGCTTTCGGTCAAGTCCGCCATCGCCAACGTGGGCGAACCGGGCAAGGTGCGCCAGTTCGAAATCATCGAGCCGATGGCCGGGGCGACCGGGGTCTATACCGAGGCGGCGGATCTCTCGGGGCATATCCTCAATTTCCACCATGTCGGCGTGGCCGTGCCGGGGCCGTACTCGGAGTGGGAGGCGCTACTGGCGGAGGTGCGGGCGAGCGGCGATGAATTCGCGTTCCTTTTCCCCGCCGAGCCCTCGCCGGATGCGGGGCTGTGCTTCTGCTACGTCGATACCCGGAGGCGGCTCGGGCACTACACCGAATACCTCTGGGTCGACCCCAAGCTGGCCGGGATCGCCGCGGCACCCTGGCTCTAGGCCAATCCTATCACGAAATGACCCGTCGCCCCGCCTACGCGGGGACGACGGCGACATGGATTCAGCCGAAGCGGGACGATCCCCCATAGGTCATCCGCCGCCACAGCGCCTCCATCGGCCCCTGCGCGTGCGAGCGCAGCCACAGGTTCGAGAACACGACCTGCGCCGCATAGATCACCAGCCCCAGCGCATAGACGTGGAGGATCTCCATCCGCCCCATCATGCCAAGGCCAATGCCGAAGAACACCAGCGCGCCGACCACCGAGTGCGTGAGGTAGCTGGTCAGCGCCATGCGCCCGACCGGCGCAATCACCCGTAGCACGCGGGCATGGGGCCAGAGCAGCAGGAAGCCCGCGCCATAGGCCAGCCCCATCGGCGCGGTGCCGATCAGCGAGGACCACGCGGCCTGCGAATGCGGCGGCAGCTGCGCGTAGAACAGGTTGGCGGGAATGCCGATGGCGAAGCCACCCAGCACCACGCTCCACAGTAGTCGCCGATTGCCGATAAGCTGGCCGCGCAGCAGGTAGCGCCCGGCGAGCAGGCCCAGAAGCATCGTGCCGAGCACTTTGGCGATGCGCCAGTTCTCCAGCCGCTCTGCATAGTTGAAGGCCCAACCCGTCGCCTGCCAGATCCCGAATTCGCGCCAGCCTCCCCCGCCGAGGAAGGGGATCACTGCGGGCTCACCCGGAACGCCGAGCGCCGCCGCGATGCCCCCGCCCAGCGCGAACAGCGGCGCACCGGGATGCCAGCCGGCCTGCTGCTCCACCAGGACACCCAGCATCGGCACCGCGAACAGGAAGACCAGCACCCACACCAGCACCGCGCGGTCCGACGCCTTGCGGAACAGCGGCAGCACGAAGCCGAGCGCGGCGTAGAGCGTCAGGATGTCGCCGTCCCAGACGAACAGGATGTGGATGCACCCGATGAGCAGCAGCGCCGCCATGCGCCGCCGGAACAGCCGCAGCCCATCGCTGCCGCACTTCTCCAGCCGCTCCAGCTGGAGTGCGAAGCCGAGGCCGAAGAGCAGCGAGAACAGCGTGTAAAACTTGCCGTCGAGGACGAAGTTGAAGAAGGCGGTGAAGGCCTTGAGATCGAGGTGCCCCGCCAGCACCACCAGTTCCTGTGGCCGGGCAAAGGGCAGCCCCGCCCAGTACGGCAGGTTGGCGAAGAGGATGCCGAAAAGCGCGAGCCCACGAAGCGCGTCGATCGCCTCGAACCGCTCCTTGCTCGCAGCCGGTGCGGCCGATGCCCCGTCCGCCGCCAGCGTGTTTCCCTGCGTCTGCATCGCCGCGTCCCCCGGTCATGCCCCGCGTGGAACATGACACGAAAGACGCAGCGATACCGAACGAATTATGCGCGCGTCAGGTTCCGTCGCTGTTGACGCTGACGATGCCCGGACGCTCGGCGCCCATCCCCGAGAAGCCGATCGAGTAGCCGCCGTCGACCGGCAGGATCACGCCGGTGATGTAGGCGGCTTCCTCGCTTGCCAGGAACAGCGCGGCGTTGGCGATGTCGCGCGCATAGCCCCAGCGGCCCATCGGGATGCCTGCCAGCGTCGGGAAGCCCTCGGGCGGGGTGTCGTGGGTCTTCGAGGCTTCGACGAGCCCGGTCCACATCGTCCCCGGCGCCACCGCGTTGACGCGGATGTTCTGGTCCGAATAGTCGAGCGCGGCGACCTTGGTCAGCTGGTGCACGCCCGCCTTGGCCGAGGAGTAGACGCCGTGGTGCTTCCAGCCGATCACCGCCGAGGCCGAGCTGGTGTTGACGATTGCGCCGCCACCGGTCTTGAGCATCGATTCGATACCGTACTTCATGCAGAGAAACACGCCGCGGATGTTGGTGGCGTGGACCTTGTCCCACAGTTCGAGCGACTGCTCGTGGAGCGCCGCCATGCCGCCGCCGAAGCCCGCGTTGTTGCACTGCACATCGAGCCGGCCGAAAGTGTCCTCGGCGGTGGCGACCAGCGCCTTGACCTGCTCCTCGTCCGAGACGTCGCAATGCACCGCGACGACGTCGTCGCCGAGGCTGGCGGCCACTTCGTCCTGTTTGCCCGAGATGTCGGCGAGGACGAGCTTCGCCCCTTGCGCGTGGAACAGTTGCGCCATCGCCTTGCCCATGCCCGAGCCTGCGCCGGTGATGATGCAGACCTTGTCCTGAAGCCTTCCGACCATTGTTCTTCTCCCTTGCCGGACCCCCGCGAGGTCCATGTCCTGATTTCCGTCATCCCCGCGCAGGCGGGGACCCATCTGATGACCGGCCAACACGAAGGCACCGGAGATGGCTTCCCGCCCGCGCGGGTATGACGAGGGCTGAGCTACGCCGAGGTATCGCTCGTCGGCCGCACCGTGATTTCCGAGATGTTGGTCCGGCGCGGCATCGACAGGATGAAGACGATGGCCTCGCCGATGTCGCGCGGCTTGACCGCGCCTTCCTTGCCGACGTGCGCCTGGATCGCGGTGCGCCAGTTGGGATCGACGATGTTGTCGCCTACCTCGGTTTCGGTGGCGCCGGGCATCAGCGTGGTGACGCGGATGTTCTTGCCGCCCAGTTCCTGACGGATACCATCGGTAAACGAGTTCGCCGCATGCTTGCTGGCCGAGTAGGCGCTGGTCATCGGACCGCCCTTGCGCCCCGCGAGCGAGGAGATGGTGATGATGTCGCCCTCGCCCTTGGCCAGCATGTGCGGCACCGTGGCGGCGCAGGTGTAGACCGTGCCCATCAGGTTGATGTCGATGACGCGGCGGTAAAGGTCGGTGTCGCAGTTCTCGATGCCGCCGGCCTGCATGACGCCCGCGGAGTTGATCAGGATGTCGATCGACCCGAACGCCGCGACGGTGTCCTCCACCGCACGCTTGGCGTCGGCCTCGATCATCATGTCGCCGGGGATCGCCAGCGCGTTGCCGCCGGCCGCCTCGATCTGCGCGACCAGCCCGGCGAGCCGATCGGCGCGGCGGGCGGATATGGCGACGGTCGCTCCCGCTTCGGCGAGGCACAGCGCCGCCGCTTCGCCGATGCCCGAGGAGGCCCCGGTGACGAGCGCGACTTTTCCTGCGAGGGGCTGGGTCATCGGTGGCATTCTCCCGGTTGTTCGTGTTGGGCTATAGGGCCCGATCGTATGCATTGGCTGGCGATCCGGCCGTGCGTAGTCAACCCAAAATGCTGAACATCTGTTCTAATCGCTCCGGCGAGACAGCGGGATGTATCCGATTTCGCCGAACACGGATGCGGCCGAATGGCCATATGCCCCAATCCTTCCGTCGCCCTCGCGAAGGCGGGGGGCCTGCTTTTTCGTTCTCCGCCGCGCAAACCCAAGGCGCGGGGTCCCGCCTTCGCGGGGATAACGGAGTGGAGGTCGAGAGCCTCGGGGCGGGCGAGTGTGCGCCCCCTTCACGCGATCACCAGCACGCTGCGGTGGATGAAGCGCACCAGGTCCGACTGCCCGCGCGCACCGGTCTTGGCGTAGATGCGCTTGGAGTAGGTCCGCGCCGACTCCACCGTCAGGCCGAGTTCCGGCGCTGCCTCGCTGATCGACATGCCCCGGCTGAGTGCCAGCGCCAGCCGCGCCTCGCTCGGCGCGAGGTCGAACAATTGCGCCAGTTGCTCGCAGCGGTCAGCGGAGGACCAGTTGTCGGCGTGGAGGTAGCAGACGATCGCGGGCGCGGCCTGGGTGGTCCCCATGCGCTGGCCCGAGGGCACCAGCAGCAGGTCGAGCCACGGCTCGCGGCTGAGCACGATGGCGCGCGGGCGGGCCTGCGGATCGATCGCCAGTTCGCGGATCGCGGCGAGCAATTGCCGCCGCAGCGCCGGGTCCTTCGCGGTCAGCCGCCCGTCCTTGGCCCGCGCGATCCGCGCCCCGTCGGCGAGCATCTGCCCGCCGAGATGGTCGGCGTCGAGCACCTTCCCCTCACCGTCGAGCGTGAGCCAGCCGAAGTTCAGCCGCCGCACCGCCTCGCGCGCGACGGCGGCGGTCATGCGCTCACGCTCCAGCGCCACGAAGCTGCCGAGCGCGGGCCGCATGAACGGCGCGAGGCTTTCCAGCAGCGCGTCCACTTCTGCTGCGAACTCGCTGTCGCGCCGGGTCACGGTGATCCAGCCGCTGTGCCCGCCGGGCTCGGCGAAGCGGATCATGCGCAGGTGGTTCATGCCCGATGGTACGAGGAGCTGCGACAGGTAGGCGTCATGCGCGGGCTCGCCGAACTGCAGCAGTTCGTCAAGGCGATAGGCCCGGCCCTCGACCATCTCGTGATAGGGCATGGGATCGCGCAGGTAGAGGTTCTCGCGGTAATGGCGCGTCACCGGCGGGGGCGAGGCGCTGCCGGAATAGAGGTGGATCACTCGCGCCTCGGGCGTACCGAGCGGCAGCGGGCGGAACACGAGGCTGGCGTAATCGCCGTCCACGGCCACGCGCAAGGCATCGAGGAAGCGCCGCCACGGCGGGTCCTCCACCAGGCCTTCGATCAGCGACGCGACGAGTGCGCCGAAGTTGTCTCCCAACATCTCTCTCATCCCCAAATGGGAATTTGCTTTGGCCGATCGGTAGACCACCAGAAGGGCACGAACAACGAGGCGCGCACCGCTCCGGCGATGGAGTAGCGATGCGCCCGCGAGAGGATGATCCATGCAAGTGCAGCCCGCCGCCTTCCTGCGCACGACCCTGCCGCTCGGCATCGACATGGTGGGCGAGTACGATTCGGGGCGCTACCATTCGATCTGGCTGCCCGACCACATGGTCAGCTTCTGGCCGGATTCGATCTGGACGCCCGAGTTCACCGACCTCGCGAAAGCCTCGCCCAGCCCGCACCGCCACCTCGACGGCATGGCGGTGAGCGCGGCGGCGGCGGTGCTGACGAAGAACACCCCGCTCGCCACCACCGTGGTCGACACCGTGCGCCGCCACCCCTCGCTGCTCGCGCAGAGCGCGCTCACGATCAGCCACCTCTCGAAAGGCCGCTTCATCCTCGGCCTCGGCTCGGGCGAACTGGAGAACACGGTGCCCTACGGCTTCGATTTCGCCAAACCCGTCGGCCGACTGGAGGAGGCGATCAAGGTCATCAAGCTGCTGTGGCACGCCGACGGCCCGGTCGATTTCGCGGGCGAGTTCTTCCACCTCGAACACGCGCGCCTCGATACCGAGTTCTATGACGGCAAGGCGCCGCCGATCTGGCTCGGCGCGGCGGGACCGAGGATGCTCGGCATCACCGGGCGCGAGGCGGACGGATGGTGGCCCGCCGGTTCGTGGACGCCCGAGGACTACGCCGCCAAGCTCAAGGTCATCCTCGATGCGGGCGACGCGGCGGGGCGCGACATGAGCCACTTCACCCCCGCGCTCACCCAGATCTGCCTGATCGGCGAACCCGACGAAGTCGACGAAATGCTGCGCGCGCCGATGGTCAAGTCGATCATCCTGATGATTACCGCCAAGGACCTCGCGCAGTTCGGCTACGCGCACCCGATGGGCCCCGACTGGCGCGGCATCATGGACTTCGACCCGGTCAAGCTCAGCCGCGAGGCGATGCTGCGCTTCTGCGACGAGATGGACCCGCAGGCGATCCGCGACATCCTCCCCGTGGGCACCCCGGCCGAAGTCGCGCGCAAGATCAAAGGCTTCGCCGACGCCGGGATGCGCGTCTACAAGATCATGGAATACGGTGCGATGGGCGGCATGAAGTTCTCCGCCACCTCCGCCGCCAAAGTGCGCGCGACCGAGGACGCGATCCAGCAGCTGGTGGCGGCATGAGCCTTGCTCTCGTCGAACTGGACGCGCAGCAATTGCTGCAGCGTGCCATGGCCGAGACCGGGCTGTCGGACTGGGCGGACGAGGGCTTCGCCGATCGTTTCGCGCTCGCCGTGGCGCACGTCAATACGATCCCGATGGAAGCATGCGGACGGCAGGCCGCGGCGGACAACATCCACTGGCTGCTCACCGACCGGCTGCGCTTCTTCCAGGACCGCAAGGACTATCCCCTCGCCGAGGAGGTGATCGAACGCCCGATGTTCGCCAGCGGCGAGCCGCGTTCGGGCACCACGCTGATGCATGCGTTGATGGCCGTCGATCCCGATGCGCGGGCGCTGCGCTTCGCCGAAGTCATGCACCCCTCGCCCCCGCCCGGCGCGGTTTCGGGCGAGGATCCGCGCTATGCGCAGGCCGACGCAGAATGGCGCGAGATCAACACGAAGATGTCAAAATGGCTGCACTGCCACCCCTACAACGACATGCTGGGCGACGGCCTGCCCGAGGACGAGCGCACCTGGGCCTTCGATTTCCGCGTCATGACCCCCACCGCCTGGTGGCGCGTGCCGATGCAGAACCTGTCGATGGGCCTGCCCACCGACCCTGTCGCGCAGTATCGCATCCACAAGGCCATGCTGCAGGCGTTCCAGTACGGGCGCGAGGCGAAGTACTGGGTGCTCAAGGGCTTTCACACCACGCGGCTGGAGGCCTTCTTCGACACCTATCCCGACGCCACGCTGGTCTGGCTGCATCGCGATCCGGTGATGGTCGCGGCCAGTTCGACGATGATGATGTCCGACATCATGGAGGGCATCGTCGGCCAGATCGACCTCGTGAAGGAGGCGAAAATGCACCTCGAGCGGGTGCGCTGGTCGATCGGCAACACCATGGCAAGCCCGCTGACGGACGACCGGCGCATCCACCACGTCCTCTACAGCGATTTCGTCGCCGACCCGGTCGCCACCGTGCGCGGCTACTACGCCTTCGCAGGACGCGATTTCGGCGAGCGGCAGGAGCGTGCGATGCGCCGGTACCTCGCCGAGAACCGGGGCGACCGGCACGGCAAGTTCCATTATTCGACGCAGGTCCTCGTCGACGCCGGTTACGGCATCGACGCACTCAACGCCGAGTTCGCTCCCTTCCGCGAACGCTTTGGCGTACCGATCGAGGTGCGCAGGTGAAGTCCTTCCCGGCACGGGGAGGGGGACCGCGCGAAGCGGGGTGGAGGGGCACGCGCCCCATGTCCGGACCTCACGGAAACCGAGAGCGCCCCTCCGCCATGCTGCGCATGGTCCCCCTCCCCCGGCGGGGGAGGAATTGATGCACCCGCGTGTCAGCCTCCACCAGGTTGCCTTCGTGGCCGAGCCGACCGCGGGATTCGTCGACTTCTGCTGCGACATCGGGGTGCAGCATTGCACCCTCACCACGCCGCTGCTCCGGACCGAAAGCGAGCGAGAGGCGGCGCGTCGGAGCGCCATCAGGGTCGGCTGCGTCAACCATCCCTTCGCGGTCCACCCCGACCTCCAGCGCGACAACGGCGCGGCGACCGAGCACCTGCTCGACGCGATCGCCATCGCCGCCGAACTCCGCGCGCCATACATCTACCTCCTCACCGGCGGACGGGGCGCACTGTCGTGGGAACAGGCCGCAGAGCGCTTCGCCGACCTGATCGCCCCGGCCCGCGATGCTGCGCAAGCGGCGGGCGTGGCGCTGCTGGTCGAGAACGCCTCGGCTTTCAACGCCGACATCCATATCGCCCATACCTTGCCCGATGCCACGCGCCTCGCAAAGCTGGCGGGCATCGGCGTGTGCATCGAACTCCACGCCTGCTGGCCCGAGGCCGCCTTGCGCGAAAACCTCACCGCCGCCATGCCGATCACCGGGCTCGTGCAGGTGAGCGACTACGTGCTCGGCGACCGCACCAGCCCCTGCCGCGCGGTGCCCGGCGACGGCGTGATCCCGCTGGAGGCGATCCTTCGCGACGTTCTCGACCTGGGGTACACAGGGCTGTTCGACCTCGAACTGGTCGGCCCGCGCATCGAAGCCGAGGGCGCGGTACTGGCCTGCACCCGCGCCGCACGGTACCTTTCCGACGTTCTCGACCGACTGGGAGCCTGACGATGGCCTTTGGCGACGCACCCGACGATGCCCCGCTCGCTTCCGCGTGGGAGCAGTTCTGCGAGCACCTCAAGACCGCCGGGGCTAACGCGTTCAAGGACGCGAATCCCGCCA
Source organism: Novosphingobium sp. GW821-FHT09E05 (assembly GCF_059416165.1). NCBI lineage: Bacteria > Pseudomonadati > Pseudomonadota > Alphaproteobacteria > Sphingomonadales > Sphingomonadaceae > Novosphingobium > Novosphingobium sp. GW821-FHT09E05. The sequence goes on from NZ_JBWKOQ010000002.1 coordinate 100,183, forward strand.
ACCCGCTCCAGCGCGCCGACGCCTTCCGGTTCCTGACGCAGAACCTCGGCCAGGCCTTCGATCTCGCGTTGGAGACGAAGGACCCCGCCTTCCCGCAGATCCACGCCTTCACCACGCCGACGATGAAGCTGGGCGGCGACGTCGCGGACTTCACCTACCGCCAGGCCTGGATCGACGGCGCCCACGCCTATCGCATCACCGGCCGCAAGGGCACCGCGCGCTGGCTCAACGTCACCGTGCAGGGCCCGCGCCCCGCGACGATCCCCGGCACCGACTGGCCCTCGCTCCACGAACCCTTCGGCGACATTCCCGAATGTAACCTGCTCGGCAGCCAGATCGAGGCCGACGCGGGCGGCAACTTCGAACTGTTCATCGGCGGCGAGCCGCGCGAACGCAACTGGCTCCCCACGACGCCCGGCAGCCGCAAGCTGTTCATCCGCGAGGCCTTCGACGGCTGGGACGAGACGCCGACCACGCTCACCATCGAGCGCATCGGCATGAATGCGCCCCGCCCGCTCCCCAGCCCCGCCCGCATGATCGAGGCGATGGACTGGGCGGGCGCTTTCGTCACCGGCCTGATGCGCGACTGGCCCGAGCACTCGTGGATGACCTCGCGCGGGGTCTGCGATCCCGGCCTGCGCAACCAGTTCCCCGCCGACCGGACCGCCAACGACAACTCCGACGCCAAGCGCGGGCGCATGGCCGCGCATATGGTCTGGCGACTCGAGCCGCACCAGGCGCTGATCGTCGAGATGGACATGCACCCCGGCTTCTGGATCTTCGGCATGGGCGGGGCCTTCGCGGGCTCGATGGACTTCCTCCACCGCCCGGTCAGCTACACCCCGGCGCGCACCCGCGTGGACGGCGACGGCGCCGTGCGGCTGGTGCTCTCGCACGACGATCCGGGCGTTCACAACTGGCTCGACACGCAGGGCTTCACGGGCGGCAATCTGACCTACCGCAACCTCCTGACGCAGGACCCCGCCAGCTTCCGCACCCGGCTGGTCGACCGCGCGGACCTGATGGAGCATCTGCCGGTCGACACCGCCATGGTCACGCCCGAGGAACGGCAGGCCATGCTCGCCGAACGCTACCGCTCGATCAAGCGTCGCTATGGCATCTGACGCGCTTTTCGAAATACACGAACATGTCGACGTGATTTATCGCAATTATCCGGACCAACTGGCGCGCCCATAAAGGCCTCAAGCGATGCAGAACGCACCGCAAGATACACAGGCCTCCGGTTCCGAATGCGAACCGCCCGCCCGTCACCAAGGAAACCGGACATGACCACCATCGTCGATACCCTTTCGCCCGCGACCCGTAGTACCGCCACCTCCGCCCTAGAACGCTTGCTGCCCGTCATCGGGCGCGTGCTGATCGCCGCGATCTTCCTGCTGAGCGGCGCCTCCAAGATCGCCGACCCCGCCGGTTCGATCGCCTACATCGCCTCGGTCGGCCTGCCCCTGCCATCGCTGGCGCTGGTCGGGGCGATCGCGGTCGAGATCGCCGGCGGCCTGCTGCTGATCTCGGGGTACCGCGTGCGCACCGTCGCTGCCGTGCTCGCCGCGTTCAGCCTCGCCACCGCCGTGTTCTTCCATAGCGCGCTGGGTGACCAGAACCAGTTCATCCACTTCTTCAAGAACGTGGCGATGGCCGGCGGCCTGCTGCAGATCGTCGCCTTCGGGAAGGGTCGCGCCTGAACGCATTACCGCGAGGCCTGTCTGATCAACTGAGCAAACAGGCCTCGTCGCCCCTTCGCGGGGATGACGGTTTTGAGGGACGGCCCTACGCAAATTCCCCCAGCCCCCCGGTCACGTCCCCTGCACCATGTCCGCCTATCGTCCCCGCTCGATCCCCGAGCCGGAGGAGTGCCGATGAGCGGACTGGAAAGCCTCCTGATCAAGGCCAAGGGCGCGGCCCGGCGCGGCGAGACCGATGCGGCGCGCGCGATCTACCGCACCGTCCTCGATCGCCATCCGCGCAATGCCCGCGCCCTCGCGGCGCTTGATGCACTGGAAGCGAACGGCGACACCCCCGCCCAGATCGAGTTCGACGCCATGGTCGCCGCTTTCCGGGACGGGCGCATGGACGAGGCGGCGCGGCTGGGCCAGTCGCTCTCGCGAGCCAATCCCCACGCCCACGGCGTCCACAACCTGCTGGGCGCCGCGCTGCTCGACCTCGGCAACGACGGCGGCGCCGAGATGGCCTTCCGCCGCGCCATCGCCGCCGATCCGGACGCGCCCGCCGCCTACAACAATCTAGCCATAGCGCTGCGCCGTCAGGGCCGCGTGGAAGACGCCGAGGCGACCTACCGCGACGTGATCGCCCGCGCGCCCCGCTATGCCGATGCCCCCTACAACCTCGCCGGCCTGCTCGAACAGGCCGAGCGGCTGGACGAGGCGGCGCAGTGGCTGGAAACGGCGATCACGATCGACCCCGGCCATGTCGATGCGCACTACAACCTCGGCAACCTGCGCGCGCGGCAGGGCTGGCGCGACGAGGCGATTGCCTGCTTCGCGGCCGCCGCCACGCTCAGGGCCGACCACAGCGACGCGCACAACAACATGGGCGCGCAGCTGCTGACTGCCCAGCGAGGGGACGAGGCGCTCGCCGCGTTCGACCGCGCGCTTGTCGCCGATCCCGCCAATACGCAGGCCATGGTCAACCGCGGCAAGGCGCTGGTGCTCAAGGGGGACCGCGTGGCCGCCGTCGCCGCCTTCCGCGCCGCGCTGGCGCTGAACCCGGCCGACAAGTCCGCGTTGCTGCAGACATTGTTCGAGGAAGCGCACTTGTGCGACTGGCACGCGCGCGGCGACTATGCGCTGACCGACGGGCCGGAGGCGGCGGCGGTGCAGCCCTTCGCCTCACTACCCTTCGTGGACAACCCAGCGCACCAGTACCGCCGCTCGCTGGCCTGCGCGGCGAAGCTGTTCCCCGATGCACCCGCCAGCCTGCCGGGCCCCGCGCCCTCGGCGGATGGCCGCATCCGCGTGGGCTACTTCTCGGCCGACTTCCATGACCATGCGACAATGCACCTGATGGCCGGCTTCTTCCGCATGGCCGACCGCCGCCGCTTCGAGGTGCGCCTTTACAGCTACGGCCCGCAGCGCGAGGGCGACGCCGCGCGCGTGGCTTTGCGCAGGCAGGTCGACGCCTTCACCGAGATCGGGGGGATGCGCGACGAGGACGTGGTGGCGCTCGCCCGCGCGGACGGGCTGGACATGGCGGTGGACCTCAAGGGCTATACGCTGGGCACCCGCACCCGCGTGTTCGGCCAGCGCCTCGCGCCCGTGCAGGTGAGCTGGATGGGCTATCCCGGCACGCTCGGCCACGCCGCCATCGACTATTTCATCGCCGACCATGTGACCATGCCGCCGGGCGCGGAAGTGTTCTTCACCGAGAAGATCGTGCGCCTCGCCCACTGCTACCAGGCGAACGACGACCGGCGCGCCATCGTGCCGGACGCGCGCGGGCGCGCCGGGTGGGGACTGCCGGAAACCGGGTTCGTCTTCGCCAGCTTCAACCAGAGTTACAAGATTTCGCCCGCCGAATGGGACATCTGGATGGACCTGCTGAGCGCCGTGCCGGGGAGCGTGCTGTGGCTGCTGGACACCGGAGCGCCGGTGCAGGCCAACCTGCACCGCGAGGCGGGGGCGCGCGGCGTCGATCCGGAGCGGCTGGTGTTTGCCAAGCCGATCGCGCATTCGCAGCATCTCGGCAGGCTGGTCCATGCCGACCTGTTCCTCGATACCTTTGCGGTCAACGCCCACACCACCGCGAGCGACGCGCTGTGGGCGGGCCTGCCGGTGCTGACGCTTGCCGGACGCCAGCTCGCCGCGCGCGTCGCCGCGAGCCTCGTCCATGCGGCGGGGCTTCCCGAGCTGGCGGTGGAGAACGTCGCTGACTATGCGGCTCTGGCCCTGGCGCTGGCGCGTGATCCGGAGCGGATGGCGGCCCTGCGCGCGCGGCTGGCGCAAAACCGCGCGCATTGTCCGCTGTTCGATACGTCGGGTTATACGCGCCGGGTCGAGCACGCGCTGGCCGAAATGCACCGCCGGGCGCAGTCGGGCCTGGCGCCGGAGCATTTCGAGGTGGTGTAGCCCGTCACAGAAGCAGCGGGTGGCCTTCCAGCCGGAGCAGCCAGGCCTTCGCCTCGAGCCCGCCAGCAAACCCGGTCAAGCCGCCGCTGCCGCCGATCACCCGGTGGCACGGCGCGATGATCGAGACCGGGTTGCGGCCGTTCGCAGCGCCGACCGCCCGGCTGGCGCCGGGGCGTCCGAGGGCGCGGGCGATTGCGCCGTAGCAGCGCGTCTCACCGAAGGGGATCTCGAGGAGCGCCTGCCAGACGCTGCGCTGGAAGTCGGTGCCGCGGAAATCGAGCGGGAGGTCGAACACCTGCCGCTGGCCCCGGAAATACGCCTCGAGCTGGTCAACGGCAGCGTCCAGCACCGGATGGCTGCCCGGGTCCGCCGGGCCGAGCACGACGCGGCCCGGCCGGTCGTCCTCCCACAGCACCGCCGCGAGGCCCGCATCGCCGCCCACCAGCGTGAGTTCGCCCACCGGAGAGGGCATCGTCCGTTGAAACAGGGAGTAGGTCGGATCCAGCATAAGCGACATCTGGCGTCGTCAGCCTCACGACGCAAGGGGCCGGAATGGCGAAAGGGCGGCCCGTTCTGGACCGCCCTTTGACCGGGACACACGACTATAACCTAACCGCCCGCATTTGGTTCCGGCTTGCTCAGCAGGGCGAGCAGCGAGATCCGGTTGAAGAACCACAGCCGCTGGAGTTCCAGCCCGCTGTACTTCGCCAGCGTGTTGGCGAACGTATAGGGCGTGTACCAGTGGTTGTGGTCGGGGTGGACGGCTTCCAGGAACGTGCCGGTCTGTGCCACGTAGTCGAAGTGGCGGTTCCGGCACTGGAAGGCATCGGGCACCGAGATCAGGAACAGCGGCGCGTCCACCGCCTCGACCTGCGCGAGGAAGCCGGCGACGTCGGGGACGTGCTCCATCACTTCGGGCACCAGCACGAGGTCGTAGCTGTCCGACACCTGCGCAAAGTCGGTGAACAGCTCGCCGAAGACATGGGGGCGCAGCCCCTCCAGCGCCTCGGCATGGGGATCGAGGCCGTCGAGCCTCGCACAGTGCGGCTCCAGCGCGATGTGGAGCGAGGTGGCCGGGTCGGTGATCGGCCAGTCCGCGCAGCCGACATGGAGCACCCGCTGCCCGGCGCAGAGCCCGCGCAGCACGTCGAGTCGTCCGAGGTCGGCCAGCTCCGCGCTGACCGGCACACGCTGGAGGAAGTAGGGTGCGTGCATCTGCTCAAGCGGGGATTCGGCGGGTTCCTCCGGCTGGGGCACCGGTTCCTGCGGCTGCGCGGCCATCGTGGAAACGTCCGCCTCGTGCATCCGCTCGTAGCTCCTGAGAGTGGAGCCCCAGAGCTGATGCGCGTAAACCTTGTCCGCGCCTTCGTAAGTCACTCCGGTGAAGTGGCGCGGGATGAAGTAGTGGCTCGGGTAGATGCGCAAGGGGGTGTAGCGGTGCGCGCGGTAAGCGTCGGTAAGGCGCTGCGGGCCGACCGTCTGCCATGCCATCGCGTCCGTCACGGTCGGCGCGGCGGCGATGTCGTCGATGATCTGCTTGACGAAGGCATTGCCCGGCGTGCAGCCGAAATAGCCCGCCGCGATCAGGCCGGGCCGTGCGATCTCACTTTCCCAGCAGGCGAAGGCCTCGCAATTGAGCAGCCACTCGTCGAGCGGCGCCGCGCAGATGGAATCGGCGTCGAAGACAATGCCGCCGTGTTCGTGGAGGATTTCCCAGCGCATCATGTCGGCGACGCCGTTCCACTCGCGCTTGGCCATCTCGGCCATGTGAGCGGCGTTGATCCAGCCCCGCGCTTCGAACTCGGCATTGCCCCAGAGGTGGAAGGTCCAGTCCGGGTGCGCGGCGCGCCAGGTCTGGATGCAGTTGTCGGGGCGCCGGCTCTCGTCGCCCACCCAGATGAAATGGAAGGTCTTGGGTATCATGCTCGCGGGGCCTCCGGCTGGGCGTCGGGCCGGATGCTAGGACGACATGGTAAATCGCCGCCGAAGCGCGCCTAAGGGAAAGCCGAAGGGTCCTTCCCGGCCTGGAGCGGGGGGCCGGGGGCCGGGAAGGACAGGTGTCAGCCGCGCCAGGGTGGCACGGACGGCGATGCTTTCGGCCGGAGCGGGCCTGGCTTGCGGAACCGCCGCGCTCCGGCCGGGCAGCCCGAAGGCTGCCGGGGGGCTCAGTCCTGGGGTATCACCCAGCGAATGGTGCCATCGTACGTTCCCGTGACCTTGTCGCCCATGGCGTCGCTCGCCGCATCGAAGCGGGCGCGCCGGGCGACGTTCCTGCAGGTCGCCGCATCGAGCCCGGCGTAACCGCTCGACTGCGTGACCGTGCAGTCCGTGACCCGGCCCGAAGCGTCGATGGCGACACGGAAGCGCACGGTTCCCGTGTGACCGGCACGGATGTCGGCGGTGGGATAGTCGTCGGTGGTGACCCAGCCGGCCTGGTCGCCGCGCGGGCGGGCGGTCTTCGGGGCGAAGCGGGCCGGCGGTTCGGTGGCTTTCGGCGTGACGAAGGGCGTGGGATCGCCCGTGGCGCCGCCGGTCGGCAGCACCGGGTCGATGACGACCTCGGTGAAGTGGTCGTCCGGCACCAGGGCGATCCTCGGCGTGACCGTCGTGATCCGGGTTGGGTCCAGCATCGGCTTGTCGTCGATCTTGGGCGGGTCGGCCGGGATGGGCGTGATCGGCGTGGTCGGATAGATCTGGGTGGGCAGGTGCCGGGGCGGATCGGGCGCGAACATGGAGACCGCGAAGCCGTTGACCAGGGCAATCGCGAGCCCACCCTGGATCAGCGCGACCACGCCGCCGGTCAGGGCTTTCTTGTTGCGATTGCCGGAATTCCCGTCGGTATAAGACATGGGCATCCTCTCTCCTATGCGGCCCATGTTCCTACAGTTCACCGCAGGCCCGGCACCGTTCATGGGCAGAAGAGTATCACGGCCAATTTACTTGGGAACTGTTTTTTACTAAGGATGCCAAGCGTTTAATTATGCTTGGACACTATAAACAAGCTTAGCGCTTATTGCATCGCAACACGCGCATCGAATTACCGCACTCCGGCGAGCGTCTTCTGGCGGCGGCGCTGCACCGAACTGCCCAGCCCGATCGCCTCGCGGTACTTGGCCACGGTGCGTCGGGCCAGTTCGAAACCCTTGCCCTTGAGCAGGTCCACCAGCGCATCGTCCGAGAGGATCGCTTTGGGGTCCTCCGCCTCGATCAGCTGGCGGATGGCCGCCTTGACCGCCTCGGCGGACGCCCCGCCCTCGCCGTCCGCGGAGGCGACGCCGGAACTGAAGAAGTACTTCAGTTCATAGGTCCCGCGCGGGCAGTTGAGGAACTTGTTCGAGGTCACCCGGCTGACGGTCGATTCGTGCATGCCGATCGCCTCGGCGACGGTGCGCAGCGTCAGCGGCTTCAGGTGCGAGACGCCGTGGCGGAAGAAGCCGTCCTGCTGCTTCACCAGCTCGGCCGCGACCTTGAGGATAGTTTTCTGCCGCTGGTCGAGCGCCTTGATCAGCCAGTTGGCATCGGCCAGCTTGTCCGACAGCCACGCGCGCGAGGACTTGTCGGCGCAGCCGCCCTTCAGTTCCACGTAGTAACCGCGGTTGACGATCAGGCGCGGCAGCGTCGCCTGGTTGAGCGCGATGTCCCAGCCGCCGTCGGCGCGTGGGGTGATCAGCACGTCGGGCGTCACCGCGCCGCCGGGCTCGCCGCCGAAACGCTGCCCGGGCTTGGGATCGTAGCTGCGCAGCTCGGCGAGCATGTCGGCGAAGTCTTCGTCGTCCACCCCACACATCCGCTTGAGCCGCGCCAGTTCGCCGCGTGCCAGCAGGTCGAGGTTGTCGATGAGCCTGGCCATGATCGGATCGTAACGGTCGGCCTCCCGGGCCTGCAGCGCGATGCATTCCGAAAGCGTGCGCGCGCCGACGCCGGTGGGATCGAGCGCCTGAACCACCGCCAGGCCCTCCCCCGCCTCATCGATGCCGATGCCCAGGTCGGCTGCCAGTTCGGGCAGGCTGAACGGCAGGTAGCCCGCTTCGTCGAGCTGGCCGATGATGTAGTGCGCGACACCTGCGGTCAGCGGATCGCGCGCGGCGGCGCCCACCTGCGCCGAGAGGTGCTCCGCCAGCGTGGTGCCCGAGGCCGCGCGCTCGTCGATCCCGGGGCCGTCCTCGCCAATGCCCGAACGCAGTTCGGATCCCCAGCTCGAATCGTCGCCCGCCTGCCCGTCGCCGGTGTCGCGATCACGGTCGAGCGCAGTGGCGTCGATGTCGAGCGGGCGGTCGTCGGCGCCGCGCCCCTCGCCGATCAGCTGGTCGACCGACGAGCCTTCGAGGGTGGTGCGGCGCTCGTCGGGAATCTGGTCGCCGGGTACCTCGACCGCGTCGCCGGGCGCCGGCGCGCCGACGTCGAGCAGGGGGTTGGCGTCGAGCGCTTCGCCGATGAAGGTTTCGATTTCGAGGTTCGACAGCGCCAGCAGCTTGATCGCCTGCTGCAGCTGCGGCGTCATCACAAGCGACTGGCTTTGCCTGAGATCGAGGCGCGGCCCCAGCGCCATGGATCAGGCCTCCGGGGTGCGTGGCCTCACAGCGTGAAGCCTTCACCCAAGTACAGGCGGCGCACGTTCTCGTCCGCGACCAGCGCTTCGGGGCTGCCGGCGAACAGCACCTGGCCGCCGTAGATGATGCAGGCGCGGTCGACGATGTCTAGCGTCTCGCGCACGTTGTGGTCGGTGATGAGCACGCCGATGCCGCGCGTCTTGAGGTCGCGCACGAGGTCGCGGATGTCCGAGATCGAAAGCGGGTCGATGCCGGCGAACGGCTCGTCGAGCAGCATGATCGAGGGCTTGGCAGCGAGCGCGCGGGCAATCTCGCAGCGGCGACGTTCACCGCCGGAAAGCGCCATCGCCGGGCTGGTGCGCAGGCGGGTGAGGCCGAATTCGTCGAGCAGGCGGTCAAGCTCGGCCTGGCGCACGTCGCGGTCGGGCTCGTTCAGTTCGAGCACGGCGGCGATGTTCTGCTCCACCGTGAGGCCCCGGAAAATCGAGGTTTCCTGCGGCAGGTAGCCGAGGCCGAGGATCGCGCGGCGGTACATCGGCAGGCGGGTCACGTCGACGCCGTCCATCAGGATCCGGCCCGAGTCCGGCCGAACCAGGCCCATGATCGAATAGAAACAGGTGGTCTTGCCCGCGCCGTTCGGCCCGAGCAGGCCCAGCACTTCGCCCTTGGCGACCGACAGCGAAATGTCGGTCAGAACCGCGCGCTTGTCGTAGCTCTTGGCGATCGAGATGACCTCCAGCCCGCCGTTCTCGGCGAGAAGCTGGGCGTCGATGGCGTTCTTCTCCACGGAGGGAGCGGCGCCTTGGTCCTGCGTGAGATCGGTGCTGGCAGTCATCGCGCGGGACTTAACGCAGGCAGGCGGGGCACCGCAAGCCGGCATTTCCTCTTAATCGGTGCAATTGGCAGGTTTCGTGCATGTTGGCCGGCGGCCATGCGGCGCCCTTCGCACTTGCAAAAAAGGGAACTGAACTTGATCTGAACATCATAAGATGTTGTACTCCCAAAAAAGACGAGGAGTCGCCCGATGGACAGAATATCGGACCATGCAGCGCACCAGTCGGCGCTCAGTTCCAGTTCGGCCCAGCCTGCCCCGCCGCAGCCGGGCGCTTCGGGCACCACACCCTCGTTTGCGAGCCGGGCCGCCTCCATGATCGACTGGCGCCGCAAGATGAGCGACCACATCGCCTATGCCCTGCTGGTCTACACCGCGTTGCAGATTTTCGTGACGGTCGGCGCGCTGAAATCGGGCGGCGGCTCGCTGCTGCCCTACTTCGCCCTCGTCATGCTGGTGGTCGCGATCATCCCCGCCTGCCGCCGCTTCGAATCGCGCTGGAACCGCCTGACCGACGAGCAGGCGCATGATCCGTCGCTGGCCCCCTACTACAGGCGCGACCGCCTTGCGCTCTGGGCCCTCGCCATCGGCCTGCCATTTGCGCTGACGGCGCTGTTCAAGGGCCTTGCGCTGGCATTCGCCTGAAAGCCGCCACTAAACTCCGCCCGCCTCTCGGTTCGGGAAGGGAGTCCGCCACGGGAATGAACCCGATCGTCCTTTGAAACTCCCGTTTGCCCTCGTCCCGCGCGGCGACTAGGGCGGGCGCACGCATTTCGCAGTCGGGAGTTTTTAGGCACGATGCTCAGTCCGGATCAGGCTAGGGACCGCGCGCTCGACCTGGTGGAGCGCGCCCGCCGCGCCGGGGCCGATGCCGCCGACGCGGTCTACGGCGCCAACTCCTCCGAAGGCATCCAGGTCCGCCTCGGCAAGCTCGAGGACGTCGAGCGCTCCGAGGGCGAGCACATCGCGCTGCGCGTGTTCTCGGGCACCCGCTCGGCCAGCATCGGCTCCTCCGACCTCTCGGGCGCCGCGCTCGACGAGCTGGCGGCGCGGGCGATCGCCATGGCCCGGCTCGCTCCTGAGGACGCCTATGCCGGCCTCGCCCCGCAGGAGCTGCTGGCGCAGGGCCCCTGGCCCGAACTCGACCTCATCGACCCGGCCGAACCGAGCCCCGCCGCGCTGCGTGCCATGGCCGAGGAGGCGGAGGACGCCGCGCGTTCGGTGGCCGGCGTCACTAATTCGGACGGCGCCACCGCCAGCGCCGGGCTTGGCGTCTTCGCGCTGGCGACCAGCCACGGCTTTTCCGGCGCCTATGGCTCGACCAACCATTCGGTCAGCGCCTCGGTCGTCGGCGGCGAAGGGTCCGGCAAGCAGCGCGACAATGCCTGGCGCACCGCGCACTACGGCGCCGACCTGCCCTCGCCCGCCGAGATCGGCCGGCTCGCGGGGACGCGGACCGTCGCCAAGCTCGATTCGGGCAAGATGAAGAGTGGAGCGATGCCCGTGGTATTCGACCCGCGCGTATCGAGTTCACTGGTCGGGCACCTGCTCGGCGCGATCGCGGGCAGTTCGATCGCCCGGCGCTCCAGCTTCCTGCTCGACAAGCTGGGCGAACAGATCTTCGCGCCCGGCACCGTGATCGCCGAGGACCCCCACGTCCGCCGGGGCCTGCGCGCACGTCCGTTCGACGGCGAGGGCCTGCCGACCCGCGCGCGCAACATCGTCGAGGATGGGCGGGTGACCGGCTGGCTGCTCGATTCAGCGTCGGCGCGCCAGCTGGGGCTCGCCCCCACCGGTCATGCGACGCGTAGCGGCGGCGGAGCGCCCAGCGTGTCGGTCGGCAACGTCCACCTCGGCGCGGGCGAACTCTCACCGGCAGAACTCATGGCCGACATCGCCGACGGGGTCTATGTGACCGAACTGATCGGCCAGGGCGTCAACGGCGTCACCGGCGACTACAGCCGCGGCGCCGCCGGCTTCCGTATCGTCGGCGGCGAACTGGCCGGGCCGGTCGCCGAATTCACCATCGCCGGCAACCTGCTCGCGATGTTCGCGCGGATGACGGCCGCCAGCGACCTCGAATGGTACCGCGCGATCAACGTGCCGACGGTGCGCGTGGACGGGATGACCGTCGCCGGCGACTGAGGCGCGCGCAGGGCGGCCCGGTCCCGGGATCGGGTCGCCATCACGTCGATGATCTGGGGAAACTGGAGCGGGCGAAGGGATTCGAACCCTCGACCCCAACCTTGGCAAGGTTGTGCTCTACCACTGAGCTACGCCCGCTCTGGCGTTTCCGAAGGGCTTCGCATCAGCGCGCCGCCTCGGGTGGAGGGGCCACTAGCAGCGGTTCACGCCCTCTGCAAGGGGGCTGATGCGCTCTTGGCGCAAATGGCTCAAGGGCGGGCGATCAGCGCGTCCGGCGGCGCCTGTTGAGTGCCAGCGTCGCCAGCGCGAGCATCACCAGCACGGCCAGGCTGTCGGCCGCCAGGTCCAGCCATTCGGCATCGCGGTGGAGCGAGGGGATCATCTGCGCCACCTCGATCCCGGCGCCCAGCAGGACCAGCCCGCCCGCGATCCTCAGCTTCGAAACGGCGGGATAGCCTAGCACCGCCAACACCGCGAGCGTGGCGAAGGCGAGCATGTGCTGGAACTTGTCGCTTGGCTCTCCGGGCAGCTGCGGGGGGTGGGGGAGCACGGCCATGACGACCGCAAAGACGAGCGCGAGCCAGAAGCCGATTCGGAAGATGTTCTGCATGGGACCACTATCGTGCTGCGCCGCAGCAGATACAAATCGAACCTGACCCATACCGGAAAGTATGAGGTCGGAAATGCGTCGATGATCTGGGGAAACTGGAGCGGGCGAAGGGATTCGAACCCTCGACCCCAACCTTGGCAAGGTTGTGCTCTACCACTGAGCTACGCCCGCTCTGGCGCTTCACGAACCGGTCGGCCTGAGCGGCTTCCGGTGTGGAGGCGCGCCACTAGCAGCGGTCGGCGGGGGCTGCAAGAGGGAACTGCAAGAATTCTGAAATCGCCCCGCGACGGCGGCATCGGGGCGCTTCGCGGATGCATTCGCCCTTCACAAATCGACCCGGAAGGCCAATCTATGGCCTTCGTCCGACGTAATTTGCATATGGGAGCGCGTACCTTGGCCAGCATGGGTCTCAATCTCGACGAGCAGAAGGCCGTCGATCGGTTCCGCGCAGCGGTGGCCGAGCCTTCGATGACCCAGCTCGTCATCCTCGACTTCTGGGCGGAATGGTGCGGCCCGTGCAAGGCGCTGACCCCGGTGCTGGAAAAGGTCGCGGCGGACTATGCCGACAAGGGCGTGATCCTCGCCAAGGTCAACGTCGACGAGGAGGCGTTCATCGCCTCGCAGTTCCAGGTTCGCTCGATCCCGACGGTCTACGCGATCTTCCAGGGCCAGCCGGTCGCCGACCTCACCAATGCCCGCAGCGAATCGCAGCTCAAGACGATGCTCGATCAGCTGCTCGAAAAGCTGCCGGTGCAGCCCGCCGGGACCGAACCGCAGGTCGACCTCGTGCCGCTGATCGCCATGGGCGAGGACGCGCTGGCAGAAGGCGACGGCGAACGCGCCGCCAGCATCTTCATGCAGATCCTCGAAGTCGCGCCCGACAACGGCGAGGTCATCGCCGGCCTCGTGCGCTCCTTCATCGCCGCAGACCGGCTTGAGGAAGCCGCGCAGGTCCTCGATTCGCTGGGCGAGCCGCTGACCGCCGACCCGCACATCGAGCGCGCCCGCAAGGCGCTGACCCTCGTCCAGGACAGGCCCGACGACAGTGCGCTGGCTACCCTGCGCGCCGCTGCCGCCGAACGCCCGGCCGACATGGACGCCCAGCTCGCCTTCGCCGCCGCCGCCTTCGCGGCCGGCGAGCGCGACGATGCGGCCGCCACGCTGCTGCGCATGGTCGCCGCCGACCGCGAATGGAACGAAGGCGCCGCGCGCGCCAAGCTCCTCCAGATCTTCGAGGCGGTCGGTCTGGAAGACCCCTGGGTCTCGGCGACTCGGCGCAAGCTCTCCACCGTGCTGTTCGGCTGACCCTTGGCGCGGGTCACCATCTTCCCTCTCCCCGGCGCGGTGCTCTATCCGGGATTGCAGCTGCCGCTCCACATCTTCGAGCCGCGCTACCGCGCGATGGTGAGCGACGCGCTCGCCCGCGACCGCCTGATCGGCATGATCCAGCCGCAGCGCGCCGTGGAGGGCTCGCCGCTCTACTCGGTCGGCTGCCTGGGCCGCATCGGCGACGTCGAGGCGCTGGAGGACGGGCGTTTCAACATCATCCTGACCGGAGAGGCCCGCTTTCGCGTCGTGCGCGAACTCGACGTCGCGACCCCGTTCCGGCAGGTCGAAGCCGAACTGCTGATGGAACGCGGCGACGAAGTGCTCGCCCCGATCGAGCGCGCCAGCTTCGAACGCGAGGCGCGGCGCTTCGCCGATGCGCAGGGCTACGTGGTGGACTGGGAACAGGTCGGCCGGCTGGATGACCTCTCGCTGATCAACGGCGTCTCGCAGATCGCCCCGTTCGATCCCGCCGCCAAGCAGGCGCTGCTGGAAGCATCGGGGCTGGGCGACCGCTGCGAGCTGCTGGTCCAGCTGATGCAGTTCTTCGGCCGCACCAACGACGACGACGAGGACGGCGCGACGCTGCAGTAAGTTCCTCCGCGAAACGGGGAGGAACACCCGTCATGCCCGATGTGGCGCAAGCAGGATCACGCCCGCGCCCATGAGGCACAGCGCCGCCCCACCCACATCCCAGCTATCGGGCCGCACGCCCTCGGCGAGCCACAGCCAGAGCAGCGCGGAGGTGATGTAGATCCCGCCATAGGCCGCATAGGCCCGGCCCGCCTGCGAGGTATCGACCCGCGTCAGCAGCCAGGCGAACAGCACCAGCGAGGCGCACCCCGGAACCAGCCACCACACGCTCTTAGACAGCCGCAGCCACGCCCAGAACGCGAAGCAGCCGCCGATCTCGGCCAGCGCGGCGCAGAAGTAGATCGCGCCTGTCTGGATCATGGGGCCTGGGTCATCCCGGCAGCAGCGTGGCCTTGACCCCGTCGATCACATACTGCGCCGCCAGCGCGGCCAGCAGCACGCCGAGCAGGCGGCTGATCACCGCCTCCACCTTGTCGCCCAGCACGCGCATCAGCGGGCCGGCGGCGGCGAGCGCGGCGAAGCTCAGCGCCATGACGGTGAGCATCGCGCCCAGGATGACCAGCGTCTGCATGTCGCCCTTGGCGCGCGAGGTGAGCAGCATCATCGTCGCGATCGAGCCCGGTCCGGCCAGCATCGGCATCGCCATCGGGAAGACCGAGACGTCCTCCACCTCGGGGGTGCCCATCAGCTTCTCGGCCCGCTCCTCACGGCGCTGGGTGCGCTTTTCGAACACCATGTCGACGGCGATCATGAACAGCATTATGCCGCCCGCGATGCGGAAGGCGTCGAGTTCGATGTGCAGCGCGCCGAGCAGCCGCTCGCCGAACAGGCCGAAGACGATGAGGATGGCGCTGGCGATGAGACATGCGCGGGCCGCCATGGCGATCGCCTGCCGCCGGCTCGCTCCCGCCGAAAGCCCCGCATAGATCGGTGCGCAGCCGGGCGGGTCGATCACCACGAACAGGGTTATGAAGGCGCTGATGAAGAGTTCGTACATGCTTTATTCCACGGGCTTGCTGGCGGCAACGTCGAGCGAGAGCACCTGCCGCATTGCGCCGCCCTTGCGCAGCGACACCGAGACCGTGCGGCTGTCATCGGGCGCGACATCGTAGGACCAGCTCAACGTCCCGTCGTCGGAGCGACCGAAGCCCTGCTGCGCCGCGAGGCCCGACTTCTGCTGGACGACGATGGCGCCTTCCGGCAGCGGCGCGCCGGGGCGCTCGGTGCAGTCGGCAACCGAGGCGGAGAGCATGTCGGGCTCCTTCAAAGGTTCTGACAGCGCGTCGCCCTGGTCCAGCACCCAGCGGTACTTGCCCTTTTTGACCTGCTTCCAGATCGTGGTGAAATAGCCGGTCGAGCCGTCGGGCTGCTGCCATGCGCCCCTGGTGACGCCGAGGGTGCCGTCGCAGCTCATCCAGACCTGATGCGCCTGCCACTGGACGGGCGCGGCGGGGTCCTTGCGCCCGCTGAGCCACGCCTTCGCGTAGACGGCGCGCGGGGTGAACATCACCGCGTCGTCATCCGCGTATTCGCGGAAGGCCGTCCACTGCCCCTTCTCGCGCGCGGTGCGGGCGAAGGCGATCTCGGCGGCGACGAGCGCGCTGGGGTTGGCGGTGCCGGTGCCCGGCGGCGGCATGCGGCGCCGCTCGGCTCCGGCGAGAGAAGCGGTCGCACCCACCAGCGCGAGAAGCGCCAGGGCGGGCACGAGGCGCTTCAAAGGACGCTCTCGTCGATCTCGAGGCCCATGTTGCGATGCGCGGCGACGATCGTGTTGCGCAGGAGCACGGCGATGGTCATCGGACCGACCCCGCCCGGCACCGGCGTGATCGCGCCCGCGACTTCGGAGGCAGACGCGAAATCGACGTCGCCGACCAGCTTCGTCTTGCCCTCTTCCGCGCCGGGGACGCGGTTGATGCCCACGTCGATGACGGTGGCGCCGGGCTTGAGCCAGTCGCCCTTGACCATCTCCGGGCGGCCGACGGCGGCGACGACGATGTCGGCGCGGCGCACCACTTCGGGCAGGTCTATCGTGCGGCTGTGCGCAACGGTGACGGTGCAGCTTTCGGCGAGCAGGAGCTGGGCCATCGGCTTGCCGACGATGTTCGAGCGCCCGATCACCACCGCGTTAAGGCCGGAAAGCGAGCCCAGCCGGTCCTTGAGCAGCATCACGCAGCCGAGCGGCGTGCAGGGCACGAAGCCCGGCAGGCCCGTGGCGAGGCGGCCGACATTGACGACATGGAACCCATCGACGTCCTTGTCCGGATTGATGGCGGCGATGACCTTCGCCTCGTCGATGTGCGCGGGCAGCGGCAGCTGGACGAGGATGCCGTCCACCTCCGGGTCGTCATTCAACTGCTCGACCACCGCGAGCAGGTCCGCTTCGGAGGTATCTGCGGGCAGCTTGTGCTCGAAGCTCTCCATCCCGCAGGCCACGGTCTGCCTGCCCTTGTTGCGCACATAGACCTGGCTCGCCGGGTCCTCGCCCACGAGGACGACCGCGAGGCCGGCCTTGCGGTGCGCCTTTTCAAGGAAGCCCGCGGCCACTTCGGCGACGCGGGCGCGCAGGGTCTCGGCGAAGGCCTTGCCGTTGATCACTGCCGCGCTCATCAGCCGTAGGCCCGCGCGAGGTTGCCGAGGATGATCTGCAGGATCGTCAGCCCGATGATCAGGACCATCGGCGAAAAGTCGATCGCGCCGGTGTTCGGCATGATCTTGCGGATCGGCCGGAGCATGGGCTCGAGGATCGCGTTGAGCGCCGTGTAGACGGCGGAGACGAACTGGTTGTGCATGTTGACCACGTTGAACGCGATCAGCAGGCCGAGCACGAACTGCACGATGACCACGAAAACGATGATGTTTATGAGGTAATCGACGATCTGGTAGAGGGTGACGAACAGCAACGTCGGCTCCTTTGGTGCGCGGGACACGCGTCTAGGTCGCGCTGATAGCCGAGCGGGCGGCATTCCGGCAAGGGCGCGTCCACCGGGGATGCATCGGGATCGACGAAAACGAGAGGTGTGACGCCTTCATGGGCGCGGCCGGTCCGGCTCGGCGTCTCCTACCCCTACCTCGTCATCCCCGCGAAGGCGGGGACCCATCTCCTGTAGATGCAATAGGAAACGGCATCAGTTGGGTTCCCGCCTTCGCGGGAATGACAGAGCTTTGGAGCTGGGTTTCTGCCCGCGCGGGCAAGGACTGAGCCTTTGGGCGAAATCGCCGGCCCGCCCCGTCACTGCGTGAGCGTGGACGTCCGCTCGATGCGCCAGTTCAGCTGTTCCTCGCTGGCGCCCGGCACGTCGTTGACGCGGCGCAGGACGATGGTGCCGCGCTTGGAGGGCTTGCCGTCGCCGAAGTCCACCACCAGCGGCGCTTCGTAGTAAAGCGAGCCGGCCGCGCCTTCCATGTCGCCCTTGCCGACCGCGAGCTTGGGGCCGCGGCCGCCGAACTCGGCTTCCAGCTTGGCCGGGGTCATCTGCGCATCGAGGCTCCACGCCCTGGCGCCGCTGGCCCAGTCGCCGTTGCGGATAGCGCTGACGTAGTAGCGCAGCAAGCGTTCGGGATCGCGGCGCTCGCCCAGCGCGGCCATGTCGAGCGTGGAGGCCGCAGCAGGAACGCCGGTCGCGTCGCCGCCCGGCGTGTCATCGAGCACCGCGCCGCTGGCCTCGGCCGCCGCGTCCGCGCTCGCTCCGCCGCTAGGTGCGCCCGGCGTCCTGTCGCAGGCGGCGAGCAGGAGCGCCGACCCGGAGAGAGCGATTGCGAGTGCGGCTGTGATACGCATGTGCTTGAAAGTGCCTTTCAGTTGGCAGGTTCCCCCCCGAGGAACATGTGGCCCGCGGAAGATTTCAGCCAGCCCGGATCAGGGTGCCCGCACCTTCCTGCGTGAATATTTCCAGCAACATGGCATGCGATACCCGTCCGTCAAGCACGACCGCCGCCTCGCAGCCCGCTTCGACCGCGTGGATGCAGGTTTCGAGCTTCGGAATCATGCCGCCGGTGATGGTGCCGTCGGCCTTCAGCTTCTCTATGTCGGCGGGGGTGAGGTCGGTCAGCAGCTCGCCCTGCTTGTCGAGCACGCCGGCCACGTCGGTCAGCAGGAACAGCCGCGAGGCGCCGAGCGCGGCGGCGATGGCGCCGGCCATCGTGTCGGCGTTGACGTTGTAGGTCTTGCCGTCCGGCCCCGGCGCGATCGGGGCGATCACCGGGATCATGCCGGCAGCGGAAATGGTTTCGATGACGGAGGTGTCGATCGTCTCCGGCTCGCCCACAAAGCCGAGGTCGACCACCTGCTCGATCAGGCTGTCGGGATCCTTGCGGGTACGCTCGACCTTGCGCGCGGTGACCATGCCGCCGTCCTTGCCGGAAACGCCCATGGCCTTGCCGCCGGCCTTGGCGATCCAGCCGACGATCTCCTTGTTGATCGCGCCCGAGAGCACCATCTCGGCGACCTTGGCGGTGGCCTCGTCGGTGATGCGCAAGCCGTCGACGAAGCGGCTTTCCACGCCCATGGTCTTGAGCATGGCGCCGATCTGCGGGCCGCCGCCGTGGACAACCACCGGGTTGATGCCGACCGCTTTCAGCAGCACCACGTCCTCGGCGAAGTCGTGCGCCTTCTCGGGATCGCCCATGGCGTGGCCGCCGTACTTCACGACGAACGTGCGCCCGGCGTAGCGCTGCATGTAGGGCAGCGCGTCGACGAGGGTTTCGGCCTTGACCAGGAAGGCGGGATCGTGGGGATTCGACATGAAACGGGCTTTACCCGTGTACGCGCGATTTTGAACCCGTTTTGCGCTATTTTTTATGGCGATCTGCTGCCTGGAAGCGTCAGGCGTCCAGCTTGCGGCCCAGCTTCACGAAGAAGAAGATGAACGGCGGCACCATGATCGTCGAGAGCACCAGCTTCGAGATGATCTGCCCCTCCATGATCGACAGCAGCGGCAGGCCGGTGCCGACGAACGAGATGGTGATGAACAGCACCGTGTCGATCACCTGCGAGAGCATCGAGGCGACCCAGGCGCGCACCAGCAGCAGCCTGCCCTTGCCCTCCGACATGCGCGAGAACAGGTAGACGTTGAGAGTCTGCGACACCCCGTAGGAGATCAGCCCCGCGAACTGCATCCGCGCGCCCTGGCCCAGCAGCCGGGCATAGGCTTCCTGGTCACCCCAGAACGCGGCGGGCGGCACCACGTGGATCACGAAGGTCAGCAGCAGCATCGAGACGATCAGCGGGATGAAGCCGTAGCGCACCAGCCGGTTCGCGCATTCCTTGCCGTGCAGTTCGGCCACCGCGCTCGACAGCACGACCAGCAGCAGGAAGGCGAAGATGCCCGATTCCACCGCGAGGTCGCCCAGCACCGGCCAGTGCCCGAGCGAGGCCAGCTTGGTGCCCAGCACCCCCGCGAGGACGACGAGCCCGCCGTAGAGCAGCGAAAAGACGAACAGCGAGCGGGTGATAACGGGAGCGGGTCGATTCATCCGCCATGCTCATAATGCGCGGCGCCCGATCGCACCAGAGCGCGCGGACAAAATCGAAAAAGCGGCGCGGGGACCTAGTTCAGCAGCCGGCCCGGGTCGCATGAGGGGCCCTGCAGGCTCTCGATCGCGGCCTTGGCGAAAGCGACCGCCAGCTCGGCAATTTCCCTTGGCATGGAGATGACGTTGGCGTCACTCTGGGCGAGTTGCTCGGTTATGTAGTTCGATACCGCGAGCGCAAGCTCAAGAGTAGACACATCCATATCCATCGTGTGCTTCCGCAAGGTGATTCTCAGTCCATTGTATGCTGGATCCGTCACTGCGGATATCCCGCTGCGGCGCATTAATTACATGATCTTGATTTGACTGCTGAATATAAAAACGATCATTTTTACATTGATATATAAGATATTTCTGAAAATCACGGCAGCCCGCATGCCATGCTGCGGCGCACACCGGGTCGATGATCGCGCTTTCGCGAGCTTGCGGCGCGAAAACAGGCACGCCGTCCTACACCGCCCCCGGCGCGTACCCTGCATCGCATGGCCGCACCGACATCGCCCCTCTCATCGCACGGACAGGTTTGCGCCCAAGGCGACACCGTCATCCGCAAGGCGACAGATTCCGGGCCCGGGACGACCGTTTTGCCCCAGGACCGTGTAAACCGTGTAAACCTGTGTCGCCTTGCGCCGGTTCGGCGCGCTGAAAAGGCTCTAGCCCTGCCGCCCCTGCACCAGTAGGGTCCGCCCCTGTTCTCAACGCTTTCCTTCCGGAGCCACCCGCCTCGATGCATGTCGCCTACAGCCTGATCGGCATCGTTCTCATCATGGCGGCAGCGTTCCTGCTCTCCACCGACCGCCGGGCGATCCGCCTGCGCGTGGTCGGCGCGGCCTTCGCGCTGCAGGCCGGCCTCGCTGCGCTGGTGCTCTACGTGCCGTTCGGCAACCGCCTGCTGCGCGGCGCGGCGAGCGGCGTGGAAAGCCTGCTCGGCTATGCCCATGCCGGCGTCGACTTCCTGTTCGGCCCGCTTGCCTCGCCCGAGATCGGCGGCACCAGCTTCGCCATCGCGGCGCTGCCGGTGATCATCTTCTTCGCCTCGCTGATCTCGATCCTCTACTACCTCAGGATCATGCCGCTGGTGGTCCGCTGGCTCGGCGGCGCGCTCGAGAAAGTGACCGGGATCAGCAAGGTCGAAAGTCTCTGCGCGGCCTCGAACATCTTCGTCGGCCAGAGCGAGGCGCCACTGGTGATCCGCCCCTACCTTGCCTCGCTCAACCCCTCGCAGCTGTTCTGCGTGATGACCGTGGGCCTGGCGGGCGTGGCGGGGACGATCCTCGCCGCCTATGCCTCGATGGGCATCCGCATCGACTACCTCGTCGCCGCCGCCTTCATGTCGGCGCCGGGCGGCATCTTCATGGCGAAGATGATCATGCCCGACCCGCGCCTCCCGCTCACCCTGGAGGGCGACGTGCACGAAGGCACCGCCCCGCCCGCCGGCATGGCCGCCGCCGCGCTCAACCGCGAGGACGTGACCCACCAGCCGGGCGTCCACATCGACGAGCCCGAAGCGGTGGAGCATGAGGAGGAAAAGCCCGCCAACATCATCATGGCCGCCTCGCAGGGCGCGCAGACCGGCGTGAAGCTGGCGGTGGCGGTGGGCGCGATGGTGCTCGCCTTCGTCGCGCTGATCGCGCTGGCCAACGGCTTCGTCGGCTGGTTCGCGGGGCTGTTCGGGTTCTCGGGCGTGACCTTCCAGTCGCTGCTGGGCTATCTCTTCGCGCCGATCTTCTACCTGCTCGCCACCCCCGACTGGACCGAGGCGATGCACGCGGGCGGGTTGTTCGGCACCAAGATCGTGCTCAACGAATTCGTCTCGTTCATCGAACTGGGCAAGGACGGCCTGCTTTCCCCGCGCACCGTCGCGGTGGTGACTTTCGCGCTCTGCGGCTTCGCCAACTTCTCCTCGATCGCGATCCAGATGGCGGTCACCGGCGGCCTCGCGCCCAACCAGCGGCCGATCATCGCCAGGCTGGGCCTGCGCGCGCTCGCTGCCGGCAGCCTCTCCAACCTGATGAGCGCGGCGCTGGCGGGGCTGTTCCTGACGGCGTTCTGAACCGGCCCGTCGGGGCGATCTTGCCCGGCGGCGTCTGGACAGGCGGGGCGGCGGCCGCTCTGCTGCGGGCATGCCGGCACCAGTTTAAGGAGAGCGCACGATGCCCGAGCAATTCCGCGACACCTACGGGCCGGTGGCGCTGGTCACCGGGGCCTCCTCGGGCATCGGCCTCGCCTTCGCCGAGGAACTGGCGATGCGCGGCTTCGACCTCGTACTCCCCGCTCGGCGCACCGACCGGCTCGACGCACTGGCCGAGCGGCTGCTGTCCTCGCACGCCACCCGCACCACCGTGCTGGGCTGCGACCTCGCCGATCCCGACGCCCCCGCCCGCATCGTCGCGGCGACGGAAGGGACCGACATCGGCCTCGTCGTCAGCAATGCCGGCTTCAACGTCAAAGGCGCCTTCGAGAGCACAGACGCCGCCGCCATGGCGCGGATGCTCATGGTAAACTGCCACGCGCCGATGCAGCTCGCCCATGGCCTGATCCCGAGGCTCAAGGCGCGGGGGCGCGGCGGCATCGTGTTCACCGCCTCGGTCGAGGGGCTGATCGGCTGCCCCTATTCCGCCGCCTATTCGGCGTCGAAGGCCCTGGTCGTGGCGCTGGGCGAAGCGCTCTGGGGCGAGATGATCGGCACCGGGGTCGACGTGCTGACGCTGTGCCCCGGCGCCACCGAATCGGAAGCCACCGCCGGACTGGAAGGCCTCGCCAATCTCCAGAGCGCGGCCGAGGTCGCCGGGCTCGCGCTCGACAACCTGCGCGAGGGTCCGACCTTCGTGCCCCACGCCCATTACCGCGCCATGTTCGACCACTTGCGCAGCCTGCACCGCCGCGAGGCGCTGACGGGCATGGCAGAGGGCATGCGCCAACGCCTCTGACCCGGCAGGCATGACGGAAATCGTCATGAACAAGGCGCCCCGATTGCGGCATTGTCGCAAGCAGCAATGAGCAGCAAGGTGCGGGCGAGTCCGCAGCCGGGGGATAAGACATGGTCCAGACACCCGCCGCAGGCGTCCGCTTCGTAGGGCTGGTCGGTATCGACGCCGGCCCTGCCCTGCGCCGCTCGCGCACGCCGGCCGGCGATGGCTCGGCGGTCAGCACCGATACGCCGGAACCGCACGAGGCCACCGACGCCATCCTTGCCGCCGCGCTCTCGGGAGCGGAGATGGAGGTGGTGGCCGACATGGTCGTCGCGGCGGCGCCTGCGGCAAGCGACGATCCCCGCCGCGACCGGGGCGGGGCGGCCGGGCTCGAACCGCTCCCGCCGCCACGGGTCGAGGTGGATGTCGGACCGGACGAATCCGCCGTCGTCCTGCTCGAAAGCGAGGGCGGCGTCTTCTCCTGGGTCTTGCCGGACGACCGGAAGGTGACGGACGATGGCAGGCGCAGTCGCGGCGAAGCCACCTCGACGACATCCGGCGGCGAGGCCGCCACCGGACCCGGCACGCTCATCTTCACGCTCGGCCGCGGCGATGGCGCGAGCCCTGGCGGCGCATCGCCGGATGACGGCGGCGCGGCCGACTTCGGGCCGGACCGGCGCGGATTGGGCGGCGCCATCGCGGAGTGGCTCATCAAGCCCGTGCGCGTGCGCATCGCCCGCTTCGCCGCCGGCCAGGCGATCGACCTGCTTGTCGGCAAGATCGAAGGCGACATCGTCGAGGGGCCGATCGTCATGGACGGCCCGGCGCTGGGCTGGATCGCCACCGGACCGACGCTCGCCGCGCCGCCATCGCTGGCACGGCTGGGCCGCCCCCCGCGCGTGCTGCTGTTCGTCCACGGCACCTTCTCCACCGTGCGCGGCAGCTTCGGGGCGCTCGAGCAGACGTTCGAGGGCCGGTACTTCCTCGACCTGGCCCGCAAGAAATACGACCTCCTGCTCGGCGTCGATCACCGCACCCTCGCCGCCGATCCCGACACCAACGCCGCCCTGTTCGAGGACGCGCTCGCCTTCCTGCCGGACGGCGCAGAAGTGGACGCGATCGGCTTCAGCCGGGGCGGGCTCGTCCTGCGCGCCGTGATCGAGCGTCTCGGGCACCGCCTCAGCTTCGGCAAGCTGGTCTTCGTGGGCTGCACCAATGCCGGCACCCACCTCGCCGAACCTGACAACTGGCGCACGCTGGTGGATCTCTACACCAGCATCCTCGTCGCAGGCAGCAAGCTGCTCGGCGCGGCGACGGTGCCGCTGGTGGGCGTCGTGACCGAACAGGCGATCAGGCTGGTCGCCGGCTTCGTGAAAGCGCTGCCGCAGATCGGCGTGGACGAAGGCAAGGTCCCCGGTCTCGCCGCAATGCGGCCGGGCAGTGATGTCATCCAGCGCCTCGCGGCCGCCGATGCGCTGGGCGGCGCCGGGCCGGTCCACGTCGTCGCCTCGGATTTCGAGCCCCGCTTCGACGCGGGCAAAGGCATCACCGGGGAACTGGCGAAGTTCCTCGCGGACCGGGTGGTGGACCAGTTTTTCCGCGACATCGCCAACGACCTCGTCGTCGACACCCCCTCGATGACCGACTTCGGCAGTGCCGCGCCCGCGCCCGTCGATCCCGAACTGCGCCGGTTGCCCGCGGTGGACGCGGTGTACCATGTCATCTACTTTGCCACGCCGGCGGTCGCGGAAGCGCTGCTGGCATGGCTGATCGGCGACGTATACCTCTCCGCGCCGCCACCACCGTCCGCGCCTGCGGAACCGCGCCGCACCCGCTCCGCCCCGCCCGAACCATTCCCCGACGTGCCCGAGGAGGACACCGCCGCCGCATCGCTGGATACGTTCGGCGCCTCGCCCGACATGGCGGCAGACGAACTGGAGGCGCCTGCCGCCGCCGCGCCCAGCCTCGCGCCGATCCTCGCGCCGATCCATGCAGCCGCGCCGCCGCCCGCGTCCGCGCAGGCCGCCTGCTTCTTCGCCGCGGAGATGGATTCGGCCCCCGTCGTCGCCCGGCCGGTGCCGCTGTTCGTGACCATCTCGCGCGAGCGGATCGCGGTGTCCGGCCCTCATGCCGCCGCCACCGACGCGCTGGTCGCCGTCTCCACCTCGCAGCCGATCACCGTCACGGTGACCGGTCTCGCCAACTGCGCGGTCGTCGGCGAGGCGGTGAAGCTGCTCACGGTGCCAGCCGATTCCGCCGCCGCCCGCTTCGAAGTGCAGGGCTTCGCGCCCGGCCTCGCCAAAGTGCAGGTGGAAATCCAGCAGGACGGGCTGCCGCTCGCCTCGCTGCTGCTCGAACCGGTGTTCCTGCCCGGCACCGGCGCCAAGATCCGCGCCGAAGTCGCCGCCGTGCCCGATCGCGGCGCCGCCGGCAGCGCGGCGGTGCTGCGCATCTACGAACTGCGCCAGCAGGACGGCACCCTGCTCATCCGCTACGACCTGTCGGGCAAGGGCCTGGCCGAGGCCTGGGACATGGTGCTCCCCGCCAGCTTCAGCATGGAAACGTTCGTCGGCCAGTTCCTCGCCAAGCTCGACGCCGCGTATCGGCAGAGCAGGACCGAGTACAAGCTGTTCCTCAGCCGCATCACCGACTTCGCGATCGACGCCACCAACCAGCTCGTGCCCGAGGACGTGCGCCGCGCCTTGTGGGAGCACCGCGACCGCATCGACGCGATCCAGGTCGTCGCCGACAGCCCCTACATGCCCTGGGAACTGCTCTATATCGACGATCCGGAAGGCGGCGGTGAACAGAACCGGGGCTTCCTCGCCGAATGGGGGCTGGTGCGCTGGATGTACAACGCGGTCTGGCCGTCCGACACGCTGAGCCTGCGCCCCGACCGCGTGCGCTACGTCATCCCCGACTATCTGAACGTCAGGGACCGGCTCCCCCAGGCCACGCAGGAGCGCGACATGCTGGGCGCGCTGTTCGGCGGCAAGGCCGCGCCGGTCGAGCGCTTCGACGGCGAGACGCAGAGCGAGAGCGTCAACCGTTTCCTGTCGAAGAACGCGAGCGACTGCGACCTGCTCCACTTCGCCTGCCACGGCGAGGCGCAGCAGATGGCGGTGCTCAATTCCGACCTCGTGCTCTCGGGCGAAGTCACCGAGAACGGCACGATCGCGAACGACCTGCTCCCGTGCAGCGCGGTCAAGCGCCGGGCGGTGTTCCATGCCAAGGGCGCCGATCCCTCGGGCGTGGTCTTCGTCAACGCCTGCCAGACCGGCCGCGCGGGCGAGGGGATATCGGGGGTCTCGGGCTTCGCCGACGCCTTCCTGCGTCCCACCACGGAAGGCGGCGCGGCGGTCTTCGTCGGCACCCTGTGGTCGGTCGGCGACACGCTGGCGCGGACCTTCGCGGATACCTTCTACACGCAGCTGCTGGCCGGCGAGCGGCTGGTCGATGCGGTCAAGGCGGCGCGCAAGGCCTGCCAGAGCGAGAGCGACTTCACCTGGCTCGCCTACACCGTCTACGGAAACCCCTTCGCCCGAACAGGATGACGATCATGGCCGACATGTCCCTCCAGCCCTTCCAGTTCAGCCTTGCGCCCGAGAAGCTGTGGCAGGCAATCAACCCATGGACCTGGAACGTCGAGGGCAGCCAGCTCGGCCTCGTCAACGTCAACATCGGCGAGACCAGGCACCCAGAGACCGAGCGCGCGATCCTCGACGAGGTCGGCAGCTACGGCCGCCAGATCGGCCGCATCGGCGACGCGCTCGAAGTGCTGATGGCGCATTTCGACACCGGCACGCTGACGCAGAAGGAGCGCGATGCCTTCGCCATCCTCGAAGGCGACCTCGCGCAGATCCGGGGGATCAAGGCGCGGAAGCCATAAACCGGCGCGCTTGCCTCGGCAGGGCAAAGCGGGCAGCATCCGCCTCAGGCAAAGTGGAGGCCGCGATGAACGACTTCGATCCCAAGCCCACCGAGACCGCCCCGACCTCGAGCCCGGCCTCGGGGTTCGAGTTCAACAATCCGACGATCATCAACCTGCTCTACCTCGCCTCGTACATCACCGGGATAACCGGGATCGTCGGCGTCGTGCTCGCCTACGTCTGGCGCGGCGAGCCCAAGGCGGCTTGGGAAGTCTCGCACTATGAGTACGCGATAAAGACCTTCTGGATCTTCCTGATCGGGACGGTCGTGGGCGGCATCCTCATTCTCGCGCTGGTCGGGTTCCTGATCCTGCCGGCGGTCGCTGTGCTGGTGATCGTGCGCTGCGTGATGAGCCTGCTCAACGCCCAGAAGCACGCGCCCATGCCCAATCCCGGCAGCTGGCTGGTCTGAACCGCTAGCGCAGCAGGTAGACCGCGGCCCCCAGTCCCGCCACCTGCAACGCCGCGATTGCATGGAGCTGGCCGACGAAAGGCTGCTTGCGGGTCTTGTGGCGGAAGGCATGCCGGCCCGCATAGGCGCCAGGGCTTCCGCCGAAGAGCGCCAGCATCAGCAGCGTCGATTCCGCGATCCTGCGCGTACCGGCCCTCGCCTTCGCCTTGTCGATCGCGAAGGCGAGGAACGTCGCGAAGTTGAGCACCGCCAGCGCGGCGATGCCCAGTTCCTGTGGGATCATACGCGGGCGAGGATCGCCAGCGCGAGGTTGATCCACAGCGCCAGCATGAAGACGATGCCCACCACGAAGGCCCCGCCCCGGTGCGCGGGGTTGTTGTAAGTGATGTGGACGAGGCTCTGCACCGCTCGCGCCGCCACGAAGCCCCAGGCGAAGATCAGCGTCAGCTTGCTCACCGTACCGATCGCGAAGGCGGTGAGGCAGGCGGCGTAGAACAGCGTCGGCAGTTCGAAGAGGTTGTCGTAGTGGCGCACCGCCGCGCGGGTCGCCTCGGGTTCGGGATCGCCGAGGTGGGCGCGGTAATAGGCCGGGTCATGCCCGCCCTTCACCGCCGCGCCGCGGGCCATGCCCATCTTGAGGAAAGCGACGAAAGTCAGCCCGACGATGACGAGCATCGGCAGGAATATGAGCGTCGGGTTGGTCGTCATCTTGGTGCTTTCCCCTTATCGTGCGCGCAGGATGCCCCGCCCCCGCGCCCTCCGCAAGCCGTGACGATCCCGCAGAGCGAGGTCAGCGGTTGCCGTTCACCGCGACGGCAGCGCCCGCCTCGGGCTTCAGCGCGGACCGGGGTGTGCGGCTGGCGAAGCGATCGACGCCGTCCTGGGTATAGGCGAAGACCTGCGTGATCGGCAGGCGGTACTCGTTCTCGCCGGAGCTCAGGATCACGTCGTTGCCGGCGAGCCGCGCCACGGTGCCGATCGTCGCGCCCCCATCCTCGAGGATCGGCAGGCCTGCCACCAGTTCGGTGCGGGTGACGTTGCGCACGGTCACGACGTCGGGATTGGCCATGGCCCGCGCCGCGGCGGGCGTACCTGCGGCCACTTGGGCCTCCTGCGCGAGCGCCGGCTGGCCTGCGCCGAAGGCGGCAAGGGCGCTCAGCAGAAGGATCGTATGGTTCATCGCCTGCTCTCCGGTGAATTCGATATCCACGGGAGAATGCGTGGCGACGGTGTCCGGTTGCTGAACGCCCGAACACCGTTTCCCGGAGTCGACGAACCGCCCGCTGGCGGCGACGAGACAATATAGGCCGCCATCCCCGCGCGGGCGGGGACGGCGGCGGCGGCGTCACTCGGCCGCCACGCCTTCGCCGAACAGGCCAGGCTCGCTGCCGTCGTCGATCGGGCTTTCGTCGTTGGCCTTGGTCACCTTGCGGCGCGAATCGAAGTTGGTCCACACGGTGTTCCAGTCGCCGCGGGTGGCGCCCTTCGAGTATTCCGTCGCGCGGGTTTCGAAGAAGTTCGCATGCTCGACGCCGTTGAGCAGCGGCTGGAGCCACGGCAGCGGGTGGTCCTCGATCAGGTAGATCGGCTTGAGGCCGAGCTGAGTCATGCGCCAGTCGGCGATGTAGCGGATGTAGCGCTTGATGTCCTTGGCGGTCATGCCGTTGACCGGGCCCAGCTCGAAGGCGAGGTCGATGAAGTTGTCTTCCAGGCGGATCGTCGTCTGGCACTGGTCGGCGATGTCGTCCTTGACCGCCTTGGTCAGGCAGCCGCGCTCGGCGCAGAAGGTGTGGAACAGCTGGATGATGCCTTCGCAGTGCAGCGATTCGTCGCGGACCGACCACGAGACGATCTGGCCCATGCCCTTCATCTTGTTGAAGCGCGGGAAGTTCATCAGCATCGCGAAGCTGGCGAACAGCTGCACGCCCTCGGTGAAGCCGCCGAACATCGCCAGGGTGCGGGCGATGTCCTCGTCGTTGTCGACGCCGAACTTCTGCAGGTAGTCGTGCTTGTCCTTCAGCTCGGAATACTCGAGGAAGGCGCCGTAGGTGCTCTCGGGCATGCCGATGGTGTCGAGCAGGTGCGAGTAGGCGGCGATGTGGACCGTCTCCATGTTGGAGAAGGCGGCCAGCATCATCTTGATCTCGGTCGGCTTGAACACCCGCGAGTACTTCTCGTGGTAGCAGTCCTGCACCTCGACGTCGGCCTGGGTGAAGAAGCGGAAGATCTGCGTGAGCAGGTTGCGCTCGTGCTCCGAGATGTTCTGCGCCCAATCGCGGCAGTCCTCGCCCAGCGGCACTTCCTCGGGCAGCCAGTGGACCTGCTGCTGGATCTTCCAGAAGTCGTAGGCCCAGGGATATTCGAAGGGCTTGTAGGTCTTGCGGGCTTCGAGAAGGGGCATGAGGCGCTTAGCTCCGGTGATTCGATCTACGACGCTGCCGGCGACTCGGCCCGGCCCATGGGGTCGGTGCGAGTTTCGGCGGGAATCTGGTGTCGCCCGAGCGGCTCCGTGATCCGGCGCGTGCTCAGGCGGAGACACCAGAGATAGTCAAGATTTGCCCAAATGGGAGGGCAAGAATCACTTTTACACAGCTGTATGTGGGGGCAAGGAAAAACGCGCAGCCCCAACCCCTTGTGCCGGTCCCGCTATGTTCCCGCGGAGCCCGCCCGCGTCGACGGCAGGACGAACGTCACGACCTTGGCTGCCGTCTCGCCGTCGTTGCGCCAGCCGTGGACGACGCCCCGGCAGACCCCGGAATCGCCTGCCTTGAGGACCACTTCCTCCGCTTCCAGCACCAGCACCACCTCGCCCGAGACGACATGGAAGTGGTCGGCGGTATCCGTGAAATGCATCCCCGGATCGTCGCGGCCAAGGCCCGGTCCGTATTCGGCGACCATGAAGGCATAGGCCGGCTCGGCCAGCTGCTCGAAGCGGAACGGCCCGGTCGAGGCCTCGATCGAGGCGGCGCTGTTGGCCTGCGCATCAAGCCGCCCGGTCCACATCTGCGCGATCGTCATGCTGCCGAGGCCCAGCACCTGCGCCCCGGTGTCCGAGACGACGCAGCTGCGCCCGTCCGCGCCGATGCCAGCCACCACGCGGCGATAGTCCGTGGAAGCCATGTCTCGCTCTCCCCTGAAGCCCCGTCCTCGGCAGGAACCGCCCGGCCCGGCGGGGCATTGTTGCATGCGAAGGGCCGCAAGGCTGCGCCCCCATCGAGACCGGAGTATTCCCGTGACCAGCCCATCCACGCAACCGAACGATTCCGAAACCGCCTGGACGACGCAGGTCGGCACGATCCGCAAGGGCATGAAGGTGATCGACACCGATGGCACCGTGCTCGGCACGGTGGCCGGCATCGAGGGCGAGGAAGTCCTGCTCGCCGAGCACGCGGAGGGCAAACGCGATTCGTTCATCCTCATCACCCAGATCGACGGCGTCAGCGACGGCGCCGTGCTCCTGCAGGGCCGCGGCGATGCCACGTTCGGTCTAGGCGCGCAGCCCTGATCGCACCGTCTCCACGAAGCGATGCGCAAACGGGACGAACGCAGGAACGAAAGCGCTCCGGCCGCCGTTACACCATCATACCCCCCCAATTGACTGGAGCACATCATGTTCGAGAAACTGCGCATCCGCGAGCACATGGAAGTCACCACCAGCACCGGCCAGCATGTCGGCACGGTCGATGACGTCAAGGACGATCAGATCAAGCTGACCCGCACCGACAGCGCTGATGGCGCCCACCACTACATCGCCTTCGAGAATGTCGACAAGATCGAGGACAACCGCGTGTACCTCAAGGAAGGCACGCCGATCCCGATGGGCGTCGGCGCCAACTGACCTGATCAGGAGCAGTCCGCCAAGGCGGATGGCTTCCCGGGACCCCGGCCACCTTTGCGGGAGGCCGGGGTTTTCGTGTCCATCCCTGCCGCGATGCCTCGCTTTATATGATACACCATAGCCAGCATCTCTTCCCAAGCCCTTGCCCGAATGTTACGCCAGCGCCGAAAAGAAGCTGAGCGAGGGGAAGACACGTGGTCGCACATTACCGGAAGGCGGCGCTGCGCCTGGCGCTGGCCGCGCTGGTGCCGCTGTCCCTCGGCCTTGCGGCCTGCAACCGCCCCGCCCAGCCGATCGAGGAGGCCATGGTCGCCGATCCCGATGAGTGGCCCAGCTGGGGCCGCACCGGCAGCGAGACCCATTATTCCCCGCTCGATGAGATCAACACCGGCAACGTCGCCAACCTCAAGCTCGCCTGGCACTTCGACCTCGAGCCCGGCTACACCGCCTCCACCCCGCTCATGGCCGAAGGCAAGGTCTTCCTCACCAGCGGCCACTCGCACATCCGTGCGCTCGACGCGGTGACCGGGGAGCAGCTGTGGGAATACGACGGCGGCACCCGCGAGCGCGCCACCTCGGCGCTCCAGATGTCGTGGGGAAACAAGGGTATAGCCTATGATGCGGGCCATGTCTTCTTGGTCACCACCGATGGCTACGTGATTTCGCTCGACGCCAAGACCGGCAAGGAAGCGTGGAAGACCTACGACTATCCCGACCCGTCACCGCGCAACTCCAACGGCGCCCCGCGCGTGTTCGGCGGCAAGGTCATCGTCGGCTTCGGGGGCGCCGACATCAGCCCGGCGCGCGGCTTCGTCTCTGCCTACGATGCGAAAACCGGCAAGCTCGCCTGGCGCTTCTACACCACGCCGGGCGACCCGGTGACCAAGGCTAACGAAAAGGCCGAGGCCGTGATGCGCAAGACCTGGCCGAGCGGGTGGAACAATCCCGACGGCACCCGCCGCGGCGGCGGCGCAACCGCGTGGAACGCCTTCAGCTACGATCCCGAGCTGCGCCTCGTCTACCTCGGCCTCGGCAACGGCTTCCCCTACAACCAGCAGAAGCGCAGCCCCGGCGGCGGCGACAACCTGTTCATCGCCTCGATCGTCGCGGTCAACGTCGATACCGGCGAATACAAATGGCACTACCAGATCTGCCCCGCCGAGCAGTGGGACTGCACCGCCACCACCGACATGACGCTCGCCACGCTCGAGATCGAGGGCAAGGAGCGCAAGGTGCTGATGCAGGCGCCCAAGAACGGCTTCTTCTACGTGCTCGACCGCGCGACCGGCCAATTCATCTCGGCCGAGAAGATCGCCAAGGTCACCTGGGCCGACCATATCGACAAAAAGACCGGCCGCCCGGTCGAGAACCCCGGCATCCGCTACAACGGCAAGCCGGGCCTGTTCGAACTCTGGCCCGGGCCGACCGGCGCGCATTCGTGGATGCCGCAGGCGTACAGCCCGCTCACCGGCCTCGTCTACATCCCCGTGCTCGACAATGGCGCCCTCATCGGGGACGGCCAGAAGGGCGGCGGCGAGATCACCGCGGGCATGGGCGTGACCCTGCTGCCCGAAGTGGAACTGCCCGGCAGCCACAGGAGCTACCTCAAGGCCTGGAATCCGGTCACCCAGACCGAGGCCTGGCGCGTCGACCTGCCCGGCAACTGGCCCGGCGGCGTCATGGCCAGCGCCGGCGGGCTCGTCTTCCAGGGACAGGTCGACGGCAAATTCGTGGCGCGTGACGCCAAGACCGGCAAGGAACTGTGGTCCTTCAAGACCGAAAGCCCGATCGTCGGCGCGCCGATCACCTACCGCGTGAACGGCAGGCAGTACGTGACCGTCATCACCGGCAACGGCGGCAACGGCGCGGGGATCAACTCGCCCGGCCTCGCCGCCTTCCGCACCGACTACCGCCTGCCGCGCCGGGTGCTGACTTTCGCGCTGGACGGCAAGGACACCATCCCGCCCTACGAGATGCCCGCTCTCACGCCGCCTGCGGACCCGGACTTCAAGCCCGACCTTCCCCGCGCCCAGGCCGGCGCCATGCTGTTCGGCACCCGCGCCTGCCTGGTCTGCCACGGCTGGAACGCGGTCGGTGGCGGCGCTGCGCCGGACCTGCGCTATTCGCCGGTGATCACCGACGCCGCGACCTTCAAGGCGATCGTCAAGGACGGCGGCCTCAAGATGAACGGCATGCCGCCCTTCCCGGCCTTCACCGACGAAGAGCTGGAAACCATGCGGTTCTACCTGCGCGCCCGCGCCCAGGCCGCCCCTGCCGAGGCGCAGGCGCTGATCGACAAGGCGAAGGCGGCGAAAGCCAGTAATGCCAGGCCGCAGGACTTCGCCGGCAAGTGGAACATCACTATCCAGTCGCCGGTCGGCGCGCAGAAGGCGGTGATGGACCTGAAGGTCGTGGGCAACGTGGTGACCGGCAAGGTCGTCGCCGAGCAGGGCAGCGTGGACGTCGCGGGCGCGGTCAAGGACGGGCGCGCGAACTTCCAGGGCAAGGCCTCGATGCCCATGCCGATCACCGTCAGCTACGACGTCACCGTGCGCGGCGGCGAGCTGGTGGGGGACAATGCCAACGGGCCCTTCGGGACGTTCCCGGTGACGGGCGTCAAGCCGTAGCGCGCGGCCAAGGGCCCATCGTCCCCGGTCAGGCCGGGGACCACGGTCAAGTCAGGACGAAGGCGTCCTTGAGCGGCCGGTCCGCCTTCACCTCGCCGAACTGGCGGAAGGTGTCGAGCACCACCTGCTGGCGCGCGACCAGCGCCGCGTCGATCGGCACTGGCACGCGGCCACCGCGCCCGGCGAACTCGCGCGCGATGGGCAGCGGCAGGCCGGTTTCGTGGGCGAGGACCTTGGAAAATGCCTCGATGTGCGCGTTGGCCCATTCCAGCGCCCTGGCCTCGCGCCTGAGGAAGTCGTCCAGCAGTGGCCGCTTGCTGGCAATGGCGCTGTCGTGGGCGATGTCGAAGCCGTAGCCCTGCGCAAGGCCGCGTCCATCAACGGCGATGCGGTCGCCCTCGGCCTGCGCGGCGGCGACGTAGGGCTGCCAGGTCGACCAGCCGTCGACCGCGCCGGTCTGCAGCGCCGCGCGCGCGTCGCTGGGCGAGAGGAACACGGTGGTCACGTCCTTCGCGCCCAGCCCCGCCGAAAGCAGCGCGCGCAGCAGCAGGTAGTGGCCGACGCTCCCGCGCGTGGTGGCGATGCGGCGGCCCTTGAGGCCCTTGGCGTCATGGATGGACGAGGCCGCGGGCACCACCAGCGCAATGGCGCCGGGCTCGCGCTCTTGCGGGGCCTGCGCGCCGATCGCCTTGATCGGGCTTCCGGCCTGATAGGCGAACTGGAACGGCGCGTCGCCGGCGATGCCGGTGTCGATCGCCCCGCTGCCGAGAGCCTCCAGCAGGTTCTGCGCCGCCGGAAACTCCGACCATTCGACCGTATAGGGCGCGCCGTCGAGCGCACCGGAGGCCAGCATCAGCGACTTGGTGCCACCCTTCTGGCTGCCGACGCGCAGGACCTTCGCGTCCCCGCCCTTGCCCCCGCCGCAGGCGGCGAGCGCAAGGGTCGTGGTCAAGCCGGCAAGCAGGTTACGTCTTGCAATCATCAATCAGAGGTCCGTCCACAGGGGTTCGTCGGCGATCAGGATACGGTGCAGCTCGCGCGGGAAATCGCCGTAGTTGCGCACGGCATAGTGCACCGCCGCCCGGTT
Source organism: Novosphingobium sp. GW821-FHT09E05 (assembly GCF_059416165.1). Classification (NCBI taxonomy): domain Bacteria; kingdom Pseudomonadati; phylum Pseudomonadota; class Alphaproteobacteria; order Sphingomonadales; family Sphingomonadaceae; genus Novosphingobium; species Novosphingobium sp. GW821-FHT09E05. The sequence continues at coordinate 134,677 of NZ_JBWKOQ010000002.1, forward strand.
GTCCCAGAACGCCACCGTGCCCGGCCGCCAGGAGAACCGCGCCTGCACGTCGGGCCGTTTGTACTGGCGCAGCACTTCGTCGAGCAGTTCGCGGCTTTCGGCCAGTTCGAGCCCCAGGATCTGCGGCTGCTGCTGGAAATTGACCCAGAGGATCTTCTGCCCCGTCTCGCGGTGGGTGCGCACGACCTTGTGCGCCACTATCGGGTATTCGTGGCCCGACAGCTCCAGTGAATCCGTGAAGTCATGCGTCACGTACTTGCCCTCGAGCCGCTGCTTCAGCTCGTCCGAGAGCGTCTCGTAGGCGAGGTTCGCATCGACCCAGATGGTGTCCCCGCCCACTTCGGGCAGGTTCACGTCGCGCAGCACCGCGCCCCAGGTCGGCACCAGGCGCCAGCTGGTGTCGGTGTGGTAGGCGTCGCCGGCTTTCAGCTTGCGGCCGAGCTTCTTCTCGTACTCGCGGTCGTACTGCGCGGCGATCGCGTGGACTTCCTTGTGCGCCGCGTCGTGCCGCGTGGTGGGGTGGGTGTAGAGCGGGCCGAAGTTGGCGGCGAACGCGGCCTGGCTGGCATCGTCGAGCGACTGGTCGCGGAAGAACACGACCTTGTACCGGAGCACCGCCGCGCGGATCGCCGCGCGCAGTTCGTCGGTGAGCGGTTTAGACAGGTCGACCCCCTCGATCTCGGCGCCGTGCGAGGGCTGGACGGGGCGGATCACCAGGCCGGTGGTGGAAAGGTCGAACGTGGTGGCGGACGTGGCCATTGCTGTGTTCCTCTCTTCTCTGGAGCCCCCAGTCTAGGTGCGGGCGAAGCGGTCAACCAATGCGAAGGAGTGATGGAAAGGTGAGTTCTGCCAATGGGTTGGTCGGGATTTCCGACCCTCCCCCACCCACACCCGTCATCCCCGCGAAGGCGGGGACCCATCTGATGACGCTTCAACAGGAAAGGACATCAGCTGGGTTCGCGCCTTCGCGGGAATGACGAAAGCAGGAACGGTGCGCGATCAGCTCGCCAGCGCGACCTTGCGCTCCCCGCGCTGCGCCACCTTCTCGCGCACCAGCGGGATCAGGTCGCGGCCGTAGTCGATGGCGTCGGCGAGCGGCTCGAAGCCGCGGATGAGGAAGTGGTCGATGCCGATGTCATAATATTCCAGCAGCGCGTCGGCGACCTGCTCGGGGGTGCCGACAAGACCGGTGGAGTTGCCCGCCGCGCCCGTAAGCTGCGCGACGCCGGTCCACAGGCGCGTGTCGCGGCGCTGCGACTGCGCGGTCTCCAGCAGGCGCAGCGAGCCGGCGTTGGGCGGGCGGTGGCCGGTGATCGGCAGGCCGGCGGCCTCGCGGTTGGCGCGGACCTGCTCGACGATGGCGTCGGCCTTCTTCCAGGCGGCTTCCTCGGTGTCGGCGATCACCGGGCGCAGCGAGAGCGAGAAGCCGGGGCTGCGGCCATGCTGCGCGGCGGCGTGGCGCACGGTGCGCACCGCCTCACCGACCTGCTCCAGCGTCTCGCCCCAGAGCGCGTAGACGTCGGCATGGCGGCCGGCGACCTCGATCGCCTCGGGCGAGGAGCCGCCGAAGAACACGGGCAGGTTGTCGGGCTTGATCGCGCTGAAGGCGCCGCGCGCCTCATAGAAGCGGCCGGAGTGGTCGAAGGGCTGGGCCTCGCTCCACTCGCGGCGCAGGACTTCGATGTACTCGTCGGAGCGCAGGTAGCGTTCGGCCTTGAGCGTGTGGACGTCGCCGTCGCGCGCCATTTCCTCGTCCGCGCCGCCGGTGATGATGTGGACCGCCACGCGCCCGCCAGAAAGCTGGTCGAGCGTCGCCAGCTGCCGCGCCGCCAGCGTGGGCTGGGTGAAGCCGGGGCGGTGCGCGACGAGGAAACCGAGCTTGCTGGTGATCGCCGCCGCATGGGCCGCGACGATCTGGCTTTCAGGCGAGGCCGAGCCGAACGGGATCAGCACGCGGTCGAACCCGCCCTGTTCCTGCGCGATCGCGGCGGCATCGACATAGGCGCGGTCGAGCGCGCGTGAGCGGGCGGCGTTGTGGATTTCCGAGGTGTCGTTGAAGCCGATGTAGCCGATGAACTTGACGGTCATTGCGGGATACTCCGTGGGAGGGGGATCAGATGACGAAGAAGCCGTGGGTGCCGTCGCGCGCGAGCTGCGCGACGAGGCCGTATTCCCAGTCGAGGTAGGCCTGCATCGCGGCCTGCGGATTGTCGGTGCCCTCGTAGGGGCGCTTGTAGCGGCCATCGGGCCCGCGCGGCGGCGGGGCGCCGTCGGGGCCGGTTTCGGTCGGACCGTCGAAGCCTTCGAGCACCAGCACTTCCCAGCCCAGCTGCGCGAGCCACGAAGCGGTCATGTCGGCGCGCGGGCCGAGGTCGTCGGCGAGCACGATGCGGGCGCCGCGCACGGGCGCGAAGTGGTCGGTTTCCTGCACCAGCTGGCCGCCCGGCGCGCTGCGGAAGCCCGGCAGGTGGCCCGCTGCGTAGGCTTCGGGCTGGCGCACGTCGAAGCGGTAAAGGGTGCGCTGGGTCTCGGCCGCGAGGACGGCGAGCGCGGCGGCGTCGATGCGGCGCACGCCGGCGCGGTAGGCCACATCGCGGGCGCGAATGCGCGCTTCGTCGGCGTCGCCGGGAAGCTCGACGCTTTCCTGCCGGCCCTGTTCGAGCGTCTGTCCGGCAAGCGTCCAGCCGATCGTGCCGTTGCGCAGCGCGAAGACGCGGTTGGGCAGCCCGGCGTTGATAAGCGACTGCGCGCCGATGATCGAGCGGGTGCGGCCCGCGCAGTTGACGATGATCGTGGTGTCGGGGTCGGGCGCGGCGGCGGGCGCGCGCAGGACGAGTTCCGCGCCCGGCACGCTGCGGCCGGTGGGGATGCTCATCGTCGCGTATTCCTCGAAACGGCGGGCGTCGAGGATGGCGATGTCGGCCTTCTCGTCGATCAGCGCCTGCACGTCGGGCGCGGGCAGCGAGGGCGTGCCGCGCCGGTGCTCGACCAGTTCGCCGAACGCCTTGGAGTAGCTGTTGACGTCCTCGAACAGCTCGTAACCGGCTGCTAACCAGCCCTTAAGGCCACCTTGCAGCACATCGACATGGCTGAATCCGAGCCCGCGCAGCTCCTCCACCGCGAAGGCGGCCAGGCCTTCGCCGTCGTCGTAGACCACGACCTCGACGTCCTTGCGGGGGATGCGCCAGGCGGCCTCGGCGGCGATGCGGGGAAGCGGGATCTGGGCGGCGAACAGCGGGTGGCCACCGGCGAAGGCGGCCTCGTCGCGCACGTCGATAAGCGCGATTTCGCGGCGGGCCAGCAACGCGCTGCGGACATGTTGGGGGGTGATGCTCATGCGTTCCTCGATGCGTCCCAGATGTTGGGCACGGTGGTGTTGGCGTAGCCCGAGACGAAGGGCCGCTCCTCGCCGCTGGGGCGGTAGGTGGCGCGCTCGACCGCGCCGATGTTGGCGCCGTAGACGTGGATGGAGATCGAGATGCGGTCAGAATGCGCGTTCTCGACGCGGTGGATGTCGCCCTCGCGCGGGTCGATCGCCTCGACCTCGGTTTCGAGCAGGTCGCGCGTGGCGCCCTGCTGGACGAGGGCGCCGTCGTAGTCCCGGAAACCGAAGCTCTGCACCTTCTCGGCGCCGCGCAGGACGCCGACGAGGCCCCAGACGCGGTGGTCGTGGACCGGCGTCGCCTGCCCCGGTCCCCAGACGAAGGAGACCACGCTGAAGCGCTCGGCGCTGTCGCAGTGGAGGAGGTACTGCTGATAGCGCTCGGGGTGCGGCTGGGCGTATTCCTCGGGCAGCCAAGTGTCGCGCGCGACCAGCCGCGCGAGCAGCGCGCCGCCGCGTTCGAGGATCACATCGAGGTCGCCGGTCTGGTCCAGCAGGGCGGCGAACTCACCGACGAAGCGGCGCAGGGGCGCGGTGTCGACCACGCTGGCCGTGCCGGGAAAAATCGTCGGGGCGTTCATGGGCGCGCCCCGGCGTGGAGCGCGACAACGTGCGCTGCGTGGTCCTCTGCCAGCGTCCCGCCCAGCGCATCCAGCAGGCGCTGGCGCAGGCCGGCGGCCACCCCGGCGCGCTCGGACCCACGCGCGGCCGTGATGCGCTCCTGCGCGACGATGCGGCCGTGGTCGAGCAGGATCACCCGGTCGGCCAGCGCGATCGCCTCGTCGACATCGTGGGTCACCATCATCACCGCCGGGCGGTGTCGGCGCCACAGCGACAGCACCAGTTCGTGCATCCTGAGGCGGGTCAGCGCGTCGAGCGCGGCGAAAGGCTCGTCGAGCAGAAGTAGCTGGGGCTCGCGCACCAGCGCGCGGGCGAGCGCCACGCGCTGCGCCTCGCCGCCCGAAAGTGTCAGCGGCCACGCTTCCAGACGGTGGCCCAGCCCGACTTCCTGCAGTGCGTCCTCGGCCGCCGCGCGGGCCTCGCGCTTCTTCAGGCCGAGCGCGACGTTGCGCCAGACCTTCTTCCACGGCAGCAGCCGCGCGTCCTGGAACACCACGGCGCGCGACTGCGGCACCGTCACGTCCTGCCCCTTCACCTCGTCCAGCCCGGCGAGCGTGCGCAGCAGCGTCGTCTTGCCCGAGCCCGAGCGGCCGAGCAGCACCACGAACTCACCGGCGGCGATCTCGAGGTCGAGGCCGGCGATGATGGTGTTGGCGCCGAACGTGCGGGTGAAATCGCGCAGCCGCACGACGGCTTGAGGTTTGGCGGGGGCCGAGGGGATGGTGGTAAACTGGGTCAGTCGGGCGTCCATGGGGTCGCGTCCTTCTGTTGACGTTTCAATGAATTCGAAAACGGGATCGGGGCGGTGGGACATGGGCTCAGGCTGTCACGATCTCGGGGCGCCAGACCAGCGCGCGGCGTTCGATCGCGCGCACCAGCCCATCGGCGGCGAGGCCGAGCGCGGCGTAGATCATGAGGCACACCAGGATGATGTCCGTGCGCATGAAGTCGCGGGCGTTGTTGATGAGGTAGCCCAGCCCTGCCGAGGCATTGATCTGCTCGGCCACGACCAGCACCAAAACCGAGATCGACAATGAATAGCGAAGGCCCACCAGCAGCGAGGGCAGCGCGCCCGGCAGGATGACGTGCCAGACCTGCTCGGCCCGGCTGAGGCCGAGGCTGCGCGCGCTTTCGAGCAGGCGCAGGTCGGTGCCCCGGATACCACTGTAGAGGTTGAGGTAGACCGGGAAGATCGAGGCGAAGGCGATCAGCGCAATCTTGGGGGTCTCGCCGATGCCGAACCAGACGATGAACAGCGGGGTCAGCGCCAGGGTCGGGATCGTGCGCTTGATCTGCATGAGCGGGTCGACAGTGACCTCGCCCCGACGCGACAGCCCGGCGACAAGCGCCAGCACCACACCGGTGGTCACGCCGATCGCCAACCCCGCCGCGATGCGCAGGAACGAGACCCACAGGTTGTCCGCCAGCTCACCCGAGACGACCATGCCGTAGAGCGTCGCCAGCACCCTGGACGGCGCGGCGAGCGTGCGTTCGGGGATCAGCCCGCTGCGCGAACCCGCTTCCAGAACCGCCAGCAGCAGCAGCGGCGACAGCCAGCGGGCGTCCTTCAAGGGTTTGGTCGGGTGCTTCAGTCGGGACATTCGGGAACCTCGTTTGCCGATGACCGGAAACTGGCGCTCGAATCTCTACTAATTCAATTGAGAAGGTTTGGACGGGCTATTCGCGATGCTTATACTGACCATGCCCCCCGCTCATGTGACGCCAGTAGGTGCCGGAAATGGGGCGGTTGCCGACCCGCGCAAGTCGTTCTCGCACCGCAACAGAATTGCTTGTCGGCCTCAAATGTCTACTATTTTGATTGAGAATATCTCATGGTTCATGGCACGTGCCGACGCAGTTCCTCCGGTGAAAGTCCCCTGATGCCCGTAAATCTTCCGACGAACCTCCTGCGCAGCTTCGTGGCGATCGTCGATACCGGCTCGATGCTCCATGCCTCCGAGCGGGTCTTCGTCAGCCAGTCGGCGCTGAGCCTGCAGATCAAGCGGCTGGAGGAGCTGCTCCAGCAGTCGCTGTTCCACCGCGAGGGGCGGCGCCTCGCGCTGACCGCGCACGGCGACCTCATGCTGGAATACGCACGCAAGGTGCTCGACCTTCACGACGAGGCGGTGGCGGCGGTGACCAACGGCCAGTTCGCCGGGCCCGCGCGGATCGGCATGGTGCAGGACTTCGCGGAACTGCTGCTCACCGGGCTGCTGTCCCAGTTCGCCGAACTTCACCCCGAGGCCGAACTTTATTCGCGCGTCGCCGGCACCGCGGAGCTGATGGACCTGCTCGAGCGCCGCCAGCTCGACATCGTGCTCGGCTTCGCCGCCGCCAACGACCGCGCGGCGGTGGCGACCGCGCCGATGGCGTGGTTCGGCAAGGAGGACCTCGCCCGGCTCGACACCGTGCCGCTGGCGGTGCTTGAAACCCCCTGCCGCTTCCGCGAGGCCGCGATCCGCGCTCTGGAGGACGCCGGGCGGTCCTACCGCATCACCGTCGAGACGCCCAACCTGACGACGCTGCGCGCGGCGGTCGATGCCGGGCTGGGCCTGACCTGCCGCACCGGCCTGTTCCTGCGCGACGAGCCGATCGAGAGTGGCCTTCTGCCCGACCTGCCGCACGTCTCGTGCATCCTCCATACCGCGCCGGGCCTCGACGGTCCGACCAGCCAGCTCGCCGCGCTCGCCCGCGAGGTGGTCGCGGGACTGCCCGGCTGACCGCACTTATTCGATAATCTCAAGGCTTTTCGAGGGCTTCTCGTTGGTCGCCAGTCCGGCCGCCCCATAGCCTCGACCATCATACGCATGGACGAGGACCGAGAGATGACCCAGACCCTGACCGACCGTTTCGCCGCCCTGCAGGCCGAGCGCGAGCGCACCTGGAGCCCCGATCAGCTGGAGCGCAACGCCGCCCAGCGCCGCTTGCTCGTCGAACGGCAGGACGCGGCCGCCCTTCCCCGCATCGGCGACACGGTGGCGCCGTTCACGCTCGTCGATGAGGACGGACGCGAGCTCACGCGCGACGCGATACTCGCGGACGGCCCGGCAGTGCTGGTGTTCTTCCGCTTTGGCGGATGCCCGGCCTGCAACATCGCGCTGCCCTATTACAACGAGACGCTGCTGCCTGCCCTCACCCAGCGCGGCGTGCGGCTGGTCGCGGTGAGCGCGCAAGTGCCGGTGGACCGCGAACTGGTCGCGCGGCACAACCTCGGCTTCACGGTGGCGGGCGATCCCGGCTACGCGCTGGCGCGCGCGCTCGGCATCACTTTCCTCCCCGAGGACCGGCCCGAGGTCGCCCCCGGCCAGAGCTGGATCGGCGCGACCCTCGGCACCGACAGCTACGAGATCGACAAGCCCGCCGTTCTGGTGCTGGACGAGGATGCGCGGGTCCGCTTCCTCGACGTCAGCCCGGACTGGCTGGCGCGCACCGAGAGCGGAGCGATCCTCGCCGTGCTGCCGCAGCCGGTGCGCAAGGTGGCTGGCGCCGCAGTCTAGGTCGTCGTATTTCTCACAAGCTTCGTTCAGCCCCTCACAACCCCTCGCCGCCGACCCAGTGGGCGTCGGCGAGGAAGCGGGCGAGGCCCCAGACCTGGCGGCGGATATCGGGCACCGCGACGGTTTCCCATGCCTCGCCCTTGGTGATCGGGCCAACCGCGAGCAGGCGGTCCTGCACTGCGCCCGCCGCATCGCGCACCCGGCCGAGGTGGTCGACGTCCAGCCCGAGCGCATGGGCATCGCTGCGGATGAGGCCCTGCGCCAAGAGGTCCTGCACGATCGGCGCATCGACGCGGGTGAGATCGCAGTCCGGCCCGGCACAGTTGTAGACCCGGTCGACCTCGAGCAGCGCCATGCCGTCTTCGCCGCGTGGCCGATAAGACACCAGCGCCCGGCCCTCGAGCACTTCGGCGCGGCCCAGCCTGCCCGCCACGTAGCGCAGCCGTCCACTCGCCTCCAGCGCCTCCAGCCGCTCGGCGACCGACGGCGCGAGGCGGTGGCGGTGGATGTCCCAGTAGGGCCGAAGGTGGCGCAGGAAGCTGGCCTGCGCGGTCACCGAATGGCGGCGCCAGATGTTCTGCGTATGCGGTCGCAGCGCATCCACCGCCGCGCGCCAGCCGACCTCGTCTGCCGCCCTGCGCACTTCGCGCACCAGCGCCGAGCCGCGCTTGTCGGGGTCCGAGATCGGCGTCACGGCCGGCCCGCTCGGCGCATGGCTGAGCGGCCTCAGGCCCCGGCGCGACAGTACCGTCAGCCTGCCCGCGAAGCCCGCGCTTTCCAGTGAGAGCACCACGTCCGCCGCCGTCAGGCCGCTGCCGACGACAAGCACATGGTCGAGCCCTGCCAGGCCTTCGACCGCCGCCGCGTCCCACGGGTCCGGGCGGTAGAGCGCGTGCGGCAGCGCCTCCAGCACCGGATGCGGAGCCGGCGGAAAATTGCCGAGTGCCAGCGCCACCGAACGGCATTCCAGCACGTCCCCGCCGGCCAGGTGCAGGCGCGCGGAGTCCTCGGCGAAGTCCACCGAGATCGCCTCGCCGTTGATGACCTGCGCGTTGCCGCCCGCCTTGCCGAGCGCCTCCACCAGCACGTCGCGCAAGTACACGCCGTAAGTCAGGCGCGGCACGAAGCGATTGGCCTCGTCGGTTGCGGAAAAGTTCATCCAGCGCAGGAAATGCCCGGCATCGTCGGGAAAGGCGCTCATGTTGGAGGCGCGCACGTTGAGCAGGTGCTCGGGCCGCCGGGTGCCGAAGGCCACGCCCTTGGCGAGCTGCGCCGAGCTTTTCTCGATCAGCGCCACCTTCACGCCGTAGCGCAGCAGGTTGATGGCCAGGAGCGTCCCGCTGAAACCCCCGCCGACGATCGCGATCGGCAGGTCCTGTGCGGCATTGCGGCTGGTCATGGAGGCTGGCATTCCCGTGGAGGTGGCAGGGGCTGGCTAGCAGCAAACGCACCGAGGCTCTTATTGGTTGTCCTCATATGCGTCCTGCGGGCGCGGAGCTCAAGCGCATCGATCAGAATGTTGATATTGACTCGCAATAGTCTCTTGCATAGGCCGATGCCGACTGGGGGAACACCATGCGCTTGACCATTCTCGTTGCCCGCGTGCCGGGCCTGCGTCCCTGAGCGCCATGACCGACCTGCTCACCATGTCCCTCATCTTCGCGGGCGGCCTAGCCGGAAGCTGGGCGCTGCGCCGCGCGTGGCAGGCCAAGGCCGCCGACAAGCCGCGCTGGCGGGCGCTGGGCTGGACGGCGATCGGCGCCACGCTGGTGTGGCCCGCATGGGTCATGGGCCCGGTGCGCGGTCCGTTCGCCGCCGTCACGCTACTTTCGCTCGCCGCGCTCGTGGTCGTCGCGACCGGCGCCCGCGTGCGCGCGGCCAGGGCCGGACGCGGCGGCGGGGACAGCCTCGCGCCAGAACCGGTCGAACGGCCGACGACGCGCTGGCGCACCACGCTGCGCTGGCTGCTGGCTGGCCCGATCGGCATGATCGCGGCGATGGCCGTGGGCATCTGCTATGCGGTCTGGGTGCCGGGGGAGCCCCAGACCCGGCTCATCATCGGCGCGCTGATCGTGCCCGCCGTATGGGGCGGCGCGATGGCCTGGACGCTCGCCGACGCCCGCATCCTGCGCGCGGCGGCGGTGCTGACGGGCACCGCGCTGGCCGGTTTCGGCATCTCCATCCTCAGGGGCTTTGCATGACCGCACCGAAGAAGGCGCCCCGAAAGGCCCTGCTGGCGCGCGTGCCCGCGGACTTCGTGCGCGCCGTGCTCAAGGGCCACAGCGCGCTGGGCCTCGCGTTCGCCGCCGCCATCTACCTCGTCTGCCTGACCGGCAGCCTCGCGGTCTTCGCGCATGAATTCCAGCGCTGGGAACTGGGGCGCGGCCCCCGCGTCGACACGCTCTCGCCCGAGGCGGTCCAGCGCGCGCTCGGAGAAGCCGTCGTCCGGGGCGGCGCCGGGGTGGAGCACGTCTACATCACCCCGCCCGCCGCCGACCTGCCGCTGGCGACCGTCTTCGTCGAAAGCGAGGGGGGCAAGGCTTCGTGGCTCGCGGACCGCGAAGGCCGCCTCGTCGCCAGCGGCAAGGCGCCCTGGACCGAGTTCCTCACCCGCCTGCACATCAACCTGCACCTGCCGCAGGCCTGGGGCCTGTTCATCGTCGGCCTGACCGGCGTGGCGCTGCTGTCTTCGGTCATCTCGGGCGTCCTGGCGCACCCGCGCATCCTGCGCGATGCGTTCCACCTGCGGCTCGGCGGCTCGCGGCGACTGCAGGAGGCGGACCTGCACAACCGCATCGGCGTGTGGGGCCTGCCCTTCCATATCCTGCTTTCGCTGACCGGCGCGGTGCTCGGGCTGACGACGCTGATCGTCGGCGTGCTGGGCATGGCGCTGTTCCAGGGCGACACCGCCAAGGTCTACGCGCTGTTCATCGCCGCCGAGCCGAAGGAGGACCCCCGGCCCGCCCCTGTCATCGACCTCGCGCCGATGTTCGCGCAAGTGAAGCGCCTCGCGCCCGGCGGCCGCGTCAGCCTCGTCGTGCTCGAACACCCAACCGAGAGGGGCGGCGCCGCGCTGTTCAACGTCGAGCGCGGCAGCCGCAAGCTCGCCGACACCGATTCCTTCGCCTTCGAACGCAGCGGACGGCTGTACCATTCCAAGCGCGCGGCCGGGAACAACCTCGGGGAAAGCATCCTCGGTTCGATTGGCAAGCTCCATTTCGGTTGGTTCGGCGGCGGCCCGGTGAAGATCGCCTATGCCCTGCTGGGGCTTGGGCTCACCTATCTCGCAGCTGGCGGCGTGACGATCTGGCTCGCGCGACGGCGCGACAAGCGCAGACCCGCGCCGGGCCTCGAGCGGCTCTGGGCGGCAACGCTGTGGGGCCAACCAGTGGCGCTGACGGGGGCGGCGCTGGCCGCCGTGCTCGCCCCTGCCGGGGGAACGGCGCCGCCGCTGGCGGTCTGGGGCGCGGCCACGCTCGTCGTGCTGGCAAGCGCGGTGCGGTTGCCGGTGAGGTCCATCGCCAGGGCGGGACGCGGGCTGACCGGCGTGCTGCTGCTCCTCACCGCAGCGGTCCATGCGCTGGTAGCCGACGGGCCGGACCTGGCCGCGTGGACGGTGGACGGCGTGCTCGCGCTGTCGGGCACGGCGTTCCTGCTGAGCCTGCGAGGGCGCAAAACGGCTGCAATGGCGCCGATTGTAGCCTAAATCCGATGGCTCCCAAACCATCTTGGCACCACACCCGTCATCCCCGCCTGCGCGAGAGCGACGGGGGAGTGGTCAAGCGGCGACGACAGACCGCATTCTCACCTGACCGGTCGCTGCTGCCTGGGCGCCGGTGCTTTCCATCATCGTTCCGGCACACCCGCGCGGCCCTTCACGGAAGGCGCCGCGCGGGGGCATTTCATCGACTAGCTCAGCCGGCCTTGCCGATCGAGGCATTGTCGATCACGAACCGGTAGCGCACGTCGCTGCGCACCATGCGGTCGTAGGCCTCGTCGATCTGCTGCATCTCGATCATCTCGATGTCCGAGACGATCCCGTGCTCGGCGCAGAAGTCGAGCATCTCCTGCGTCTCGGCGATGCCGCCGATCAGCGAACCGGCAATCGTCTTGCGGCCGAAGATCAGCCCGGCGACGTTGGGGGTCGGATGCGGCTGGTCAGGAACGCCGAGCAGCACCAGCGTGCCGTCGCGGTGCAGCAGGTTGACGTAAGTGTCGAGATCGTGGCTGGCGGCCACGGTATCGATGATGAGGTCGAAGCTGCCGGCATGGGCCGAGACTTCCTCGGGCTCGCGCGACACCACCGCCTCGTCGGCACCGAGCGCCAGAGCGTCTGCGCGCTTCGCCGGGGTCGAGGTGAAGGCGACGACATGCGCGCCCATGGCATGCGCGATCTTGATCGCCATGTGGCCAAGCCCGCCGATGCCGACCACGCCGACCTTCTTGCCCGGCCCGGCGTTCCAGTGGCGCAGCGGCGAGTAGGTCGTGATGCCGGCGCAGAGCAGCGGCGCGACGGCGGCAAGCTGCTCCTGCGGATGCCGGATCTCCAGGACGAAGTGCTGGTCGACCACGATCGCCTGCGAGTAGCCGCCCAGAGTATGGCCGGGTGCGTCGGCACTCGGGGCATTGTACGTGCCGGTCCAGCCGTTCTCGCAGTAGTTCTCGAGATCTTCCTTGCACGAACCGCAGTGCCCGCAGCTGTCGACGAGGCAACCGACGCCGACCGTCTGGCCGACCTGGAAGCGGCTCACGTCTGCACCGACGCTGCGGACCGTGCCGATGATCTCGTGCCCCGGGACGCAGGGGTAGAGCGTGCCGCCCCACTCGGCGCGGGCGGTGTGAAGGTCGGAATGGCAGACGCCGCAGTAGGCGATCTCGATCTCGACGTCGCGCGGACCCGGCTGCCGGCGCTCGATCTGCATGGGCTCGAGCGGGCGGTCGGCGGTCTGGACGCCGTAAGCTTTGACTTGCATGAATTGTCCTTGGCTTGAGGTATCGAAAAAGGCGTTCAGCGGCCGGCGAGGGCCGCCATGGCAGCTGGATAACGAGTGCCCTGCACTTCAATCGCGGCGAGCGCGGCGCCGATCTCGGCCAGTTCGGACGCGCCAAGGTCGATCGCGGCGACGGCCAGGTTCTCGGTCAGGCGGTGCAGCTTGGTAGTGCCCGGGATAGGGACGATCCACGGCTTCTGCGCCAGCAGCCAGGCGATGGCGATCTGCGCCGGCGTGGCGTCGTGGGAGGCCGCGAGTGCCTTGAGTTTCTCGACGAGCGCTTCGTTGAGCTTGCGGTTCTCCTCTTCGAAACGCGGCACGATGTTGCGGAAATCACCATCCGTGAACCGGGTGTCGGTGGTGATCGCGCCGGTCAGGAAGCCCTTGCCGAGCGGGCTGAACGGCACGAAGCCGATGCCCAGTTCCTCGCACGCCGGCAGGATTTGCGCCTCAGGCTCGCGCCACCACAGCGAATACTCGCTCTGCAGCGCCGCCACCGGCAGCACCGCATGGGCGCGGCGCAGCGAATCGACGCCGGCCTCGGACATGCCGAAGTGCTTCACCTTACCTTCGGCGACGAGGTCGCGGACCGTGCCCGCCACGTCCTCGATCGGCACGGCCGGGTCGACCCGGTGCTGGTAGAACAGGTCGATGCGGTCTGTGCCGAGGCGCCGGAGCGATTCCTCGGCGACCTGCCGAATGCGCTCTGGACGGCTGTCGACGCCGTCGCCCGGGCGACCGTTGGCGAAACCGAACTTGGTGGCGATGACCACTTCGTCGCGGATCGGCGCCAGCGCCTTGCCCACCAGTTCCTCGTTCGCGCCGGGGCCATAAGCCTCTGCGGTGTCGAAGAAGGTCACGCCCTGGTCGTAGGCGGCGCGGATGAGTGCTACCCCGTCGTCGTCGGATACGGCGGGCCCGTACCCGAAGCTGAGCCCCATGCACCCGAGCCCGATCGCCGAAACCTCGAGGCCGCCTGCGCCGAGTTTACGCTTTTCCATGTTCGTCTCCATCGATCGTGCCACGGCCGCACTGCGCCGCGAATGTTGCACCCGCGAGATGGGCCGTCCACCGCGCGTTGGTCAGGCCACGGAGATTGCATGCAGCGATGAAACACGCTCATCGTCGAGCGCATCGAACCCGCGCGCAGCCATCCCATGCGCCCCAAAGGCCGGGAGCACTACAATGATCGGGAAATGGCGGAGCGGGAGGGATTCGAACCCTCGATACGCTTTTGGCGTATACTCACTTTCCAGGCGAGCGCCTTCGACCACTCGGCCACCGCTCCGCATGCACTGGATAGGCGCTGGCCCCTAGCGCGGGCCACGGGGTTTCGCAAGCGCCGCAGTGGTGGCATGAAGCCCTCATGCGCAGATTTCTGAACGCCCTCGCCGTTACCGCCCTTTCCGCCTCGCCTCTGGCCGCGGCCGATGCCCCGGCGGGCAGGACGCCGAACGACGTCGTCGAGGCTGCACCGGCCGCCGACTGGACTCGGATCGCGGCTTCCGACCTTGCCGTGATGGACCTGGCGCCGGACGCGAAGGGGCGGGCGCGGCGGGTGGTCATCCAGCTGGTCCCGGCGCCGTTCTCGCAAGGATGGACCGGGAACATCCGCAAGCTGGTCGCCGCGCGCTGGTTCGACGGGATCGCGGTGGTGCGGGTCCAGGACAACTACGTCGTGCAGTGGGGCGATCCTGAGGGCGAGACGCCGGGGAAGGCCAAGGCGCTGCCCAAGGGTCTCTCGAGCATGGGCGAGGTAGACTACACCGCGCCAGTTCGTTCGCTGCGCGCTGCCAGTTTCCAGAGCCAGTTGACCGATTTACAGACCGTCGCGGGTTTGCTCGCACAAATGAACAATGCGAATACCGTCGACCCCGCCAAGCTGCGGGGCCGCGATCCTTATTCTCTCGTGAACGGCTTCGAGGCGGGGTGGCCGATGGCCGCCGACGGCAATCGGGCGTGGCCCGTCCACTGCTACGGCATGGTCGGCGTCGGCCGCGATCTGTCGCCTGACACCGGCACCGGGACGGAGCTTTACACCGTCATCGGGCAGGCGCCGCGCCAGCTCGACCGCAATATCGCGCTGGTCGGGCGGATCATTGCCGGGATGGAGCACCTGTCTTCGCTGCCGCGCGGGACGGGGCCGCTGGGGTTCTACGAAACGCCTGAGGAGCGCACGCCGATCGTCTCGGTGCGGATGGGGAACGAAGTGCCGGACCTGCCGGCCTACGAATACCTTTCCACCGAAAGCGCCAGCTTCGCGGCCTATGCCGACAAGCGGGCGAACCGGAAGGACGAGTTCTACATCACCCCCGCCGGCGGGGTGGATGTGTGCAACGTGCCGGTGCCGATCCGCGAGGTGAAGAAATAACCGGCGTGATGAGCGAGCATCTCACCTACGTCGGCACGCTCTGGCGCTGGACCGGCGGCGCCAACAACGGGACCTGGCATTTCCTGACCATCGGCGGCGAGGCGGGCGAGGCGCTTTCCGGCACTGCGCTGATGCGGCGGCTGGAAGGTCATTCGCGCGGCTTCGGCTCTCTCAAGGTTGCGGCGCGGATCGGCGCGACGAGGTTCGCTACCTCGGTGTTTCCAAGCAAGGCGGATGGAGGCTGGATCCTGCCGGTCAAGGCCTTGGTACGGAAGGCCGAGGGGATCGGCGAAGGCGACGAGGTCGAGGTCTCGCTGGAATACTGATGACGGGCGTGTAATCGAGGCCGCCGGTCTTCGAACACTCTGTCCCCGCCCACGCGGGGACGACGGGTTCGGGTTCGATGGAAGGGGGCTGGGAAACGCCCCCCTCAGATCCGCTCCGCGTCCGCCACCGCCTCGCTGGCCCTGAGCGCACCGGAAATGCGCGTCAGGTGGGCGAGGTCCGAGACCTCGAGGTCCACCTCGTAGGTGCCGAAAGGCTCGTCGCGCTGGACCATCTGGAGGTTGGCGACGTTGGCGCGGTTGCTGGCGAAGATCTGGGTCACTTCGGCCAGGGTGCCGGGGCGGTTGTAGAGCACCAGCCGCAGGCGGCCGACCGCGCCGGTGGTGCGCTCGCCCCACGAGAGGTCGAGCCAGTCGGCGTCGCCGCCGCTGGCCAGCGTCATGCAGTCGATCGTGTGGACCTCGACCTTGTGGTCGGGGCGGCGCAGGCCGACGATGCGGTCGCCGGGGACCGGGTGGCAGCACTGCGCCAGCTCGAAGCCCATGCCCGGCGTCAACCCGCGGATCGAGATCGCGCGCTCCGAATTGGTCCACTGGGGCTCGTCGGGCATCTCGGCGGTGCTGCCGGGGACCAGTGCCTCCATGACCTGGCGGTCGGTGAAGCGCGCCGATCCGATCGAGAACATCAGGTCCTCCTCGTCGCGCAGGCCGAGCCGGCTGATCGCGCCCGAGAGCGCCTTCTTGCCGATGCGCTGGGGCAGGCGGCCGGAAATCTCGTCGTAGAGCTTGGAGCCGATCTCGGCGACTTCGGCGCGCTCCTTGGCGCGCACGGCGCGGCGGATGGCGGCGCGCGCCTTGCCGGTGACGACGAAGCCGAGCCACGACAGTTGCGGCTCCGACGTCGGGCTCTTGATGATCTCCACCACGTCGCCGTTGACCAGCTGGGTGCGCAGCGGGACGTGGCGGCCGTTGATCTTGGCGCCGACTGCCGCATTGCCCAGCTTGGTGTGGACGGTGTAGGCGAAGTCCACCGCCGTCGACCCCTTGGGCAGCTGGAACAGCGAACCCTTGGGAGTGAAGGCGAAGATGCGGTCCTGGTAGATCGCCAGCTTGGTATGCTCGAGCAGTTCCTCGGCATCGTGGCTGGCATCGACGATCTCGATGAGGTCGCGCAGCCAGCCGACCTGGCCGTCGGGCCGGACGCCGCCCTGCTTGTAGGCCCAGTGCGCGGCGAGGCCGAATTCGTTGAGCCGGTGCATGTCCTGCGTGCGGATCTGCACTTCCATGCGCATCGAGCCTTCGAAGATCAGCGCGGTGTGCAGCGACTGGTAGCCGTTGGACTTGGGGGTGGAGATGTAGTCCTTGAAGCGGCCCGGGATCATCTGCCAGGCCTGGTGGAGCACGCCCAGCGCCTTGTAGGTGTCGTCCACCGAGTCCGTCAGCACGCGGAAGGCCATGATGTCGGTGATCTGCTCGAACGTCACGTGGCGCTCGGCCATCTTGCGCCAGATCGAATAGGGATGCTTCTCGCGGCCCGAAACCTCGACGTTGAGGCCCGCTTCGGCCAGCGCCTGCTTGATCGACAGCGCGATGGCGTCGACCTGCCCGCCTTCCTGGCTGCGGATCTGCGTCAGACGGCCGGCGATGGTGGCGTAGGCCTCGGGCTCGAGCTGCTCGAAGGCGAGCAATTGCATCTCGCGCATGTATTCGTACATGCCCACGCGCTCGGCCAGCGGCGCGTAGATATCCATGGTCTCGCGGGCGATGCGCTGGCGTTTCTCCGGCTTCTTGATGAAGTGGAGCGTGCGCATGTTGTGCAGCCGGTCGGCCAGCTTGACGAGCAGGACGCGCAGGTCCTCGCTCATCGCCAGGAGGAACTTGCGCAGGTTCTCCGCCGCGCGCTCGCTCTCCGTCATCGCCTCGATCTTGGAGAGCTTGGTGACGCCGTCGACCAGCCGCGCGACCTCGGAGCCGAACAGCTTCTCGATCTCCTCGATCGTCGCCAGCGTGTCCTCCACCGTGTCGTGGAGCAGCGCGGTCATGATCGTCTGCTGGTCGAGCTTGAGCTCGGTCATCAGGCCGGCGACTTCGACCGGGTGGCTGAAATAGGGGTCGCCGCTGGCGCGCTTCTGGCTGCCGTGCTTCTGCACGGTATAGACATAGGCGCGGTTGAGCAGGGCCTCATCGGCCTCCGGTGCGTATTCCTTGACGCGTTCGACGAGTTCGTACTGGCGGAGCATGTCACCCTGTCATGTCAGGATTTATTGCAGCGCGACAAGGGGAGATGCATCGGAGTGCATATTTTGCAACGCAGCACTCGACCTCCTGGATCAATCCGGAATGCCTCCGCCCGGTCTTATTCATCGGTGTTGCAGACTGGCCGAAAACCGGCAAGCGGCCATATTCAATCGATTTCATAGTTAATATACGGAAGTATTTTGTTAACCATAGGGGAACGCTCCGCACGCATAACGGTGGTCGGACCGGAGCGGTAGCCGCCGCTCTCCCCCCCGCCACGGCGCGGCTCCGGTTCGAACCTATCAGCTCCATGGAGCCGCAACACGCGGCCCTTCCGGGAGCGCGAGATTCGAGGAGGCACCCAGACGCCATGGCAGACCACGACAGTTTCGCGAGCGACGAGCCGCATTGGCTGACGACGGCTTCGCTTTCCCTGCCGCAGGTCCTGTCGGCTCATACCGCGCCGGCGGACCGGCATCCGGAACGCTCGCCGCGCGTACGCACGCTGATCCGCGCCGTGATCGGCGGCGAGGGCCGCGCCGGACAGGACGTGATCGTGCGCAATGTGTCGCCGGGCGGCATGTGCATCGCCTCGCGCACCCTGCTGCCCGACTGCGGCGAGACACTGCACGTGGCGCTGCCAGGACAGGGAGACCTGAAGGCGGAAGTGCGCTGGGTGGGTGACGGCGAGTTCGGCATCCAGCTCACCGGCGGGGTCGATCTGTCGCAGGTGCAGCCCTCGGGCCGCCGCCGCAACGCGGGTTTCGCCGCCGCACTCGAACGGCTGCTGGGGGTCAAGCCGCATCAAGAGCGCACCTCGTCGGGCCTGCGGCCCTGCTGACCCGCGACCCGGCTTGACCGCGTTTCGCCCCTGCACAATAGTGCGGGGGTGAACGAGACCGTGGTCGACCCCAACCCCGCCGCTTCCGCCCCCTGCGCCGTGCTGCCGGCGCGGCCCGAGCCCATCCGGCTCGATCCGGCGACCACCGCCGTCATCGTCGTGGACATGCAGAACGCCTATGCCACGAAGGGCGGCTACGTGGACGAGGCCGGCTTCGATGTCGGCCCAGCCGCCGCGGTGATCGGCCGGATCGGCGAAGTGCTAGGCACCGCGCGCACCGCCGGGATGACCGTGGTGTTCCTGCAGAACGGCTGGGATTCCGGCTATGTCGAGGCGGGAACACCGCTCTCGCCCAACTGGCACAAGTCGAACGCGCTCAAGACCATGCGGGCGCGGCCCGAACTCTCCGGCAGGTTCCTGGCGCGCGGCGGCTGGGATTATGAGCTGGTCGACGCGCTGACACCGCAGGATGGCGACCTGCGCGTCCACAAGCCGCGCTATTCCGCCTTCTTCAACTCGCAGCTCGATTCCGTCCTGCGCGCACGCGGCATCCGCACGCTGGTGTTCACCGGCATCGCCACCAACGTCTGCGTCGAATCCACCCTGCGCGACGGCTTCCACCTCGAATACTTCGGCGTGCTGCTGGAGGACGCCACCCACCACCTCGGCCCGGACTTCATCATGGAGGCCACGGTCTACAACGTGGAGAAGTTCTTCGGCTGGGTCAGCACCGTCGCCGATTTCCGGACCGCCGTGAGCCAGCTTCCGCCCAAGGAGTGACAATGCCCTTCGAAGCCATCAACCCGCCGCAGTTCCCTGCCCCGATCGCGCCCTACTCCGCCGGCGCGAAGGCCGGGAACACGCTCTATGTCTCGGGCATGCTGGCGCTCGGCCAGGGCGGGCTCGTGCTCTATCCCGGTGATGCGGCAGCGCAGACCCGTCATGTGCTGGAATCGATCAAAATCACCGTCGAGGCCGCAGGCGGCACCATGGCCGACGTCGCGATGAACCACATCTTCCTCAAGGACATGGCCGACTACGCCGCGTTCAACCAAGTCTACGCCGAATACTTTCCCGGCAACAAACCGGCGCGCTACTGCATCAAGACCGACCTCGTGAAGCCTGACTGCCTGGTCGAGATCGCCTCGGTCGCCCATCTTGGCTGAGGCCACCGGCCTCCACTACGAGTTCCACGGGCCCGGGGGCGCGCCTGTACTCATCCTGTCGAGCGGCCTCGGCGGCGCTGGCGGGTACTGGGCGCCCAACCTCGCCGCCCTGTCTGAAAACCACCGCGTCCTCACCTACGACCAGCGCGGCACCGGCCGCAGCGATCGCGCCCTGCCCGACGCCACCTCGATCGAGGCCATGGCGCAGGACGTCGTCGCGCTGATGGACGCGCTCGATATCGAGACCGCGCACTTCGTCGGCCACGCGCTCGGCGGCATGATCGGCATCGAGACCTCGCTGCTCTCGGGCCGGATCGACCGGCTGGTCGTCGTCAACGGCTGGCGCACCCTGTCCCCCCACACCCACCGCTGCTTCGAGGCGCGCCTCGCCATCCTGCGCAGCGCCGGGGTGGAGCCGTTCCTGCGCGCGCAGCCGCTGTTCCTCTACCCGCCCGACTGGATCGCCGCCCACGACGCCGATCTGGAGGCCGAACTCGCCCACCACCTCGCCGCCTTCCCCGGCGCCGAGACCATGGAAAAGCGCATCGCCGCCGTCGCCACCTTCGCCCCCACGCCCGAGCGGCTGGCGCGCCTGCGCGACGTCCTCGTCATCGCCACGCGCGACGATTTCCTGGTGCCGCAGGCCGCCTCGCTCGACCTTGCCGGGCCGATCCCCGGCGCCGACATCGCCACCTTCGGCTGGGGCGGCCACGCCTGCAACGTCACCGATCCCAAGGGCTTCAACCGCCTCGTCCTCGGCTTTCTCGGGAGCTAGTCCATGCAAGTCGGCGTCTTCGTTCCCATCAACAACAACGGCTGGCTGATCAGCACGACCTCGCCGCAGTACATGCCCACGTTCGACCTCAACAAGGAGATCGCGCTGCGGGCCGAGAAGCACGGGCTCGATTTCCTGCTCTCGATGATCAAGCTGCGCGGCTTCGGCGGCAAGTCGGAGTTCTGGGAATACGGGCTGGAGAGCTTCACCCTCATGTCCGGCCTCGCCGCCGTGACCGAGAAGATCAAGATCTACGCCACCTGTCCCACCCTCATCATCCCCCCCGCCTTCGCCGCGCGGATGTGCAACACCATCGATTCGATCAGCCACGGCCGCTTCGGGCTCAACCTCATCACCGGCTGGCAGCCGCCCGAGTACACCCAGATGGGTCTCTGGCCGGGCGAGGAGCATTTCCGCAACCGCTACCAGGTGCTCGACGAATACGCCCATATCCTGCGCGAGCTGTGGGAAACCGGCCGCTCCGACTTCAAGGGCGAGCACTACCAGATGGACGACTGCCTCGTGCGTCCCACGCCTACCGGCGACATGAAGATCATCTGCGCCGGCTCGTCCGATGCGGGACTGGCCTTCTCGGCCAAGTGGGCGGACTATGCCTTCTGCCTCGGCGTCGGCGTCAACACGCCCACCGCCTTCGCCTCGAACAACGCGCGCCTCGCGAAGTTCACCGCCGAGACCGGGCGCGACGTGCAGGTCTTCGTCCTCGTCATGATCATCGCCGCCGAGACCGACGCCGAGGCGCAGGCCAAGTGGCAGCTCTACAACGACGGCGTCGACATCGAGGCGATCGCCTGGCTCGCCGACCAGGGCGCCAAGGACACCGTCAACACCGACACCAACGTCCGCCAGCTCGCCGCCCCGGAGGGCGCCGTGAACATCAACATGGGCACTCTCGTCGGCAGCTACGAAACGGTGGCGAAGATGCTCGACGAGATGGCCGAAGTCCCCGGCACCGGCGGCGTGCTGCTGACGTTCGATGACTTCGTGGAAGGCGTCGAGAACTTCGGCACCCGCATCCAGCCGCTGATGAAAAGCCGCGCCGGGGTGGCCTGAGCCCCCCTACCCGGCCTGCGTCCCGCCAAGCGCGATGCGCCGCGACACCCCGATCGCATCGAGGAAAGCCTCGTCGTGGCTGACGACCAGGAGGGCGCCGTCGAACGCGGCGAGCCCGGCCTCGATCGCGGCGATCGAATCGAGATCGAGGTGGTTGGTCGGCTCGTCGAGGATGAGAAGCTCCGGCGGCGTCGGGCTCCCGAGGATGCAGGCGAGGCCGGCCCGGAGCACCTGCCCGCCGCTGAGCGTGGCGACCTTCTGCAGCGACGCATCCGCCCGGAACTGGAACTTCGCCAGTGCCGAGCGACAGGTGAAGTCGTCCGTGCCGGGATTGAGCGCCTGGAAATTCTCGGCGATCGACAGCGACGGATCGAGGATGCCGGCGGTCTGGTCCAGCATCGCCATGCGTGAGCCGCGCAGGATCGTGCCCGAGAACGGCGCGAGCCGCCCGGTGACGAGGGCCAGCAGCGTGGTCTTTCCGGCGCCGTTCGGCCCCGCCAGCGCCAACCGCTCCGGCCCGGTCAGGGTGAACGAGACATCGCGCAGCAGCGGCGCCGAAGGATCGTAGCCGCCGGATACCTTCCGGAGCGCAAGGACGATCTTGCCTGCGGGCAGTCCCGTCGGGGCCAGCGCGACCGCCATCGTTTCGAGCATTTCGATCTGTTCGCGCGCGGCGATCGCCGCCGCGGAGGCTTCGGCACGCTGGCGCTGCGCGAGGCGGACGTTCTCTCCCCCGGTGTTCTCGGCGCGCTGCTTGCGGGCACCAGCGACGATCCGCGGCATGTCGCCGCGCGCGCCCTTGCGGCTGCCGGCCGCGTCGCGCCGCTGCTTGCGCTCCACCGCGACCTGCGCCTTGCGCGCGATCTCCGTCATCTGCCGCTCGGCCACTTCGAGGTCGTGGTGCGCCGCCGCCAGTTCGATCGCCTTGCGTTCGCGGTAGTGCGTCCAGTTGCCGCCGTAGCGGGTCGCGCCCAGCGAGGTCATCTCGACGATGGCATCCATCGTCTCCAGCAGTTCGCGGTCGTGGCTGACGATGATCGCCCCGGCCCGCCACGACGCGAGCAGGTCGAGCAGCGCCGCCCGCCCCTCGCGGTCGAGGTTGTTCGAGGGCTCGTCGAGCATCAGGAAGTCCGGCTCGGCGAGCAGGACGCCGGCCATGGCCGCACGGGTTCGCTGCCCGCCCGAAAGTTTCGTCAGCAGGGTGCCGGGCGCGGCGTCGAGGCCCACCCGCCCGAACGCCGACATGGCGCGGGATTCCAGCGTCCAGTCGACTTCGGCGAGTTCCTCCATGGTGGCCAGCCCGGCCTCGGCCTTGCGCAGCACGGCAAGGTCGGCGGCGATGCCGAACAGGTCGGCGATGGTCTCCCCCGGCGCGACCTGCACGATCTGGCGCAGGACGGCGATGCTGCCGCTGCCCACGACCTTGCCCGAAGTGGGTTCAAGTTCGCCGGATAGCACCTTGAGCAGGCTCGTCTTGCCCACGCCGTTGCGACCGACGATGCCGACGCGCTCGGCGTTGAAGGCAAGGTTGAGATTAGCGAAGACCGACTGGCCTTCCGGTGTCGACCAACCGAGGTCGAACGTCGTTATCGAGGCGGACATGCGTGTGTTTCCTGGCAGCAAGACGGGTCTGAATTGCGGTCAGGTCAAATCACATCGTCGTTCTGGTCCATTCGATAATCGGGCGTCCTTTCTTACCGCCGTCGCGCGCCGCGCTCAAGACCCATCAGCCCGGCGCCCGGCCGGGCCGTGTCTCGGGCAGCATCAACAGCACCGGCAGCACCCCCAGCGCCACTGCGGCGATCATCACGCCCGGCGCGGTGGGAGAACCGGTCCGCGTCGTCAGGAACTGGGCGAGCCACGGCGTCAGTCCGCCGAACAGCGCGGTCGCGGTGGTGGCACCGAGCGCGAGCCCGCTGAGGCGGCCCTGCGCGGGCACCTGCTCGGCGGTTGCCACGGCGCCCACCGCGCTCACCCCGCCGGCGAGCATCGCCAGCACCACCGCGCCGAGCAGCGCCGCGCCCGGCGAAGCTCCGGCGAGCAGGCGGAACAGCAGGTATGGCATCGCCGCGCACAGGACCGCGAGGCCGACCAGCACCGGCCGCCGCCCCACCCGGTCGGACAGCAGGCCGACGAAGGGCGTGACCACGATTACCGCCAGCGCGGCGAGCGTCGCCAGTTGCAGCGCCTGTGCCTCGCTGAGGCTGCCGGCGGAGGTCAGGTAGACCGGCACATAAGTGATCCCGACGTAATAGGTGATCGAGCCCAGCGCCGAGATCGCGAAGCCCCGCAGGATGCCGGCGCGGTGGCGCGAAAGGGCATGGGCAAGCGGGCGGCGCTCGAGCGTCCCGGCCTCACGGTGGGTTTCGAACTCGGGCGATTCCTGCATGGCGGCGCGGGCGAACAGGATGCTGGCGGCCAGCGCCGCGCCGAACAGGAACGGCAGGCGCCAGCCCCAACTGTCCAGTTCCGGCGCAGGCATCAGACTGACGGTCAGCGCCGCGATGCCCGCCGCCAGCAGCCCGCCGATCTCGCTCGTCGCCGCCGCCAGCGAGGTGACGAGGCCCCGGCGATGCGCCGGCGCGCCTTCGAGCAGGTAGGCGACGACGCCGGTGTACTCGCCCCCCACCGCGAAGCCCATCACGCAGCGCAGTAGCAGCAGGAGCACACCCGCGAGCGGCCCGACCTGCGCGGCGGTGGGCAGCATCGCGGTCAGCAGCATCGCCGCCGTCATCAGCGCCATCGAGGCGAGCAGCGTCGCGCGCCGTCCGCGCCGGTCGCCGAAGTGGCCGAACACCATCGCACCCACCGGCCGCATCAGGTAAGCGACCGCGAAGCCCGCCAAGGTGGTCAGCACCCCGCCGTGGCCGGCGAAGAACACCCGCGACAGCACCGTGGCGAGGTAGAGGAACAGGGTGAAGTCGTACCATTCCACCACCGTCGACAGCGCGGCAAGTGCAAGCGAGCGGCGGTCGAGCGGTTGGGGCGATGTCATCGGGGGAGCGTAACTGGGGTATGGTGCGGGAGCAACCGCCTCGACTTCGCGCAAAAGCCCCCGTCGTCCCCGCGAAGGCGGGGGCCCCGCTTGTTCTTCGGCCTCAACGTCAACCGCAAGTAAGCGGGGCCCCGCTTTCGCGGGGACGACGGGACTTGTTAATTCAACCCAGGCGCAAAAGGCATTCCACGGCCGCCCCGCTCAGCTCCAGGTCGCCTCGGGCGGCAGGCTCATGAGGATGGCGTCGATGTTGCCGCCGGTCTTGAGGCCGAACAGCGTGCCCCGGTCGTAGACGAGGTTGAACTCGGCATAGCGCCCGCGCCATTCGAGCTGGACGGCCTTGTCGGCAGGCGTGAACGCCATGCCCAGCCGCCGGCGCACGAGGCGCGGGAAGACCGCCAGGAACGCCTCGCCCACCGCGCGGGTGAAGGCGAAGTTGGCTTCCCACGCGGCTTCGTCGCCGCATTCCAGATGGTCGTAGAAGATCCCGCCGACACCGCGGTGGACCTTGCGGTGGGGGATGTAGAAGTACTCGTCCGCCCAGGCCTTGTAGCGCTCGTAGTAGCCCTCGCCGTGCGCGTCGCAGGCAGCCTTGAAGGCCGCGTGGAACTCGGCGGTGTCCTCGTCGTACGGGATCGGCGGGTTCAGGTCGGCACCGCCGCCGAACCAGGCCTTGGTGGTCGTCAGGAACCGCGTGTTCATATGGACGGCGGGGACGTGGGGGTTCGCCATGTGCGCGACGAGGCTGATGCCGGTCGCGGAAAAGGCGTTCTGCTCGGCCGAGGCGCCATTGATGGTGGCGGCGAAATCCTTCGCCAGCCCGCCCGAGACGGTGGAGATGTTGACGCCCACCTTCTCGAACACGCGCCCCTTCATGAGCCCGCGGGTGCCGCCCCCGGTCTCGTCTTCGCCGCCTTCGACCGCCGCGCGCTGCCAGGGGGTGTAGTCGAACGACGCGTCGGAGCCTGCCTCGCGCTCGATCGCTTCGAATTCGGCGCAGATCGCATCACGCAAAGAGCGGAACCAGTCGCTGGCGCGGGCGGTGAAAGGGGTCCAGTCGGTCATGATGGGCGCTTGCCAAATCGCGGGGGCTGCGGCAAGGGAAAGCCATGGTTCCCTTTTCGTTCCAAAACGACGAGATGCTCCTCGTCGATGGCGGCGCCCCGGCCACCGGCGTGGGCCGCGCGTCCGCGCTGTATTGGCCGCGTGAACAGGCGCTGCTGGTCGCCGACCTGCACCTCGAGAAGGCGAGCTTCTTCGCGCGCACTGGGCAGATGCTCCCCCCCTACGACAGCCGCGAGACGCTGGAGCGGCTGGCCGTGGCGGTGCGCGTCACCGGCGCGCGGCGGGTCTTCGCGCTGGGCGACAACTTCCACGACAGCGCCGGGCCGGGCCGGCTCGAGGCGCACGCGGCGGGAATGCTCGCCGCGCTCACCCGCGCGCTCGACTGGGTGTGGATCACCGGCAACCACGACCCCCACCTCGGCGCCGAGGCGGGCGGCACCCGCGTCGAGGAACTGATGCTCGGCGGCCTGGCGCTGCGCCACCAGGCGCTGCCGGGGACGCGCGAGGCGGAAGTCTCGGGCCATTTCCATCCGCGGCTGGTGGTCCAGGCGCGCGGGCGGCGGATCGCCCGGCCCTGCGCGGTGGTGAGCGAGAAGCGCCTGATCCTGCCCGCGTTCGGGGCGCTGACCGGGGGCATGAACGCGGCCGACCCGGCGATCCTCTCCGCGCTCCAGCCCGCCGACGCGATCGAGGCGCTGGTGCCCGCGCAGGGCCGCATGGTCCGCTATCCGCTCTGGCGAAAAGCCGCCTGAATACCCATATCCCGCAAGCGACCGAACGGCCGCTGCGGGCATTCATTCCGTGTTCTACGATTCCCGCTTTGCGTGGGCGTACGAATCGCATTAATGACGCCCGATTCGAACACGCGACAGTAACGATTCAGGAGAACGTCTATAGCACCCCCTCCCCGGCGTATGATGACGCCACCGGTCAAGAGCGGACCGCGTTTCAATAACATGATCCAGTCCGACAAGGTCCGGGTCATCGACCAGGACGGCGAGAACCTCGGCGTCATGTACACGCGCCAGGCGATCGAGCAGGCAGCCGAGGTCGGTCTCGACCTCGTTGAAGTCTCGCCGAACGCCGATCCGCCGGTGTGCAAGTTCCTCGATGTGGGCAAGTACCGGTACGAGGCCCAGAAAAAGGCCAATGCCGCGCGCAAGACCCAGAAGACGCAGGAGATCAAGGAGATCAAGATGCGTCCGAACATCGACGACCACGACTATGACGTGAAGATGCGCAACATCCATCGCTTCATCGAAGACGGCGACAAGGTGAAGGTCACCCTGCGCTTCCGCGGTCGCGAGCTTTCGCATCAGCAGCTGGGCATGGACCTGCTGCGCCGCGTCCAGACCGACTGCGAGGAAATCGCCAAGATCGAGGCCTATCCCCGCATGGAAGGTCGCCAGATGCTGATGGTGCTCTCGCCCAAGTAAGGCGCGCATCGCAGAATCGACGCATACGCGAGGGCGTGGCCGATGGCCGCGCCCTTTGTCGTTTGGGGATTGCAGCCCTCCGGAATCATCAGCAGGTCCGGCGCGGTGATGCCTCGTTGTTCCCGCGCTGACTTGCCGGGCCACTCGGCCCCGCGATTACAGCGCAGGGCAGCCGGGCGCTGCGTTGTCAGCCGCGCCACTCGCGGCGATCTTCGGCCGCGCGCAGGACTTCGTAGGCGACCTGATAGATCTGGAAGGCCTTGGCGGCCTCCTCGTCGCCGGGGCGGACGTCGGGGTGGACTTCCTTGGCGCGGCTGCGCCAGGCCTTCTTCACCGCGTCGAAATCGGCGTCGGGATCGAGCCCCAGTGCCTCCAGCGCGCGCAGTTCATCGCCGCTGCGGGTGCCGTCGCCCGATCCGGCCCAGCCGTAGTGGGCCGATTCCTTGAAACCGCCGTTGTCGGAGCGCTCCTGCGCCTCGCGCATCGCGGCTTCCTCGGCGTCGAGGCCGGCGAAGTAGTCCCATCCCGAATTGTATTCGGCGGCGTGCTTCTGGCAGAAATACCAGCGGTCGGGGTTGTTCGGGCTCTTGGGCGCGGGGCAGTCGCCCGGGTCGGTGCAGCCGTGCCGGTCGCACAGACGAACCTGCGCCGCTTCGCGCGAGCTGCCGTAGCCGCGCCAGCGCGGGAACCCCCAGTCGGATGATCGGCGTACGCGGCTCATCCGAAGCGCGATAAGCCGGGACTCGAAGGCGATGCAAGCCTTGATGCGGATTGGTACGATTTGGCGGGCAGGTTCCTCCCGCCGGCATGGATGGAGGAACCACCCACAGGTGGCGGCAGGGCACCTCGGCTTACTAAAGTCCGGTAAGCCGAGGCAGCCCTCCACCATGCTTCGCATAGTCCCCCTCCCCCGTTTGGGAGAGGAAGGTCTTCAGTCGATGGTCACGGTCACGGCGCGGCGGTTCTGCGCCCAGGACTGCTCGTCGGAGCCGAGCGCGATCGGGCGCTCCTTGCCGTAGCTGATCGTGCTGAGGCGGTCGGGTTCGACGCCGAGGCTGATGAGGTAGTTCTTGGCCGAGTTGGCGCGGCGTTCGCCCAGCGCGAGGTTGTATTCGCGGGTTCCGCGCTCGTCGGCGTGGCCTTCGATCGTCGCGCGCTTGGCGGGATACTGCATCAGCCACTGCGCCTGCCTGGACAGCGCCTGCTGGTCCTCGGCATCGACGTCGTACTTGTCGAGCGCGAAGTAGATCGTATCCGAACCCATCATCTTGGCGACGAAGTCCGCCTGGCTGCCCGGGGTGGCAACGCCCATCCCGCCGCCGGTATCGGTGCTGGTGGCCGGGCCGGGCTCGGGCGGAAGCTGCGCGGGGGCCTTCTTGCTGCAGGCCGAGATCGCCAGTGCGCCCGCGACGATGAGCATCGTCGCGCCGACGCGGGTGGTTCGCGAGAGGGAGTGGGAGGTAGGCATCGGGCAATCTCCTATGCTGCTCAGCCTTTGTGAATGGCCGGCATGTTCTGAAGTTCCGTTCAATATTTAACACAGCCAACCTGAACGACCGCCAACGAATCGGCAGCGGTCGTCCGGAAGCGTGTCGGTCAGGGGCGCACGGGACCCCAAGCGGGGTCGGAGGCGCCCACAGGAGTAGGCAGCTTGCGCTCGTTGCGGCCGGTCAGGTCGACCTGCCAGATCGAGGCGGTGCCGCTGGTCTTGGCGGTGCGGAAGAACTGCACGATGCGCCCGTTCGGCGACCATGTCGGAGCCTCGTCCTGCCAGTTGTCGGTGAGGTGGCGCATGCCGCCGCCGCTCGGGCTCATGACGGCGACGCGCAGGTTCCCGGCGATGTGCGTGAAGGCGATCTGGTCGCCGCGCGGGCTCCACTCAGGCGTCGCGGCGCGGCCGCCGAAGAAGCTGATGCGGCGCTGGTTCGAACCGTCGGCGCCCATCACGTAGACCTGCTGGCTGCCCGAACGGTCGCTCTCGAACACGATCTGGCTGCCGTCTGGCGAGTAGGATCCGCCGATGTTGATGCCGGGGCCGTTGGTCAGCTTCTGCGGCGTGCCGCCGCCCGCCGACGAAATGCGGTAGATGTCGGTCGTGCCGCTCTTGGCCATCGAATAGAGCACCCACTTGCCGTCGGGCGACCAGCGCGGCGCCAGCGTGGGCGCGCCGGTGCGCGCGACGAGCGTCTGCCGGTCGGTGGCGAGGTCGTAGGCATAGATGCTCGGCTGGCCGTTGAGGTACGACAGGTAGAGGATCTTGGAATAGTCAGGCGAATAGCGCGGGGTCAGCGCCATCGCCTGCCCGCTGGTGAGGTAGCGGTGGTTGGCGCCGTCCGAATCCATGATCGCCAGCCGCTTCATGCGGTGGTCCTTGGGGCCGGTCTCGGCGATGTAGGCGATCTTGGAATCGAAGAACGGGCTTTCGCCCGAAAGGCGCGAATAGACCATGTCGGCGCACTTGTGCGCGGCGCGGCGCCAGTCGGACGGCGGCACCTGCCAGCCGCCCTTCACGAGCTGCTGCTTGAGCGCGACGTCGTAAAGGTAGCAGCCCACGGTCAGGTTGCCGTCGGCCCCGGCGCGCACATAGCCCTGCACCAGCATGTCGGCGCTGCGCGAGGCCCAGGTGCCGTAGTCGGGCGCCTGCACCTGCGCATAGGCGGGCTGGGGCAGTCCGTCCGGGCCCGAGGGTTTGAACAGGCCGTTGTTCTTGAGGTCTCCCGCGACCACCTGCGACAGAGCCCGGCCAAGCGCGCCGGTGGTGCCGGCGTTGGTGCGGGTGGGCACGTCGGCATCGGTGGCGAACGAGGTGATCGCGATGCCGAGGTCCTGCCACTCGCTCTCGTCCGACACGGTGACTTCGAGCCCGGCGTCGGCATCGGCGGCGGGCGCGGGTGCAGGCGGGGGCGTCTGGGCGAATGCGGCGCTCGACACCGAAAGCATCAGGCCAAGGGCGAGGATAGGGGTTATCTTCATTGCGATAGCCTTCTGTCAAAGTTGGTCGTCACGACCTTCCAGCCTTCGTAGAGGTCCTCGGGCAGATTGAACGGCGCCGCAAGCTTCACTGCACGGATAGCCTGCTCCTGATGCCGCGCTACCTGGGCCTTATTGACATCGGTCTGCCCGGTGGTGGCGATGACCTGGGGCTCTCCCGACAGCGAGCCGTCGCGGTTCAGGCGGAAGCGGACCTTGGTGACCAGCAGTTCCACGTCCGCCCCCTCAGGCGTGCGCCAGTGGGGTTTCAGCTGCCGGCCGATCGCGGCGTTGAGCGCGGAAATCTGCGCCGGCCCCACCTTGGCGGCGGGCGCGCCGGTCCCGGCCGGGGCCTTCGCGCCCGGGGTGCCCTGCTTGAAGGCGTCGTCGAAGGCGCTGGAGCCCGCCTTCTTGGGCGGCGCCGCGCTCTTGCTCGAGCCGGCGGTCTTGCCCGGAGGCGCGTTGGTCTTCGCAGGAGCCTTGCCCGCGCTCTGCGAAGGCGTTTTGACGATGCGGTCAATCGGGCTCGACTGGCGCGCCGGCGGGGTGGCCGCCTTCTTCGGCGGCGCCTTCTCGGCCGGCCTTGGCGCGGGCTTGGGAGCCGGCTTCGGGGCCGGCTTCGGCGGCGCCTTCGGGGCCGGTTTCGGCGCGGGCCTCGGAGGCTGGGGCTTCGGTTGCGGCTGGGGCCTGGGCTGCGGCTTGGGCGGCGCGGGCCGTGGCTTCTCTACGGCAGGCGGCGCCGGCTCGGGCGCAGGCCGTGGTTCCGGCTGCGGCGCCGGAGCAGGCTCGACAGGCTGCGCGGGCGCGGCCTCCGGGGCGGGCTCACCGAGTTCGGGGCTCTTGTCGGGCGCGGCGGCCGCGTTCGGGTTCGGCGAGGTGGAGGTCATGCCTACCTCCTCGCTGATCGTCACCTCGATGCGCTGCGGCGGCTTGACCACGTCGTGATCGCCGGGCTTGAGATACAGGATCGCCCAGAGCACGGCCGCGTGCAGCGCGATCGCCACGCCAAGGCCGATGCCTTCGTCTTTTCGCAGTCCCCGGGATGCCATCAGGCGAACTCTACCCCGCGCGCCTTAACCGCCGCTGACATCGGTCACCAGTGAGATCGAGGAGAAGCCGGCGCGATTGAGTTCACCCATGACTTCCATCACCCGGCCATAGTCCAGCGCCTTGTCGGCGCGCAGGGTGACGAGCGGCGGCTTGCCGTCGGGACCCGCCGGAGTTGCGGCGAGACGGTCGGGCAATTCGCCCGGCGCCAGCTGCGTTTCCTCGTAGTAGACCGAGCCGTCGCTCTTGATGGTGATGACGATCTGGCCCTGCTCCTCGCTCATCGCCTTGGCGCGGGTCTCGGGCAGTTCGATCGGCACTGCGGCCTTGAGCAGCGGGGCGGTGACCATGAAGATGATCAGCAGCACCAGCATCACATCGACCAGCGGCGTGACGTTGATCTCCGCCATCGGGCCGCGAGCGCGGCGCCGCCCTCGCCTGCCGCCACCGCCGGACATTCCCATCGCCATCAGCGCTGCTCCAGCTGGCGGGTCAGCGCGGCATGGAGGTGGTCGGCGAAGCGCTGGAGGCGCGCCTCGAAGCCGTTCACCTTATGCGAGAAGCGGTTGTAGGCGATGACCGCCGGAATCGCCGCGAAGAGGCCGATGGCGGTGGCGAACAGCGCCTCCGAAATGCCCGGCGCGACGACGGCGAGCGAGGAGTTCTGCTGCGCGCCGATGTCGAAGAAGCTCTTCATGATGCCCCAGACGGTCCCGAACAGGCCCACGAACGGCGCGACCGAGCCGACCGTCGCCAGGAAATTCAGGCGGTCCGACAGCGTGTCCGCCTCCTCGCCCACGGCCGAGTTCATGATGAGAGCGATGCGCTGGCGCGCGCCTTCGGGATCGACCTTGCCGGTGGCGTTGCGGCGGAATTCG
Organism: Novosphingobium sp. GW821-FHT09E05; assembly: GCF_059416165.1. Classification (NCBI taxonomy): domain Bacteria; kingdom Pseudomonadati; phylum Pseudomonadota; class Alphaproteobacteria; order Sphingomonadales; family Sphingomonadaceae; genus Novosphingobium; species Novosphingobium sp. GW821-FHT09E05. Next base: position 166,305 of record NZ_JBWKOQ010000002.1, read on the forward strand.
CCGAGCCCCGCGCCCGCGACCTTGCCCATCGGCACGTCGCCCCGCTTGCGCTCCTTCTGGTACGTCTCGAAGTTCTGAGCTTCCCAGAAGCCTTCCTCGTACTCGTCGCAGCGGCGCGAGACCGCGCCCATGCGGAACGTGAAGGTGACGATGATCGTCCATACCCAGACGCTGGCCAGCAGCAACCCGACCATGATCGCCTGCACGACGATATCGGCGTCGAGGAACAGCTTGACCGGGTTGAGGCCGCCGGTGTCTCCGGCGAAGTGGATGGTGGAGGCGAGCAGGTCGAGCGTCATTCTTGTCCTTCCCGTCCGGCTGGGCCGGGGTTTTTGATCGGTTCGAGCGAGGCGAAGGCGGCCTGCCATGCCTCGGGTTGTCGGCGTGGTCGTCCTTCAGGACTGATGAACCCGACCTTTACCGTGGCTTCGCAGAGCCGCGCCGAACCGCATCTGGCGGTCTGGCGCAGCGTGGCGGAGACGCGGCCGACGGTCTCGGCCCAGGTCTCGATCACCACCGCGTCGCCCAGCCGCGCGGGCGCAAGGTAGCGCAGGTTCGCCTCGGCCACGGTGTAGAGGCCGGTGCCCGCCTCAAGCGCGGCGCGCTGGTCGATGCCGAGCACGTCGAGCAGGTCCGAGCGCGCGCGCTCGAACCAGCGCAGATAGTTCGCGTGGTAGACCACCCCGCCCGCGTCGGTGTCCTCGTAGAACACGCGTAGCGGATAGCGGTGGACCTTGCCGTCGATCACGCCCGGCTGCGGGGTGAGGGAGGAATGGGGGGTGTCCGTCATACTCGCGGGTTGTGTAACGGCAGGGGTCGCGACTTCAACCCCGAAGCGGCGCGGAAGCCGCCTTGCGGGCCGAATTGCGCGGTGAAAAAAGAATGAAGCGCTGGTGGGCAGACTGGCTCTGGGCCTTTGCGCTGACGCGCCGGTGGCGCACGACTTCAAATATCCGTCGCCCCCGCGAAGGCGGGGGGTTTGTCCGTTGATGCAGCCCCGCGCCTTATGGCGTCCTCCCTCAGTCCCCGATCATCTGGAAGAACTGGCGTCCGCCGAAGATGTGCACGTGCAGGTGCGGCACTTCCTGGTGGCCGTTGGTGCCCATGTTGACCATCAGGCGGTAGCCCGGCCCGTCAAGTTCCAGCTGGCGCGTGACAGTGCCCACCGCGCGCATGAAGCCGGCGATCTCGGCGTCGCTGGCCTTGGCGGTGAAGTCGTCCCACGACACGTAGGCGCCTTTGGGGATCACGAGGACGTGGACCGGCGCCTGCGGACGGATGTCGTTGAAGGCCAGCGCGTGCTCGTCCTCGTAGACCTTCGAACACGGCAGTTCGCCGCGCAGGATCTTCGCGAAGATGTTGTCGGCGTCGTAGGGCAGCTTCGGGTCGATCGGCATCTGTCTCTCCGGGTGGGTCGGCAGGTCAGTCTTTTACGCGCGCGGCCTTCTCGGCGATGCCGGATGTGCCTTCGCGGCGGTCCAGTTCGGCCATGACGTCGGCCAGCGGAACGTCCCGGTCGGCCAGCAGGACCATGAGGTGGAACACGAGGTCCGCCGCCTCTCCGACCAGCGCCTCGCGGCTTTCGGTCAGCGCGGCGATCACCGTCTCGGTCGCCTCCTCGCCCAGCTTCTGGGCAATCTTGCCGGTCCCCTTGGCCTTGAGGCGGGCAACATAGCTCGAATCGGGATCGGCGCCGAGACGCGTGGCGATCGTCGCCTCGAGGCGGGCGAGAGTGTCGGGATTGCTCATGATGCGCCGGTCAATGCGATGCGGCGCGGGCGCGGTCAAGCGCCCGATGGATCAGTCCTCGCCGCGCTTGGACGAGAGCTTGCGGCCGATCGCGACGCCGGCGACGCCCAGGCCCAGCAGCAACATGCTACTGGGTTCGGGAAGCGGAACGCCGCCCGCCGCGTAGGCAGGGCTGGATGCCGCGAACATCGGCACGAGCGCTGGCAAGTAGCTGAGGATTTTCAACGGGGGGGATTCCTGCTAGTCGAACCTGACTGGGGGCGCAGATCGCTGCGTTCTTGCATTGCAGCAAGCCCGGTTAAGCGGCTGTCCCGATACGGGGCTGTTGGGAGACGAGGGGTTGCCGATGCGAAGTCAGCCCCGCGCCGGGAGTCCCGCCGCGCGAAGGGCCGCGTGGGCCTCGCCGATCGAGTGCTTGCCGAAGTGGAAGATCGAGGCCGCCAGCACCGCACTGGCATGGCCCTGCGTGACGCCGGCCACCAGATGATCCAGGTTGCCGACGCCGCCCGAGGCGATCACCGGCACCGAGACCGCATCCGCGATCATCCGCGTCAGCTCGAGGTCGTAGCCGTTCTGGGTGCCGTCGCCGTCCATGGAGGTGACCAGCAACTCGCCCGCGCCGAAGCCCGCCAGCTTCACGGCATGGTCGAGCGCGTCGATCCCGGTCGCCTTGCGGCCGCCGTGGGTGAAGATTTCCCACCGGCCCGGCGCGACCTTGCGCGCGTCCACCGAGGCGACGATGCACTGCGAGCCGAACTTCTCGGCGATGTCGGCCACCACTTCGGGGCGAGAGACGGCGGCGGAGTTGACCGCCACTTTGTCCGCGCCCGCCAGCAGCAGCGCCCGCGCATCGTCGGCCGTGCGCACGCCGCCGCCGACGGTCAGTGGCATGAAGCAGACCTCGGCGGTGCGTTGCACCACGTCCAGCAGGGTGCCGCGCCCCTCGTGGCTGGCGGAAATGTCGAGGAAGCACAGCTCGTCCGCCCCGGCAGCGTCGTAGGCGCGCGCCTGCTCGACCGGGTCGCCGGCGTCCTTGAGGTCGACGAAGTTGACGCCCTTCACCACCCGTCCGTCACGGACGTCGAGGCAGGGGATGACGCGGACACGCACGGTCATTCAGGTCACTCCACGGGCTTGAAGAACAAGAGCACGGCGAACACCGCCACCACGGCGCACAGGACGAAGTTGAACGCGGTATAAAGGCGGAACCTGCGCGGATCGTCCTCGCGCCGGACGGCCACGGTTGAGCGGCGGCGGCTGAACAGCATCAGGCGGACCTGGCCCTCGCGGTAGTCACGGACGGCCCAAAGCACGCCCGGCACGAAGATGGCGAGCGCCAGCACCGCGATCAGGCGGTTGTCGTTCACCCCTCGCGCTCGGCCATCTGGATCGCCGCCGCGAGGTCGAGGCGGCCTTCGTAGAGCGCGCGGCCGGTGATGACGCCCTCGATCCCGTCGCGCGCATGGAGCGCGAGCAGGCGGATATCGTCGAGACCCTTGACGCCGCCGCTGGCGATCACCGGGATATCGACGCGGCGCGCCAGATCGACCGTGGCGTCGATGTTGACGCCCTTGAGCAGGCCATCGCGGCCGATGTCGGTGAACAGCAGGCTGGCGACGCCCGCATCCTCGAAGCGGCGCGCCAGATCGACCACGGCGACGTCGGAGACGTCGGCCCAGCCTTCGGTGGCGACCATGCCGTCCTTCGCGTCTACCGCGACGACGATGCCGCCGGGAAATTCCTTTGCCATGTCGCGCACGAACTCGGGGTCCTTGAGCGCCGCCGAACCCATCACCACGCGCGATACGCCAAGGTCGAACCAGCCGGCCACCGCCTCGCGGGTGCGGATGCCGCCGCCCAGCTGCACATGGCCCGGGAACGCCTCGATGATGGCCTCGACCGCCTCGCGGTTCTCGGCCTTCCCTGCGAACGAACCGTCAAGATCGACGACGTGGAGGAACTGCGAGCCGGCCTCGGCGAACATCAGCGCCTGCGCGGCCGGGTCGTCCCCGTAGACGGTGGCGCGCGCCATGTCGCCTTCGGCCAGGCGCACGACCTGGCCCTGCTTGAGGTCGATGGCGGGGAATACGATCATGCTCACGGCTTCCAGTCGAGGAATCGGGTCAGGAGAGCGAGGCCGAAGCCCTGGCTCTTCTCGGGGTGGAACTGCACACCGACGACGTTGTCTTTCGCCACCGCCGCGACGAGGCCGCCGCCGTGGTCGGTCATCGCCGCGATCGTGGCTCCGTCGTCGGGCGCGAAGTGGTAGGAGTGCAGGAAATACGCCTCGCCCGCCTCGATCAGCCCGCTGGCCGGGTCGTGGCGGCCGAGCGCGACGTCGTTCCAGCCCATGTGTGGGATCTTGATCATCGGATCGGTGCGCTCGATCAGCTCAACCTGCCCGGCGACCCAGTCCAGCCCCGGCGTCTCGCCGTGCTCGAGCCCGCGCGTGGCGAGGAGCTGCATGCCCACGCAGATGCCGAGGAACGGCGCGGCGCCGACCTGAACGCGCTCGGTCATCGCCTCGACCATGCCGGGAATGCCCCAGAGCCCCGCGGCGCAGGCCTTGAACGAACCCACTCCGGGCAGGACGATGCGGTCGGCGGCGCGCACGACCGCGGGATCTGCGGTGATCGCCACGTCCTCGGCGCCAGCGGCGCGCAGTGCGTTGGCGACCGAGTGGAGGTTGCCCGCCCCGTAGTCGATCAGCGCCAGCGTCATTTGAGGCCGGCGATGCTGTCGTCGAGGAAGCCCGCCGCCCATTCGATCACTTCGAACTCGGCGACGCCGCCCGTGATGAAGGGGTCCTGCGCGGCCAGCGCGGCGATCTCGTCGCGGCTCTCGCCCTTGGCGAGCAGGATACCGCCCTCGCGCGGGACCTTGCGGCCCCAGCCGAGCAGGTGTCCGGCCGCATGGCCCGCCCGCAGCCAGGCGACGTGTTCGTCGAGGAGCGCGTCCACCTTCTCGATGGGAGCGGTGTAGGTGAGGGATACGATGAAGCTGGCCATCAGAGTGTCGCCTGTCCCAGAATGCCCTTGGTCGACGGGATCGCCCCGCCCTTGCGCGGATCGAGTTCCACCGCCTGCCGCATGGCGCGGGCGAAGCCCTTGAAGATGCCTTCGCAGATGTGGTGGTTGTTGCTGCCGTAGAGCAGTTCGATGTGGAGCGTGATACCCACGGCCTGCGCGATCGAGTGGAACCAGTGCTCGACCATCTCGGTGTCGAACTCGCCCAGCTTCTCCTGCGTGAAGGCGGCCTTCCACACGAGGTAGGGGCGGCCCGAAATGTCGAGCGACACGCGGCTCAGCGCCTCGTCCATCGGCGAGTTCACGTCGCCGTAGCGGCCGATCCCGGCCTTGTCGCCCAAGGCCTGAGTGATGGCCTGGCCGATCGCGATGGCGCTGTCCTCGGTCGTGTGGTGCTGGTCGACGTGGAGGTCGCCCTTGATCCGGCAGGTGATGTCGATCAGCGAATGGCGGCTGAACTGCTCGATCATGTGGTCGAGGAACCCGATCCCGGTCGAGACCTGGTAGGCCCCTGTGCCGTCGAGGTTCACTTCGACTTCGATGTCGGTTTCGTGCGTCTTGCGGATGATCGAGGCTGTGCGCATGGCTGCGCCTATAGACCCGTGGCGGACAGAATCAATCGTCGAGCAGGTCGGCCGCGGCCCAATGTTACGCACCCCTCCTTAGCGCTTTTCCTTGGATAAAGGAGCGAGTAGGCATTTTTCACGAAGGTAACGGGTTGACCACGCGAAGAAGCATGAGCACGTAGGGCGCGATGAACGATACCCCGCCAGACAGCATGATCCCCTACGATGAAATCGTGCAGGAGGCCCTGCGCGCCGTCGTCGGCCGCGTGCTGGGTCAGGTCGAAGCCGGTGGCGGCGTGCTTCCGGGTAGCCACCACTTCTACATCACCTTCAAGACCGGCGCGCCCGGCGTGGGCATTCCCGCAGACCTGCGCGCGCGCTTCCCGGACGAGATGACCATCGTGCTCCAGAACAAGTTCTGGGACCTGGCCGTCGGCGAACAGGGCTTCACGGTGAGCCTCAGCTTCAACCAGATGCCGACCAAGCTCGACATCCCGTTCTCGGCGATCACCGCCTTCGTCGATCCCGCCGTCGATTTCGGCCTGCAGTTCCAGGCCATGGCCGACGACGACGCGGAGGACGACCTCTCCGCTTCCGCCGGCAACGACGAATCGGAACGCGATCTCGCCTCGCGCATTACGCCTAGCGAGGACGGCTCGAACGTCGTCTCGGTGGATTTCGGCAAGAAGAAGTGATCGGGCGGCCTCTCGCCCGCAGCTGATAGGGCTAGGCGATGGCGACCAGATTCAAACAGCAGGCGAAAAAGGCCGCGAGCGCCGTCAAGATCGCGCCCGCCGGCCTCAAAAAACTGGCCGACAACGGCGGCGAACTGCACGGGCCAAGCCCGAACCCCGCCACCAACCTCGTCATTGCCGACATCGTCCTGCGCACGGGTACCACCCTCGCCCGCCGCGCGGTGGAGCGCGGTGTGCTGGGCGCCAGCTATTCGCCGAAGAAGGCGAAGTCGATCCTTAAGGGCCGCACCATCAGCGAGACCCTGCTGCACGGCGCCCTTGCCCGCGTCGCGCTCGGCTCGATCCCGGGGGCCATCGTGGTCGGCGGCGCGCTCGTCGCCAAGACCCTCTACGACCGCAGCCGCAGCCGGCAGGCGCGCGCCGAAGGCGCCGCGGAGCTGCACGAGCAGGCCGTGGAGGGCGCGGCGGAGTAAGGCGGACACCGTTTCTCCCCTGAAACGACACAGGATCGCCGAAGGTGCAGGCCTGCCAACGGCCCGATCAGCAACATCCTGTCCTCCACTAACTCCGTCGCCCCCGCATAGGCGGGGGCCCCGCTTCCTTGCGACAAAGAAAACAAGCGGGGGCCCCGCCTTCGCGGGGACGACGGATGGTAAGTGGCGGTTCAGAACGTCCGCGGCTCGATGGCCTTGTTCAGCCCGATTTCCCCCGCACCGGGCCCACTCCACCTTGATTTGCGCGCGATCCCTCGGCATCGGGAACCATGGTACAGATCGACCCCTCCCCGGAATCGACCGGCACGCTGGCCCGGCGCGGCCTGATGTTCATCATGTCCTCGCCGTCGGGCGCGGGGAAGACGACCATCTCGCGCATGTTGCTGGAGCACGATCCGCACATCTGCAACTCGGTCTCCTGCACCACGCGCCCGCCCCGCCCCGGCGAGGTCGACGGCAAGGACTACCACTTCGTCACCCAGCAGCAGTTCGACCGCATGGCCGAGGACGGCGACTTCCTCGAATGGGCGACGGTCTTCGGGTACAGCTACGCCACCCCCAAGGCGCAGGTTAAGGCCGGCCTCAAGGATGGTCAGGACTACCTGTTCGACATCGACTGGCAGGGCACCCAGCAACTCTACCAGAAGCTCGAACGCGACGTCGTGCGCGTGTTCCTTCTCCCCCCCAGCATCGAGGAACTGCGCCGCCGCCTCACCGGCCGGGGCACCGACAGCGCCGAGGTCATCCACGGCCGCATGGAGCGCGCGCGCTCGGAAATCAGCCACTGGGATGGTTACGACTACGTGGTGGTCAACGACGACATCGAAAGCTGCTTCGAGCAGGTGAAGAAGATCCTCGCCGCCGAACGCCTTCGCCGCGCCCGCCAGACGGGGCTGATCGGTTTCGTGCGCGAACTGATGCAGCCGGGAGACTGACCGCGCCCGTCCGGCGACCCACGCACCCTTGCCCCGGCCAGCTTCTCGCTCTAGGCCGCGCCGCGACAGTTTCAGCCTTTCGGAGACCAAGCCCATGTCCGACCTCGCAGCCCAGATCGAAGCCGCCTTCGACGCGCGCGACACCGTCACTCCCGCCAGCGACGATGTGCGCAAGATCGTCGATGAGGCGCTCGAACTGCTCGATTCGGGTCAGGCCCGCGTCGCCGAGCCGGACGGCCAGGGCGGTTGGAAGGTCAACCAGTGGCTCAAGAAGGCGGTGCTGCTCAGCTTCCGCCTCTCCGACAACGCCGTGATCGACTACGGCGCCGCGGGTGCGCCCGCCTTCGACAAGGTTCCGCTCAAGTTCGCCGGCTGGGACGAAGCGCGCTTCAAGGCCGCGGGTGCGCGCGTGGTGCCCGGCGCCTGCGTGCGCCGCAGCGCCTACATCGCCAAGGGCGTGGTGCTGATGCCCAGCTTCGTGAACCTGGGCGCGCACATCGGCGAAGGCACCATGGTCGATACCTGGGCGACCGTCGGCTCCTGCGCCCAGATCGGCAAGAACGTCCACATTTCGGGCGGCGCCGGCATCGGCGGCGTGCTCGAGCCGCTCCAGGCCGGCCCGGTCATCATCGAGGACGGCGCCTTCATCGGCGCGCGTTCGGAAGTGGCCGAAGGCGTGATCGTGGGTGAAGGCGCGGTGCTGTCGATGGGCGTGTTCATCGGTGCCTCGACCAAGATCGTCGACCGTGCGACCGGCGAAGTCCACATCGGCCGCGTGCCGCCCTACGCCGTCGTCGTCCCCGGTGCGCTGCCCGGCAAGCCGCTGCCCGACGGCACCCCCGGCCCCTCGCTCTACTGCGCGGTGATCGTCAAGACCGTCGACGCGCAGACCCGTTCGAAGACCGGCATCAACGAACTCCTGCGCGACTGACGCTGTCCCACGCGGGGCGGGCGGCGGAACGCTACCCGTCCTGGCGTGTTGTCTGGTGCAAAGGGTCTGTCCAAGGCCCGCGAAACCGGAGACACGCCATGGAAACGCAAGGCCAGGAAGTCCATCTCGACAAGGAAGAAGCCCGCAGCGGCGAGACGCCGGGCGTGGTTCGTTATGTGCTGCTCATCAGCCTCGTGCTGGTCATCGTCGGGCTCTCCGCGGTCTGGATGACCGGCGCGCTCACCACGCCCGAGACCGGTGGTCACACCGACACCGAAAACGCGGTTTCCGAACAGGCCGGCCAGAAGAACTGACGGCGATGCCAGGCACTTTAGGCAAGGGCGCCAGGGTGCGCTGGCACTGGGGCGAGGGCTCCGCCGTCGGCCGGATCGCAGAGCGCTTCGAACGCCGCGTCAGCCGTACGCTCAAGGGCAAGCGCATCGTCCGCAACGGCACGCCGGACAACCCCGCCTACCTGATCGAGCAGGACGACGGATCGCGGGTGCTCAAGCGCGCCTCCGAGCTCGAGCGGGCCTGACATGGCCGAACTTTCCCGTTTCACTACGGCGCAGGACGAGGTCTTCCCGCAGGTCCGCGCCGAGCTCGTGCGCGGCGACAAGCGGAGCCACTGGATGTGGTTCATCTTCCCGCAGCTTGCCGGCCTCGGCACCAGCCCCCTCGCGCGGGCTTACGCTCTCGACGGTCTTGGCGAAGCGCGGCGCTACCTCGCGCATCCGGTACTCGGGCCGAGACTGGCGGAATGCACGCAGCTGATGCTCGGCTGGGCCGGCAGGCGCAGCGCCGTCGCGATTCTGGGATCGATCGACGCGCTCAAGTTCTGCAGTTCGATGACCCTGTTCGAACTTGCAGCCATGGAGCACGGCGGCGAGGCAGAACGGTTCAGCCACGCCCTCGACGGCTTCTGCCAGGGTCGCCGCGACGAACGCACGCTGCAACTGCTGGGCCCTGCGCAGACCCAATCCCTGCCTCGCCGGGCCGGGAACTTTTTTCCGCGCCTTGGCATTGTATGAGACGGCCCGGATAAAGTGCGGCCACCGAGACCGCCGCCCGGCCGACGGGAGAGCCGTTATGGAACGTGTCGGAGACGAAGTTCATCTCCACGATGACGAAGCGCGAGGCGGAAGCACGCCTCACATCGTGCGTTATGTCCTGCTTGCCAGCCTGATTCTTGCCGTCCTGGCGTTGTCCACCATCTGGATATCCCGGGCGCTCTACGAACAGGCCCCGCGCGGTCAGGCCGTCACGGCGGAGCAGCACGCGCTGGGCAGCTGATCCGTTCAAAGGTTTGGGAATACAGGGAAGGAAATTGGCAGGAGCCGTTTGCGTGGCGGTTGCCGAACGCACCCTTGCGGCTGCGATCCCACCCGGTTGCGTACCTTTCGCCCCCCGGCGAATGGCCCGATCCCGCTGCCTACGGCTCCTGTCAAATCTGACGACAAAGTCGCCATCTCCTGTGCCGACAGGAACTAGCCACAAACCATTGCCAAGTTCTTAACGCGCTCGAAAACCACGAAAACCCGGCCTGTTTCGTCCGCTTAAAAGCATGTAAGAAATCGCGACATTCCCGCGCTTTCGGCCGCGATCAGCCTGCCCGGCCCTGCCACTTGCGCTCCGCCATGCGGCGCAGCGCCTCGTTCATGGCCTCCAGACCCCTGCCGACTTTCTCGCCCAGCGCCCGCGAGACGATCCGGCCCAGCGCGCCGCCCATGATCTCGCCGTTGGTGACGGCGCAGGCGGTGGGCGACAGTTCCTCGATCTCGACGAATCGATGGGTCTTCAAAAGCCCGCCAAGCCCCGACATCGCGTATTCGAGGCGCTCGTTCGTCTCCACCACGAGAATTCGCGCTGTGCCGGCCTGCGGCTTCATGCCTTCCAGCTTGACCTTGAAGCGCACCGCAGCGCCCGGTTCGGCCCGGCCCCGGCTTTCGATGTAGAGCGGGTTCCAGCCCTGCCAGCCTTCGAAATCGGCTATGAAGTCCCACACCAGTTCGGGCGGCGCCGCGATTTCGACCCGGTGGCCTATGCACGTACCCCGCAGCCGTCCTGGAACGTCGTCGCAGCCGGACAGCACATAGGCCGATGGCTCCCCGCTCACAGCAGGGCCTGGGCCAGATCGCGCCAGTGTGGCAACAGCGTGTCGAAACCGCCGCCCTGCGGCCCGGCGATCACCTGCAGGCAGACGTGGTCGGCTCCGGCCTCGAGATGCGCCTGCACCCGCTCGGCCACCTTCTCCACGCTGCCGATGGCGAACAGCGCGTCGAGCAGGCGGTCGTCGCAGGCGTCGATTTCGGCTTCGCTGAAGCCGAGACGCAGCCAGTTGTTCCGGTAGTTGGGCAGGCGGGCGTAGTGCTCCAGCGCTCCGAGCGCCAGTTCGCGAGCCCTGGTGGCGTCAGCCTCGAGAATCACGCCCTGCTCCGGCGCCAGGAGCGGCCCCGCGCCAAGGATCGCGCGGGCCTGCGCGGTGTGTTCGGGTGTGACCAGATAGGGATGCGCGCCCGAGGTCCGCTCACCCGAGAGCGCGACCATCTTTGGCCCCAGCGCCGCGAGGCACAGGTTGTCCCGCGGCATATCGTTCGCGAACAGGCCATCGAGGAAGGCGGAGGTCACTTCGAGCGGCTTGCCCCACTTCTCGCCGATGAGCGGACCGTGGCTGATGCCCAGGCCCAGCAGCGTGCGCGCCTTCCAGTCCTCGGGCAGGCTGGCGAACCAGGCCGCGAGCTCGGCGGGATCGTGCTTCCAGATGTTGAGGATGCCGGTGGCGATGGTGATGCGCGATGTGGCGCCGAGCAGCCGCTCGACCTCGGGCGGGGCGCCGTCGTCGATCCCGCCGGGAATCCACAGCGCGCCGTATCCCAGCGCATCGAGTTCCTCTGCCGCCGCGCTCGACCGGGCCTTGTCGCCGAAGCGCAGTTCCAGCGACCACAGGCCGACTTTTCCGATGGCGGGCACGGTCATGGCTCTCTCCTCGATCCCTGTTGCCGCCGATCCTGCGATCACCGCCCCGCCCCATCAAGGTCTTTCGGCGCGGCCTCCCCGGCATCGCCCCAGCGACCAACGCGGTCCGGCGCGCCGCCTGCCAAACGTCCAGTTGATCGCGCCGGGCGCGCGGCCTAGCCCTTTGGAATGGGAGACTTCGACTACATCATCGTCGGCGGAGGCAGCGCCGGCTGCGTGCTCGCCAACCGCCTCAGCGCCGATCCGCGCAGCCGCGTCCTGCTGCTCGAGGCGGGCGGCAAGGACGACTACATCTGGATCCGCGTGCCGGTGGGCTACCTCTACTGCATCGGCAACCCGCGCACCGACTGGTGCATGTCCACCGACGCCGAGGAAGGGCTCGGCGGCCGGGCGCTGAAATATCCCCGCGGGCGGGTGCTGGGGGGATCCTCGTCGATCAACGGCATGATCTACATGCGCGGGCAGGCCGCCGACTACGACGGCTGGCGGCAGGCGGGCAATGCCGGCTGGGGCTGGGACGAGGTGCTGCGCTACTTCACCCGCGCCGAGGACCACTACGAGGGCGCCAGCGCATTCCACGGCGGCGGCGGCGAGATCCGGGTCGAGCGCCAGCGCCTGCGCTGGGACATTCTCGAGGCCTTCCGCGACGCCTGCGGAGAACACGGCATCCCGCACTCCCACGACTTCAACACCGGCGACAACGAGGGCGCGGGCTTCTTCCAGGTCACCCAGCGCAAGGGCTGGCGGTGGAGCGCGTCCGACGCCTTCCTGAAGCCCGTGCGCAGCCGCGCCAACCTCAAGGTCGAGACCGGCGCTCTGGTCGACCGGGTGATCGTCGAGGAGGGCCGCGCGGTGGGCGTGGCCTACTCCATTGGCGGCGTGAAGCGCGAGGCCCGGGCGGGCGGCGAAGTGATCCTGTCGGCGGGCGCCATCGGCTCCCCCGCGATCCTCGAGCGCAGCGGCATCGGCAGCGCGGCGCGGCTGTCAGGCCTCGGCATCGCGCCCGTGCTCGACCGCCCCGAAGTCGGCGGCAACCTGCAGGACCACCTGCAATTGCGCTGCGCCTGGCGCGTCTCGGGCGTGGCGACGCTCAACGCGCGGGCGGCGAACCTCTTCGGCAAGGCGCTGATCGGTATGGAATACGCGCTGCGCCGCACCGGGCCGATGGCCATGGCGCCGAGCCAGCTGGGCGTCTTCACCCGCAGCCACCCCCGCTACGCCACCGCCAACTTGGAATACCATGTCCAGCCCTTGAGCCTCGCGGCTTTCGGCGGGGCGCTGGATCCCTTCCCCGCCTTCACCGCCAGCGTCTGCAATTTGCGGCCCGAGAGCCGGGGCACCAGTCGCATCACCACCGCCGACCCCGCCATGCCGCCCGCGATCCGCCCCAACTACCTCTCCGCCGAGGAAGACCGCCGCGTCGCCGCCGAGGCCATCCGTATCACCCGCGGCATCGTCGCCGAGCCGGCGCTCGCCAAGTACCACCCCGAGGAAGTACGCCCCGGCATCGCCTTCCAGAGCGAGGAGGACCTCCAGCGCGCCGCCGCCGAGATCGGCACGACCATCTTCCACCCCGTCGGCACGGCGGCGATGGGCTCGGTGGTCGACGCGGAACTTCGCGTCATCGGCGTGGGAGCGTTGCGCGTCATCGACGCTTCGGTGATGCCGGCGATCACCTCGGGCAACACCAATGCGCCGACCATGATGATCGCCGAGAAGGGTGCCGAGATGGTGCTGGCGGCGGGGAAGGCGGTAGGCCACTGAGTCGGAAGCAATCATAGCGTCCAAACTCCCGTCGTCCCCGCGTAGGCGGGGACCCCGCTTGTTCCTTCGACCGCTCAATCCACCGCAAGGAAGCGGGGCCCCCGCCTTCGCGGGGGCGACGGATAAGGATGGAGCGGGATCTTCGGGGCCTGGCGATGCCCCCAAGCCTTGCCTAAACCAGCAGTTCCCGCGTCCGCTTGACGATCTCGCCGACGTAGTCCCGCGCGGCCCGCCCGCTCTGCGCCGCCGCCATCAGCGGCACCTCGAGGCCGAGCACCTGCCCCCTCGGCAGCGCCTCGACGAATTCGCGCATCGGCAGCTCGCCCTGCCCGGGTATCATGCGGCCGGACATCGCCTCGGTCATGTAGTCGCCCGCCGCCTTGCGCGGGGCATCGCTCAGCTGGACATGGCCGATCAGCGCCGGGTCGAGTTCGGCAATCTGCCGCACCGTCCCGCCCGAGCGGAAGAAGTGCATCGAATCGATCAGCACCGTCGCCTTGCCCTCGCCGATGTGACGGACGGCTTCCAGCGCCTCGGGCAGCGAGCGGATGGTGAAGATCGGGCAGAATTCGATCGAGAACTCCATGCCGCGTTCCTCCGCCATGCCCGCCAGCACGGCGAGCTGGTCGAGGGCGCGGCCCCGTTCGGCGCCCATGTCCACCGCGTTCACGCGCAGCGCGCCGAGTTCGGCGAAGAGGTCCATGTCGGCGGCACGGTCCGCCGCATCGAGGTCCGCCGAGACACCGAGCCCTTCGGCGATCGAGATCGACACGCCCCGGTCCGCCAGAGCCGCCTTGAGATCACGCCGCAGAGCGGCATCCTCGCGCAGTGACCATGCGGGGTAGCCGTGCGGGTTGAACCGCTCCGGAAGCTGTCCCAGCCCCATCGAAACCGCCTTGCAGCCAAGGTCGGCGGCCAGCGTCACATGCTCGACCGGCCCAAGCCCGAGCACAGTCAGCAGTTCGAGCCCGATCGGATGACCCATGGATGCGATTCCTCTCCCGTTTGGACGCGGTATACAGGCTTGCTCACGGACCGACACGGGCAATTCGCGGGGCCTCGGCGGCAACGCGCAAAAAACGAAGGCGCGGCGGTGGTGGCTCCGCCGCGCCTTGCGCTTCTCCCCTTCCTTGGCTCCTCGCGAAAGACCCAGCCGGTCCTTCGCGCCATTCTCCCTGCGATGTTCTGTTCTTCGCCTGTCCGGCTTTGCCCCGTGTCAGGCCAGCTTCTTCTGCAGCCGCGCGACAGCGCGGTCGATTTCGGCACGGGCGTTCTCGCCGACTTCACCCTCGACCACCCGGTAGACGATCCGGCCGTTTTCCAGGGAATAGGCCACCGTCGCCATGCCGTCGTTGAAACTGGCAAGGTAGAGCGCCGGCTTGCGCTGGATAAGGCCAAGATCGTCCGTCCGGGGAACAAGCGTGTCGCGCATGTAGTAGGCGCCTGTCATGGCGCTCTTTTCGACATGCGTATCGGCAGCGTGGCCTGCACTGGAAACCGCCATTGCCGACAGGACCAGGCCCGCCTGCAATGCTGTCAGGAATCGCTTCATGACAAACACCCTCTCCCGTGACGGTGCCGACATGGGCCCGCCATCTGGTAAAGCAATTCGTATCATCGGCATTGGTTTCCCGGAAGCGAACAATCCTCAGGAACCTTAGGGTTTCTGCGGTTTCCGCACTGCAAAACGATCGCCGTACCGGCTGGTCCGGCCATTCGGGATGAGCATCGGGAGCGGTTTTGGAAACGCCGTTCCCCAAAAGAGCGCCGACAAGGCGGGCCGAGCGGCCTGCGCCCGGCGTCAGACGATCGTCATGCGCACCCGTCATGCTGCCGGAGCAGGACCGGACGATTTATGCGGATGCTGCAGGCGCAAATGCGGGCGATGGGCGAAAATCGGCCCGAATCGTCTCCCGCAAACGGTCTGCGGCGTCGTATCGGAACCCTGCCGCGAGGGCCGCGTTGGATGGACCGGCACGCGATTCCCTATTCAGAAAGGCCCCGAATATGACCACCAACACCGCCTCCGCCCGCTATGAAGGTCTCGGCAAGGACGGCAAGGGCTCGATCAACACGAAGTCCGGCGTGCTCAGCGACCAGCCCTATGGCTTCGGCACCCGCTTCGAAGGCAAGCCCGGCACCAATCCCGAGGAACTGATCGCCGCCGCCCACGCCTCGTGCTTCACGATGGCGACGAGCTTCGCACTGTCCGCCGCCGGCTATGCCGAGGGCACGCTCGACACCCAGTGCACGGTCACGCTCGACAAGGACGGCGACGGCTTCTCGGTAACAAAGTCCGCGCTCACGCTGACCGCCTCGATCCCCGGCATCACGCCCGAGGACTTCGCCCGCATCGCCGACGAGGCCAAGGCCGGCTGCCCGATCTCCAAGCTTCTGAAGTGCGAGATCACGCTCGAAAAGTCGCTCGCCGGCTAAGCTGGCTTTCATCGGCCGCATCGGCCAAGGCAAATGGGCGCGGCGACCCTCGCCGCGCCCGTTTTTGCTTTGAGGATTCCACCATGGCCGGTGACGACGAAGACTACGTCTACGACGAAGAGAGCGGCGAATGGCTGCCCGCCGCCGAACTCGCCCGGCGCCGCGCCGCCGCCGACAGCATCGAGGTGCGCGACGCGGTGGGCAACCTCCTAGCCGACGGAGATCAGGTGACCCTCATCAAGGATCTCGACGTGAAGGGCGCGGGGCAGACGCTCAAGCAGGGCACCGTGATCAAATCGATCCGCCTCACCGGCGATCCGCAGGAGATCGACTGCAAGTTCCCCGGCATCAAGGGCCTCGTCCTGCGCGCGGAATTCGTCCGCAAGCGCTGAGAAGGGAACGCCGCCACGGCTGGAGTGTTCAGGCATGCGGAGGGGCAGTCGGAGCAACCGCCGTGCGTGCAACTGGAACCGTGATCGCCGCTGCCCTGTTTGGCGCCGTCAGCCTGGGAACGCTGGCGGGCGCCGTGATCCCCGCCGACATGAAATCGTCCTCGGCCCCCGACTGGCGCGATACCTATGCCGCGCCGCCCACGATGGATGGGCAGGACTACTACGTCGAACCAGCCCCCCAGGATCTCTCGCCCCCGCTCGCCACGACATCGTGGCTGGATGCGTTCGCCCCCGGGGAGAGCGCCGAGCCTGTCCCACTGGCACCCTATGCCTACGACGATGACGGCCTGGGGTATGATCCCGGCTCGGTCGCCGTCAGCTACGACCCCGCCGCCGAAACCGCTCCATCCATCGATGCCTCCGCCGACGAGCAGGCTGCGGCAGCCCAGGACGTCGCCGCGGCGGTGCAGCAGGCCGAAACGGAAAGTGACGCGCGTTCGACCCCGGTTTCCTAGGCGCGCCTACTTGCCCCTGGTGCGGGGGCGCCGTTCGGTCCACGCGCAGCCGCTACGGGTTTCGGAGCCGATCTGGAGCGTGGCGACGAAGGGATAACGCGCATCGGACATGCCGTCCGAGCATTCGGCGGGCGTGATCGCCAGGGTCACGGCGTCTGCCTTCAGGGCGCCGCTGTAAGAAACCCCGCCGCGCCCGGCGAAACGGGTGGCTGCCACGGTTTCGCCCTCGGCGTTCTCGGGCGTGGTGTACGTGAGACGGTCGGCGCCGACCTTGCCGCCCCAGAACGGCTCCGTACCCAGGAAATGGACCGTCTCCTGCGCGCCGATGCCGTTCCATGGGTGATGGTCTGCGGCGTCGCCCGGCATCTGCTCGGTCGTCGAATGACATGCTGCAGCAGCGAGCAGGATCAGGGGCATCGCAAAGCGGAACGGTTTCGAGCGGATCATTCCCCCGTCTACTCCAGTTGAAGCAACCCGAACAAGCCCGCGGACCGGCCGAATCACTACCGGCATGTTAACGAAGATTTTCCCGATTCTCCCCGCCGAGACGCCCGTTCTCCGACCCGAATGGATTTTTTTGGACACGGCGTTCTCTCCCGCTGCCCAAAAAACGGGCAAAAACCGCGACTGTTGCAGATTTCGCAACACCGGGTTCCCCAATTGGAATTGCGCCCCAGGACGACATGGCGTTTTGCTGCAACGCAACAAGACCACAGATGAACGAGGCGATTTTCCGGCCTCACCAAGTTAGGGATTTTGTCCATGTTCAAGACCGTTTTCGCCACCGCCGCCCTTTCGCTTCTCGCCGTTCCGGCCGTCGCCCAGGCCGAAGATGCCCGCGAATTCTCGCACGAAGGCGTGAACTACGCCTACACCACGCAGCAGAAGGGCAAGGTCACCGTGATCGACGGCGCCACTTCCTCCGGCGTGCCGTTCCGCCTCTACGTGAAGGGCGACCGCGTTTCGGGCACCTACAACAGCCGCTACGTCTCGTTCACGACCACCGAAGCTGCCAAGCTGAACCTCGCGCAGTAATCGGTCACTGACCTCGCCGCCGCGCGTCCGGGCACTCTCCTCTCTCCCGATGCCCGGGTGAAGCAGCGCCGAACAGGGCGCCGTCCCCCTCGTGCGGGACGGCGCCCTTTTTGCGTGCCGTGCCTGCGTTCAGCGGGCCGACAGCCGCCCCGGCCTATCGCACCGCGCCGGGGTGGTCAGATATCGGAGATGAAATGGCTGCAGGGAAGCTTGTCCTGCTGCTTGTCGCGGGCGGTCTTGCCGGTGCGGCGTTCGCAGGCATGACGACGGGCGTGATGCGCCCTTATCGCGACCGTGAAGCGGTCGTGGCCGTCCAGCCGGTCCGAACGGCCGAACTGCCGGCCGCCGACGACAACGCGCCCTACGCCGCGCGTGCGCCTGCCCCTTCGTGGCTGGACGAGGGCGTTTCGCTGCTCGATTCTCCTGCCTGGCCGTTCGGGCACGGCCTGGGAGGCGAGGAAGCGGCCCCGCCGCCCTATGGCTACGATCATCGCGACTATGACGACGAAGATGCGCGGCGATACGAAGACGGCCGCTGGGACCACGACGACCGTCCTCGGCGGGGCTACCGCGCGTTCGACGGCTACGCCGACGAATCCGGCCCTTCCGCGCAGATGGAGCGGGAGCGGCCCGCCTCGCGCCAGGGCGACGCCGCCGCCGACGCGGCCAGGAGCGCTGCCGAGGCCGCGCAGGATGTCATCGCCGCCCAGAACGGACACTAGCGCTGGCCGCGACGACCGGCCACGTCTACCACCCCGGCCATGCACGACCCCATTGCCAACGCCGCGCTGGCTCGCGAAGATATTCAGCGCCTGCTCCCGGCCCCGCGCCACCTGATCGACTGCGACCTCGAGGGCGCCGATCTGTCGGGCCTCGACCTGTCGAACTGGACTTTCGAGCGCTGCGCCCTGCGCCGTACCGACTTCAGCCGCGCGAGGCTGGAGGACACGACCTGGAACACCTGCCGCGGCGCCTTCGCCGACTTCGTGGAGAGCGACCTGACGGCGGCGCGGTTCCTGTCCTGCGACTTCAACAATGCGGTGTTCCGGCGCGCCACGCTGGACAACGCGCGGTTCAGCCGTGGCAAGCTCACCGGCGCGGATCTGTGCGAGGCCCGCGCGGTCGACCTTGTGTTCGACGAGACGCTGCTGGTGGGGGCGCGGCTCGTCGGCCACTCGTTCCGCAAGGCGCGGCTGGAGCGGATCGACTTCTCGCAGGCGGACCTCGCCAAGTGCGACTTCCGGCAGGCGAGCTTCACCGATTGCAGCCTGCGCGAGGCCAACGTGGAGGGCGCGCGCTTCGACGGCGCGGACCTGCGCGGGGCGGACCTCGGCGGGCTTAGGCTGGCGGATGCCCGCGTGCTGCGCGGCGCGACGATATCGGCCGCGCAGGCCGGTCAGCTGCTGGGAGAACTCGGGATCAACGTTCGTTAGCGGAAAGGCGCTCGATGTTGGCCTGCACGGCGCGGCGGTAGTGCTGGAGCGTGCGGCTGCAGACGGTGCTCGGATCGTGGCCGAGCTTGCCGCTCGCCAGCGCAAGGCCCAGCTCCCAGCCAGCCCAGACCTTTTCGGTGACCATGCGAACCATCTCGTCGCCTGCCCCGGCGTCGCCCTGGCCGATGCGTGCAGTGCGCAGGGCGATCACCGAATTGGCTTCGACCCACAGCTTCCCGGCATCGTCGAGAATGCCGGAAGCGTCGGAGAACATGTCGGTGGCAGTTGACTCGGACTTCATCGACAAATGCTCCTGCGCCCTGCCCGCGCGCAGGAATTGCACGCGGTGCGCAGGCACCGGCCGTTCTCGGGAATCCTCGGGAAGAGAGCCCCACGGCGCGACCCCGCGCCGGGTTGCTGGCGCCCCATAGCCGATCGCGGGGCGCCGCCCAAGAGCTTTACGTAAACGGGAGCCTCACGCGAGCGTGACGAAGACTTCCGCCTCGATCAGCCACGCGCCCGCGACATCGCGCCACTTGGCGAAGTACGTGCCCGAGGCCTCCGCCGTGTCGGCCCCTGCCGCCGTGCCCTGCCATCGCCCCTGCTCCATGGCGATGGGCTCGACCGCGGACGCCGCGATGCTGTCGGTGGTGCGCAGATAGACGAGCCGCTGCGGGTGACCGAACTCCCGCCGCCAGACCTTCACTTGCGCCATGCGGCCGGCGATCACCGCGCTGTCGGTGCCGGTCACCATCACGCAGTCCCGCGCCAGTAGCGATCCGATGGCGCCGGCGTCGCCTTCGGCGATGGCGCGGTTGAATTCCGCGCGCCGGGCGCGGATGGCAAGTTCGGCGGACGCGCTCACGGCCGGACCGGATTGGCCGCGGCGGCGCCGACGACGGTGTTCCAGCGCCGCACGCTCCAGCGCTCGACGAGGCCATTGGTCACATAGGGATCGGCGCGCGCAAAGGCCTCGGCCGCGTCAGGTCCATTCCCTGCGAACAGCAGCAATGCTGCGTCCACGGGATCCTCGACCGCGCCGCCGAGCAGGAGTTCGCCGCGCGCTGCCGCATCCCAGGCGAGCGCCAGGTGCGCGGGGCGGTGGACGGGACGGCGCTCCAGGTAATCGGGCGCGAGGTGGTAAGTGAGAAGGTAGTGGTCCATGCCCGCATCTTGCCGCGATGCGGGCGAGTAGGAAAGTCCGTTAGGTTCAGAGGCAGCCTTCGACGTAAGCCAGCGTCGGCATTTCTCCAACATGGATGAGGCCGACCTTGCCGTCCGCGTCGATCTCGAAGCGCAGCGCCGATTCGCCGGGCCTTGCGTTGGGGGCGGTGAGGTACTTGGCGGGGGCGTCCTGGTACTTGTGCGGCTCCTCGCGGAAGCCGGCGAACCATTTCTTCACCTCGGCCTCGCTGGCACCGACGCCGATGCCCTCGGCCAGCTTGACCCTGGAATTCTTGCCGAGAGTGATGCGGCGAACCGCGCCTTTCTCGACGATGGCGTAGACCCCGGGATAGTCCGGCGAGGTGACCGTACGGCAGGCGTCGCCGGTCTGGGCGCCGCGCTCGGCCCAGGAACCGCCTTTGGGCACCGGTTGGCCAATGCGCAGGGCGCCCAGACCCTCAAGTCCGAGCACTTCGGCCGAGGGCGCGGCGGAGGCGACGGGCGCAGCGTCGCTCGGCGCGGCCTCCAACGCGGAAGCGGCGGTGGTTTCCTCCACGGCGGCGGTCGAGCCGCCATCGGAAGGCGCCGTGCCCGAGCAGGCGGCGAGCGCAAGGGCCATGAGGGCGGGAGCGGTGAACGCAGCGATCTGTCTCATGGGATGGGAAACGGCATGCCCGGCGGCAGGTTCCATCCCGCTCGCCTGCGAGGACGTTCAGTCCTCCTGCAAATGGTCCCGGAACCAGTCCGCCAGTTCGTCTTCCGATAGAGTACCGGCAGCAAGGGCGAGCACCATATCGATCGCCTCCTTGGGCGCGTAAGCGACGGCCGAGCCGTTGAGTTTCAGGAACAGCCGCGCGAGCACCCATGCCGTGCGCTTATTACCGTCGCTGAAGGGATGATTGCGCGCGATGCCATAGGCATAGGCGGCCGCCAGCACGCAGTGGTCTTCCTCGCCGCACGCCCACTTATTGTGAGGACGCGCCATCGCGCTTTCCAGGCCGCCGGCATCGCGAATGCCCGTGCCGCCGCCGTGTTCGGCCAGTTGCCGGTCGTGGATGGCGAGCGCCAGTGCGCTTTCGAGCCAGACCGGCTCAGCGCGTTCGTTCATCCCGCGCGCCCGTTACTTGGCGAGGACGCGCAGGATGTCGCGGTCTTCCCGCATGATTGCCTCCGCCGCCTCCATCTTGGCGGCGAAGTCCGGATCGCCGGCGGTGAGGCGCACGCCGTCGGGCGATTCCGTCAGGTACAGTGTATCGCCAGGCCCGACGCGAAGCAGTGCAAGTATCTCCTTGGGGAGGATGACCCCGGCGGAATTGCCGATCCTGGTGATCTTGAGAGTCGCGTTCATACGGATGTTATAATCCCCGCGCGACCAATGTTCAATCCTCGCCCAGCTTCGCGATGAGGGCCATGGCGGCGGCCGGGGCGCGTTCCTTGGCGCCGTTGATGAAGAAGGCGAAGACCTCGTTCCCGTCCTTTGCCCATTGCCGGACCCTGCCGGCCCAGTGGTCGATCTCGTCGTCGGGGTAGCCCTGCTCCAGCTTGGCCTGCGCGTTCTGGAGGCGGGCATAGACGAACGGAGCGCCGTCCAGCGCCTTCTCGAACGCCGGGTACTTGCGCGAATCGGCGAGGACCACGGCCACGCCCGCTTTCTTGGCGAGGGCGAAGAAGGCGGGATCGTCGAAGCTCTCGTGGCGCGGCTCGATGGCGTGGCGCAGTTTCAGACCCTCGTGGCTGGCGGGCAACAGGGCAAGGAAGGCGCCGATCTCGTCGGGTTCGAATTTCTTGGTGGCGGCGAGCTGCCAGTTGATCGGGCCCAGCTTGTCGCCCAGCTCGACGAGGCCCTGCGCGAGGAAGTTCTCCACGCCCTCACCCGCCTCGGACAGGTCCTTTCGGTTGGTGCAGTAGCGCGAGCCCTTGAGCGCGAACCGGAAGCGCTCGGGCACGGCGTCGCGCCACTTGGCGAAGCTGGCGGGGCTTTGGCGGCGGTAGAAGGTGGCGTTGATCTCGGTGCCGGTCAGGTGCTCGCCGACGTAGGCGAGCTGGCGCGCCTGGGGCAGGCCCTTGGGATAGAAGGTCTGCTGCCAGGGCTCGTAGCTCCAGCCGCCGATGCCGATGTGGACTTTGGCGCTCACGATGTCTTCCTCGACAGGCGTTTACGGTTGGCGGTGACGCGCTTGCGGTAGTGGCTGACCGCCCGCTGCGCGCTCTTTTCCGGGGTCATCAATCCGCCGGTCGCCATCATCGTCGCCAGCTCGGCACCGGCCTGCAGCTTCTCCGACACCATCAGCCGGTTCTCGCGGTCGCTGCCGCGGCCGGTCATCATGTCGGTTGTGCGCATGCCCACGACCATCATCGATTCGGCCCAGAGCCAGTAGCTGTCGTGGGCCAGCTTCATCAGGTCGGTGGTGGAACTGCGCGCCATGAATCGAACCTCCGAAGAGCCTACTGACCAAACCTAACACCCCGCGTCGCCCCCGCGAAAGCGGCGGTCCCGCTTTTTCTTCCCGCGCCGCGTAGAAGAAAGGAAGCGGGGTCCCCGCCTGCGCGGGGGACGACGGCGGTGTTGGTTCAAGCCTCGGGCCCGCGAAAGGCTGCGCGCCGGCGTGCGCTTCAATCGTGCTCGCGGTCTCCTGCCCCCATGTAGAGCTCGCTACCGGTGTCCTTGAACACCTGGGCCATCTCCAGCATCCCCGCTTCCGCCTCCTCGGCGGCAAGGAACTGCGTGCTGGGCTGGTTCTGCTTGGCGGCGAAGTCGCGCACTTCCTGGCTGATCTTCATCGAGCAGAACTTGGGGCCGCACATCGAGCAGAAGTGCGCCGACTTGGCGCCCTCGGCCGGCAGGGTCTGGTCGTGGTACTTCTCCGCCGTGTCGGGATCGAGGCTGAGATTGAACTGGTCGCGCCAACGGAACTCGAAGCGGGCTTTCGAAAGCGCATCGTCGCGGACCTGCGCCGCCGGGTGGCCCTTGGCGAGGTCGGCGGCGTGGGCGGCCAGCTTGTAGGTGACGACGCCGACCTTGACGTCGTCGCGGTCGGGCAGGCCGAGGTGCTCCTTGGGGGTCACGTAGCAGAGCATCGCAGTGCCGTACCAACCGATCTGGGCGGCGCCTATGCCGCTGGTGATGTGGTCGTAACCCGGCGCTATGTCGGTGGTAAGGGGGCCTAATGTGTAGAACGGCGCCTCGCCGCAGGCCTCGAGCTGCTTGTCCATGTTCTCCTTGATCTTGTGCATGGGCACGTGGCCGGGGCCCTCGATCATGACCTGGACGTCCTGCGCCCAGGCGCGCTTGGTGAGTTCGCCCAGGGTGTAGAGTTCGGCGAACTGCGCCTCGTCGTTGGCGTCGTAGATCGAGCCGGGGCGCAGGCCGTCACCAAGCGAATAGGCGACGTCGTAGGCCTTCATGATCTCGGTGATCTCGTCGAAGCGCTCGTAGAGGAAGCTTTCCTTGTGGTGGGCAAGGCACCACTTGGCCATGATCGAGCCGCCGCGGCTGACTATCCCGGTCATGCGCTTGGCGGCGAGCGGCACGTAGGGCAGGCGCACGCCGGCGTGGATGGTGAAGTAGTCCACGCCCTGCTCGGCCTGTTCGATCAGGGTGTCGGCGAAGATATCCCAGGTCAGGTCCTCGGCAATGCCGCCGACTTTCTCGAGTGCTTGGTAGATCGGCACGGTGCCGATCGGCACGGGGCTGTTGCGGATGATCCATTCGCGGGTGTCGTGAATGTTGCGGCCCGTAGAGAGGTCCATGACGGTGTCGGCGCCCCAGCGGATCGACCAGACCATCTTGTCGACCTCGCTCGCCACGTCGGAGGCGACCGCCGAATTGCCGATGTTGGCGTTGATCTTGACCAGGAAGTTGCGGCCGATCGCCATCGGTTCGGCTTCGGGGTGGTTGACGTTGCTGGGGATGATCGCCCGCCCGCGCGCCACTTCGTCGCGCACGAATTCGGCGGTCACGTAGTCGGGGATCGAGGCGCCGAAGCTCTCGCCCGAACGCACGTATTCCTTGAGGCGCGCCCGGCCGAGGTTTTCGCGTTCGGCCACATATTCCATCTCCGGCGTGATGATGCCGCGCCGGGCGTAATGCATCTGCGAGAGGTTCATGCCTGGCTTGGCGCGCAGCGGTCGGCGCAGCGCGGTCGGGAACGGGGGGACGCCGCCCGAACGGTCGGGGCCAAGCTGGCCGTTGTCCTCGGGCCTGACTTCGCGCGGCGCATATTCCTCGACGTCGCCGCGCGCGAGCTGCCAGTCGCGGCGCAGGGGAGCGAGGCCGGCGGAAATATCGATCGTGGCATTGCCATCGGTGTAAGGACCCGAAGTGTCGTACACACGAACCGGTGGCTCGCCGCTCGAGGGTTCGAGGTATATTTCGCGCATGGCGACCAGAACTTGCGGGTTGGCCTGGGCGGGGACGTAGATCTTCCTCGATCCGCGAATGGGGCCGGTGGTGACGCCGATTTCGAGCTTGGAATTGATATCTGCCATGGATGCCTCTCTTCCTTCCATGGACGGAACAAGAGACGGATTACGGGCCCTGGATATGCTTCGGTCCGCGTCCACTCCCTCCGCCCGTATTAACGGGTTCAGGTTCGACGGGTCGTGTGGAGCATACCCACACCTCTCAGCCCAAGGTCCATTCGGACCTTGCTAGGCTCCCCGGGGTGCCGCGATGATAGACGCGTGCAGACCCCCGGTCTAGGGGCAGCGATCTATGCCGATGCTCTATCGCCTGGACGCCGCCGCGCGCGATGTGGCCCGCCTTTTCGGGGCCGAGGCGCGCGACGATCCATGGGCGGGCGGTCACGTCGCGCCGGGCCAGTTCGCGCCTGTCATTACCGCCGGGCGCGAGGCCATGGCCGGGCCGCGCCCACAGGGCCGGGCGCCGCGCCGGATGATCCCGCGCCTCTGGGGCGTACCGCCGCCGCCCTCGGTCCACGATGCCCCGCGCCACGGCATCCTCAGCGTGCGCAACCTCGACAGCCCGTTCTGGATCGGCAACCTGCGCAACAGCGAGTTCCGCTGCCTCGTCCCCGCGACGATGTTCATGGAGTGGGGCCGCCCCTCGCCGACCGATGGCAAGCGCCGCCAGTCGTGGTTCTCCTGTGCGGATCAGCCGGTCTTCGCGATAGCGGCGGTATGGAAAGACAGCGAGATTCCCTCCTTCGCCCTGCTCGCCTGCGAGGCCAACGCCGCGCTCAAGGCGGAGGGACGCGAGACGATGCCGGTGATCCTGCCGCCCGATCCGGCGGCCTGGGCGCTGTGGCTAAACGGCGGGTGGGACCGAGCGAAGGGGCTAGCGGTGCCGTACTCGTCCTCGCTGATGGAAATGCGGCGCCTGGGGTGAGCCGTCGTCCCTCGCTCGGCTGGGGACCGCCGGCAAGGCAGCGCGGGGGCTGGGCCCGGTGCAATCCTGCGGCTGGCTGTCGGGGAAGCCTCTCCTCAAGCATTCCCAGCGGCCCCCGCCTGCACGGCGACGACGACAAGCCGGCCTTGCGCCTGCCATCCGCCGGACCCATCTCGGCCTCTGCCATGGCCACCGCTCTCGACACCCTGCTCGGCGAGATCCGCGCTTGCCGTCTGTGCGAGCACGACCTCGGTTTCGCACCGCGGCCGTTCGTGGCGGCGCAGGCGAGCGCGCGGCTCCTGATCATCGGGCAGGCGCCGGGGAGCAAGGTCCATGCGAGCGGGATCGGCTGGGACGATGACAGCGGCGACCGGCTGCGCGGCTGGCTCGGGCTCGACAAGGCCGCGTTCTACGACACCGCGAAAGTGGCGCAGATGCCCTCGGGTTTCTGCTATCCGGGCAAGGCCAGCGGGGGCGACAAGCCGCCGCGTCCCGAATGCGCGCCGCGCTGGCATCCGCCGGTGCTGGCGCAGCTGCCTCGCCGGAAGTTGACGCTGCTGGTCGGCCTTCATGCGCAGAAGCGCTACTTGCCCAAGGCCTTCGCGCCCAACCTCACGGAAGCGGTGCGGCAGTGGCGCGAAGCACCAGAAGGGCTGTTGCCCCTGCCTCATCCCGCCTGGCGCAGCCGACTGTGGATGGCGAGGAACCCCTGGTTCGAAGCCGAAGTCCTGCCGGACCTGCGCGCACGGGTGCGCGAGGTCCTGGCGGACTAAGCGAAGTCAGAAAGTGTAGGCGATGCCCGCGCCGAAGGCCCACTGGTCCGCATCGCCGCGGATCGACGTGTACGGGCTGTCCTTGGCGTCGTTGAACATGCGCGTGTAGTTGGCGACGCCGAACAGCGCCCAGCCGCCCTTGCGCATGTCGCCTGCGAGCGAATAGCCGGTCAGCAGCGTGAGGCTGCCGCTTTCCCAGCCGCCATCGGCGCCGTAGGTCGGCAGCCCGCTCGACGCGCTCTGGCCCGGAGTGACCGAGTAGTAGTAGCGCGCGAACTTGTCGTCGACGTGGCGGGCGCTGACCGAGAGAATGGTCAGAACCGCCGGGCTCAGCGGCGTAGTGTAGCTGACCATCGGCGAATAGGTCATGCCCGAATAGGCGCCGGCCACGTCCCACTTCACGTCGGTCGTGATGTTGAGCGAATCGTAGTCGTTGAGCAGGCGGTACAGCGAGATGCCCCCGCTGACGCCGACTTCGACCGCGGTATCGAGCTTGCCGGCCGCCTTGACCACGTCGTCCTTGATCTGGTTCTTGCGGTTGAACGAGATCGTTCCCACCGGGCCGAGCGTGAAGCCGAGCTTCGCGTCCTTGGCATCGGGGATGACGTCGATCGCCACGCCGCCGAGGCGCGGGTTCAACTCGATGCCCTCGTACTTGCCGCGCACCAGCGGTACGGGGCTGATCACGTAGTCATCCGAACCGCGATAGCTGGGCACGTAACCCGCGCCGACGCCGAGCGTGACGTGGTTACCGTCGAAGATGTTCTCTTCCGGTGCCGGGGGTGCTTCCTGCGCGAATGCGGGCATGGCGTTGAAGGCGGCGGCGGCCGCTAGCAGCTTGGCGGTCGAACGAAGGCTCATGAAATTCCCCTGGTATATTATCATGCGCGCAACGCACCAAGACGCGTGCGGTTGCGAAGAGTGTCACGCGCGGGCAACAAGGCCCGCATTCGATTGTCAGCCCAGCCCCTGCCAGTCGCGCACCGCGCCAAGCGGCCAGATCAGCATCAGCACGTTGAGAGCGAGGTTGTCGCGGATCATCGCGAGCGTGAACGCCTCGAAGGCCAGCGCGATGACCACGCTCGCCCAGGCCGGAATGCGCGCGGCGACCAGGAAGCCGATCGTCATCCAGCCCACGTCCGACAGTGAATTCAGCACGCTATCGCCGCTGTAACCGTAGCTTATCGTCACTGCGCGGTAACGGTCGATGATGACCGGGGAGTTCTCCAGCACTTCCCACAGGCTCTCGAACAGGACTGCGACCGGCAGCGCCCAGCGCACGGACAGATGCCGCGCGAGGCCCAGGCGGTGCCACAGCAGATGCGCGGCGGCGTAGAACAGCAGTCCGTGGATGACGTGGCTGAAGCTGTACCAGTCGGCGACCTGCTGGCTGTTCTGCGGCGATGCGACTTCGCCTGCCCAGAACCGGACCATCCCGCAAGTGCAGAGCGGGGGACGGCCCATCGCCAGTTCGACGATGAGCAGCACCAGCGCCACCAACCCTGCGACGAGCGCAGCGCGGGCATGCGGCCACAGCGGTGTAAGATACACGGCGTCAGGCGATCGCAGCAGAATCGTCCTCGGGCAAGGTGTCGGCCCCCACGCCGAGGCGGCGCTGCATCAGAAATACGTCCAGCCACTGCCCGTGCTTCCAGCCCGCCGCCGCCAGCGTACCGACGGGGAAGAAGCCGGCGCGGGCATGGAGCACGACCGAGGTCGGCTCGGACGCGGCGATCACGGCGAAGGCCTGGCGGAAGCCGCGCTTCTCGCATTCGAACAGGAGTTCGCTCAGCAGCGCGCTGCCGATGCCGCGCCCGACGCTGTCCTTGCGCACGTAGATCGTCGTCTCGACGCTGTAGCGGTACCCGGCGCGCGGCCCATAGCGATGCGCGAAGCCGAAGCCGAGCACGCGGTCCGCCTCGTCGCGGGTCACGAGGAAGGGGTAGCCGCCGTCGAGCAACTCGCTCAGGCGGCGACGCGATTCGTCCTCGTCCGGAGGGACGGTT
The DNA here is from genome assembly GCF_059416165.1 of Novosphingobium sp. GW821-FHT09E05. NCBI lineage: Bacteria > Pseudomonadati > Pseudomonadota > Alphaproteobacteria > Sphingomonadales > Sphingomonadaceae > Novosphingobium > Novosphingobium sp. GW821-FHT09E05. The sequence goes on from NZ_JBWKOQ010000002.1 coordinate 194,542, forward strand.
TCGAACGTCGCAGTGCTCTCCAGCACGTAGTGTGCGTAGATCTCGGCGATGGCGGCCGCATCGTCCAACGATGCGTCGCAAATGGTCAGTGCCCCTGTCATCATGACCAGCATGCTACAAAGCACACAAGCTGCCAAGTTGCAGCAATCGTTCGCAGCCCCTAAGCGTGGCGAACATGCGGCAATCACCCGGCGATAACTCGAAAAACCACTTTCCCGGTCGGGTCTCCTGCGACCTCGCGATCCTCGGCGGCGGGCTCGCCGGCGGGTTGATCGCGCTCGCCATGGCCGCGCATCGACCCGAACTTTCGGTCATGCTGTTTGAGCAGGGCGAGCGCCTCGGCGGCCGCCACGTGTGGTCGTTCTTCGCGAGCGACGTGGCCGGCAAGGCACAGGCCCTCGTCGAGCCGCTGATCGCCGCGCGCTGGGACGGCTATACCGTCCGCTTTCCCGGAGCGTCCGAACGCCGTCTCGCCACCCCCTACCGCAGCGCCACCAGCGAGCGCCTTGATGCCGCGGTGCGCGCCGCCCTCCCCGCCAACCGCATCGTGACCGGCGCGGAGGTGGCAAGCGCCTCGCCGACACGGGTCACCCTCACCGATGGCCGCACGTTCACCGCCGGCGGCGTGATCGATGCCCGCGGTACACACGGTCTCCCCCACATGGCCGGCGGCTGGCAGAAATTCGTCGGCCACACCCTGCGGCTCGCGGCTCCGCACGGGTTGACCCAGCCGGTTGTGATGGATGCCACCGTCGAACAGCTCGACGGCTACCGCTTCGTCTACTGCCTGCCCTTCTCGGACACCGAGGTCTTCGTGGAAGACACCTACTATTCCGACGCCCCCGCCCTAGACCTTCCGGTCCTGCGCGCGCGCATCGCCGATTACGCGGCCGGCGCAGGCTGGCAGGTCGAGAGCGTGGCCTACGAGGAAACCGGCGTCCTCCCCGTCATCGCGACCGGGAACTTCCCCGCGTTCTGGGCCTTGGGAGGAGACCTCGCCCGCGCCGGCACCCGCGCCGCGCTTTGCCATCCTTTAACATCCTACTCGATTCCCGATGCGGTAAGATTTGCCCTCTACCTCACCACGCTCGACAACCTCTCGGGCGAGAGACTAGGAACGATCAGTCATGACTGGGCCGCACAGCACTGGCGCGAAGGACGCTTTTACCGGATGTTGAGCCGTATGCTTTTCGGCGCCTCGGACGGGCCTGACCGCTGGCGCATGCTGGCGCGCTTCTACACCCTGCCCGAAGCGCTGATCGAACGCTTTTACGCCGGCCGTTCGACCCCGCTCGACATGGCCCGCATCCTCGCGGGCAAGCCGCCGGTGCCGGTCGGCGCGGCGATCGCCAGCCTGGCCGGGCATGGCCGGCCGCTCGCCGACCTCGGCAACATTGGGAACACCACCGCATGAAACGCGCCTGTGTCATCGGCGCCGGCTTCGGCGGCCTCTCGCTCGCCATCCGCCTGCAGAGCGCCGGCATCGCCACCACCCTGATCGAGGCGCGCGACAAGATCGGCGGCCGCGCCTACCAGTGGGAGCGCGATGGCTTCACCTTCGACGCCGGCCCCACCGTCGTCACCGACCCGGACTGCCTGCGCGAACTCTGGGCGCTGTCGGGGCACGACATGGCGGACGACGTCACGCTCATGCCGGTCTCGCCGTTCTACCGCCTCAACTGGACCGACGGCGTCGTCTTCGACTACGGCAACGACGAGGCCGCGCTGCGCCGCGAGATCGCCCGCGTCAGCCCCGACGACCTCACCGGCTACGAGGATTTCCTGAGATATTCCGCCGGGGTCTGGCAGGAAGGCTACGTCAAGCTCGGGCACGAGGCGTTCCTCGACTTCTCCAGCATGATCAAGGCCGCGCCGGCGATGATCCGCTACCAGGCGTGGCGCTCGGTCTATTCCATGGTCTCGCACTTCGTGAAGGACGAGCACCTGCGCCAGGCGCTTTCGTTCCACACCCTGCTGGTCGGTGGCAACCCGATGACCACCAGCGCCATCTACGCCCTGATCCACAAGCTGGAGAAGGACGGCGGCGTCTGGTGGACCAAGGGCGGCACCAACAAGCTGGCGCAGGGCATGGCCGCGCTGTTCGAGCGGCTCGGCGGCACCCTGCGCATCGGTGACAAGGTCGCCCGCGTCCACACCATCGGCGACCAGGTCACCGAGGTCGAGTGCGAGAGCGGCTGGCGCGAACGCTTCGACGCGGTGGCTTCCAACGGCGATCTCATGCACACCTACGGAACCCTGCTGGCCGATACCGTGCGCGGCAAGGAGATGGCCAAGAAGCTAGCCAAGAAGCGCTATTCGCCCAGCCTGTTCGTCGTCCACTTCGGGCTCGAGGGCACCTGGCCCGGCATCCCGCACCACACCATCCTGTTCGGCCCGCGCTACAAGGGCCTGCTCGAGGACATCTTCGAGCATGGCGTGCTTCCGCGCGACTTCTCGATCTACCTCCACCACCCGACCGTCACCGATCCCTCGATGGCGCCGACCGGCAAGAGCACGTTCTACGCGCTCGTCCCGGTCCCCCACATGGGCAAGCTGCCGATCGACTGGGACGAAGTCGGGCCGATCCTCGAGGCGCGCGTCATCGCCGAAGTGGGCCGCCGCCTGATCCCCGACATCGAGGACCGCATCGTCACCCGCTTCCACTACGCCCCGCCCGATTTCCAGGCGGACCTCGGCGCCTACAAGGGCAATGCCTTCAGCCTTGAGCCGATCCTGACGCAGAGCGCCTTCTTCCGCGGCCACAACCGCGACGACAAGCTGAAGAACCTCTACCTCGTCGGCGCGGGCACCCATCCGGGCGCTGGCATCCCCGGCGTCGTCGGCAGCGCCAAGGCGACCGCCAAGCTGATGCTGGAAGACCTGCGGTGAGCCGCGAACTCCACGCGCTGCGCAGCGCCTGGGGCTGGACCGGCGTGGAATTCGCCGAGGTGATCACGCATAGCCTCATGGGCCACATGCTCGTCACCGACCGTGCCGGCCTGTTCCACTACCTCGACCCCGACGTCGGCGTGGTAATGGCGCTGGGGGACGAGGCCGCCGCCGCCGCCCACATGGCGCGCGAGGACGTGCAGGTCGTCTGGCGCGCCGACGCGCTGGTCGATGCCGCCGCCGCCCGGCTCGGCCCGCCCGCCATCGGCGAGGTCTACTCGCTGAGGCCGCAGGCGATGGTCGCCGGTGACTACGCCCACGAAAACCTGATCCGGATCGACCTCGTCGATCTCATCTACCTATCCGGCGACATCGCCCGCCAGACTCATGATCTGTCGGACGGCACGCCCGTGAATGTGAAAGTCGAAGACTGAAATGAAGCGCCTCGCCGTCTACTGCGGTTCCGCCACCCCCGCCGACCCCCGCTACGTCGAACTCGCCCGCGACGTCGGCACCGCGCTTGCCCAGCAGGGCATCGGCGTCGTCTACGGCGGCGGCCGGCTCGGCCTGATGGGCGCCGTCGCGGGCGGCGCGCTGCTGGCCGGCGGCGAAGTCCTCGGCGTCATTCCCGAGGCGCTGGTGGGCGGAAACGGGCGCGGCGGCGAAGTCGCCAACTACGACTGCGAACTCACCATCGTCGCCGACATGCACGAGCGCAAGGCCGCCTTCACTCGCCTCTCCGACGGCTTCCTCGTCCTCCCCGGAGGGGTGGGCACCATGGACGAGCTGTGGGAAGCGGTGAGCTGGTCGCAGCTCGGCTACCACAACAAGCCAGTCGGCGTGCTCAACGCCTTCGGCTTCTACGACGGGTTGCTCGCCTTCAACCGCCACATGGCCGAAGTCGGCTTCGTGCGCCCCGCGCACCAGGGCATCATTCTCGACGACACCGAGCTCGACCCCCTGCTGATCCGCATGCGCGCGCACCAACCGATCGTGCCGATCGTGAACATGGATCCGAATACGCTGTGATTGCGGAAGCCCTGCCGCACCTCTCTCTTTCGTCATTGCGAGGCCCGCAGGGCCGCGGCAATCCAGGGCGCCGCGGCACCGCCCTGGATTGCTTCGCTACGCTCGCAATGACGAGGGAAGGCATGGCGGCATGGCCGACATGACGGGCAGCCGCGCCGCCCTCGTCCTCGCCGCGCACGAATCGATCCGCCTCGGCTCCAAGAGCTTCGCCTCGGCCAGCCGCCTGTTCGATCGCGAGACGCGCGAGCGGGTCTGGCTGCTCTACGCCTGGTGCCGCGCCTGCGACGACATCGCCGACGAGCAGGACCACGGCCATGCTGCCGAACCGGGACCGCCGGGCACCCGGCTCGACCCCGAATCGCGCCTCGCCACCATCCGCGCACTCACCGACCTCGCCATGGCGGGCGAGGCGACCGGCTCCTTTGCCTTCGACGCGCTGGGCCAGCTGATGCGCGAGACCCCGGTGACACCCGCCATGGTCGAGGACGTGCTCGCCGGCTTCGCGCTAGACGCCGCCGAATGGCGCCCGCGCACTGAAGCCGACATGCTGCGCTACTGCTATCATGTGGCCGGAGCTGTGGGGGTGATGATGGCCGCCGTCATGGGCGTGGCCGCGGACGACGAGAACACCCTCGACCGCGCCTGCGACCTCGGCCTCGCCTTCCAGCTCGCCAACATCGTGCGCGACGTGTGGGAGGACGACGCCAACGGGCGCTGCTACCTGCCCGTCGAATGGCTGTCCGAGGCGGACATCCCGCCCGGCGAAGTGACCAAGCCGCACTACCGCCACGCCCTCGTCCCCCAGGTCGCCCGCGCCTGCCAGCTGGCGCGGGAGTACGAGGCCTCGGCGCGCATCGGCGCCGCCCGCCTTGCCTTCCGCCAGCGCTGGGCGGTGCTCTCCGCCGCCAACATCTACGGCGGCATCGCCCGCGAGGTCGAGCGCCTCGGCGCCCACGCCTGGGACCACCGCGTCGTCATCGGCAAGGGCCGGAAGCTGACGATGGTGGCGCAGGCCTTCGCCCAGGCCTGCAACGAGCCGGAAGAAGCGGCGAAGCCGGCCTTATCCCGCCGCGAACTCGCAGCTTTGGCGCGAAAGAATCCGCCCAAAATCTGAAGCAGCCCCTCCGGTTGCGGCAGAAGGGGAAGCGCGATCGGGGATGCCCTTACGTTACATTCGAGAAACACATGTGGGAGCCTTGGTCGTTTCCGCGCGTTGCCTCGGAGTAACCCTCAGGAGAAACCCCATGCTGTTCACTATCGCCGCCATTCTCTTCGTGCTCTGGATTTTGGGGCTGGTCGTGTTCAAGGTGTCGGGCGCGGTGATCCACCTGCTGCTGGTGCTCGCGATCATCGTCGGCCTGGTGCAGCTGTTCCGCGGCCGCCGCGGCGTCTAGGTTTCAGGCCCTGGGCGGCCGCGTGCCGCTCAGGGCTCGACCAGCGGCGGCTTGTTACGATAATATTCGGGCGGATTGACCCGGCGGAACAGCCGTCCGTGCTCGGAATAGAGCACCAGTATCAGCGCACTCAGGCCGCAGAACACCATCGCTGCCAGAATAGGTCGCGCCGTGCCGTCGTAGGCCTGGCCGATCAGCGATCCCAGGATCGCCCCGAAGACCACCCGCACGAACGACATGACCGACGCCGCCGCCCCTGCAATCCGGGCGAAAGGCTGGAGCGAGATGGCCTGGAAGTTCGAGCCGGTGAAGCTCATCATGCACATGCTCAGCGTCATCAGCGGCAAGAAAGTCCACAGGCCCTCCCCCCGGAACGCGAAGAACAGGTGGATCGCACCGAGGACGATGTACGTCAGCATCGCCGCATGGGACACCCGGCGCGCGCCGAAGCGCTCGACGATGCGCGAGTTGGCGAAGTTGGTGCAGGCCATGACCAAGGCCATGCCGCCGAACAGCACCGGGAACAGCGTGCCGGCACCGAAATGTTCACCCACCAGCTGCTGCGCGCTGTTGAGGTAGCCGAACATCGCCCCCTGCATGAACGCCGCGCCGAGGAAGTAGCCCAGTGCCGCGCGTTCGCGCAGGGCGAGGCCCATGTTGCCGGCGATGACCTTGAGTTTCACCGGTTGGCGGAATTCGGGATGCAGCGTCTCGGGAAGGCGTAGGAAAACCCAGGTGAACACGCAGGTGGCCAGCACGCCCATGATCCCGAAGATCCAGCGCCAGCCTGCGAACAGCAGTACCGTCTGGCCAAGCATCGGCGCGATCATCGGCACCACCATGAAGGTCATCGCGATCAGCGACTGGGTGCGCGCCATGCGGTCGCCGTCGAAACGGTCGCGCAGGATCGTCATCGGCATGACCATCATCGCCGAGGTCACCAGCCCCATCACCCCGCGTGCCGCCAGCAGCAACTCGAAGCTGCCGGCAATGGCGCAGAGCAGCGACAGCAGCACGTAGGCGCCGATGGCGCAGAGCACCACGGGACGCCGTCCGAACCGGTCCGCCAGTGCGCCGGGGAACAGCGAGCCGAGGCCAGAGCAGATCAGGAACACGCCTATGATCAACTGCCGCTGGTTGGGATCGGCCAGCTGCAGATCCTTGCTGATCGCGCCGAGCGCAGGGAGCATGACGTCGATCGCGAGCGCTTGCAACGCCTGCAGGGACGCCATCATGGCGACGAACTCCAGTTCCTTCATGGGGAACTGGGCCGGACGGGCATCGGGGGAATGCATGGGCACGCGCATGCCGCAGTTATCCGTGGTTAGCCAGCCCAAATTGCGCGGACGATAGCGCTTTCGCGACAGAAGACGTTATATGCGGCGGCATGTCACCGCAGGATGAACACCACGCGCAAGAGGACGAGGCCGAGGGCCTGCGCAAGATCATCCACGTCGACATGGATGCCTTCTATGCAAGCGTCGAGCAACGCGACGACCCCTCGATCCGGGGCCTTCCGGTGGCAGTGGGCGGCTCATCGGGACGCGGCGTGGTGGCGGCGGCGAGCTACGAGGCGCGGCGTTTCGGGGTACGCTCGGCGATGCCCTCGTCCCGCGCGGTGCGGCTGTGTCCCGACCTCATATTCCGCAAGCCGCGTTTCGAGGTCTACCGCGAGGTCAGCCAGCAGATCCGCGCGATCTTTCTCGACTACACCCCGCATGTGGAGCCGCTCTCGCTCGACGAGGCGTACCTCGATGTCACCGCCGACCTCAAGGGCATCGGCTCGGCCACCCGTATCGCGCAGGAAATCCGCCGCCGCATCAAGGCCGACACCCAGCTGACCGCGAGCGCGGGGGTCTCGTACAACAAGTTCATCGCCAAGCTCGCCAGCGACCAGAACAAGCCCGACGGCCTGTGCGTCATCCGCCCCGGCGAGGGCGCGGCTTTCGTGGCGGGGCTGCCGGTGCGCCGCTTCCACGGCGTCGGGCCGCGTGGCGCCGAGAAGATGGCGCGGCTCGGCATCGAGACCGGGGCGGACCTCGCCGCCAAGGATCTCGCCTTTCTGCGCGCCAATTTCGGCAGTTTTGCGGAGTATCTGTTCCGTGCCGCTCGGGGTGTCGACTTGCGGCAGGTGCGGGCGGACCGGCAGCGCAAGTCTGTCGGCGGAGAGCGCACCTTCTTCGAGAACATCGTCGATCCCCAGGCGCTGCGCGAGACGATGGACCACATCGTCGATGTCGTGTGGGAGCGGATCGAGCGGGCGCAAACGCGGGGCCGTACGGTGACGATGAAGCTGAGATACGCCGATTTTCAAACACTTACCCGCGCCCGGTCGCTGCCCCACTTCGTCGCCGACAAGGCGGAGTTCTCGGCCATCGGCCACGCGCTGCTGGAGGATCACCTGCCGCTGCCCCAGCCGATCCGCCTGATGGGCCTCACGCTCTCGGCGCTGGAGCGGGGTGAGGACGAGGCGCGGCGACCGGCAAAGGACGGCCAGCTGTCGCTGCTGTGACTGCAATAGCGCCCACTTAGCGCCCACTTAGTGCGCCGGCATGACGTGGCGTCGGCCCGCTGCGGATGATATGGCACCCGGCATGAGCACTCCAACCGTGATCGTTCTGGCGGTTCCGCTGGTCTGGATCGCCCTGATCGGGGGCGCGAACCGCTTCGCGGTCCATACCCTGCTCCCGGCCGGCATCCGCGCGGTGTTCGTGCTGTCGGCCACGTCGCCCCTGTGGGGGATCGCGCTCTGGGTGTTCATCCAGGGACATCCGCCCGGCGACTTTCGCGATCCGAAGGTCTGGGCGATCCTGCTGGAAATCGGGCTGCCCGCCTCGCTGGTCGCCGCGCTATTCGCCTGCTGGGGTTGCCGGGGCCGGATCGCCGAGCAGTAGGTAGGTCCGCACCCAGAGCGGCAGCGCGCGGCGGTGGCCCCGCAGCATGTCCGGGGGAAGCGCGTCGAGCGCGAAGAAGCAGGCCGCGACGATTTCGCGCCCGTCGGGCCGGGGCTCCCCCTGCGCCCTTCCCGCCACGATCCGCACGAGGTTGCGCGCCCCGTGCAGCGGCTCCGGCCGGGTTTCGATCAACCGGACCTCCGACAGGGCGCACCCGGTCTCTTCCGCAAGTTCGCGCAGGCCTGCCTGCAGCGGGTCCTCCCCGCGGCGCAGGCCGCCACCGGGCGGCATCCACGCGGAGGGCCCGTAGGAATGGCGCACCAGCAGCACGCGCCCCTCGGCGTCGATGGCCAGCACGCGCACCCCGTCGAGCCGGGGCTTCCACACCCGCCAGACCTGCGCCCGCACCCCGTGCGCCAGCCGATAGAGCGCCCGGTGCAGCGCCGGCGGGATGGGGTTCAGCAGAAGCAGGTGACCTTGTGGTGCGCCGCGCGCAGCAGGCGGGCGACGGGCAGGTCGTGCTCGCCGCGCATTGCCGCGTCGAACACCGCGCGCTTGTCCGCGCCCCGGATCACGAAGACGATCTCGTCGCTGTCGACCAGCGCCGGGATGGTGAGGCTGAGGCGGTCGAACGGCGCTTCGGGCGGGAGCGGATCGGGAGTCAGGCGGCGCACCGCGAGCGGGTCATCGGTGCGCGGATCGGTATTGGGAAACAGCGAGGCGACGTGCCCGTCCCCGCCCATGCCGAGCCAGGCGACAGCGAAATGCGGCGGCTGCGCGTCCTCGGCGAGCGGCACGATGCGCGCGCCCGCCGGCTCCAGCCGGGCGCGGATCTTGCCGACGTTGCTGGCGGGATGGTCCTCGGGAACGATGCGGTCGTCGCCCGGCCACACCGCGATGCGCGGCCAGGGCAGGTCTTCCCGCGCCAGCCGGTCGAAGATCGGGAAGGGGGTGGACCCGCCGGGCACGGTCACGGCGATTTCGGGCGAAACCGCCAGCGCGGCGCGCAGGCGCGCGGCGAACCAGGCGGCAATGGCGCCGTCGTCGGCGCCTTCGATCAGGTCTATGTCGGGCATGGGGGAGGCCCTAGCACTCCCCCGCCCGTTTCGGAACCGTCAGGCGATGATCTCGCGCAGGAACCAGGCGCGCTGTTCGGCCTGGTCGGTCCAGTCGTCGATGATCCCGTCGGTGGCGTTGTCGCCCGCTTCGCCGGCCAGTTCCTTGGTCGCCTTCAGCGTCTCGACATAGGCCGAGTTGTCCTCGAACAGGGCCTTGACCATGGCCATCGCGTCGAGCTTGGTGTCGTCCTCGTCCTTGATCGTCGACTTGGCGCCGATCGCGCCGATCGAGGTCAGCGTGGTGCCGCCCAGCTTGCGCACGCGCTCGGCGATGAGGTCGGTCAGGCCGAACACTTCGGTCGCCTGCGCGTCGAACAGCAGGTGCAGGTCGTGGAACTGCGGACCGCGCACGTGCCAGTGGAAGTTCTTGGTCTTGACGTAGAGCGCGAAGGTGTCGGCCAGCAGGCCGTTGAGGCTGTCGATCAGCGCGGCCTTCGAGTTGTCCTTGGAAGTCATGTCGATTCCCTCTTCTGCGGTGTGTTGTGAACAGTGATACGAACCGGAAACGCGAAAGAGAAGCCCCGGTTCGATCGCCATTGTCGATCAGAGAATGCCGAATTCCGAAAGGAACAGTGCCGTGGCCGTCAGCAGGAGCACTCCCCCGGCGGCGCGGCGGATCCAGCGGGCGGCCGGCAGCGCCAGCAGGTCTGGACGCGCCCAGGCGAAGGCGGCGAGGATCGTGCTGCCCAATGCACCGGCTGCTCCCGCATACCACGGCCCGGCAAGGCCCACGCCGAGGCCGAAGATGACGAAGCGGGGCGAGTCCATGACCTGCCGGGCCACCAGCACCAGCGCCAGCGCCCCGAGCGAATTTGTCGGCTCGCGCGGGGTCTGGCGCGGGACCAGCACCATCGATTCGAGCCCGGCGAGTCCCAGCGCGATGGCGGCAAAGATCGTCCGCGCCGGCGGCGGCAAGCGTTCCAGCATGAACTGCGCCGCGTAGGCGGCGAGGAGCGCGGTGAGCACCGACGCTGCGATCGCGATGATCAGGACCGCCGGTCGCCGACCCTGCCGGGAGGCGAGGCCGGCGACGATGCCTTGGTCCCGCGCGCCAAGGCCGGCGAGCAGAACTGCAAGCAGGGTGAGGTAGAATGCCGGCATCAGCGGTAAAACCCTCGTCGTCCCCGGCTCGACCGGGGACCGCTGGCCGGGCCGCGCCAGCTTTCGGCGGGGCGCGGTGCCGCAGCGGCCGTCGGAAAGGGCTCGCCGAACGCCGGCCAGCGGTCCCAGCTTTCGCTGGGACGACGGTCTTTCGGCAGATGCGCCGCCTCTGGACGGCCTTTCGGCACACCCGCGTCAATCACCCCTTCTGGCAGGCGACGATGGCGGTGATGACGTTGGCGGTGTCGGCCGGATCGCGCACGCAGACGGTGTCGAGGCCCATGGCTTTCGCCGGATAATCGTTGCCGCCGGGGAAGATGGCGTCGCCGATGAACAGGATGTCGGCCTCGGCGACGCCGCTGTGCTCGGCCAGGCGGCGCAGGCCCCAGGCCTTGTCGACGCCGGGCTGGGTCACGTCGACCGAAGTCGCGCCGCCGAGGTTGATCGAGACGCCGGGCAGGCGCTTGACGAGGTCGGCCTGGATCACCTTGCGCTTGGCGAAGTCGGGGTCCCACACTTCCTTGGCTTCGAGCGGGGCCTGCTGGCCGAGCGCGGAGAAGGTGATCTGGCTGCCGCGATCCTCGATCCGCTCGCCCCAGACTTCCTCGGGCGTGAAGCCGGTCGCTGCCAACGAGGCGTCGAAGGCTTCGAGGATTTCGGTCTTCTGCGCCTCGGTGAAGAGTTCGGCGTAGATCGGCTGCCACGCGCCCTCGCCGTGCCGGTAGAGCTTGGCGCCGCTGGTGGGCATCATCCACAGGCGCGAGAGGTCGGCATGCGCCGGCAGGCGGCTGGCGACCTGCTTTTCGAACTGCGGCCAGTCCCCGCCCGAGATCACCGCGACCTGCGCGACGGTCAGGAGCTGCGCGAAGAGGTCCGCCATCTCGTCGGTCAGCGGCTGCTTGCTCAGCGCCAGGGTCCCGTCGAGGTCGAATGCCACGATTTTCTTCATTCCATGCCTTTCGCGCGTGTTCCGGCCTGCGCCGCGAGCGGCACACCGGTTGCATCCAAAGCGTGTGCCAGACGATCAGGCAAGTGCCAAAGACGTCCGGCTCCACGATGGTTGCGATTTTATTCGCACATGCAAAAAGTTGCGGTCAATATCTTGTGCCCCTGCTCCATAACGCCGCTTGATGGCGGGCGTGTTGCACCGCGGCAGCGTCGGCGGGAACATCCCGGGGCGCCGGTCGTTGGGTCCTTTCAGGACGGGCGGCGGACTGCGTCGCCCGGTCGATGCTTGCGCGTGATTTCGCGGCGCACCCAGCCAGTCTCACGTATTCCCGGGGGCGAGACCGAACGACGATGACCGATCTTGAAGCCACGCTTTCCCCGACCGCGCGCGCGCCGGCAACGGGCGGCGCCCTGCCCGCCGACCTGCCCCCGCCCGCGCCGCTCGACATCGCCGCCAGCGCGCTGTTCCTCGACTTCGACGGCACTCTGGTCGAAATCGCCGAGCATCCCGGCGACGTCGTGGTCGCGCCTTACCTTGCCGCGATGCTGGCCGAGCTGTCGCTGCGGCTGGACGGGCGGCTGGCGATCGTCACCGGCCGCTCCATCGCCGCGCTCGAGGCACTGCTGGGTCCGGTCGAAGTCGCCGTCGCCGGATCGCACGGGGGCGAGTTCCGCCGCGCCGCCGCCGCCGGGATCGAGCCGCTCGCCGAGCCGCTGCCGCATGAAGTCGTCGCCGCCTTCGAGGACTTCGCCGCAGCCAACGGCGGCCTGCTGGTGGAGCCCAAGCCGTTCAGCGTCGCGGTCCACTACCGCCACCATCCCGAGGCGCTGGAAGGCCTGCTCACCTGCGCGCAGGGTCTCGCCTCGGCGGCCGGGCTGGCGATGAAGCATGGCAAGCAGGTCATCGAACTGGCGATGCCGGGCTCCGACAAGGGCACCGCCGCCGCGCGTTTCATGGGCCTGCCCGCCTTCGCCGGCAGCACCCCGCTGTTCCTCGGCGACGACGTGACCGACGAGGACGCCTTCCACGCCGTCAGCCGCCTCGGCGGACAGGGCGTGCTCGTGGGAGCGATGCGGCCCACCGCCGCGGCGGCGCGCCTGCCCGGCGTCGCCGCCGTCCATGCATGGCTGAAAGCCGGACTCGAAGGAAACACCCGCCCATGACCGCACTCGACGCCGACATGCTCCCCCAAGAATCCAGGGCCGCTCCCGATGCCAGCTCGCTCGAGCTCTGGCCGATCGGCAACTGCCAGGTCAGCGGCCTGATCGACGAGGCGGGCGCGATCGTCTGGGGCTGCGTCCCGCGCGTCGACGGCGACCCGACCTTCTGTGCGCTCCTGCGCGGCAACAAGGGGCAGGACGCCGGCACCTGGCGCTTCGAGCTGGAGAACCAGGTCTCCGTCAGCCAGCGCTACTTGCGCAACACCCCGATCCTCGTCACCCGGCTGGAGGACGCGAACGGCGGCGCGGTCGAGATCTTCGACTTCTCGCCGCGCTTCGAACGGGCGGGCCGGACTTACCGCCCCGTCGCCTTCGCGCGCATCGTGCGGCCCGTGGCGGGCGTCCCGCGCATCCGCACGATCCTCACGCCGATGAGCGGCTACGGCGCCAAGCTCGCCCCCATCACGCAGGGCTCGAACCACATCCGCTACCTCGTCGAGCGCAACACCCTGCGCCTGACCACCGACGCCCCGGTCGGCTACGTGCTCGACGAGCGATGGTTCCGGCTGGAGAAGGCGCTGCACTTCTTCCTCGGCCCCGACGAGCCCTTCGCCGGCGATGTCGGGCACGATGTCGAGACGATGCTCCAGCAGACCGGCGATTACTGGCGGACATGGGTGCGCGGGCTCGCCACCCCGCTCGACTGGCAGGACGCGGTGATCCGCGCCGCCATCACCCTCAAGCTGTGCCAGCACGAGGAAACCGGTGCGATCGTCGCCGCGCTCACCACCTCGATCCCCGAGGCGCCGGGCTCGATGCGCAACTGGGACTACCGCTACTGCTGGATCCGCGATGCCTACTACACCGTGCAGGCGCTCAACCACCTCGGCGCGCTCGACGTGCTGGAGAAGTACCTCGGGTACCTGCGCAACATCGTCGCCGACGCGCCGGAAGGCGTGATCCAGCCACTCTACGCGGTGAGCGGGGCCAAGGAGATCATCGAGTGGGAGGCCCCCGACCTTCCCGGCTACCGCGACACCGGCCCGGTGCGCATCGGCAATGCTGCCTATTACCAGGTCCAGAACGACTGCTACGGCCAGATCGTCCTCCCCTCGATCCAGGCGTTCTGGGACCAGCGCCTGCTGCGCATCGCCACCGAGCACGACTTCCGCGAGCTGGAGCAGGTCGGCGAGATGGCGTGGAAGACCCACGACCAGCCCGACGCCGGCCTGTGGGAGCTGCGCACCCGCACGGCGGTCCATACTTACTCCAGCGTGATGAGCTGGGCCGCCTGCGACCGCCTCGCCAACGCCGCCGAACACATCGGCCTCACCGACCGCGCCGTGCTCTGGCGCGAGCGGGCCGACACCGTGCGCGCCAACATCGACGCAGGCGCCTGGCATGCGATCGAGGGCCACGAGGCGGGCGGGCACTACGCCGCCAGCTTCGGCGGCAGCCAGCTCGACGCCAGCCTGCTGCAGATGGTCGAGCTGCGCTATCTCCCGGCCGACGACCCCAAGTTCAAGGCCACGCTCAAGGCCGTCCAGAAGGCGCTCCGGCGCGGCGAGCACATGCTGCGCTACGACAACGAGGACGACTTCGGCCTGCCCGAGACCGCCTTCAACATCTGCACCTTCTGGCTGATCGAGGCGCTCCACCGCAGCGGCGAGGACGAGGAGGCCAGGCGCATCTTCGAGGCGATGCTGGCCCACCGCACCAGGTCCGGCCTGCTGTCGGAGGACATGGATTTCGAGACCGGCGAGCTGTGGGGCAACTTCCCGCAGACCTACTCGCTGGTCGGCATCATCAATTGCGCCGGGCAGCTGTCCCGGTCGTGGCGGGACTGGCGTTGACCGCGCCGGCCCTCCCCCCAGAAGCGCGCCGATCGCGGCGCCTGAACACGATGCGCCGCAGCGGCGCGACCGAGGAAGTAACATGAGCCGTCTGATCGTCATCTCCAACCGCGTCAGCGTCCCCAAGGCCGCCGGCGCCGCAGGCGCACAGGGCGGGCTCGCGGTGGCGCTCAACTCCGCGCTGCGCGAGCACCGGGGCATCTGGTTCGGCTGGTCGGGCCAGGAAACCGCCGAGTTCACCGGCCACCTCGACATGCAGCGCAACGACGACGTCACCACCGCGACGATCGACCTCGAGCCGCAGGACATCGACGAGTATTACAACGGCTACGCCAACCGCACGCTCTGGCCGCTGTTCCACTACCGCATCGACCTCACCGAATACGACCGCAACTTCGGCGAGGGCTACGAGCGGGTGAACGAGCGCTTCGCCGATTCGGTGCTACCGCTGATCGAGCCCGACGACCTCGTCTGGGTCCACGACTACCACCTGCTTCCGCTCGGCTCGATCCTGCGCGGGAAGGGCGTGAAGAACCGCATGGGCCTGTTCCTGCACACGCCCTGGCCGCCGACCCGCCTGCTGGCCTCGCTGCCCTTCCATGAGCGGCTGGTCGCCTCGATGCTGGAATACGACGTGCTCGGCTTCCAGACCGTCGAATGGCTGGAGAGCTTCCTGCACTACGTCCAGAAGGAGATGGGCCTGAAGGTCAATCTCGACAATTCGATCGACTACAAGGGCCGCAAGGTCGTCGCCCGCGCCTTCCCGATCGGCATCGACTACGCCGAGTTCACCCAGGCCGCCGCCAGCCAGGAAGCACAGGATGCCTACAAGGCACTGAAGTCCAGCGTTCGCGGCCGCAAGATCCTGATCGGCGTCGATCGGCTCGACTATTCCAAGGGTCTGGGCGAGCGGTTCGAGGGCTTCGCGCGGTTCCTTAGCGATTATCCCGAGCAGGCCGGGGATGCCGTGCTGCTCCAGATCGCCCCGCCGAGCCGGGGCGACGTTGCCAGCTACCAGCAGATCCGCGAGGACCTCGAGCGCAAGACCGGCCACATCAACGGCGCCCACGCCGACGTGAACTTCGTGCCGATCCGCTACGTCAACCGCGGCTACGACCGCGCGATGCTGGCGGGGTACTACCGCGCCGCCGACATCGGCCTCGTCACCCCGCTTCGCGACGGCATGAACCTCGTCGCCAAGGAATATGTCGCCGCGCAGGATCCCGAGGACCCCGGCGTGCTGATCCTCTCGCAGTTCGCGGGCGCGGCGCTACAGCTCAAGGACGCGCTGCTGGTCAACCCGCACTCGGTCGAGCACGTCGCCGAGACGATCAAGCGCGCGCTCGACATGCCGCTGCCCGAACGCAAGCGCCGCCATGCCAAGCTCCTCGCCTCGGTGCGGGAGGAGGACGTGATCCACTGGCGCGAACAGTTCGTGCAGGCACTGATCGGCAAGGACAGGACGAAGGACAAGGACGGCGCCCTGTCGCGCGAGCAGGTCGCCTGAGCGCGGATCCCTTTTTCACCCCCCCGATTATCGCCCTCCTGACAACACTCGTCATTATTTTGCTGCTCGCCTGCAACCGTTCTGACCCTTACGACGATTATCGGAGTGGGTGCGGGGCGCAGCCTCGCCGGCCGGGCGAGGCATTGCCGAGCACAGCCGACCAAAAGACAACAAGAGGACGCCGGGAAACCGGACGGCTGAAAGACAATGACGGCAATTCTCTACGGCGAGTGCGTCGGAGCCTACGGCTCTGCCGCGGTGCGCATTTCAGGCCTGGGCGACGGCGGTTGCGACCTGGAACCGATCGCGGCGCCGCTCGCGCTGGGTGACGACGTCCTCTTGTGGATCGGCGCGGTCGGCCCCTTCGCCGCGCAGGCCAGGCGCGACGACGCGCGCCAGGTCAGCGTCTGCTTCCGCGAGCCGCTGGACAGGCGGATACTCGATCACTTCAGGGCCTGAAAAAACGTCGTCCCGGCGATCCCTCGCCTGCCTTTGGGCCCGTTACGGCGACCTGAAGCGCCAACCCAGACGCATGTGATCCCTTGCCTGCATCGCTGCCCTGTGTAAGCGATGCCGTCTCGCCCATTCGGGCTCCACTGGAAGGGACCCCGTTTGACCCGACGTTCCGACCCGCGATCGAGCCGCTCGGGTGGCCGATCAGGCCGCGGCGTCCTTGCCGGCGCGTGGGCCGGGTTCGCAGGCCTCGCCTCGCTCGCTGCCCCGGTCGCCCAGGCGCAGACGCCCACCGCCTTGCCGTTGCAGGTTGCGATGGACCGGATCGCCCAGGTCGGCTGGCGCCTCGACGGCGCGGCCGCGAACCTGTGCCCCAGGCAGTCCGCGCCGATCGGTGCGGAATTCGACTACATCGGCGCCTACCCGGCCCGGGAGCGCTCCCGGGTGAGCGACATGTTGGGTCTGGGCGAGCGGCCGCAGGTTGCCTCGATCATCGCAGGCGGGCCCGCCGAGCGGGCAGGGCTCCGGCCGGGCGACGAGATCGTCGCGGTCGACCAGGTCGACTGGCGGACCCTTGCCGAGCGCTCGCCGGCGCCGGCTCTGCTGGCGGACCATCTCCAGGAACTCACCGCCGGGGTTCCGGCCGGCCGCCCCGTGGTTCTGGACGTGTTGCGCCAGGGCAAGCCACTGCAGTTTTCCATACCGCGCGATTCGCGATGCGCCGCCCGCTTCCTGCTCAAGACCGCCGGCGGCATCGACGCCTACAGCGATGCCGACAATGTGGCGATCACGCTCGCGCTGGTGGAATTCGCGCAGAATGACGACGAACTGGCGATCATCCTTGGTCACGAACTCGGCCACATCATCAACCGGGACGGGAGCGGAATGTCGCTGCGCGCGCGCCGGGCGGCCGAGGACAGCGCCGATATCCTGGGTGCGAAGCTGGCCCGCTGCGCCGGGTACGACATCGCGCGGGGCGCGCGCGTCTTCACCCGTCTGCACGAACGCGACTGGCTGCATTTTCTCAAGGCCCCGACGCACCGCAGCATGAAAGTTCGCGCGGTCCATCTGCGGGAATTTGCGAGCGATACCAATACTCAAGCCTGTCCGCCCCTGAAACCTGCAGGCACTGCCCAGACCGCGCCGAGCAATCCCGTACCCGCAGCGGCCCGGTGATCGACGGGCGTTCCACATCCCCCGGGTTGAACATATTGCATCGCAGCAAATTTCTGTTACGTGTTCATGCGGATATTGCCAGAGCAACCGTATTTGGCGTCACACCGACAAAAGACATTTGCAGATTTAATATTGAGTTTGGCTGTTTACTAACTTTGTAACAGACCTTCTCGACAACGATTGCAACCAGTTCTTGCTAATCTTCATGTTACTATCGAAAATTGAATTAGGGGCTAAAAGACCTTGAAAATAGCTATCTTTGGGCTTGGCTACGTCGGTTGCACGGCCGCAGGTTGCATTTCCAGCCAGGGACATGTCGTCGTCGGTGTGGATGTCAGTTCTTCGAAAGTGGCTGCACTCAACGAAGGTCGCTGCCCGATCCAGGAACCTGGACTGGGCGATCTGGTCGCCAAGGCCCATGAAGACGGCCTGCTCACCGCCACCACGGAAATCGGCGATCAGCTCGACGACGCCGACATCGCCATCGTCTGCGTGGGAACGCCCAGCGGCGTCGATGGCGCCCACAACATGAGCTACATCGTCCAGGTGACGCGCTCGATCGCGGCGGCCATCAAGCCGGGCCGCACCCGCCCGCTGACCGTCGCCTATCGCTCGACCATGCGCCCCGGCACGATCGACCTGATGATCCGCCCGATCTTCGAGGCCCGGCTCGGCGAATCGGCCGATGCCCTGGTGGAACTGGTCTACAATCCCGAGTTCCTGCGCGAGGCCACTGCGATCGAGGACTATTTCCACCCGCCCAAGATCGTGATCGGCACCAAAGACGGATCGCCTTCGGCCAACATGGAAGGCCTCCATGCCGGTATCGAGGCGCCGATCTTCCACGTCGGATTCCGCGAGGCGGAGATCACCAAGTTCGTGGACAATACCTGGCACGCGGTGAAGGTCGCCTTCGCCAACGAGGTCGGCCGGGTCTGCGAGAACCTGAACATCTCCGCCCGGCAGGTGCACCAGATCTTCGTCTCCGACACCAAGCTGAACATCTCCCCCTACTACACGCGCCCGGGCGGCCCCTTCGGCGGGTCCTGCCTGCCCAAGGACGTGCGCGCGCTGCAGTACATCGCGGCCGACACCGGGGCGAGCACGCACCTCTTCGACTCGCTGCTGCGGACCAACGAGGCCCACAAGCATCACCAGTTCCTGCGCGTCACCCGCGACCTCAGGCCCGGCGCCAGCGTCCTGCTGATCGGGCTCTCGTTCAAGGCCGACACCGACGACCTGCGCGAAAGCCCGGCGGTCGACATGGCACGCAAGCTGCTCGAGGCCGGCTACGCCCTCAAGGTCTACGACCCCGCGCTCAAGCCCGAGAATCTCGTCGGGCAGAACCTGGGTTACGCCTACGCCTATCTCCCCTCGATCGAGACCCTGCTCGTCGACAAGGCCGGAGCGGAAAGCGGCGGATACGACCTCGCCATCGCGACCAATCGCCTGGCGCGCGACCTGGACCTGGGCGACACGCGCGTCATCGACGTGAGTGCGATCGCATGACGGCCGAAGTGTCTCAGGCCGATTGGGCGCGGGCGCCCGACGCGGCGGATCGTCCGCTGGAAGGCAGGAAGGTCCTCATCGTCGTGGAGAACCTGCCCCTGCCCTTCGACCGGCGCGTGTGGCAGGAATCGCGCGCACTCGTTGCGGCCGGCGCGCAAGTCGCGGTCATCTGCCCGACCGGCAAGGGATACGAAAAGCGCTACGAGATGATCGACGGCGTCGAAATCTATCGCCACCCGCTCCCTATCGAAGCGAGCGGAGCGCTGGGCTTCCTCCTCGAATACGGCGCGGCGCTGTTCTGGGAAACGGTGCTTGCGTGGAAGATCTGGTACAAGCGCGGGATCGACGTGATCCAGGGGTGCAATCCGCCGGATCTCATCTTCCTGGTCGCACTGCCCTTCAAGCTGCTGGGCGTGAAGTACATCTTCGACCACCACGACATCAATCCCGAACTCTACGAAGCGAAGTTCGACAAGCGCGGCTTCTTCTGGAAGCTGATGGTGTTCTTCGAGAAGCTGACCTTCAAGGTCGCCGACGTCTCGATCGCCACCAACAACAGCTACCGCAAGATCGCCATCGAGCGCGGCGGGATGGACCCGGACAAGGTCTTCGTGGTGCGTTCCGCGCCCGACCTCAGCCGCGTCAAGCGGGTCGCGCCCAATCCGAAATGGAAGAACGGGCGGCCTTATCTGGTCGGCTACGTCGGCGTGATGGGCGAGCAGGAAGGCATCGACCTGCTGATCGACACGGTCGACCATATCGTGCGCCTCAAGGGCCGCGACGACATCCAGTTCTGCCTGGTCGGCGGCGGCCCCAGCCTTTCCGGCCTCCAGGAGGAAGTGGCCCGGCGCGGCCTGGCGGATTTCATCCAGTTCACCGGGCGCGCGCCCGACCAGGACCTGTTCGAGGTGCTCTCGACGATGGACCTGGGCGTCAACCCCGACCGCGTCAACACGATGAACGACAAGTCGACCATGAACAAGATCATGGAATACATGGCGTTCGAGAAGCCGATCGTGCAGTTCGACGTCGTCGAAGGGCGCTTCTCCGCGCAGGATGCCTCGCTCTACGCCAGGGCCAACGACCCTGTCGACATGGCGGACAAGATCCTCGAACTGGTGGATGCGCCCCAGCGCCGCGCCGAGATGGGCGGGTACGGGCGCCGGCGGGTCGAGAGCGATCTCAGTTGGTCGCATCAGGTGGCCCCGCTTGTCGAGGCCTATCGCAAAGTGCTGGGCCTTGGAAAATAGCTCAGGTTTTGCGCCGCCGCCGCGCGGCGCCGCCAGGGATCGAGGACAGCAGCCGGGCATGTTGCCAGGCTGCCGTCCCGACCACGAAGGAGGCGCCAAGGTCGATGGCCCAGTTCAGATGCGGGCCGCGATAGAGCAGCATGTCCGTCGCGTGGAAGGACACCATGCGCAGGAAGATCAATTCCACCATCGCGATCATCCCGTAGAGTGCCCAGCGCTCCAGCCGCTGGGGGCGACGGCCGCGCCCCGTCGGGTGTCCACGCCACAGCACCACGGCGAGCGCCGCCGCCAGGATCGCGCAGGCCGCCGCCAGGGGCGCCTGGAATTCACGCCGGCTCGCGTAGTCGCCATGGGCTTCCAGGCCCGTTCGCAGGGCGGTTCGAAGCGCTTCCTCGAAGCCGGTCAGGCGCAGCACGATCAGCGCCGCGAAGAGCACGGCGGCGGCGCCCCACAGCGCCAGGCTCTTCGGCGGCCCCTGCAGGCGCCGCACCTGCAGGCAGGACCTGGCACTGAGAACCGCCACAGCGGCATATACAACACAGCAAACGATATTAAGCATGCGACATCGCGCCCCATCAGGGAACCTGGTGCAGCAGCTGATGTGCAACTGCAATATCGGACTGCTAGATCAACCCGGGCCCATGGTCCAGCGGACGAATGGACCATACCCGCTGCCGCCGCGCTCGCAGCATGCGCAAGCCTCGGTGCGGGCGGCATTTTTATGTTGAAATCATCCATTTGCCTGAAAAATCGGCAGCCGCGCCCTTGCCGCGCGGCAAGCCGGCCCGCATGGCGAGGCGCGCTTCCGGTTGCGCGCGCATGGCCGCGCGGCACCATCATGCACCGCACAATCGCTCTTTCCCGCCCGCAGCATATGTCTTGCCATTGCCAAGGGGCCTAGTTATGCAAATTTCATTCGACACGGGGTCCTTACTTAATGTTGATCGCAAAAACCGGTCGCTTTGCGCCATTGCCTGTCATGCTGGCCCTCGTCTTGTCGGGCTGCAACGGCACGCCACCACCAAACATCGGCCCGGTGACCGCGCAGCCGGTTAGCGAGTTCGGGCAGTCCGATTATGCCGCGGCGACCTCGACCGTATACCTGCTGCAACCGGCCGACGTGATTTCGATCAGCGTGTTCCGCGAACCCGAGCTTTCCCTCGAGAGTGCCACGATCGGCGCGGGCGGGACGATCTCCCTGCCGCTGCTCGGCACGATCAACACCACCGGCATGACCAGCGAGCAGCTCGGCCAGCAGATCGAGCAGCGCCTGCAGGGCCGTTATCTCACGGCGCCCCATGTGGCGGTCAACGTGGTCGATTACGCCTCGCACATGGTCACCGTCGAGGGCGCGGTGGAGAAGCCGGGGATCTACAAGACCACTCCGGCGACACGGCTTTCCGGCGCCATCGCGCTGGCCGCCGGCCCTTCGCGCGTAGCCAAGGTCGGACAGGTGGCCGTATTCCGCACCACGCCTCAGGGCATCGCGATCGCCAAGTTCGATTATGCTGCAATGCAGCAGGGCACGATGATCGACCCTATTCTGCAACCTAACGACCGCGTCGTCGTGGGCACCTCCGGCCTGTCGCAGTTCTGGCAGGACCTGCTGAGAACGCTGCCCGCCTTCGCGCTCTTCACTCAGCTCTGACGGGACGCTAGAACATCATGCACACCAGCGACAACGCGCTCCCGCCGCCGCCGCCTGCCACATGGGCCGACCGCTACCTGCCGTCGGAACAGCCGCAGGAGAAGCTTGAAGACGCCAAGACCATCGACATGGCCACGCTGCGCGGGTTCGCGTGGCGCCAGCGCTACATCCTTTCGGGGGTGATCCTCGGCCTGCTGGTACTGGGCTTCGTCGTCACCCTGCTGATGCGCCCCGTCTACGAGGCCAGCTCCACCGTCCGCGTCGATCCCGAGGGCACGAACATCATCGAGGGCCAGGATCTCTCGCCCGAGATCCGCCCCAACGAAGTCAACGACTACCTCGCCACGCTCGTCGCTGTCATCAAGAGCCGCTCGATGGCGATGCTCGTGGTCGACACGCTGAAGCTCGATCGCAACGCCGAATTCCTCGGCGACGCGCTGACGTCGAAGCGCGAGGGCGTGAGCGCGGCCGAGTGGAAAGCCAAGCTGCGCGAGATGGCGGCGGCAAAGCTCATGGCCCAGGTCAAGGCGGAAACGCCGATGACCGGTCACCTGATCACGATCAGCTTCCCCTCGTCGGACCCGGCTCTCGCCGCCTCGATCGTGAATGCCTACACGGACAACTTCGCGACCGACGACGTGCGCCGCAGTCTCGAGAAGAACGACTACGCGCTGCGTTACCTGCAGAGCCAGGTGAAGTCCGTCAGCGATCGCCTTCGCGTCGCGGAGCAGGCCGCCCTCGCCTATGCCCGCGCGAACCGCATCGTGGGCCAGTCGCTGCTCGGCGACGGCGGTGACAATGCCTCGGGCGAGTCCGTGCCGCAGACGATCACCGCGGCGAACCTCGCCAGCGTGAACTCGTCGCTGTCGCAGGCGCGCGAGGCACGCATCACCGCCGAACAGCGCTGGAAGGCCTCGCAGGGCCTGCCCGCGGCGCAGCTTCCCGAAGTTCAGCAGAACTCCGCCATCCAGGGGCTCGTCGGCACGCGCTCGCAGCTTGCCGGGCAGCTTGCCGAAATGCGCACGCGCTATGGCGAAGGCTATCCCCAGGTCGCCGGTCTGCGCGCCCAGGTCGATGCGCTCGATCGCCAGATCGAAAAGAACCGCCAGGACGTCAAAAACGGTATCCGCCAGAACTACGAAGTTGCCCTGCGCCAGGAGCAGGCAATGTCGGGCATGCTGGACACGACCTCCAATGCCACCCTGGACGAGCAGGAACGCCGGGTTCAGTTCAACCAGCTCGACCGTCAGGTGAAGGCGGAGCGCCAGCAGCTCTCCTCGCTGCTGGAGCGCTACAATCAGATTTCGTCCGCGGCGAACATTCGTCCCGGCACGATCACGAAGATCGACGAAGCCATCCCGCCGGTCAGCCCGGTGTCGCCGAACCTGCAGAAGAACCTGCTGGTCTCGCTCGTGGTCGGCATCGGCCTGGCGCTTGCGGTGGCCGTGCTTCGCGAAGCCTTCGACGACCGCATGCGGTCGATGGAAGACCTCCAGCGCAAGCTCGGGGTAAAGGCGCTCGGCCAGACGCCGATCGTCCCCGACCATGACGTGTCCGAGGAGCCGCTCCCGCTCGGCGAGGCTTATTCCACGATCCGCACCTCGCTCGATTTCGTCCTGCCTCGCCCGGATCACAACGTGCTGCAGTTCACGTCGAGCCAGGCGGCCGAGGGCAAGACGACGACGGCGGTGGCCATGGCGCGCCGCTACGCCAGGCTCGGCAAGAAGGTCCTGCTTGTCGATACCGACTTGCGCAAGCCTTCGGTGGCGCGTCACTTCGGCGGGACCTCCCGCCCGAAGGTCGGCGTGGTGGAAGTGCTCCTCGGCGAAGTCGCGCTCGAGAATGCGCTGCTGCGATCGAACGAGCCGAACCTCGACGTCCTCCCGGTCGGTGCGGCCCCGCCCAACACCGTGGACTTCCTCTCCTCGACCCTCATGGCCGAGTTCGTGAAGAAGTACCGGAACGAGTATTCGATAATCCTGTTCGACTCTCCACCGGTCATGGGCCTCGCGGATGCGCCGCTGCTGTCGCGCCTCGCGGACGGCGTGGTCTTCATCGTCGAGTCCAATCGCGCCCACTTCGGCCAGGCCAAGACCGCCCTGCGCCGCATGCGCGACGCGGATGCCAATATCCTGGGCGCCGTGCTGACCAAGTTCCGCGCGCTCGACGCCGGCCACTATTACGACTATCATTACACGTACTACAGCTACGGCGAAGAAAAGGGCTGACCCCGCCCCGCCAATCGCGCCCGGCCCGAGCCGGACGCGATTGGCGGGTTCGCTCGACCCAGATCGCATCACACCACACGGAGCCGCCGACCATGAAGCGCCGCATCGTGCACGTGACTGCCGATTTTCCCGATCCCATCGACGGCCATAAGACCAAGGTCATACGCTCGCTCGTGGACCTCACCGAAACCGGCTTCGATCACTGCGTCTATTCGCTCAACAGGCGCACACCCTCTCCCGCACGATTTCTGCAGTCGGTCCTGCGGAACGGCCTTCGCCCTTCGCCCGAGGTCGAGACGCAGCCCTTCCGATACGGCAGCGCCGCCATCTATCGGGCACCGCCCAAGGGCATCCTTCATGCCACCATGCTGCGCCAGGTCGGAGACTGGCTCGCGCGGGATCTTTCGTCCGGCGAGCCGCCAGCCCTGATCGTCGGGCACAAGCTTGCGGTGGAAGGGATCGCGGTGCGCCGCGCCTCAGCCGAGCTGGGCATCCCTTACGCACTGTCCATCCAGGGCGATACCGACACCAAGATCCTGTCCGCCCGGCCCGACCTTCGCCGGGAATTCGCAAAGGTCTTCCACGAGGCCTCGGTCGTCTTTCCGTTTTCTCCCTGGGCCATGCGCAAGGTCGAGGATGCCCTGGGCCGACGCAGCGCGGCCAGTGTCCTTTTGCCCTGCCCCACCGATCTCGACCTGCCGCTGCCCCCGATCGTCGGCGGGCAGGGGCTGGTGTCGGTGTTCCATCTCAAGAACTACAAGCGCAAGAACCTCGCGACGATGGTGGAGGCCATCGGCCTGATGGAGCGCGAAGGCGATGCGCCCCTGCTGACGGTGATCGGCGGCGGCAGCCCGCAGGAAACCGCGGATTGCCAGGCGCTGGCAGGCAAGGTCCGCCATGTCGAATTTGCGGGACCGATGTCGGG
This sequence comes from Novosphingobium sp. GW821-FHT09E05, assembly GCF_059416165.1. NCBI lineage: Bacteria > Pseudomonadati > Pseudomonadota > Alphaproteobacteria > Sphingomonadales > Sphingomonadaceae > Novosphingobium > Novosphingobium sp. GW821-FHT09E05. Next base: position 219,625 of record NZ_JBWKOQ010000002.1, read on the forward strand.
GGATGGCCTTCGGACCCGCCTGAACGCGGCCGCCGGCTTCGTCATGCCCTCGCTCCGCGAAAGCTTCGGCCTCGTGTTCATAGAGGCGCTGTTCAGCGGCTTGCCCATCATCTACCCGGCCGGGACCGCGGTCGACGGCTATCTCGACGGCCTGCCCTTCGCAATCCGTGTCGATGCGCGTGATGCCGCCGCGCTGGCGGCCGCCATGCGCCACGTCGTCCGCGAGGAACGCAACCTCAAGGAGGCGCTTGCGGACTGGCAGTTCAGCAAGGACGCGGACCGTTTCAAGCGCGGGACGATCGCCGCCGACTTCGCACGGGGATTGACCACCGCGATCGGGTGATGGCCGGGCGGACCTTCTTCCCGATCTCCCAACCCGCTCGGATCAGGTTCTCTCCGGCTCCGGCACGGCGAGCGGCAATTCGCGCCGGCCGACTATCTTGCCCGGCGATCCCGCGACGATGGACATCGGGGGAATGTCGCCCTTTACGACCGTGCCCGCCGCGATGACCGAGCCATCGCCGATCCGCGTCCCCGGCAGCACCACCACGCGCGTCGCCAGCCAGACATCGTTCCCGATCTCGATGTCGCCTTCGCGCATCGCCTGGTCGGTCACGGGCGATCCGTCGTTGAAGCGATAGGTCGATGCCGTCAGCATGACTTCGGGACCGAACAGCACGTCGTCGCCGATGCGGATCCACCCGTCGCGCGGCCCTGCCCATATGTGGCATCGCGAACCGATGCGGACGCGGTCACCGATGACGATCCGTTCCGAATTGGAGAACACCACGTCCGGGCTCACGCTGGGCCCGGCGCCGAAGCGTATCTGCCGCATCGGAGCGACATGGGTGTAGTTGTAATAATTGACCAGTTTGCCGAGGTGCAGCCATGCCCTCGGATCGAGGGTTGACCGGATCAGGCGCAGCAATTTCGCGCCCCGGCTCAGCCGTTGCTTGTGGGCGAACTGTTCCTGCACGGGTCAGTACCCCGCCAGCCAGTCGCGGCGCTGCCCCCAGATCGTCCGCCACCGTGCCGCATCCTCGGAGCGGCCCGACAGCCGCGCGCGCAGGGCCGAGGCAAAATGCCGGTTGGCGATCCACAGCCACAGCATCGCGATGCCCAGCGTCGCCCGGCGCTTGCTCCAATGATCGCGCACGAGCGTCGCTTTGGACCGCATCAGGCGCAGGATCTTGTCTTCCCGCTTTGCGCTGGAGGCGCCGACAAGGTGCATGATTTCGGCTGATGGCGTGATCATGGGGCGATACCCCATCCGCGCCGCGCGAAGGCACAGATCGTGTTCCTCGCCATACATGAAGTAGCGTGTGCTGAAGCCGTCCAGCTGGCGCCAGAGCGCCGTGGGCACCAGCATGAAGCACCCGACCACGACATCGACATGCCGGACCGTATCGCGCTTCCACCCGCCGATTCCTTCGGGATTGAAAAACAGGGTATTGGAAAAGACCTTCGCAAGACCCGTCGCCGAGCAGAACAGGCTCCACAGCGACATCGTGTTCCAGCAGGATGCGATGTTGAGCGAACCGTCCGGAAACACCGTGCGCCCGCCCACGATCCCCGCCTGGGGATTGGCCTTGCCGAACGCGACGATGTTCTCGACCGCCTTGGGGTGAGTCTCGGTATCGGGATTGAGCAGCAGGACCCAGGGCGTGGTCGCCTCTGCGGCGATCGCGTTGTTGGCCTTCGCGAAGCCTACGTTTTCGCTGCTGGCGATCAGTTCGATATCCGGGAAGCGCGTGGCCACCGCTTCGGCCGATCCGTCGTGCGACGCATTGTCCCACACCACCACGCGCATGGTGATGTCGCCGGCATTCTCGAACAGCGTTTCGATGGCACGGATCGTGAGGTCGCGGGTATTGTAGCTCACGATGATCACCGTGACTTCGGGAGAGGCGGCAGACTGGGTCATGTCATTTTCCGTCAGGTTACACGGGTCGGGCGAGGTGCGGTCGTATGGGCCGGTGCCAGCGCCGCCGCGATTCTGGTTCGGAGCCGCCCAATGGGCCGCTCGACGCACTCGAACACGGGGGCGCTATATATCAACAAACAGTTACAGACACCAAGCCTATTACGGCTCACTCTTAGCAATATCATCCATCGATAAGCAATGAGACAACCGAAAAACCAAGAATATCGTCACGCCAATACCGGCGCTGCTGCAGGCATGTCCGAGAAATACAATCGCGATCGACGGCCCTCCGCTGATCGAGCACTCCGTCAGGACATGCGAGTCCGCTCCGGCACGATCAGCGCGATGCCGATCATCGACATGAACCAGGTGAGCGTGCCGCCGAAGTACGACGTGGTGAATCCGTTGATGACCAGGCCCGCAAGCGTAATCGAAAGCGCCAGGCTCAGCTTGCGATCCCGTTCCGAGGCGATCGCCCGCGAGCGGCCGGAGGCGAAAATTCCGGTCATGCAGGCCATGAACAGGCATATGGGAACGATGTACCCGTGACGAACCCCCAGCAGCAGCCAGTGATTATCGATGCTGTTGATCATCCACGGCAGGCGCTCGTAATCCGAGAAGCCGATGCCGAACCAGGGATGCTTGGCGACCGATCGCGACCCGTATTCCCAGATGAGCTGCCGGAAACGCCCCGTCTGCGGATCGAGCGTGTAGCGAATGAGGATGGGCACGACGCCATTCTGGGACGCGACCTGGAGAAACGTCATGAGGACGGCGACGGCGAACAGGAACGAGCGCCATCCGACGCCGCGGACCATGCGCTGGAACCAGTCGTATCCCAGCAGGAAGAAGCTGATGGCCATCGACAGGATTGCCGCCGAGCTGACCGAAAAGAATGCCAGCAGTCCTGCGATGACGCCCATCTTGTATGGCCATTTGCGCAAGGAGGAATTGATATAGAGCGGCAGGAAACTGGCGAGGAACAGACCGGCCAGAATCGGGTGCGAGAACGGACCGGCCGCGCGCAGCAGCCCCAGGCGCACCACGTTGAACTCCTTGCCGCCGGCAACCGCCTCCCCGTTTTCGAAGTATGCGAGGTTGCCGAAGATCGCCGCGAAGGCCGGGCGCACGAGCTGCCGGTGGGTGATGCTCTCGACCATCATCGACAGTCCGGCGATCAGGAGGCCCGGCGCGATGACGACCAGCAACCTGCGGATATCGTCGAAGCTGCGCACTGTCAGGCGAAGGATCAGGTAAGGCGAGATGACGTCCAGCGCGAGCGCGCCGCCGCGCCGGATGCCGTCCCCGACGCCGTAGAAGGCGCTGAATGACACCACCATCCAGATGACGCCGACGAAAACCCACAGGTCGGCCATGCGGAACGGATAGCGTCCCTTGGCAAGGCTCACGATGATCCATGGCAGCAGCGCGAAAGTGACCGCACGATAGGGGTAGATCACCTGCCCCGCGAGATTGATGCGGACCTCCTGGGGAACCAGCGTCGCATACAGCAGCAGGATCGCCGGCAGCAGCGGCATCAATGTGCCCGCCGTCCGGATCCTCGGGAGCGATGCTGCGGAAAACCGCAGCGGCTGCTCAGGCATTGGCAATCCGGAAGAGGCCATATCGTCCCGCACAATCCTATGGGTTTTTCTCATATGCCCAAAGCACACCCCCGGGCAAGCGTCAAAGCTGCAGTGCAGCATTAGCGGGGTCGAATAGCGCTTTCCTACAGCAAACGGGCCATGTTACCGATTGTTCTTCATATGTTCCAACTGGATGAAGGAATATTCCATGGCGCTCGATGCCTTCCGTTCCACCATCGACACCCTGCTCGCTCCTGCGCAGTCCTGCTTCGCCGTCACGCCCAGCGACACGGTCGAACTGGAGCAGATTACCAAGGCCATCTACGTCGGGACCGCCGGCGACATCACGCTGAGGCCCGCCCGCAGCGAAACCGATGTGGTCTTCCGCAACGTGCCGGGAGGCAGCATCCTCGACGTCAGGGTCCTGGCGGTCCGGGCGACGGGCACGACGGCGGCCGACATTGTGGGTCTCGCCTGATGGGACGGTTCGGCTTCGGTTTTCGCGGCGGCCGTGTCCGCAAGCGCCCCGATACTCGCGCCGCCGTCCTGTCGATCCGTCCCGGCAGCGGCTGGGTCGGAACGGCAGGCAGCGGCTTCACGGCACCGCCCGCAGCCCCCGCCCGCAGCACGGCCAAGCCCGCGCTGCGGCTGCTGGTTCCGCCCAATCAATACTTCACCTCGGACCTGCTGGTCGGCGTGATCGGCGGCGCCAACAACAACGGCACGCTGCTTGACGACCTCGGCCTCGCCAAGGTCGTGGTGCATTACGAAGGCAACCGCGTCGAAGTGACGGCACCCTCGCTCCAGACCCTGACCGATGCCAACGGCGTCGCGCGCACGTACCTTGGATGGTGGGTCCGCCTGCAGCGCACCGGCAGCGGGCATGCGCACCTTTACTTCGAAGCCGTGCCCAGGGACGCCGCGATGCAGAACCGCGTGATCGGTCCATATCAGTTCAGCCCCCAGTCCACGCTCCATGACCATGCCGTCGAGATCGCGCCGAGCAAGCCGGAGGTTGCCGGCCTGCGCTACGGCTCGTTCGTCGCGGCGCTCAACTACCTGCGATCGGTTTCGGCCAACAATCCGCTGATTACCGTCACCGAGGCCGGGACCTACGACATCGGCGGCATGGCACAGTCCTACCAGGGCCAGGGCTACTGCAAGGTCACCGCCACCGCGCCCATCACCATTGCCAAGCCGGGCTACACCACGGATAGCGCATCGCTCCTGCGCAGCAGATGGGAAGGGCTGCGGCTGTGCGGCGCGAACATCACTCTCGATAGCCGCAACATATCCAGCATCTATCACGAATCCGCAGCCGGGCGGCAGCATTGGCTGGACGGCATCAAGGTCATCAACAGTGCCGGCCGCTACGCCTTGTGGCGCATGGGCACGCGCCCGCTCGGCTATTTCGTCCGCGACAATGCCTGGTTCACAGAATGCGACATCGCGCATGTCTCCAACCCCTGCGTCAATGCCAGCCTCGTGCGGGGATGCACGCTGCGAGAGGGATACAGCGACGTGGTGACCGACGCGGCCTGCGTGGTCGGCACCCGGACCAGCAACTGGACGAGCGCCGACGGCTGGACGGTGGATATCCCTGCGCTGAGACTGGCCTACACCGGAGCGGAAACGACGGCGACGCTGGCCCTTTCCGGCGGCAATGATGCGTCCAGCCGCACCCTGACCGCGTCCTGGGGCAGCAACGTGGCGACGTTCACGGTCGGCAACACGGAAGCGATGCAATCCGCGGGCACATACTCCGTCCAGCAGGTCGCCAACTGGCTGAACGGCCTGGGCGCGGGCTTCACCGCATCGGTGCTGGACAATACGCGCCGCGCCTCGGCCCTTTCGCTGGAGGGGCTGAAGGGTATCGGATTTACCGCCAGGGACGTGAAAAGCACGCCGCTCACGCTCGTCACGATGTTCGACCAGCATACCGACTGGTTCCAGCAGAACAGCGCCGGAATTTTGGAAAACTGCGTGCTGGCAGACAACCTGTGCACCGGCCTCGTCGCCCAGGACATCTTCATCACGGGCACCGCCGGCGCGCGCGACTTCCTGATTTTCAACAACGCCTTCGACAATGCCCTGACCACCGGCGCCTACGAGTCCAGCGACTTCCTGCACAGCCAGCTGGCCCGCAGCCACAGCCACGTGGTCATCGCGCACAACACATGGTCGTCCCAGTCGCTATGGCTGCGCGGCGACCAGAATTATGATCCCGATCGCTACTGCCTCGTCGCCAACAACGCCGCAGGCGACATGATCTGGCAAGGCACCGTCGATGCGGATCTCGCGATCACCAACAACCACCTCCAGGCCGGCGCGGCAGGAAGCGCGGTCGGGAACGGCACCACGGTGGGAGGCGCCCAGTCGCAGTCCTTCGCCGGCAGCGCCCAGGGCAAGTTCGCGGCGCGCGGGCCCTTGCAGAAAAACCGCCGGATCCCGCTTCTCGCCTACGATCGCTCGGGCCGCAAGCGGGCGCCCACCGACGTCGTCGGCTCCGAAGCGGACCAGGCGATAGCCGTGGTGGAACCCGCGAGCGCCGCCTTCGGCTGCCTGCAGTTCCCCAGTTGCAACAGGCAGTACGACGGCATCGCGGGAAGCATCGCCTACCCGAACACCAACCTCGTCCAGCCGCCGCTGATGCCCAACAATTCGCCTTGCGCGTTCTTCATCATGCTGCAGGTCCCTTACGAGCGGACCAAGCGGAATCGCGAGTACCGCGTGATCGGCAACGTGGCAGGCTCCACCGGCGCCACGTTCAGTCTCGTGCATTACGGCGACAACTACTTCGAGGGCGAACGGCACGACGAATTGCGCTGGCGCTCACGCGGCAACACCGGTGACCTGCTCGATCTTTCCGTGGACGTTCAGCTGCGGGCGGACAGGTGGCAACTCCTCGTCGTTCGCGGGGACGGCACGGGAGGCTATACGATCGCCAGCTACGCCGCCGCGCAGCCGAAGATCGCCGGAAGCAGCCAGTCCAGCACCAGCCATGCCCTGAACGCCCTCTCGGGGACACACGTCACCCTCGGCGATGCGGTCAATGCCGCCGGCAGCCTGTCCACGCTGGCGGCGCCCGCGGGAGGGTTCGACGGCGCCGTCGCATTCCACGGCTTCGTTGTCGGCACCGCCGGCGGCGACGCCGTCTGGCAGGCGATCTGCGAAGGCGCCGATCCCGCCTCCGCCCTGTCCGGCGCGACGGCGGTACGCCTCTATCGCGACTACCGTGGCTACAGCGACATCTCCGGAGCGCTTTCCTCGCGGGCATCCGGCGACCTGACGCTTCCGGGCGTGATCCAGGGCGCGGTACGGGCCGGCGGCTCGGCCGGCCGCCAGTCGACCAGGCAGTATCTCACCTTCGACCGTATCCCCGACGGCTATGTCCTGTGCCCGGCCGATGACGCGACCGTCGGGCGCGTCGCCCTGACGGGAAGCAGCGCCGGGCTTTCGGGCGCCTTGTTCGCCCGCGTCCTGGGAGAAGACGGCGCAGTCAAGGTTCCCGCCTGCGCGGTGGGCACGGTGGCCGCCACCATCGCATTCGACCTGGAACTGCCTCCGTTCGCCGGCTGGGGTTACGTAGAACTCTGGGCCGAAAGCGATGCCTCGACCGTCTATCGCATCAATAGCCGGATCGGCTGCGGCGACAAGCTCAGCGTCATCGGCCAGAGCCAGGCGGATATCGCCCTGAACGCCGCCGCGATGGCCCTTTCGCCGAGCGGTACGGTCAGCTTCTGCAGCTTCACCGGGGACAGGGCAGACCCTGCCGATTCGACCACCAGTCCGGTCGCCCGCTTCAGCACCCTGCAGCGCGCGCAGATGTTCGTGATCGAACCGCAGATGAAAAACGTCGCCAACGGGGCGGTCGCGATCGCCGCGCGCATTGCCATGCACAATCAGGGCAAGGCGATCTGCGTGATCGACACCGCCATCCCCGGCACGTCGGCCCGCGACTGGATCGACGACACCACCACCGCCCGCCAATGGGCGGTGGACGTGGAAGTGGCAACGCTCGCCGGCAAGGACCGCGTTCCCGTCTGGCAGTGGTACACGTCCGAAACGGGATACGACTATACGCAGGTGCTCAATGGCGTGGTCCTCGGCACCGGCCCTTACGCCAAGAACCACACGCTGTTCGACGGTTCCCTGCAGGCAGGCGGCTACAGGCTCGGCGTGTGCCTTCCCACCCGCGCGACGACCACCAATGCCGGTCCGCTCGATGCCGACGACCTCGGCGTCAACCGCACTTACGCGCAGGCGGGCCAGGTTGCATGGTGCGCAGCAAATCCGGCGATCTCGGCCGTCGGTCCGGCCACCACGGACCTGGCGATCGACAATCTCGCGACCGGGTCGCCATCGGGTCCCAACGTCAACCTCGGCGGTCCCCACGAGAGCCAGGTGCTCCGCGAAGGCGTCTACAGGCTCGGCTATCGCATCGGCGAAACGTACCTGCGCGCCCGCATCCTCAGCCCTTGCCCCGGCAACCCCTATCTCGACCCGTCGCAGGTCACGATCAACGCCGGCCGCACGGTCATCACCGCCCGATGCGTCCTGCCAAACGGCGGTACTGGCCTGCGAACGCAGGACGGGCGGGCACCGACGGGGTTCGAACTGTCACTGGATGGCGGGGCCACCTGGACCCGCAGCGGGTTCACCGCCACGATCGTCAACTCCACCACCGTGACGCTGACCAAGACGAGCGGCGCCTGGCCCAGCGGGCTCAAGCTGACGTACCTGCGCGGAGGCCCATTCAGCTACGGCACCGCGGAGGAACTCAACGCCCATTACAAGGGCAGCCTCTACGATGGTTGCGAGTGCGAAGACGGCCTTGGAGTACCCGTGCTCGGCGTGGCCACCGCCAACGGGATCACGCTGTGACCAGAGCGTGACGACCCGCAGAAATCGCCCGGCGCCCGCGACTTTAGCTAACCGGGCGATTTCTGTGCGGCCCGTTCAATTTCTTTTGATGCTGACTGTGCGAGTGCGAATAGACTTGCTAGAAAGAACCACAACGGACCTGTTATGGAGGCTCATGCAATGTCCATTCTCACGCCGCGGGAGACCGACGGCTATATCCATTTCGACGAGGATGAAGGCATTGCGGCCGGCAAATCGCTCGCCGAGAAGTATCAGACTGCCCAACCTTTCCCCCACATCGTCATGGAGGACTTCCTCCCTGCCGATTTTCTACGGAACGTCGCGCGGGAGTTTCCCGATACCAACGGGCACGACTTCTTCGACCGCGACCAGGAGCGACTGAAGTACCAGTTTCGCCCGAAGGAGATTCCGGGAAGGCAGCTGCGCAACCTGGTGACCGAACTCAACAGTCCGGCGGTCCTCCGGTTCCTCCAGGCCATGACCGGCATCGACGGGCTGATCGCGGATCCCTACTATGCCGGCGGCGGCCTTCATGAAACGAAGTCGGGCGGCCATCTGGGGGTTCACGCCGATTTCAACATTCATCCCAAGCTCAAGGTCGAGCGACGCCTCAACCTGCTCGTTTATCTCAACGACGACTGGTCCGAGGACTGGGGCGGCCATCTCGAGCTGTGGGACCAGAAGATGGAACGGTGCCATCACCGGGTCCTGCCCACGATCGGCCGGGCCGTGGTCTTCAACACCTCGCTCGACAGCTACCATGGCCAGCCGGTGCCGTTGACCTGTCCGCCCGAGCGCGGTCGCCGCTCGATCGCCACGTATTACTACACGGCGCACGAGGACGGCATTGCCAAGCTGCCCAAGCGCACCACCGTGTTCAAGGTTCGCCCCGAAAGCTCGGACAGGACCGACTACAAGGTCAAGGTGGATCATATCCTGCGCGACTGGCTTCCCCCGGCGGTGTACCGCATGGCAAAGCGCACGCCCGTCGATTGAATGTGAACGCGAGCTTCCAGAATTTGCGCCGTCGCCCGGAAACCGCCAACCTTCGACCGCCATCCCGTCCGTCCGTCCCCACAGCCGGACGCTGGCGCGCAATTCTGGAAACCGTTCTGTGAAGGCATATCACCAGCACATCCGCCGCGGCCTTGCCATGATCGGCGGGAACATGGCGAATTTCGCCCTGACCCTCGGGCGCAACAAGCTGCTGGCGATCTTTTTCGGGCCGGTGGGCATCGGCTGGATCGCGCTCATCAACAACCTGATCGAGACCGTCGCGGTGGTCAGCGGGATGGGCGTGTGCGATGCCCTGAACCGCGAACTGTCGCGCAAGAAGCCGGGTTTCACGCACCGGGAGATCGTGTCGAGCGGCGCGGCGATCTTCGCGATCGTCATGCTGCTGGCCTTGCCCGTCGCGATCATGGTCTATCTCGACAATGCCGGCGGCAAAGGCCAGAGCATCGCCGCCATCGCCGCCTTCTGCCTGGCTGCGACGATGGCCTCGGCATGGCGCGCGATAAGCGGCATATACCTCGGCCTCGGCCTTTCCCGCCGCATGTTCAACGCGATCGTCTTGGGCGGCGCGTCCAATCTCGCCCTTTCCGCGGCGATGCTCTTCGGCGGTTTGCGCAACCCGATGCTTTATGTCGTGACGACGCCGGTATTGCTGGCGATCTGCGGCATCTGGGGTGTCTGGCCGCATCTGCGGGACTTCCTGCGCTGGCCGGAAATGCGCGCCATGGCGGCACGCAAGCCGATCCTCGCCATAGGCATACCGATCGTAGGAGGGCTGTTGCTGGAGCCGGTGACGATCCTCGTGCTGCGCAGCGAGACGGCCGCGCGCTTCGGTGAAGTCGGCGTCGGCCTCGTCCAGCCGGGAATGCTGTTCGTCATTCTGGCGGCCTCGCTGTTCAACTCGTTCCTGGGCATGACCCTTGCCCGCTGGGACCAGTCGGAGGAGCCGGCGTTTTCGCAGCGCTTTCTCGCCCTGCTCGCCTGCGCCATCGTCGTGCCGGCAATCGGCGTGGGGTTCGTCTTCCTGATCTCGCCCTTGTGGCCCCTGCTGGTGCGGCTGTTCTTCACCAGCGCGTTTCTGCCGGGCGCGACGTCCATACCGTGGTTCCTTTCCGGCGAAGTCATGCGCATGGGGAGCATCATGCTCAACCACACGCTGCTTTCGCGGAACCTGGGTTACCTCACCCTGATACCGCGCATCGGCTGCCTCGCCACGGCCATCGTCGCCGTCCGCATGGGCGCCATCGATTCGATCATCGCCGTGGGGCAGATTTATGCCTGCGCCTATGGCGCCTACCTGGGCCTATCGCTCATCCTGTGGTTCGCCACCCAGCTTCATTTCCGCGCCAGGCAGCGCCGCGCCGCTCAGCCAGCCTGATCCGGGCCGTCTTCCCGGCCTGGGGCGACCTCGATCATGTCCGCCAGCCAGCGGGCCAGGACATCGTGCGCGCCAGGCCCGAGATGCAACGCATCGTAGCCGAAGGCCGCATCCATGAGGGCCAGCACCTCGACCGGGTCCCGGAACGATGCGCCGGCTCTTTCGGCCACCGTGCGGGCCGATCGACGGTAGGGTGCAAGGCGCCGCGCGGCCGCTCTGGAGCCTGCGGGCGGGGGAGCGAGGACCAGCACGCGCGCGCGGTGGGCCATGGCGGATCGCACGATGCGCTCGAGGTCACGTTCAAACGCGCCGAGCGGCACCGGCCGGCGCGATGCCAGCCATCCGCGCGATGCCGCATCGTTGGTGCCCAGCATCACGACGACGAGAGACGGCGCATGAAGGTCGTTCAACAAGGGCAAGGTACTGTGCGCGGTACTTTCGCCCGATCCCAGGTTGCTGACGTCCAGCCCGCCCTCCAGTGCCGAAAAGGCGTAGGGAAACGCATGGGACGCACCGCCGATCCTGGAGCCCGCGGTGTTGCTGTCGCCGAGGAACACCACACGGTCTCCGGGCGCAAGACGAATGGGGAATGCGCCGATCGGCGCCAACGGGGCCGTCCGTTCCGCCGCCGTGCCGCCGAGGCGCCAGCGGGGAATTTCGCCGCTCATCCACAGGCCGGTCGCCAGGACAGCGGCGGTGAGCAGCAGCCGGGCTCCGCGCGAGGCGATCACGGCGCCTAGCTGTCCACCCAATACTTCTTCTGGTTTTCCGCGGCATAGACGAAGCGGCCGTACCGCCCCACCTCGATATCCTCGCGCAGCACGCGGGCCGGGTTGCCGCCGACGATGCAGCGGGGCGGAACGTCCTGCGTCACCACGGCGCCCGCTCCTACCACCGATTCGTCCGCGATCGTGACGCCCGGCATGATCGTCGATCCGCCCCCGATGAAACAGTGCCGACCAATCCGGATGGGTTTGACATCGCCATCGGGCGTACGTGCGATCAGCAGGGTCTTGAAAGCGACGAGCGTGCCATCGCCAATGGTTATCGCACCGGGTGCGCCGCCGATCATCGTCGACGACAGTGAGATGCTCGCTCCAGGATGGGCGTGGACGCCCCGGGCCAGTTTCAGCCACCTGCGTCGCCAGTCGAGCACGACCTTCCGCACACCCAGCAGCTTGTTCAGGCTTCGCATCGACTTTCCTTCTTCAGGGCCGAGTCTTGTTGCACGTGCGAGAACGATACCCTATTCATTCCCAATGCCAATTGCCCCCCTTAAAAACCTGCCGCGTCAATCCGCGAAGCAGCGTTTCCAGCGTTTGATACAGACCCGGCTCTGGCAGATGAATATCCATCCCACGGCCTGGATCGCCAGCACCGCGCTCATCGACCGGACGTGGCCCCGCGGCATCCACATCGGCGCCGGCTGCGTGATCGACCATCAGGCGGTAGTTCTGACGCATGATATGACGCGGGGTGTATATCTCGATACCCATGTCGGCGAAGGCACCCTGATCGGCGCAAGGGCCATCATCCTGCCGGGGGTCACCGTCGGGCGTAACTGCGTCATCGCCCCGGGATCCGTGGTGAACCGCGACGTGCCCGACGGCGCCACCGTGGTTGGCAATCCCGCGCGCGAAGCTTCCTGACGCGGGTATAGCTGCGCATCAGGCCTCGCTTGTCACCGCGGGCGCTTTCGGGCTGCGAACCCTGTCGAAACGTCGCACCAGCAAGTCACCCGCCGGACGGGCGAGGCCCAGCGTACGTTTTTCTACCAGATGCCAGGACGCGATCGCCATCAACAGCGTGAGCGGCAGGCTGCACGCCATGTTCATCCAGGCATCATGCTCCGGAAACAGCAGGACCAACGTCTGCTGGATGGGGTAGGCGAAGATATAGACGCCATAGGAATAGTCGCCCACGCGGTTGTATTCCAACATCCGTCCGCCTGGCACGAACGCCAGCCACATCGACGTGTACACCAGCGCCGCCATGATCGCCGAGCCGAACCAGATCGTCGGCGAGGCCGCCGCGACAAGCAGCCAGGCCAGCGCTATTCCGCCCAGACCGAGCGGCAACCTTTCGCGCCAAACATATGCGGCCATGCCCAATGCGAACGGGAAGCCGACAAAGCCCAGAACGTCGAGGCGGTAGCCGATCCCTCCGGCGGGCGAATAGATCACCGAGGCGCCATGGCCGATGAGGACCAGGACCATAAAGGCGGCAAAGAAGCCGCTCTTACGCAGCCCCCCAAGCAAACCGACGACCACGACCCCGGCGTAGCAGGTCACCTCGTAGAAAAGGCTCCAGAGGCTTCCGTTGGTCGGCGGGCCGTAGGGATTGTTTTCGAAGACGCCGGGCAGCGAATCGTTGCGGAACAGCAAGCTGGCATTGCGCGGTACGTATGCCCAGGTCACCTCGTTCGCAAAATAGGCGCCGGCGGGCAGCGTGGTCACCCAAGGCCCGAGCAGGAACGCCGTGAGCACGAGCACGATGATCAGCGCAGGCCAGAGGCGCAGGACGCGGGCCACCACGAAATGGGAAAAAGACTGCCGCCGGTCGAAGCTGCGCCCGATCAGCAGGCCCGACATGCCGAAGAAAATGGCGACGGCGAACTGTCCCAGCGAAAGCCCGGTAGACGAGCGAAACGGCTCGCTGAACTCACCGCCGGTCGTCAAAGCGAAAGCATGCGACACCAGCACGGCCGTCGCGGCAACGATGCGGATGAGGTTCAGGTTGTTGTTGCGGCCGCCCAGATAACGCGCGATCGGATTCCCAACCAGGAGGGTCCGAGAATTGGTTGTCAGGGCGTCCGGCATCGCAAACTCCTATCGACGTTTCATGCCCCGGTGGAAAGGAGCGGACGCCACCATGTCTCGTTATCGAGATACCACCGCAGCGTACTTGCGAGACCGGCCTCGAAACTATGCGCAGGCACGTAGCCCAGCTCCGCTCGCGCCTTGGTCTCGTCGATCGCGTAGCGCCGGTCGTGGCCCTTGCGGTCCTGCACGAAGGTCTTGAGCGTGCTGGTCGGCTGGCCCTTGGCCGCCGGCGCATCGGGATAGCGCGCAGAAAGATCGGCGATGTCGGCGAACGCCCGGTCGACTTCGGCGCAGATGCGGTCGATCACCGCCATGTTGGCCAGCTCCTCGCCGCCGCCGATATTGTAGGTCTCGCCCGAGACGCCGCGTGCCAATGCGGCCTCGATGCCGCGGCAGTGATCTTCGACGTGAAGCCAGTCGCGCACGTTCAGGCCGTCGCCATAGATCGGCAGCGGCTTGCCCGAAAGGGCGTTGAGGAGGAACAGCGGGATCAGTTTCTCGGGAAACTGGTACGGTCCGTAGTTGTTCGAACAGTTGGTCGTGGTGGTCTGCAGCGCGAACGTGTGATGGTAGGCGCGCACCAGATGGTCGGACGAGGCCTTGGACGCCGAATAGGGCGAGTTGGGCGCATAGGCCGTGGTTTCGGAGAAGGCCGGGTCCTCGGGCGCCAGCGAACCGTAGACTTCGTCGGTCGAGATGTGATGGAAGCGATGCTCACGCCCGGAACCCTCGTCCAGCCAGACCGTCCGGGCGGCCTTGAGCAGACTATTGGTGCCCAGGATGTTGGTCTCGATGAAGGCATCCGGGCCGGTGATCGAGCGATCGACATGGCTCTCTGCAGCGAAGTGCACGATGGTCGCGATGTCGCGATCCCGCAAAAGGGATTCCACGAGCGCCGTATCGCGAATGTCGCCCGGCACCAGATCGGCCTGCTCGACGCCGGCGATGGTCGATTCGTTGCCGGCATACGTCAGGCTGTCCAGCACGACGATGGCGTCATCCGGATGGGTTTCCGCCCAGTAATGAACGAAGTTACCGCCGATAAAGCCGGCTCCGCCGGTCACGAGCAGATTAGCCAAGCGCGATTTCCTCTTTTAGCATGATCCGCAGGTTTTCACGCCAATGCGGAGGTTTGTCTCCCAGCACGGCCCTAGTCCCGCTGCTGTCGAGCAAGGAAAACGCCGGGCGCGCCGCTGGAGTCGGGTATTGCGAGGTATGGATGGGAACGATCGCGACTTCGCGATCCAGCAGGCCCAGGCTGCGGCCCTCTTCGTAGATGGCGACGGCAAAGTCGTACCAGCCGGCGAGGCCTGCATCGCTGTGGTGGAATATGCCGCGTGCGTCCGCGGCCACCAGGGCCAGCACCGTCGCGGCCAGTCCGGGAGCCCAGGTCGGCGCGCCGATCTGATCGGCGACGACGCGGATCTCGTCACGCTCGCGCATCAGGCGCAGCATGGTCCGCACAAAATTCGCGCCGCCTGCGGTATAGACCCACGACGTGCGGACAATTAAAGCGTTCGGCCCCGCCGCTTCCTCGCCTGCCGCTTTGCTGCGCCCGTAGACCGAAACCGGGTTGAGCGCATCGGCGGGGCAATACGCGCGCGAAGACGTCCCGTCGAACACGAAGTCGGTCGAAACGTGGGCAAGCTTGCCGCCGGTTTCCGCCAAGCCTTCGGCAATGGCGCCGACGGCCGCGCCATTGATCGCAAAGGCGAGGTCTTCCTCGGATTCGGCCCGGTCGACCGCGGTATAGGCGGCAGCGTTCAGCACGAGTTGGTAACCGCCGCTTGCGACGCGGTCGCGTATCGCGGCGGGATCCGAAAGATCGAGTTCCTGCCTGCCGGGACAATCGACGGTCCACTCTGGCGATACTTGTTCCCGGAACGCCCGGCCCAGTTGCCCGGTGCCTCCGGTAATCAGGACCTTCACGCGAAAGCCTCTATTTCAGCTAGCGACGCGCCCACTTGGTCCTTGGCGGAAATCTGCAGCTCGATACCGTCGAGCGGCCACTCGATGCCGACCTGCGGATCATCCCAGGCCAGGCTGTGCTCATTCGAGGGGGCGTAAGGGGTCGTGCACTTGTAGAGGAAATCGGTATCGTCTTCGAGGGTCAGGAAACCGTGGGCAAAGCCTTCCGGCACCCAGAACATGCGCTTGTTGCTGGCGCTCAGTTCCACGCCCGCCCACTTCCCGAAATTCGGCGAGGAGCGGCGCAGGTCGACGGCGACGTCGAACACGGCGCCGCTGACGACACGCACGAGCTTGCCTTGAGGGGCGGGGTTCTGGAAATGCATCCCTCGCAGGACGCCTTTTCGCGACCGGCTATGATTGTCCTGCACGAACGACATGTTCAACCCTGCTTCGGCAAAAGCCGCCGCATTCCAGGCTTCCATGAAAAAGCCTCGATCATCGCCAAAAACCTTGGGCTCGATGATGAGCGGCCCGGGAATTCCACATTCACTGATATTCACGGGTTTGTCCTCAGCTCAACAGCTGCAAGAGATATTCGCCATAGCCCGACTTTCGCAGCGGCTGCGCGATGGCCGCAAGCTGCGCGTCATCGATGAAACCGGAACGCCAGGCAATCTCTTCCGGACAGCAGATCTTTACGCCCTGCCGTTCCTCGGTGATCCGCACGTAGGTTCCGGCATCAATCAAGGAGGCATGGGTGCCGGTGTCAAGCCAGGCGTAGCCGCGCCCCATGATCTCCACGTTCAGCGCGCCCTCGTTCATGTACAGGCGATTGAGGTCGGTTATTTCGAGTTCGCCGCGCGGCGAGGGCTTCAGGTCGCGCGCCCGATCGACCACGGTGTCGTCATAGAAATAGAGCCCGGTCACCGCATAATTCGACTGCGGGACTTCGGGTTTCTCCTCAATCGAACGGGCCACGCCGTTCTGATCGAACGCCACAACGCCGTAAGCCTTGGGATTGTTGACGTGGTAGGCGAAAACGCTGGCGCCGCTGGTTCGCTCGCTCGCGCTCTTGAGCAGCTCAGGCAAGCCATGGCCGTAGAATATGTTGTCACCCAGTACCAAGGCACTGGGACCGCCTGCCAGGAAGTCGGCCCCAATATGGAAGGCCTGCGCCAGTCCGTCCGGCTTCGGCTGGACCGCATAGGAAAGCTCGAGCCCCCATTCCGCCCCGTCGCCGAGAACGCGCTGAAACTGGGCACTGTCGTCGGGCGTTGTAATAATGAGGACTTCGCGGATCCCCGCCAGCATCAAGGCGCACAGCGGATAATAGATCATCGGCTTGTCGAAGACCGGCATCAACTGCTTCGAAACACCGCGAGTAAGCGGATACAGCCGCGTACCCGACCCACCGGCAAGAATGATACCCTTGCGACTAATACCTACCACCGAAACCGTACTCCCCGCGCTGAGAGGCGTAGGCCAAGCAAAACTTCATCTATGCCTGCTGCCCCGACGCATCACGGCTGGTGCATTGCAGCAAAGGCACTATGGGTCAACTGCGTATCGACCAGCGAACGCAAGCCCGGTCGTCACCGCACGGGATCGCGCCTGAATTCCACTTCGGCAGCCTGAAATCCCACTGGAAACCACCCCGTCCGCGGCTTCCGCGATAACTTGGTGTCAGAATTATCGCCATACCTGACAGTGCACTTCACTAGCGATCTAGATCAAACAACGATGATGATTCGCGAGGAACTATAAATCTGAAACTTTTTCCTCGGAAATAAACCACGCCGTCGTGACGCAGTCTGGAAATCACCTTTGATTCAGTGCAACGAGGCTCTCGAACCGGCCTAGGTGCTAACGCATAATTTTCGTTGAGTCATGTTGTGCAATGCGGTAAGAAGGGTCTCACCAAACCCTCAGGGAGGATCGTTTATGACCCTTACCAAAGTTGCCGCATCGATCGCGGCTTGCTCGCTGGTTCTGAGCCCGCTTGCGGCTCAGGCCGGAACTCGCGCTTCGAGCAGCAAGGTTGCCTTCACCCCCGCACGCGCTTCGGCGTCGGTCTCGAAGAAGAATTCGCTCGAGGCAGGTACTTTCCTGCTCATCGCGCTTGGCGTCGGTGCTGCCACTTATGGCATCGTCGAAGCGACCAAGGACGACAAGTCCTCGGGCGCCTGAACCCCGGTCATTGACCGAGGTGAAAGTGATCTGAAAAACCCGGCCCTCGAAGATCGAGAGCCGGGTTTTTCTTGCGTGCGTCGCTTTGCGTCGCTTCCTTTCGGCGAAAGCAGCGACTGACTTCATGAAGCAAAAGCGGCCCGATCCCGTCGCCCCGCGCCTGGGATCGCGAGAGTGGTTTTTCGACGGAGCGAACCAGCTTTCGTTTCTGTTCCTGGTCGCGATCGTGTTCGGCGGCGGCGGCGTCAAGGAAGGCCTCGCAAACCTCGTCGTGCAATTGTCGGCGTTGCTGGTCATAGCGCTCAACCGTTCCGCGTTCGCGGAATTCCTGCGCAGACGGTCACTGCCGCTGGTGCTGCTTGTCGCGCTCACATGCGCGCTCCCCCTGCTGCAACTCGTTCCGCTGCCCCCCGCGCTCTGGACAGGACTGCCCGGACGCGACCTGGTCCGCGAATCGCTCGAATTGGTGGGCGGCGTGGGATGGTATCCGATCAGCCTCGATCGCGGCCGAACATTGACTGCGTTCGTCGGGCTGCTGCCCCCCCTCGCCGTGATGATAGTCGGATGCACGATGGCCGAGGAGCAACTCGCGCGATTGCTGCGGCATGTCATAGTGATGGCATTCGCAGGCGCCGTTTTCGGCATGCTCCATGTCATCAACCCCGACTACGGCAGTCTTTATGGCAAGCAGGGCGACCTGCCCGGCGTTCTCGTCGCCACCTTCGCCGACCGCAACGGCTGCGCGCTCTTCTTCGACTGCATCCTGCTGCAGGTGATCGCGCTGCCATGGGGCCGCTTCACGCCGCGCCGGATGGTCTTGTGGACCTCCATCGGGATCGCACTGCTGCTTGCGGTGGTGCTGACCCAATCCCGTTCCGGAATAGCCCTGCTGGCGCTGCCGTTCGGATTGCTGGCGGCCCGCGTCGCCCTGGCCGCGCATGCGCGCCGCGACCGGGTCGCAGCCGTGGTCCGCGCGCGGACGGCTCCGGTCCTGCTGGTGGCAGTATCGGGTATCCTGATCGTCACCGCAGCGGGATATCTGGTGGCAACCTCCGGCCGCGTCCAGACGAGCCTTTCGCGTTTCCAGCTCGACGACGGCATGCGCGCGGAAATGCGCGAGGACGCGCTGTATTCGGCCCGTCGGTACTGGCCCGTCGGTGCTGGCATGGGCACGTTCGACGAAGTCTTCCAGGTCGACGAATCGCTCGAATATCTCAGTCCGCGCCGCGCCGGCCGTGCGCACATGGACTATTACGAACTGGCGATTGAAGCCGGTGTCGCCGGCCTCGCGCTGTTGGCCGCCTGGGCCGCCTGGATCGCCGCAGCCGCAATTCGATCGCTGCGGCGCCCGAGACAGTGGCCGACACGCGCCGCGGTGTTGACGATCGCCGGGATCGCCGCGCAATCGGTGCTTTCGTTCCCCCTGCGCAACCAGATCATGCTTTGCCTGACGGCCCTCGCCCTGGTGCTGCTGGCCCGAATGTCCGTCCGGAGATCGTCATGACCCGGATCATGTGGGCCATCCTGATCACGCTGCTCGCCGGTGTGACAATCAGTGTCGAACTCGACCGCGCCGCACGCAGAGACGCAAATCTGGCGCATCTGGTGCCTGCCCCCGCGCGCGGCTTCGCCCAGGAGCGGATCGCAGAAGCCGCCATCGCGCGCCAGGACGGCAAGGCGGCGCTGCCCGCCGCGCTGCTGCTGATCCGTCGCCGGCCGATTACCGCAGACAGTCTCTACGCCCTTGCCTTGAGCAGCCACTATGCCGGAAACGAGGGACTGGCTACGCAGGCTGCCTCCGTCGCAGCCACGCGAGGCTGGCGTGTCCTGCCGCTTCAGGAAATGGCGCTGAGGGTCAACCTGCAGGCCGGGGACGGGCGAGAAGCGGCGAATCGCCTCGCCGCAATCTGGGCGACCGACGGCGAGTATCCGCAGCTAGCCCAGTTGACGGCGGCAGTCTTGTCCAGCCCGGACGGCATCGACGCCTTCACCGGCAACATGAGCCAGTCCAAGACCTGGCCGGTCAACTTCCTGCGCAAGGCCTCGGCGACGATCCCTCCCGAAACCCTGGCCTCGGTCGTCGCCCGGGCGTCGGACAAGGGCATGTCGTTCAAGTGTGACACGTTGTCGGGTATTGCGGCAGGGTTTGCACGCTCGGGCAGGCGGGACGCGGCCGCTTCGTTGGGCAAGGTTCGCTGCAGCGCCTCGTGACGCTGCCGGGAGGGCTACCTTCCCACGACCTCGCCCAGTCGGCTTTCCCAGGCGAGCGCGTGTTCCACGATGGTCGACAGGTCCGCATGCCGCGGCACCCATGGCAGCGTTTTGCGGATCAGGCTGTTGTCGGAAATCAGGGCATCCGGATCGCCAGCGCGGCGCCCTTCCAGTTGCCTCACCACTTTCCGGTTGGTCACACGGTCGACCGCATCCAGCACCTCGAGAACCGAAAACCCGCGGCCATAGCCGCAGTTCATCGTCAGCGAGCGCCGGGGATCTGCGATGAGCGCTTCCAGCGCCAGCACATGCGCGTCGGCGAGGTCGGAAACGTGAATATAGTCGCGAACGCCGGTTCCATCGGGGGTATCGAAATCGGTGCCGAAGACCGCGACATGATCGCGTTTTCCCAGCGCCGCCTCGACCGCCACCTTGATGAGATGCGTCGCCCCCGCCGTCGACTGCCCGGCGCGGCCTCGTGGGTCGGCACCGGCGACGTTGAAGTAGCGTAGCGCGCCATAATTGAGGGCGTGGGCCTTGCTGACATCCGCGAGCATCGCCTCGGTCATCAGCTTGGACATGCCGTACGGATTGATAGGCAGCTGCGGACAGTCTTCGCCCACGGGCGAGACCTTTGGTATGCCGTAAGTCGCGGCGGTCGAGCTGAATATGAAGCGCGGTACACCCGCCTGCACCGCCGCGTCGATCAACTCCCGGCTTTTGACGGTGTTGTTATGGTAGTACTTGAGGGGGTTTTCGACAGACTCCGGCACGACCACGGAGCCGGCGAAATGCATGATCGCGCCTTCGCCGGCACCCATGCCCTGCTCGGCGAAAATCCGCGCGAGCAGCGCCGCGTCCTCGATGTCCCCCTGGTAGAAGGGCACGTCATCGGGGACCGCAAAACGAAACCCGGTACACAGGTTGTCGATCACCGCCACCGGCCAGCCGGCATCCTTGAGCGCCAGGACGGCGTGGCTGCCGATATAGCCGGCACCGCCGGTGACGAGAACGGGGGTGGTGGTCATGTTTTCCCCATGGACGCCGATCCGACGCGTGTTGCAGGGCTTGGGCATATGGGTGATGCTGCGTCGCGTCAACACCCGGCCCATTGAGCCAAGCTCACGCCGGGATCGCCGTGGGCACTGCGAGTTTCAGGATGCCATTGCGCGATTAACGAGTCCCCGAAAAGACGGCCTCTTGCGGCGAATGGCGTCATCGTGATCTGCCGGTGAAGGGCGGGGATGCGCACGGCTCATCAGCGCTGCGGCGGTGTTCGCCGGGTCGGCATCGAGCGTCCGACGCCCCCGTCCCCGCCCCCGTATTCTCAGCCCGATGCCCGACAGGAACCGCGAGCCTCGACCACCGCGCGCATCAGAACGCCACGCTGAGCGACGCGCGCAGCGAGTTGTCCGCGCCGGTGCTGCTACGCTCGGTACGCGCGGCGATCTTCCAGGTGAAGTCGTAGCCGCCCGCAAGCACGCTCGCCTCGCCGACCCAGGCGCCCTTCAGGCTCTCCCCGGCGATGGTGAAGGCCTCGCCCGCATCGTAGGTGTCGCCGCCGTTGAAGTAGGCGGTGGTGCTGCCGAGCTTGCCAGCCAGCACGGCGCGCCGGCCGCCCTCGACCGAGAAGGTCAGCGGGCGCCAGTCGGGCGAGATCGGGCCCAGCGAGTACGACGCGGTCACGGTCGGGGTCGCGGTCAGCGCCTTGCTGGTGCGGCCCGCAACCGAAAGCTCGATGGCATCGCTGTCCCCGGTCTCGTCGTATCCATCCTCCTTCAGCCACATCTGCTCCAGTTCCACCTTGGGCCTGAGGCTGAGGCGGCGCGACATGTCGAACTTGTACGACGCCCCCAGGAGCCCTGAGAACAGCCAGCCCTTCCAGCTGCCGTCGGCGTCGTAGGTGAAGTCGGTGTCGCTGACGGTGCCCGTGTAGGTGCGCGTCGAATCGATCGAGATGCGCGAGGCGCCGATGCGCGCCCAGGCCATTAGCGGGCCCCTGGCGGTACGCCAGAACAGGCCGAGGTCGTGCTGGCCGATGTCGAGGTTGCCGGTGCCGCCGTTGTTCTTCACGCTGCTCGACAACCAGGCATAGGAGACGCCGAAGTAGCCGAGGTCGGTATGCCGCTCGACGCCGCCTGACAGGCCCCAGCCGCTGGCCTTGTAGCCCGCCGTGCCGGTCGCATCCTTGCTGGCGCGCCAGTAGACGGGCTCCAGCCAGCCGCCGACGTCGGATATGTCGAACAGGGAGGTTTCGTCGCTGATGTGACGGGCCGCGAGGCGGTCGCCCACGGTCGCGGCCTTGAATACCCCGCCCGCGTGGTCGGGCAGCAGCGAGCCGACCTGTTCGCGCAGGGTGGCGGTATCCTCCACCTCGAGCAGGCTGGCCGTCATGTAGTCGTCGTTCTGCGACGTGGCGTAGACCGCGTCCCATGCAGCCGCCTGCGCCCTGGTCAGGCCCAGTTCGCCCGTCGTCTTGCGCGCAAGGGTCAGGTAGATGTTGCTGTCGTCGCTGCTGACCGAGCCGTTGTAGATGAACGGCGTATCGACCGACGAGGCCAGCGAGCCGTCGATGGTGAGGTTGTCCGAGGTCAGCACGGTATAGGTGCCTTCCGCCGTCGCCAGGCTGTTCACCGTGGCGCTGACGCTGGCCCCGTCCTCCAGGGTGGCGCTGCCGACGACGATGGTCGAGCTTTCGGCACCATCCACGTAGACGCCGATCGTGCCGCCCGAGGCGACGTGGAGGCTGCCGAAGCTGACCGTGGTCGCCTCATCCGGGATCAGCGTGCCGCCGTTCACGGTGACCGCCACGTTCGAGGCATCGGTGAACTGGCCCGAGTAGACCGCGCTGTCGTTGATGGTGACCGTACCCGCCTCGCCGGCGAAGTCCATCGTGCCCGCGAAGATCGACTCGCCCGACAGGCTTGCGGTGGCGAGGCCGGTGCCGAAGTGGACGTCGCCGGTGTAGGTGGCGTCGTCGGACAGCGCCAGGCTGTCGTCGCCCGCGCCGAACCAGGTGTCCCCGGCGATGCCGCCGGTCGAGGAAGTGATGGAGTCGTTGCCCGATCCGGTGAGGATGTCGCCGGTGATCTGGGCGTAGATCGTCGGATCTTCCTCCTCGTTGTCCTCGACGTATTCGGCGCTCGTCTCGGCGTCGATATCGTTGATGTACTGGGTGATGGCGACACCTGTGGTGTTGGCCGAGAGGTCGAGCGCGGTGCGGCTGTCGGTGCTCGACCCGCTGGCGGTGATGTAGCCGGTGTTGACGATCGAGGTCAGCGTGCCCGACAAGTCCTGGATGGCGACCGTGGTCCCCTCGCCGGGCGAACTCAGCGCGGCCGTGATCGCGCCGCTGTTGTAGAGGCTGGTGGCGGTGCTGCCCTGGTTGATGAGCAGCGCGGTGGCCGAGGTATCGTACGACGTGGCGGAGAGCGTGCCGTAGACGCCGATGCCCTGGGTCAGCGTGACATTGCCGCCCTGCCCGCCCACGACGACGCCGTAGGCATTGGTGTTGCTGTAATACGAGTTGGCCGTGACCGTCCCGTCGATGGCGAGCGAGTAGGTGCCGACGTTGCCCGTCACCGACCCGATGGTGATGTCACTGGCACCGCCGATCTGGAGCGCCGGGCCGTTGCCGTAGGCGGTGATGACGCCGGTGCCCTCGTCGCTGTCGTCGACACCGTCGCCGTCGATGTCGTCGGAATCCGAATCGTCGTCGACCGGGGGCGCGGCAATGTAGATGCCGCCCGCGACATTGCCCGTGACCGAGACCGCCGCGGTCCCGGTGCGCAGCGCCGCGCGCGAAAGCACCATCGTGTCGCCGTCGTCGGTCGAGAAAGTATAGCCCTTGGTGACGGCGCCCTGGATCGTCACGTCGCCGGTGACGTCGCCCGCGACGCTGATCGCGCTCGCACCATATCCGGTCGCCGAGACCGAGCCTTGCACCGTGAGGTCGCCGTCCACGCCCTGCGTCGAGATGGCGAAGGCGTTGTCACCGATGACCTTGATCGTGCCGGTATTGGTGATGTTGCCTGTCCAGTCCCCGTCGAGAACGATGCCGCCGGAGCTCTGTCCCTCCACGGTGATGTCGGCTTCGTTGAGAATGGTGCCCGAGGCGCCGCCCAGCACGCGAATGCCGGCGCGGCCCGTGGCCGACGCGACGCCGTTGGTGATGATGCCGTCGCTGTCGTCGTCATCGACCGAATAGTCCTCGAGCACGGTGATCGCCGCGTCCTCGTCGGTGGTCACCGTCGAAACGGTGCCGGCGGCGATCGCGATGGCCGAGGCGCTGTTCGCGCCGCCCACTGCCAGCGTGCCGTTCATGGCCACGCTCGAATTGCTGTCGACGGTAATGGCATTGCCGCCGGCGACCGTGATGGTGCCGTCGCTCTTGACGGTCACATTGCCCGCGCTGGACGTGGAGAGCGGCGCGGTCGTGTCGGTCGATACGGTGGTGTCGGCGAAGGCGGTGCCCGAAACGAGGGCGAGCACCAAGGCGCCCAGGCTGGAAGTGGTGTGCAGCGATGTCATGATTTTTGCGTCCCGAAGGGGTGGTAGCTGTACCTATTGGAAGGCGTGGGCGCGGCCGGCCGGGTCAGGCCGCGTGGCAGCTCGCGATGCCGGGGGGCGTCCCCGCGCCCGCGGGGAATGCGAATGCGCGGCGGAGGACGAACATCTCGCGCCCTGGCACGGCGATGTCGCCGGTCAAGCCGTGCCCATGGGCCTTTGCATGTTCCCGATTGTCCATCTGGTCCTCCGTGCGCCCCGGCCATTCTGCTGGCCTTGCACAGCGAGGACTGTGCGCCGGCGGTTGCCGACGGATTTCAGGTGGATTGCGTGAAGTTTGCGCGTGTTGCGCTACTTCTCCGAAACGTTCGTCACAGCGGGAACGAAGAGATAGCCTTCGTTGCGCACGGTGCGGATCACGTCGCTGCCACCCTGCCCTTCGGACAGCTTGCGGCGCAGGCGCGAGAGCTGGACGTCGATGGCGCGGTCGTAGTGTTCCGAGTCCTCGCCGCGCGACCAGTCGAGCAGTTGGTCGCGGGTGAGTACGCGGCGCGGGTGCTCCGCGAAGGCGCGCAGCAGGCGGAATTCGCCGTCAGACAGCGAGATCAGGCCATTGGAGGGATCGAACAGCAGGCGCAGGCCCAGATCCATGCGCCAACCGGCGAAGTGCAGGCAGTCACCCGAATCTATGCCCGAATCGATTCCCGCCGCACGCGGCCCCGCCTGCCCCTCGGACTGCGGCGCGGCGGCGCGGCGACGCAGGACGGTGCGGATACGGGCAAGCAGTTCGCGCGGATTGCACGGCTTGGCGAGGTAGTCGTCGGCGCCCATCTCGAGGCCGACGATGCGGTCCACGTCGCTGCCCACCGCCGACAGCATGATGACCGGCGGCGCGTCCGCCCCCATCTGGCGAAGCGCGGTCAGCCCGTCCTCGCGCGGCATCATCACGTCGAGGACGATGAGATCGAAGCTCTCTTGCGCCAGCATCGCGCGCATTTCCAGGGGATCCGCCGCAGTCGCCGTCTCGTAGCCGTGCTTGGCGAGGAATTCTCCGATCAGGGAGCGGATACCCTCGTCGTCATCGACAATAAGAATGCGGGTCTGAAGGTCCATTGCGCGGTGTTCTAGGATCATTCGGCCCTCATGAATAGAGCGTGTTCCCCCCGGATTTCAGCGCTCGATACAGCTTGCGACAGCCCTGAAATGTCCCTGCAAAGCAATGAAATCCGGCCGCAACCTGGCACCACCAGACAGTGGGCCATGGACAGTCGAGCCAGCCACGACACGCATCGGGCAGCCCGCTTCACGAGCCTGCCAGCGCCCCCCGCGCCCATTCTCGTGATGCAAGGCCCGGTCGTGTCAACGGCCACCGTCCAGGGCGCCGCCGCCATGGCGTCCGACGGTGCCGGGGCCGTTGTCCGAGCAGGTTCTGTAGTCGCACCCGTCCTGCTCGGCGGCGGTCCCGGAACTGTTCGTAATCCGGACACCGGCGGAATTGAGAGTCCACAAACTGACACAGGTGTGCGCTACCTGCCGCTCGGCCGAGCGATCGCCGCAAGAGTTTCCATCCGGACCCGCGCCCCCGCCGGTTGCGCTTCCGGACTGGTCCGATGTGACCGTTCCTTCCACCGTCCCTCGCGGCCGGAGGAGGGAACGCGGAGCGGGGACAGGAGGGACGTGTCCCTCTCTCCTGTCCCTGCTTCGCAATTCGTACGCCACGGGCGCGACGCCTGCTACAAAGCGCCATCTCGAATTTGCCGCCTTTGCGTGGCACAGCATGGCCCATGAACCTACCCAGCCTTCCACGTCGGCTCGGCATGCCGCTGGCTATGCAGATGGTCGCCATCCTCGTCTGCGTGCTCGTGGCCGCGCAGGTGGTGACGCTCGCGCTCACCGTGCTGCTGCCCCCGCGTCCGACCGCGCGCTGGAACATGGACGAGGTGGCTTCGGCCCTGACCACTGGCGGCTCCGCCCCCGACCGTCTTGAACGCAAGACGATGAGCGGCCCCCCGGACGTACGCGGGCAGGGTTGGCTGGTCTCCGAATCCTCGCGCGACGCGCTGGCTCGGCGGCTTGGACGCAGCTCGCAGGATATCGTGCTGGCGTTCTACACCCAGCTTCCCGTGGGCGGCGTCGCCGTACCTAGCGAAGCGCGTTCGCCGCTTGCTGTGGTGACCAATCGCGGCGGCGGCATCGGTTCGCTACTGGTCGAGGAAGCGCAGGCCCAGGCGATTCCCGGCGGCCCTCCGGCGGGCGGCGCGCCCGGTCCCGGGGGAATGCCGGGCGGAGGCTTTCCCGGCGGGCGGATGCCCGGTGCCGGCGGTGTGCCCGGTAGCGGTGGGTTTCCCGGTGGCTCCGCTCCCCGTGCTCCCGGACAGCCGGGTTCCGCGATGCCCCGGCCCGGCAATCCGCGGGGCACCGTCGCCGGCCAACCCGGAGGCGGGCCGCATAGTCCAGGCGCTCCCAACCCGGTCCGTCCCGGCGTCGGCGCGACGCAGCCCGCGACCGGCATCGGCGGCAATCCCGGCGGCCCGGGCGGGGTGGTCGGCGCGAATCCCGGCGGTGTCGGGCCGGGCACTGGAGGTCCGGGCGGTGCAATGCGCCCGGGGATGAACGCCGTTCCCTCGGTGCCGATCCTGACGCCCCCGGTCCAGATCGTGCCAACGCGCGTGGCCGAACCCGAAGCGCCGCTCCCGGTCGCAAAAGGTCGCCCCGCCGTCGCCGTGCCCGCAGCGCCAGAGCCGGCGGCCAGCGGGGCCGCTCAGGCCGTGCCTTCCGTCGCTGCGCCTCAGACGCAGCCAGTCGCCACGGCGCCGGCCGCCGCCGCCGCCGAGCTGGCCTCCACCCCGCAGCCGATCCCCTTCCGCCGGGTGCGCAGCTCGCTGTTCGAAGTGGCCTCGCCGCCATTCATCGAAGGCGATTTCGTCGCGGCGGCGCGCCAGGCCGACGGTACCTGGCTGGCGGTCGCCCCGCGCGCGGAACCCTTCCCCAACGCCTGGCAGCAACGCGTGATGCTGTGGTTCGCGCTCTCGCTGGCGATCGTCAGTCCTCTCGCCTGGCTGTTCGTGCGGCGCATCGTCCTGCCCCTGCGCGACTTTGCCCGCGCCGCGGAGCAACTCGGCCGCGACCCCTCCGCCACGATCCTGCCGCTGTCCGGCCCCGCCGAGATCGGCCGCGCCGCCAACGCCTTCAACCAGATGCGCAACCGCCTGCGCGCCTTCGTGGACGACCGTACGGCCATGGTCGGCGCGATCAGCCACGACCTGCGCACCCCGCTCACCCGCCTGCGCTTCCGCATCGAATACGTGCCTGATGACCAGCGCGAGGGGCTGCTCAAGGAAGTGACCGAGATGGAAGCCATGATCAGCCAGGTCATCGCCTTCATCCGTGACGCCTCCACCCCCGGCCCGCGCGAGCGCGTGGACTTCGCCGAGCTGATCGCCGGCAGCGTTGCCGACGCGCGGCTGGTGGGCGGGCGCGTCGAGATCGAGCGCAACGCCAACATTCCGGTCGATGTCGACGCGGTAGGCATCCGCCGCCTGCTCGGCAATCTCCTCGAGAACGCGGTGAAGTACGGCGACAGCGCCAGGGTGCGCGTCTCGCTCTCAGGCGGCGAGGCGGTGGCCGAGATCGTCGATGCCGGCCCCGGTATTCCCGAGGACGAGTTCGACCGGGCCTTCGAGCCTTTCTATCGCAGCGACGCCGCGCGCCGGTCGGGCCGGGCCGGCAGTGGTCTGGGCCTCGCGGTCTGCCGCTCGATCGCGCGCGCGCATGGCGGCGACGTGTCGTTCACCCATGGACAGGACGGCTTCGTCGCGCGCGTCGCGGTGCCCGCGGCGTTCGACCCGGCGCTGCGTCCGGTACTCGGCAAGGCCGCCTGAAGCGCATGGCCAGCCCCCGGTTCGATGGCAACTGCTTGCTCGCCCTGCTGCTTGCCGCCTCACCCTTTCCCGCGCTGGGGCAAGACAGCGAGGCCGGTGCGTCCGACCTGATCACCGTCGCCTCCATGGAACCCGCAAACGCCGAGCCGCTCTGGACCGCGGCCGTATCCGCCGGGATCAGCGCCCGCGACGACGGGCCGGATGGCAGCTGGGGGTCGCTGAGCCTCACCCGCCGCATCGGCCGTGGCTACATGCGCGGCAGCCTGATGCGCTATCACGGCACGCTGCTGCAGGCCGACGTGGCGCTGCCTTCGGACTATACCGTCGCGACCCTCGGCGCGGGCGGCAACTTCGATAACTGGGTGGTCGACGGCTGGGCGAGCTACGGAAGACAGCATTACGGCCGCATTAGCACCGCAACAGGGAGCCGTTCCAGCACCGGCGCCAGGAGCAGCGGCTATTGGGCGCTGGGCGGCGATTTCGGGCGCGTGGTTCCGCTGGGTTCGGGTTTCTACATGACGCCGACCGTGGCCGGCTCCTACGCCGATGGCCGGCTCCTGCGCCCGGCTCCGACGGGATCGGGGCTGACCGATCTCGAAACCGACGAACCGACATGGTCGGCCAACGCCGCGATCCGCTTCGATCGCGCTTTCGGGCCGGGGGGCGTCCACTATGCCGGCCTGTCGATCTCGCGCAACTGGACGAGCAACGGCATCTCCGCGCTGCGCCTGCGACCCTCGGAGGACGGCTTCGCCCTCGACAGCAAGCACTACGCCGACGGCTGGTCCGAAGCCGGTGCGACCGCCAGCATGAAGCTGGGCCGCAACCTCTACATCGACCTCTTCGCGACGCGCAGCATCGGCATGAAGGCCGGCAACGTGACCGCAGCCGGCATCACGCTGCGCAAATCCTTCTGAGGCGAGACCGAATGTCTCGGGCAAGTTATCTTCTGGTCCATCTTTTTGCGTTAGGGCCGCATCTGCAATCCAGGTGACACGAGAAGGCGGCAGGGCGAGCAACATGAACCAATCGAGAGTTCTCGTGACGGGTGCGGCAGGCTTCATCGGCGCGGCGGTAGCCGACGCGCTCATGGCCCGTGGCCAGCCGGTGCTGGGCATCGACAACCTGAACGACTACTATCCCGTATCGCTCAAGCAGGCGCGGCTCGACAGGCTCGGCGCCCGGCATCGGGACCTGTTCGATTTTCGCGCGATCGACTTCTCCGACATGACCGCCCTCACCCGGTCGCTGGAGCCGTTCGCGTTCGAGACGATCGTCCATCTTGGGGCTCAGGCCGGCGTACGCTACTCTCTCGAGAACCCGCAGGCCTATGTCGCCTCGAACCTGGCGGGCCACGTCAACATGCTCGAGCTGGCGCGCGCACGGGACGCCGCACACATGGTCTACGCCAGCTCCAGTTCGGTCTACGGCGGCAATGCCAGCCTGCCGTTCTCGGTCGACGACCGCGCCGACCAGCCCGTCTCGCTTTACGCCGCCACCAAGAAGGCGGACGAACTGATGAGCGAGACCTATGCGCACCTCTTCCGCATCCCGCTGACCGGCCTCAGGTTCTTCACCGTATATGGCCCCTGGGGCCGACCAGACATGGCGATGTGGAAGTTCGCCGAGCGCATCCTCACCGGGCGCCCGATCGATGTCTACAACCACGGCGAGATGTCGCGGGACTTCACCTATATCGACGACATAGTCGGCGGTGTGCTCGCCTGCCTCGACCGTCCGCCCGCGGACGATGGCGCGAAGAAGGCCGGCGGCAGCGTCAAGCCGCACGCGCTCTACAACATCGGCAACAACCGCGCCGAACACCTGCTGCGCCTGATCGAGGTGCTGGAGGACGCGCTGGGCCGCAAGGCGGAGCGTAACCTCCTGCCGATGCAGCCAGGCGACGTTCACGCGACTTACGCCGACATAGCCGCCCTTACCCACGACACGGGCTATGCGCCAAGCACCCCCATCGAGGTCGGGGTGCCGCGCTTCGCCGACTGGTTCCGCAGGTACACCGGACTTTGAGGCCGCGACACGACCGGCAGCCTGCGCAGCTTCTTCCCCTTCCTCGTCTCAGGGCCTAAAGGCCGCTCCTGATTTCCCTCGCGTGAGGTTTACATGAAGATTGCAATGGTGGGTTCGGGCTACGTCGGCCTGGTGTCCGGAGCCTGTTTCGCCGATTTCGGCCACGATGTCGTCTGCATCGACAAGGACCAGTCCAAGATCGACCGGCTGCACGACGGGGTGATGCCCATCTACGAGCCGGGTCTCGACACCCTGGTGGCGAACAACGTCAGGGCCGGCCGCCTCTCCTTCACCACCGATCTCGCCGAGGGCATCCGCGGCGCCAGCGCGATCTTCATCGCCGTCGGCACGCCGTCGCGCCGGGGAGACGGCCATGCCGACCTTTCGTTCGTCTACGCCGTCGCCCATGAAGTCGGCGAGAGCCTGTCGAACGACGCGGTGATCGTCACCAAGTCGACCGTGCCCGTCGGCACCGGCGACGAGGTGGAGCGCATCCTCGCGGAGTGCGGCACGCCGCACCGCGTCGCGGTGGTGTCGAATCCCGAATTCCTGCGCGAAGGTGCGGCGATCGGCGATTTCAAGCGCCCCGACCGCATCGTCATCGGTGCCGAGGACGATTTCGGCCGCACCGTCATGCGCGCCGTCTATCGGCCGCTGTTCCTCAACGAATCGCCGCTGCTGTTCACCTCGCGCCGCTCGGCCGAAATGATCAAGTATGCCGCCAACGCCTTCCTCGCGACCAAGATCACCTTCATCAACGAGATCGCGGACCTGTGCGAGAAAGTCGGCGGCAATGTCCAGGACGTGGCGCGCGGCATCGGGCTCGACGGGCGGATCGGCAAGAAATTCCTCCATGCCGGCCCCGGATACGGCGGCTCGTGCTTCCCCAAGGACACGCTCGCCCTGCTCAAGACGGCGGAGGACCACGACGCCCCGCTGCGGATCGTCGAGGCGGTCGCCAAGTCCAACGACCTGCGCAAGCGCGCGATGGGCCGCAAGGTCATCGAGGCGCTCGGCGGCGGCGACGCCGCGCGCGGGAAGCGCGTGGCCATGCTCGGCCTGACCTTCAAGCCGAACACCGACGACATGCGCGATTCGCCCGCCATCGCGATCGCCCAGACCCTGTTCGACGCGGGCGTGTCGGTCGCTGCCTTCGATCCCGAGGGCATGGAACTGGCCCGGCCGCTGATGCCCGATGTCGAGATGATGGGCGACCCCTACGCCGCGATCACCGGCGCCGACGCGGTTGTCCTGGTCACCGAATGGGACGCCTTCCGCGCGCTGGACCTTGGCCGCGTCAAGGCGCTCGCCAATGCGCCGGTACTGGTGGACCTGCGCAACATCTACAAGCCGGACGAAATGCGCGCGGCAGGGTTCGCCTACGCGTCGGTCGGGCGTCCCTGAGCAGCCGCGAAAGGCACCGGCGGATCTCCAGGGGACCATGGCGCAACGCGCGCCATGACCGCCTCGAACAGGTCCGAATCGAGATAGCCGGCGAGCCAGCGCTGGAGATGCGGTAGCGGCCGCGCCTCGAACCAGGCGCGGTCGACCGCCGCGAACTGGCGCACGAAGGGGATGATGGCGGCATCCGCGATCCCCCTCGAAGCGCCGCACAGGTATTCCGAACCCGCCAGCCGGGCGTCGAGATCGCGCAGGAAGCCCAGTCCGCTTTCACGGTGGGCGAGGCCGTCGGCGTCGTGGCGCTCGGGATACTTGTAGCGGTCGAGGTCGTGCTTGAACGGCCCGTCGTTCGCCGCGATCAGTTCCGCGTCGTCGCGCTCCAGCCAGCCTTCGGGGTCGCGAAGCCCGAGGGCGAAGCGCATGATGTCGATGCTCTGCTCGATGACCGCGCCGTCCGGCAGCACCAGCACCGGAACCGTCCCCTTGGGCGAGGCGGCCAGCATCGCCTCGGGCTTGGCCGACAGCTTGATCTCGCGCAGTTCGCAGGCCGTTGCGCTGACCATCAGCGCCAGCCGCGCCCGCATCGCGTAGGGGCAGCGCCGAAAGCTGTAGAGGACCGGATCAGGCAGGATCGCCGCGCTCCTCGCGTACCGCCCCGACATGGGCGCGCCCCTGCGCGGCGGCGAGTTCCTCCTGCCGCTGGCGCTCGCGGTAGGACGCGCGCTGCTCGTCGGTCCGCTCGCCATGGCATGCCGGGCAGCTCACGCCCACTTCGAACAGCGGGGAGCGCTGGTCCTGCCCGTTCACCGGGCGGCGGCAGGCATGGCACAGCGCGTGGGTGCCCTGGATGAGCCCGTGGCCGATCGTCACCCGCTGGTCGAACACGAAACATTCGCCGCGCCACAGGCTCTCGTCCTCGGGCACGCTTTCCAGGTAGCGCAGGATGCCGCCCTTGAGATGGTAGACCTCCTCGATGCCCTCCTGCTTCAGGAAGGCGGTGGATTTCTCGCAGCGGATGCCGCCGGTACAGAACATCGCGACCCGGGGCGGCTTGTCCCCGGCGCCCAGCAGGCGTTCGCGCTCCTGGCGGAACCACTCGGGAAAATCGCGGAAGGTGCGGGTCTGCGGGTCGATCGCGCCTTCGAAGGTGCCCACCGCCACCTCGTAGTCGTTGCGCGTGTCGATCACGATCGTGCCGGGATCGGCTATCAGCGCGTTCCAGTGCTGCGGCTCGACGTAAGTGCCGACGCTGGCGAGCGGGTCGATCTCCGGCTCGCCCATCGTCACGATCTCGCGCTTGATGCGCACTTTCATCCGGTGGAACGGCATCGCGCCCGCGCTCGACAGCTTCACGTCGAGACCGGCACAGCCCGGCAGCGCGCGGATGTGCGCCAGCACCGCGTCGATGCCCGCATCGCTGCCCGCGATCGTCCCGTTTATCCCCTCATGCGCGAGGAGCAGCGTTCCGCGAATGCCCTGCTCTTTGCACAGCCGTTCGAGCGGCCCCTGCAGGCCCTCGCAGTCGTCGAAGCGCGTAAAGCAATAGAGCGCCGCCACGCGCAGGGGGTGATGAGGTTCGATGCCGGAGACGTCCATGCCGCGCCCATAGCGCGAATGCCCCGCCCTGCCAAAGGCTCCCCATGACGGCCTCGGCAACGGACACGCCGAGGGGACCGTCTTGCGACGGTCCACCGGTGTTCTCAATGTCTTGAGAAGTGGTGCCCAGAAGAGGACTCGAACCTCCACGCCCTTGCGAGCGCCAGCACCTGAAGCTGGTGCGTCTACCAATTCCGCCATCTGGGCACGGTAGCAAGGGGGCGAAGTTGCCGTCCTTGCTGGGTAGGAGGGCGCCTCTACGCAGCGCCCGCGGGGTTGTCAACACTATCGGGAGCAACAATTTTCGCACCGCGCGATTGCTTGGGTTCGCGGCGCCGGCAAAGCGTCGGGCGAACTGGCCGGTTGCCCCTGCGCCGGCCTTGTGGCAGGGGCGATTTCAATGTGCTGCGGCGCGGGATAGTCGCTCCGCGCGGCGACGGAAGGACCGATTCTGACCATGAACCCCCGCCCCGTTATCGACACCCCGAATTCCCTGTACGGCAAGATCGTCACCATCGTTGGCGGAAGCGGCTTCGTCGGCCGGCATCTTGCGCAGGAACTGCTGGCGCGCGGCGCGCGGCTGCGGATCGCCAGCCGCTATCCGAAGAAGGCGTTCTCCATCAAGACGCTCGGCAACCTCGGCCAGGTCCAGTTCGCCGGGGTCGACGTGACCAGGCCCGATTCGATCGCTGCCGTGCTAGCGGGCTCGGACGCGGTGGTGAACCTCGTCGGCGCGTTTGGCGGCAATCTGGACGCGGTGCAGGGCAAGGGGGCCGGCGCGATCGCCGCTGCCGCCAGGGCCGCGGGCGTCGGCGCCTTCGTCCACGTCTCGGCGATCGGCGCGGATGCCGGCTCGGACATCGATTACGCCCGCACCAAGGGCGAGGGCGAGGACGCGGTGCGCGCCGCCTTCCCCGAGGCGACCATCCTGCGTCCCTCGCTGATGTTCGGCCCCGACGACCGCTTCGTGATGATGTTCGCCGAACTGATCTCGCGCATGCCGGCGCTGCCCGTCTTCGCTCCGCAGGCGAAGCTGCAGCCGGTGTTCGTCGACGACGTGGCGGTGGCCATCGCCAATGCCCTCGCCGATCCCGAAGCGCATGGCGGCAGGACCTACGAGGTCGCCGGCCCCGAAGTGATCACCATGCTCGCGTTCAACGAGCGCATCGCCGCCGCGCAGGGCCGCTCGCGCAGCTTCGCTGCGCTGCCGGACGCGGTGTCGGGCCTGATCGCCAGCGCCACCGGCTGGCTGCCGGGCGCGCCGATCAGCTCGGACCAGTTCAAGCTGCTGAAGGCCGGCAGCGTGGCGAGCGGCACCCTGCCCGGCATCGCCGACCTCGGCGTGACGCCGCGCCCGCTTGCCCTGTTCCTCGACCGCTGGATGGTGCGCTTCCGCAAGCACGGCCGCTTCGGCGCCAAGCACGCGGCGTAAGCTGCTCCGCGGAAGGGACAACACGGCCCCTTCCGTTCGGATGAGGGTTCAGCTCTCCCCGAAAAGCCGGGTTCAGCCGTCCACTTCGGCGTAGTGGCTGGGCGGCTGGATCACTTCCATGCGCTCGCTCAGCAGGGGGCGGAACGAGGGGCGCGACTTCATCACCAGGTACCAGGCGCGCGCCTGCTCATGGCTCGACCAGTCGAGACCGCCGAGATAGTCCGCCACCGAGATCTGCGCGGCGGCGGCGAGGTCGGCCAGCGTCATCGTCGCGCCGGCAAGCCAGGGGCGGTTGTCGATCAGGTAGTCGATGTAATCAAGATAGTCGTGCGCGAGCTTCATCGATTCGCGCAGCGACTTGGCGTCGGGCGACTGGCGCAGCACGAGCCGCTTCTTCATGCGCTCGAGCAGGAGCGGACCCGAGACGTCGTTGTGGAAGTTCTCGTCGAACATCGCGATCAGGCGGCGGATCTCGGCGCGCTGCTGGGCAGTGCCGCTGATCAGCGGGTTGCGGTCCACCGTCTCCTCGAAATACTCGCAGATCGCGCGGCTGTCCGACAGGACGATGCCCTTCTCGGTCTCGCGGATGACGGGGGTGCGGCCCGCCGGGTTCATCGCGAACAGCCGGTCCTCACCCTCCCACGGCCGGGCGGTCTGGAGTTCGTAGGCGATGCCCTTCTCGGCCATGAGCAGCCGGACCTTGCGGCTGAACGGGCAGAGCGGAAACTGATAGATGTGCCACATAGGGTTTTCGATGCCAAAGCCGGGAGACAGCGTCCACCGAACGGGATTTAGAGCGGCAGGTAAACGCGTGGATAAGTCACAAGGCTGCGACGGTCGGAGCCGCGGGCTCATATATCGCCGCAACGCACCGGGCCGCGATTGACCTCGCGCCGGACGGGCGACAATCTGCCGCCGGACGGCACGCGCCGACACCTTGGGAGACGTTCATGTTCAGCCATATCGCCGTCGGCAGCAACGACCTTGCCGCCTCCAAGACCTTCTACGACGCCACGTTCGGCGTGCTCGGCGCGGCGCCGATCATGTCCGACCCTGCGGCGGGCCGGCTGGCCTATGCCCACAAGGGCGCGAACTTCATGATCTGCACCCCGATCAACGGCGAGGCGGCGAGCTTCGCCAACGGCGGGACCGTCGGCCTCGGCTGCGAGAGCCCGGAGCAGGTCGACGCCTGGCATGCGGCCGGCTGTGCGGCGGGCGGCGCTTCGTGCGAGGATGCGCCGGGCATCCGCGAGTTCGCGTTCGGCTCGCTCTACCTCGCCTACCTGCGCGATCCGGACGGCAACAAGCTCTGCGCGCTCCACGCGCCGGGCCAGTGATCCGGCCGACGCACTGACAACGACAATCGGGAGAGGAAATCCAATGCTGCTCAAGTCCATCCGCCTTGGCGCCAATGATCTGGCCAGGACCCGCGCCTTCTACGACGCCACGTTCGGCGCGTTGGGCCTCGCGCCCTGCTCGACGCCGGAACAGTATCCGATCGTCATGTGGGACCTGGGCGGCGTGCGCTTCCTGCTCGGCCCCGCGCGCGACGGCGAGCCGACGACCCACGCCAACGGCGGCACCATCATCTTCGAGGCGGCCGACGAGGACGCGGTCAAGGCCTGGCATGCGGCGGGCCTTGCCAACGGCGGCACCAGCGAGGGCGAGCCGGAGCCCAAGCCGCAGGCGCGCGGGGCCTTCGGCGCCTATTTGCGCGACCCGGACGGCAACAAGCTGGGGGCCTACTTCGGCCTGTCGATGGGCTGACGGCTGACGGAACTCAGGGAACCGGCTGCGGCGGGACGAGGGCGATCCAGCCCTTGCCCACGCGCCGGAACTCCAGCCCGGCAATGGGCATGCCCCGCGCGCGCAGGCGGGCGGCGACGCTGGACGCGCCCCAGCGCTCGGCGCTGTCGTGCTCGGCCCAGAAGATCGTCGGGCAGGTTTGCGACATGGCCCGCGATCCGGCGGGTGCCAGCCTGAAGCCCAGCGCATCGGCGACGTAGCGGTAGGCGAAGGGCACCGTCCGCGCATTGTCGCGGGGCAGCATGGCCGCCACGTCGGCGTTCCAGAAGGGGTCGACGTGGACGACCGTGCCCGGGCAGCGCGCCGCTTCCGCCGCGACGAGGCGGCCGGTGCCGAACCAGCTCGGACCGTCGGCCGCCGCCTTCGCGTTGTGGACCATTGCCAGCGCCGTCGCCGCGAACGCCGCCGCCAGGGTCAGCAGGCGCAGGCGCGGCCCGAGGGCTTCGAGCAGCCGGCCGAAGCCGAGCGCGGCGCCCATGGCGATCGCTGCAATCAGGACCATCAGGTACTTCTCGATCAGCATCGGGCGCAGCAGATGCAGCGTGACGAGGCCGACGATGGCGAGGCCCACCCCGGCCCCCAGCAGCGCCAGCGCGCCGGCCTCGGCCCGTGGCTGGCGGCGCAGCAGGTCACGGACCATCAGGGCCGCTCCCGCCAGCGCGCCCAGAAGCCATACCGGATTGGCCTCGAGCGTGTGGAGCACCGCCAGTTCGACCGACCAGCGCGCGGACGAGAAGCCCGGCTCGATCCAGAATACCGCCGTGTTCGCGAGCCATGTCGGCAGCTGCAGCGCAGTGACGGCGACGAGCACCAGTCCGGCAACCAAAGGCGGCACCGCGATCGCCTGCGCCTTGCGCCAGTCCCGGCGCCAGGCGGCAACCACGAGGAACGGGGCCACCAGCGCCGCACAGGTGAGCGAACTGACGATGTGGGTGTTGAAACCCACCATCGCCGCGATCCAGTAGGCCGCGCGCCGGGGGGGCGAACCAGCGGTCCCGGTGACGCGCAGCGCGCAGAGCGCCATCACCAGCACCGCGCCCGCGCACAGCGACAGGAAGTACGAGCGCAGCTCGCTCCCCGCGAGCAATGTCCACGGGTTCGCCGCCAGTCCCAGCGCGAGCGCGCCGGCGGCAGGAGCCAGGCGCGGCACGTCGCGCACGATCGCCGCGCATCCGGCCAACGCCATGGCGCCGATCGCAAGGTTCAGCAGGCGGTGATGAGGGATCGGGCCCAGCCATGCCGCCGCCCGCGCCAGCATGTAATAGAGCGGGGGATGGTTGTCGGCGAGCCAGCTTTCGCGCAGCGCGGTCAGCCACGGCACGCCGGGGCGCGAGACGAACTGCGTGTAGAGCTCATCGTACCACGGCCCCCGGTGCAGGCAGGTCCAGACCAGCGCGGCCGCGAGCAGCAGGAGCGCCAGGGGCGGGAGGCTACGGGCGATCGAACGGGTCATGGCAAGGCTCGCTGTCGGCGCCGCAGGTCGGACGGCGCAGGCAGCCCTAGCGCAAGGTGGCGAACGGAGCGTTAACTCTCTCGCAGGCCCGCACGCGCCGCCAGCTCAGCTCCCGCGCGAGAGCAGGAACACGGCGTGCTCGGCGCGGAAGTTGGCGGCCGCCGCGCTGCAGCTCTGGTCGCCCGAGAGGAACCAGCGGCCCTCCACGGTGATCCCCCGCTCCTTCACCAGCGCGCGGAAGTCGTTGATGGTGAGGTGGTGGATGTTGGGCGTCTCGTACCAGCCGACCGGCAGCAGCCGCGTCACCGGCATGCGCCCGTTCCACAGCAGCGAGGTCCGCACCCGCCAGTGCGCGAAGTTGGGGAAGCTGACGAAAGCCTTGCGGCCGATGCGCAGCAGTTCCTCGAGCACCCTGTCGGGGCGCATGGTGGTCTGCAGCGTCTGGCTGAGGATCGCGTAGTCGACCGACTTGTCGGGATAGAAGGCGAGGTCCTTGTCGGCGTCGCCCTGGATCACCGAGAGCCCGCGCGCGACGCAGCGCCCGACGTTGGCGGCATCGATCTCCATGCCGCGCGTGTGGCAGTCCTGCCCGTCGCGCAGGGCCTGCAGCAGGGTGCCGTCGCCGCAGCCGACGTCGAGCACGCTCGATCCGCGCGCGACGTTGTCGGCGATCACGGCGAGGTCGGGGCGCAGGCCGGCGCGCTGGGCGGCGTTCATGGCGCGGCTTCCAGTTGCGCGGCGAACTGGGCAGACAGACGCTCCATCAGCCGCTCGGGCCGCTTGAGCGGCGTGAAGCCTAGCGCCGCGTAGACGCCGTGGGCATCAGCCGTGGTCAGCGCGAAACGGCGCACGGTGGCATAGCCGGGATGCGCGACGAACCATTGCACCATGCGGCGGCCAAGCCCCTCCCCGCGCGACGCCTCGTCCACCCAGACGTCGGCGAGCCAGGCGAAGCTGGCGCGGTCGGAGATGACGCGGGCGAAGCCGACCTGCCCGTGCTCGGCGTGATAGGCGCCAAGGCAGTGCGAGCCGGCGTTCTGCCGCTCGACCTGTTCCAGCGCGATGCCGGGCGTCCAGTAGCTCGACGCCAGCCAGCCGTGGACGCGGGTGGTGTCGATCCGCGCGGGGTCGTCGGACAGTTCGATCATCCCAGGAACCCCTCCACCACGCGGTCCAGCGCCGGCACGTCGAGCAGGAACGAGTCGTGCCCGAACGGTGCCGACAGTTCCACGAAACTCACCGGCAGGCCCGCCGCGTTGAGCGCGTGGGTGACGTTGCGCGATTCGGCCGTGGGGTACAGCCAGTCGGTGTCGAAGCTGACGAGGCAGTAGCGCGCCTTCGATTTCGCGAAGGCATTGGCGAGCAGGCCGCCGTGCTCCTCGGCCAGGTCGAAGTAGTCCATGGCGCGGGTGATGTAGAGGTACGAGTTCGCATCGAAGCGGTCGGTGAAGGCCAGCCCCTGATAGCGCAGGTACGATTCGATCTGGAAATCGGCGTCAAAGCCGAAGGTCTTCTCCTCGCGGTTCTGGAGCCGGCGGCCGAACTTCTCGGTCAGCCCGGCTTCGGACAGGTAGGTGATGTGCGCGGCCATGCGCGCGACGGAGAGGCCCTTCTCGGGGCCTTTTCCGAAGGCGTAGTAATTGCCGTCGCGCCACGCGGGGTCGGCCATGATCGCCTGCCGCCCGACTTCGTGGAACGCGATGTTCTGCGCCGAATGCCGCGCGGTCGAGGCGAGGATCAGCACGGCGCGGGTGCGCTCGGGGAAGTTGGCGGCAAGGCTCAGCGCCTGCATCCCGCCCATCGATCCGCCGACCACCGCGTAGAGGCTGTCGATCCCGAGCGAGTCGAGCACGGCGATGTGGCCTTTCACCATGTCGCGGATGGTGATGACCGGGAAGCGCATACCCCAGGGCTCGCCGTCGGGCGAGAGGCTGGCCGGGCCCGTCGAGCCCATGCACGAGCCGATGACGTTGGCGCAGATCACGAAGAAGCGGTCGGTGTCGATCGGCTTGCCCGGCCCCACCATGCGCACCCACCAGCCGGGCTTGCCGGTCTTGGGGTGGTCCGAGACGACGTGATGGTCCCCCGTCAGCGCGTGGCAGATGAAGATCGCGTTGTCCCTGGCCGCGTTCAGCGTCCCGCAGGTCTCGTAGGCGATGCGCGGGCAGGCAAGGCTCTGCCCGCCGTCGAGCATCAGCGGCATGTCGAGATCGAGGAACCTGTTCTCGGTGGGGATGGGTGGGGCAGTCGCCATGATCGTTTCGCCAAATGGGGAACCGCCAATAGGGATTCAATCCGGGTCTGTCATTAGGCGCCGCGCTGGGTTATGGGGCCGCCCGTCATGAGCGAAACGATCACCTCCACAAAAGCCCCGACTCCTAAGCCCTGGATCGAGGCGATCCACGCCTACGTGCCGGGCAAGTCCAAGGGCAAGGACGGCCGTCCGCTCATCAAGCTCTCGGCGAACGAGAACCCGCTGGGCACCAGCCCCGCCGCGCTCTCCGCCCGCGCGCAGGCGCCCGCGCTCTATCCTGACCCCGACAGCACGGCGCTGCGTGTCGCCATCGGCGCGGCCCACGGCATCGACCCGGCGCGCGTGGTCATGGGCACCGGATCGGACGAGCTGCTCAACCTTGCGGCGCAGGGTTATGCCGGGCTCGGCGACGAAGTGATCTACGTGCGCTACGGCTTTTCGGTCTACGACATCGCCGCCCGTCGCTGCGGCGCCGAGCCGGTGGTCGCGCCCGACGCCGACTATGGCACCGACGTCGACGCGCTGCTGGCGCTGGTGAGCGAGAAGACCCGCGTGGTCTTCGTCGCCAACCCCAACAACCCGACCGGATCGTACCTGCCCGGCGGCGAGATCGCGCGGCTCCACGCCGCCCTGCCGTCCGACGTGCTGCTGGTCATCGACCAGGCCTACGGCGAATATGTCGCGCCCGAGGACGACGACGGCGCGCTGGCGCTGGCCGCTGCGCACGAGAACGTGCTGGTCACCCGCACCTTCTCGAAGATCTTCGGCCTCGCCGGCGAGCGTATCGGCTGGGGCACCGGCGCGGCCGGCATCGTCGCCACGCTCAACCGCATCCGCGGGCCGTTCAACGTCTCGGCCACCGGGCAGGCCATGGCCATCGCGGCGCTGGGTGACCCCGCCTTCGTCGAGGCCAGCCGCGTCCACAACCGCGATGAGCGCGCCCGCTTCGTGACGAAGCTGGAAGCGCTCGGCAATCACGGGCTGCGTGCCCTGCCGAGCCAGGCGAACTTCGTGCTGGTCCTGTTCGAAGGCGCGCTCACCGCCGAGACCGCCTTCGACGGCCTCGCCGACCGGGGCTACATCGTGCGCTGGCTCCCCGGACAGGGCCTGCCGCAGGCCCTGCGCATCACCATCGGCAAGCCAGAGGACATGGACGTGATCGCCGAGGCCCTGCGCGAAATGGCGGAAGGCGCGAAGTGACTTTCGCGACCGTCGCCATCATCGGCCTTGGCCTGCAGGGCGGCTCGATCGGGCTGGCGGTGCGGGAATACCTGCCCGGCGTGCGGACCACCGGCTACGACCTCAGCGCAGAACACCGCGCCCGCGCCGCAAGCCGCCGCCTCGTCGACACCGTGTGCGACAGCCCGGCCGATGCCGTGCGCGAGGCGGACCTCGTGATCTTCTGCGTCCCCCCCGGCGCCATGGGCCTCGCCGCCGAGCAGGTGCGTGACGCTCTGCCGGAAGGCGCGCTGGTCAGCGACGTCGGCTCGTCCAAGCAGGCGATCGCCAAGGCGCTGGGCGAGGCGCTGCCCGGTCACCTGGTGATCCCCGCGCACCCCGTCGCGGGCACCGAGAATTCGGGGCCGGACGCCGGTTTCGCGCACCTGTTCCGCAACCGCTGGTGCATCGTCACTCCGCCCGAGAAGGTCGACATGCTCCGGCTGAGCGAGCTGGTCGCGTTCTGGGAAGCGCTCGGCGCCAACGTCGAGATCATGACGCCCGAGCACCACGACCTCGTGCTCGCGGTGACCAGCCACCTGCCCCACCTCATCGCCTACACCATCGTCGGCACCGCCTCCGATCTCGAGGACGTGACGCAGGGCGAGGTCATCAAGTATTCCGCCGGCGGCTTCCGCGACTTCACCCGCATTGCCGCCTCCGACCCCACCATGTGGCGCGACGTGTTCCTGTCGAACAAGGAAGCGGTGCTGACCATGCTCCAGCGCTTCACCGAGGACCTGACCGCGCTCCAGCGCGCGATCCGGGTGGGCGACGGCGACCAGCTGTTCGACCACTTCGCCCACACCCGCGCGATCCGCCGCTCGATCATCGAGGAAGGCCAGGACGACGCCCGCGCCGACTTCGGCCGCGGCGATCACGAAGGTGCAAAGAACGGCTGATATCGCGGGCCCAATCGGGCACAGCGGTATATTTCGGGTAGTCCGGGAGCCCCGGGCCTTTTCGGGGTTTCACCGGAGAACCCCGCTCAAGGACGTACCCTCATGCAGCTTTCGATCGTCACCACCCTCGACTACGCGCTGCGCCAGCCCGACCGGGGGCCGGTCGATGTGCTGCTTCAGATCGAAGCGGCGATCATCCCGGAGCAGCACGTGCTCCAGGCGCGCATCGACCTTCCCCCCCTCGACCATTTCGCCCGCGTCGCCGCGCAGTCCGACATCGGCGAGCGCATCTGGCTGCGCACCGCCGCCCCGCTGC
This sequence comes from Novosphingobium sp. GW821-FHT09E05, assembly GCF_059416165.1. Classification (NCBI taxonomy): domain Bacteria; kingdom Pseudomonadati; phylum Pseudomonadota; class Alphaproteobacteria; order Sphingomonadales; family Sphingomonadaceae; genus Novosphingobium; species Novosphingobium sp. GW821-FHT09E05. Next base: position 262,335 of record NZ_JBWKOQ010000002.1, read on the forward strand.
AGATCCGCTACGAGGCCACCGTCTCGGTCGAGCGCATGCTGGCCGACGTCGCCACCCTGCCTGCCGTCCCCACGCACCTGCTGCCCGGCGAGACGGTCGATTACCTGATGCCCTCGCGGTACGTGACTTCGGACACCTTCCACGATTTCGTCGAGCAGGAATTCGGACACCTCGGCGGCGGCGCACGGGTCGCCGCGATCCGCGACCGGCTTGCCAGCACGCTGACCTACGAGCCCGGCTCCAGCGACGCCTTCACCACCGCCGCCGACACCTTCCAGAGCGGCCGGGGCGTGTGCCGCGACTATGCGCACCTGATGATCGCGCTGGTCCGCGCCAGCGCCATCCCCGCGCGCTTCGCCAGCGTCTACGGCCTCGGCGTCGAGCCGCAGGACTTCCATGCGGTCGCCGAAGTGTTCCTCGACGGCGCCTGGCACATGGTCGATGCGACCGGCATGAGCTCGCCCGACCGCATCGCCAAGATCGGCGTCGGCCGGGACGCCGCGGACGTGTCGTTCCTCTCCAGCTTCGGCGACGTGGAAATGCTGTCGCAATCGGTCGAGGTCAGCGAACTGGTGCCGGCGTAAGCGGCCTGGTGGGAACGACCCCCGCCCAAGAATACCGACCCGGAAAACCCACCGTCATCCCCGCGCAGGCGGCGATCCCGCTTGTTCCTTCAACAGGAGCGCCAAAAAAGCGGGGCCCCCGCCAGCGCGGGGGGGCGACGGGAAAAGGTGTTGCAGCCGGGTCGGAAGGCGATCCCCCGGCCCCGACGCCTCAGACGTTCAGCACGTTGATCGCCGCATGGACCCGCGCCTCGATCTCCTCGCGCGGGAGGCCGGCTTCGATCCTCGTCCCGACCCGCATGGTGATGACGCCGGGCTTCTTCCAGCGGCGGTGATAGAGCCGCCCGCTGTCCACCGCGACAGGCACCACCGGCAGCGCCAGCAGCTTGTAGACCCCCGCGAAGCCCGACTGCAGCGGCGGTCGCTGGCCCGTGGGAACCCGCGTGCCCTCGGGGAAGATCGCCAGCGGCCGGCCCTGCGCGGAGAGGCTCCGCGCGCTGGAGATCATCTTGCGCAGCGCCTTGGCGCCCTCGCCGCGCTCCACCACCACCGCGCCGTAGCGGCGCAGCGCCCAGCCCCAGCCGGGGATGTCGGTCAGCTCGGCCTTGGGGAACGGCGCGGGCCGCTGCATCACGGCGGGCAGGTCGATCGCCTCGAAGAAGCTCTCGTGCTTGATGGCGACCAGCAGGCCGCCCTCCTCGGGCATCACCCCGTCGACGACGACGCGGATGCCCAGGATGTAGCGGGCGCAGAAGCGGTGGTACTGGCTCCAGCCCCGCGCCACGCGGCGGAACGGCTCGTCCCCGAACAGCGCGGCGAGAAAGCTCACGCCCACGTAGAGGATCGAGCCAAGGTAAAAGATCGCGTAGAACAGCAGGCTGCGCACCACGTCGAGCGGGCTCGCGGCGCCCAGCACCATGTTCGGCCCGGCGCGCCCGGCCTTGGGGCCTGCTTCAGTCATCATCGTCCCCAGAGGTTGAGCGCGGCCCTTGCCAGCAGCTTGTGATATTCAAGGAACAGCGCCCCCAGGCTCGGCCGCGAGGGTACACCGTCGCGCTCGATCCGAACGTCGGCGGGCATTTCGCGCGCCAGCTCCAGCGCGGCGCGGCGCATGTGCCAGTCGGCCGTGACCAGTCGCACCGACCTGGCCCCATGCTCGGTCACCCACTGCACCGCCTCGATCGCGTTGGAGCGGGTGTCGTAGGCGCGGTAACCCAGCGTCACGCAGCAGCGCATCAGCCGTGCGGGCACCTTGAACTGCACCGCGAACTCGCGCGGGCGCACTTCGCGGTCGACCCCGGAAACCAGGAGGTCGGGCGCCTTTCCGGCCTCCAGAACCGTGAGTGCATGCTCGATCCGCCCCGAGCTGCCGGTCAGCACGATGATCGCGTCGGTGCGCATGCTTGCGGGCAACGGGCCGGGCAGCGCGATCGCGAACCACAGGAACCCGAAGAGCCAGACCAGCACGATGAAGGCGACGAAGCGGCGGAACATGGATCTCTATATAAGCACAGCTATCGGCTAACGCAGCCTTAAAGCATCCGCCGCAGCGCATGGAGCACGGTGAGCCGCGCCGTGAGCATCGCCAGCAGCGTCGCCAGGATCGGCACCAGCGCCAGCAGCAGCCAATCGCTCCACACCAGTGCGCCATTGTCGACGAGGCCCGCGCCCAGCCCGGAGAAGCGGCGGGCCAGGACCAGGATCACCACCAGCGCCAGCGCCAGCCCCACGGTGCCGCCGCCGGCCGCGTCATAGCCGATTGAGCGCTGGAACACGCGGGCCACCTGCGCGTCGGTTCCTCCCAGCAGGTGGACGATCTCGATGGTGTCGCGGTTCGCGCCCAGCGCCGAGCGCGCCGCCAGCAGCACGGCCGCCGCCAGCGCCATCGCCAGCAGTGCCACCAGCGCGATCGAGAGCACCTGCAGCGAGACCATCGCGTCGAACACCGGCCGCAGCCAGTTCGACTGCGCGTCGATCTTCGCCGAGGGCGCCACCGGCATGACCCGCCGCCCGATCGCCTCGAGCTGCGCGGGGGTCGCCGGGCCCTTGAGGCGCACATCGATCAGCGCCGGCACCGGGATCGCCGCGCCGGTGGCCGAAGCGATGCCGGTGCCCAGCCACGGCTCGATCAGGGCGTCGAGTTCCTCCTGCGGGACCAGCCGGAGCCCCGCCACGCCCGGCATCGTCTTGATCGCCTCGACCGCGCGCGCGGCCTGCGCGGCCCGCACCTCGGCGCGCGGCTCGATGACCTGCACGGTGACGCCGCCGTCGATCTCGGCCCGCGCGGCGCTGACGGCGTTGCCCAGCGCCAGTCCGGCAGCGAGCGCGATCGCGGTCAGCGCCACCATGATCGCGATCACCCAGGGCATCGGCCCGGACATGCGCGCCTGCGGGATGATCTCGACGCGCCGGCTGGAGGGCAGCGTCTTGTCGAACCAGCGGCCGAAGAGGGCGCCCATGTTCATGTCAGCTTCCGCGGAGGATAGCGCAGCGCCCCGGTCGGATCGGCCAGCCGCCCCCGGTCGAGCCGCATGATGAGACTTTCAGGCACCTTGCGCAGCAGGTCGAGGTCGTGGGTGGCGACGACCACGGTCGTCCCCTGCCGGTTGAGCATTTCGAACAGGCGCAGCAGCTTGAGCGCCATGTCGGGATCGACGTTGCCGGTCGGCTCGTCGGCGACCAGCATCGCCGGGCGGGCGATCACGGCGCGGGCGATGGCGACGCGCTGCTGCTCGCCGCCCGAGAGCGTGGCGGGGCGGGCATGAATGCGGTCGGCCAGGCCCACCCATTCGAGGATATCGCGCACCGGCCCGGCAATGTCGCGCTCGCGGTGGCCCGCGACGCGCAGGGGAAGCGCCACGTTGTCGAAGGCGGAAAGGTGCTCCACCAGCCGGAAGTTCTGGAACACCACCCCGATCCGCCGCCGCAGCACCGGAAGCCGGGCACGCGGCAGGGTGATGGCGTCGGTCCCGAACATGCGGATCGCCCCGCGCGAGGGGCGCTGGGCGAGGTACAGCAGGCGCAGCAGCGAGGTCTTGCCCGCGCCGCTCGCCCCGGTGAGGAAGTAGAAGCGGCCCGGAAACAGCGTGAACGTCAGATCGCTGAGCACCTCGCGATCGGTGCCGTAGCGCAGTCCGACATTGTCGAAGTGGATGATTTCGCCGTCCGCGGTCATGCTCGTCACTATATCTCAGTCGGGCCGAACGGACGACGACGTGCCCCCTAGCCGTCTTTGGCCCTATAGCCGTCATTGCATGTGGAAAAAAGGGCGTCAGGACGCGAACCCACAGGCCGGGCGCTTGTCGCATGCAAGTCAACCGTGCTTATGAGATCGATCATGATCATCGCCTGCCCTGCCTGCTCGACGCGCTACGCCGTACCGGATAGTGCGGTCGGCATGGAAGGCCGCACGGTGCGCTGCGCCAAGTGCCGCCACAGCTGGTTCCAGGAAGGGCCCGAAGCCGCGCTCCAGCCTGCGGCGGAGATGGCCGAACCCCCGGTCGCCCCGCAGCCGGAACCCGCTCCGCCACCCGTTCCCCGCGCCGCTCCCGCCCCGCGCCCCGCCATCGTCGTGCCGCGCCCGCCGGCGCCCGAGCCCGCTGCCCCGCAGCCCGAACCCGAACTGGCCGCACCCGGCCGCGTGGACCCGCTGCCCCCGCCGCTCCGGGGCGAGCAGAAAGCGGCGCCGGTCTATTACGACGATACCGCGACCAAGCGCTACGCGGACGAGCGCACCTCGAACTTCGACTTCTCGCCGCCATTCCGTCCGCGCCGCAACTGGACGCGCATCGCCACGTTCAGCGCGGTCGCCTTCGCCATCGCGACGCTGGGCCTGACCGCGGCGGTCGCCTTTGGCGGCCTGCCCGACTGGCTGCCGATCCCGCATCCGACCTTCCAGCAGGCGCAGCCCGACCTCAAGCTCGACTTCCCGCGTACCCGGCAGGACCGCAAGCCCCTGCCCGACGGCACCGAGTTCTTCAGCGTCAGCGGCACGATCAGCAACATCGGCGCGCAGAGCCGCGCCGTTCCCTCGCTGCTGGTGGTCCTGCGCGACCGGCGCGAGACGATCGTCTATGCCAAGGAAGTCGTTCCCGCCAAGCGCCAGCTGGCCCCGGGCGAGACGATCACCGTCAACGAAGCCCTGGCCGATATCCCCAAGTCCGCCGCCGCCGCCGAAATCGGCTGGAAGCCGGACTGAACGGCCGGCCTTCCTCCACGAAATACGGCGGGAAGGCGCCCGGTTGACGGGTCAACCGGGTTCCGTCTCACATTACGAGGGCAATGATCCCCGCCCATAGCGCGATACTCAGCGCAGCGGCGAGCAGCCACCATTTCCACAGGATCGGCCTGCCGGCTACCGGTCGAGCCGTCTCGCCGACCCCGCCGCGCGCACGCCAGGGCGAAGCGGCGTCGGCGACGCGGGGAGCCCGCCCCAGGCCCGAACCATCGCTACCCGGCTCTCTTTCCATCATGCGGTGCGCGCTTTCGTGTCATGCCCCGGGACCGGCCCGAGGCTCCGTAGTTTCACGTCCTCGATAGCATCCCGCTTCCTGACGGTCGATAGACGGGCACCTCAGTGGAAATCCCGGGAGCGCGGGAGGATGCGCACATTGCGCGGGTGACCGCGCGAGGTGGGGCGATCGCGGTCGTAGACAGGCTTGCGCACCACGTCGCCGGGCATCGGCTCGGGTTTCAGCACGGGCAGCGCGGAGAGGAGGGCCAGCGCCTCGCTGGCATCGGTGACCGTGTCGACGATGAGGTGGATGACGTCCTCCTTGCTGCGCTGGGCGACGCCGTCGAGCACCATGAGCCGAGCCGCCATCACCGCACGGCGCTGCTTCTCGAAGTCGCGCGCCCAGAGCAGCCCGTTGACCACGCCGGTCTCGTCCTCGATCGTGATGAAGATCGCATTGCCCTTGCCCGGCCGCTGGCGGATCAGGACGACCCCGGCAACGCGGATCTTCGCGCCGTCGCGCGCGGCGTTGACCTCGGCGCAAGTCCGCGCGCCCTGTCCTTCGAAGTGGCCGCGCAGGAACTGCATCGGGTGGCCCTTCAGCGACAGGCGCTGGGTCTGGTAGTCGGCGACGACTTCCTCGGCCGGTGCCATGTCCGGCAGCGCGGCATCGGGCTCTTTCGCAAGCTCGGGAGCTTCCAGCGCGGCGAACAGCGGCAGCTGCGCGGGCGGCACGCGCCGCGCCTCCCACCCCGCCCCGCGCCGGTTCTGGCCGAGCGAGCCGAGCGCGTCGGCATCGGCCAGGAGGTGCAGCGCGCGCGAGGGCAGGTCCGCGCGCCGGGCGGCGTCCTCGAGCCCGGTGATGGGGGCGACTTTGCGCGCCTCCTCCAGCTTCTGCGCCCACTCCTTCTTGAACCCGCCGATCTGCCGCAATCCGAGGCGCAGGATCCGCTCCCCTTCGAGGGTGTTGTCCCAGAGGCTCGCCCCGATGTCGATCGGGCGAACCTCAACCCCGTGCTGGCGCGCATCGGCCACCAGCTGCGCAGGGGCGTAGAAGCCCATCGGCTGGCTGTTGAGCAGCGCGCAGGTGAAGACCGCCGGATAATGGCACTTCAGCCACGACGACACATAGGCCAGCCAGCCGAAAGCCTGCGCGTGGCTTTCGGGGAAGCCGTATTCGCCGAAACCCTCGATCTGCTGGAAGCACCCTTCGGCGAAGGCACGCGGATAGCCGCGCCCGACCATGCCTTCGACGAACTTGTCCTGATGCTGCTTTATGGTTCCGTTGCTGCGGAACGTGGCCATGGAACGGCGCAGCTTATCCGCCTCTGGAGGGCTGAAGCCGGCAGCGGTGATCGCCAGCTTCATTGCCTGCTCCTGGAACAGCGGCACGCCCAATGTCCTGTGCAGAAGCTCGAACATTTCACCTTCGGGACCGGGATATTCGACCTTCTCCTCGCCGGTTCGGCGGCGCAAGTAGGGGTGGACCATGCCACCCTGGATCGGGCCGGGCCGCACGATCGCCACCTGGATGACGAGATCGTAGAGGATCTTCGGCTTCATGCGCGGCAGCATGGATATCTGCGCCCGACTTTCGACCTGGAAAGTACCGATGCTATCGCCCTTCTGGAGCATGAGATACGTCGCCTCGTCCTCCTTTGGTACGGTAGCGAGCGCTAGGTCACGCAAGCCATGGTCGCGCAGGAGGTCGAAGCTCTTGCGGATCGCGGTGAGCATGCCGAGCGCCAGCACGTCGACTTTCATCAGCCCGAGCGATTCCAGGTCGTCCTTGTCCCATTCGATGAAGGTCCGCTTGGGCATCGCTCCGTTGTGGATCGGCACCATCTCGTCGAGCCGCCCTTCGCTGAGCACGAAGCCGCCGACGTGCTGCGAGAGGTGGCGCGGGTATTCCAGCAGGCGGCCGACCATGTCGCGCAGGCGCTCCACCTGCGGGTTCGCGGGGTCGAAGCCCGCCTCGGTAAGCCGGTCCTCAGGCAGTTCATCGCCGCCCCAGCTGCCCCATACGGTGCCCGAGAGCCGCGCGGTGACGTCCTCGCTGAGGCCCAGCACCTTGCCGACCTCGCGGATGGCGCTGCGCTGGCGGTAGCGGATGACGGTCGCGGCGATGCCGGCGTGGTCTCGGCCATAGCGCTTGAAGATGTACTGCATCACCTCCTCGCGGCGCTCGTGCTCGAAATCGACGTCGATGTCGGGCGGCTCGTCGCGCTCGGTGGAAAGGAAGCGGGTGAACAGCAGCTTCTGCTCCACCGGGTCGATCGGGGTGATGCCGAGGAAGTAGCAGACCAGCGAATTGGCCGCGCTGCCGCGCCCCTGGCACAGGATCGGTGGGGTCAGACTGCGGGCATGGTGCACGATGTCGTGGACGGTGAGGAAATAATAGGCGATCTTCTTGTCGCGGATCAGGTCGAACTCTTCGGTCAGCACCTTGTGGTATGCAGGCGAGAGACCATTCGGGAACCACTTGGCTGATCCTTCGAGCACCAAATGCTCCAGCCAATCCTGCGGTTCCCAGCCTTCCGGGACGGGCTCGTGCGGGTATTCGTAGCGCAGGTCGGTAAGCTGGAACGTAACGCAGTCCAGCAGGTCCTGCGTGGCGGACAGCGCCGCGGGGCAGGCGTGGAACAGGCGGGCCATCTCCTTGGGGGCCTTGAGGTGGCGCTCGGCATTGGCGGCGAGGCGGCGCCCGGCGGTCTGCACTTTCAGGCCCTCGCGGATGCAGGTGAGCACGTCCTGCATCGGCCGGTCCTCGGGCACGGCGTAGAGCACGTCGTTGGTGGCGATCAGCGGCACGCCCGCCGCCTGGCCGAGCGCCATGCGCTGCGCGAGGCGCCGTGCGTCGCGCCCCGCGCGCGGCATCGTCGCGGCCAGCCAGAGCTTCGGCGTGGCCGCCCGCAGGGTCGCCAGGAGCGCCGCGTCGCCGTCCATGGCGATGAGCGCGAGATCCTGTGCGTGGTCGAGCAGGTCGGGCAGCCGCAGTTCGCACTCGCCTTTCTGCGCGCGCAGGTTGCCGAGCGTCAGCAGGCGGGTCAGGCGGCCCCAGCCGAAGCGCGTCATCGGATAGGCGACGATGTCGGGGGTGCCGTCGGCGAAGACCAGCCGCGCGCCGACGATCAGCTTCAAGCCGCTCTTGTCCCGGCCGATCTCCTTCCATGCCGCGAAGGCGCGCACCACGCCGGCGACGGTGTTGCGGTCGGCTATGCCCACGCCGGTCATGCCCATTGCATGGGCCCGCGCGACGATCTCCGGCCCCGGTGAGGCGCCGCGCAAAAAGCTGAAGTTGGTGGCGGCGACGAGTTCGGCGAAGGCCGGCATACTCATGGGAACATCCCGTGCAGGTACCAGCGCGGGTCGGGCGTCTCGCCGAACAACCCGCTGCGGAAGATCCAGTAGCGGCGGCCTTCGGCGTCCTCGATCCGGTAATAGTCGCGGGTGTCGCCCCCCCTGCCATTCGAGGCGCCGCCGGGGAGGTGGCCGCCGCGCCTGCGCCACCATTCCGCGCCGATCCGCTCGGGCCCTTCGGCGAGGCGGACGTCGTGGAGGCAGCCCCGCCAGCGGAAGCGCTGGGGCGGGCTGTCGGGGACGCCGGCGATCACGTCGACCGGCTGCGGCGGATCGAGCAGCAGCAGCGGGCGGGTGGGCCGGTCGTCCGCCTGCCGCCATGAAACCGGGGGTGCCTGCTTGGCGGAAATCAGCCCCTGCGCGCGTTCGGGCAAGTGGCGATCGCAGGGGACGAGGCGGCTGACGCTATCCTCGCCGAGCCGCACGCTCAGCCGGTCGACCAGCGCGGCGACGCTGTCCTCGCTCTCCTCCTTGCAGCTTTCCAGCGCGATCTGGCGCGAGGGCAGGTGTTCCACCGTGAGCACCGCGAGGCTGATCGCGTCGAAGCCGTAGCCGGGGTCGAGCGGGTCGGAGAGCGTGTCGATCCGCTCGCGCAGCAGGCGCATGACGGCGGCGGGATCGCGCACCGGCTGGCCGGTCTCCACCGCAAGGCGCGGGCGCACGTTGTCGCTGCGCTGGAGCACGACAAGGAAGCGGCGGCCACCGAGCTGGCGCTGTTCCATGATCCGCGAGGCCTGCGCCAGCAGGTCCTCGATCACGTCGAGCGCGTCGTCGGTGCGGGCGAGGGGTTCGGGGAAGCGGGTTTCCAGATGGATCGGCTCGGCAGGGCGGAGCGGGGTGATCGGGCTGCCGGCCTCGCCCAGGATCGCGCGCAGGCGCATCACCGCCGCCTCGCCGAAGCGCGCCGCCAGCCCCGCCATCGGCCGCGCCGCGAGATCGCCCAGCGTCATCAGCCCGGCGCGGCGCAGGCCCGACAGCTTGTCCTCGTCCAGTTCCAGCGCGGCGACCGGCAGGGTGCGCACCTCGTCGCCGCTGCCGTAGCGGGCCAGTGCCCGCGCGGCGGCGGCGTGAGGGGCGAGTGCATGGCGGGCGGTGTAGCCGGCGGCGGCGAGCACCCGGCGCACCAGTTGGCCCTCGCCGCCAAACAGGTGCGCGCAGCCGGTCACGTCGAGCACCAGCCCGTCCGGCGGATCGGGCGCGACCAGCGGGGTGAAGGCGATCATCGCGTTCGCCAGCCGGTCCAGCTCGCGGGCGTCGGCCACCGGATCGTGCGGCGCGGTGACGAGGTCCGGGCAGCGCGCACGCGCATCGGCGAGGGTCATGCCTGCGGTCAATCCCTGCCCGTGCACGCCCGCGTCGATCGCCGCGAGGCGCAGCGCCTGTCCGTCCCGTGCGACCAGCGCGCCGCCGCTCTCAGGCAGTACGCCGCAACGGCTCGCGCGTTCGCAGGGCATCCAGGGAAACCACAGCGCCAGGTAGCGTCGGGGGATGGTCGCGGGGGGACTGTGCGGGCTCGATGGGTTCTTCGCGGAAACCGCCATGGTCTTCATTCCATTCCAGCCGCCAGTGCAGGCCGCCCGGCCCGCCTCTTCGGCGCTGGAGTTCGACGTGGAGCGCGGGCGCGCCGGGTGCGCGCACTTCGAGCGGGGTGGAGGGCGCGCTGGCGACCGACCAGCGGGTATGCGCGGCGCTGGCGCGCGGCTGGGCGTCGCCGCGCAGGATCACGATCGGGATGCGCGACTGCTCGGCCGCGAGGATCAGCCGGCGGCTGGCGACCAGATCGTAATCGCGCAGGGCGCCCCAGGTCTCCAGCAGCACCGCCGCCGGCCCCGGGCACCGCGCCGCGTCTAACCCGGCGCGCAGCAGGGCGGCATCGTCCGGCGCATCGACGATCACCAGCCGCGCCGGGTCGAGCCCGAGCGGTGCCCAGCCCTCGCCGCAGGGCTCCATCCGCATGGTCCGGGAGCGGCCTTTGCCTTTCCGGACCCGCAGCAGCAGGATCGGACGTTCATCGGCTGCCTCGATCGATGCGAGACTGAAGGCAAGCGCCGAGGCCCAGCCATCGAGGCCTGCGTGGACTTCGTGGAGCTGTCCTTTCACAAGCCGGGGCAGCCCGGAAACCCGCGCCGGAACGGGAGGATCGGTGGGGGGGTCGGCGCTGGACGGCGCGGAGTGCTGGAACATGGGAGCATGCCTCGAATCGGAGATATGTTCCTATTATGTTCCAAATCAGGGGTGCAAGTCTACCGCCGGTTGCAAGGAAAAGGGTGGAAGCGCCTCAGGCGGCCGCCGCTATGCGCCGAATGCCCGCCAGCCCGGCGTAGCGTTCGACCACGTCCGCGGCCTCGCGCACCGCGCACCGGCCCCGGAATGTCGGCTGGCCGCTCGGTGTCCAGGCGATGCCTTCGATCGTGTAGGCCATGCGCTCGCGCTGCCAGGCGACATAGGCGCCGTGGGTGGCGAGCGCCCGGTCGATCGCGGCGACCGGGTCGGTATCGGGCGAGACGACCTCGCCGAAGTGCCACATCGCGTAGTCCTCGCTCCCCTGCCAGTCGACGCTGCGGGGATCGACGAAGAGGCAGGGCCTCGGGCGCACGAGGAACTCGTAGACTTGGCTGCTGACGTCCCCGACGTAGAGGTCGGCGCCCAGCGTGTAGGTCATGTCGTTGCACCGTTCGGAACCGAGGTCGACGATGACCCGGCCGGACACCGCCAGCGCCTCCCACTGCCGCCGCCGCCGCGCCGACCAGCCCCGCGCCAGCCGGACGTGCGGCGCGACGACGAGGTTGTAGCGCCCGTCCCGCACCACCGCCTCGACCAGCCGCCGCCCAAAGGACTCGATCGAGGAGTGCTTCTTCGAAAAGTGGGGGTTGTAGAGGATCGTCGGGCGCCGATTGTCGAACAGCGGCGCGTGCCGGCCCGCGCCCGCCAGGATCGTCGAGAGCTTGATCGGCCCCGTCACCGTGCAATCGGCGGGATCGACGAAGCCGCTTGCCATCAGGCGGTCGCGGTCCTTGCGGCCGGCGACGAGGACATGGTCGAACAGCGTGAAGCGCTTCTCGAAGCCCACCGCGCGGTCGCCCGCGCCATGGGGGATGTGCAGGATCGGCGGACAGTCGCCGCGCAGCCGGCGGAGCAACGTCGAGGTCCGCTCGGCGCAGAGAATCACGCCCGCATTGCACAAACGCTCCGCCCAGACGGCGAGGCGCGCGGCCTTGTGCAGCTTGTCGGGCAACACCGATGCCAGGCGGGGCAGCGCCATCACCACGACTTCGGGAACCGCCGGCCCGTGTACGCGGGCCTGGTCCCGGGCGATGGCGGCCTCGTCGTCCGTGCAGACGAACATCGTCACCTGCCCCGGATGGCGCCGTTCGAGTTCGCAGGCCACGGGCAGGATATGCGCGAACTGGTGCGCCCCGCCGATGGCGAGCACATGGACCCGGTCAGACGGAGACGGACGGGGATCGACGGCGGAGGATGCGGACATGACCGGCCCTTGCCCTAGCGACATGGTCCGAGAATGGAGCCTTCATGTGAATTTGTCCATGTTCCCCGACCCATGCCCCGCCCTCTCCACCGCAACCTCGACGCCGGGGCCGCGCGGGGATAAGGCTCGAGGCTCATGCAGATACTCCTGGTTGAAGACGATTCCGCCCTTGCGGCGCATATCATCGCCGGCGTGCGCGAGGCCGGTCACGTCGTCGAGCACTGCGCCGACGGCCGCGACGCCCTGGTGCGGGCGACCTGCGAGACTTACGACGCGATCATCCTCGACCGCATGCTGCCGACGCTGGACGGGCTCAAGCTGCTGGCGGCCCTGCGCGCCACCGACGACGCCACCCCCGTCCTGATCCTCAGCGCGCTGGGCGATGTCGACGAGCGGGTGAAGGGCCTGCGCGCCGGCGGGGACGACTACATGGCAAAGCCCTTCGCGATGTCCGAACTGCTCGCCCGCCTCGAAAGCCTGGCGCGCCGCAATGCGCCGGTGGCGGAAACCGCCAGCGTGCTGCGGGTCGGCGACCTGGAGATCGACCTCGCCTCGCATACCGTCACCCGAGCCGGGCGGCGCATCGCACTGACCCTGCGCGAACTCAGGATCGTCGCCTACCTCGCGCGCAATGCCGGACGCGTGGTCACCCGCTCGATGCTGCTCGAGAACGTGTGGGATTACAATTTCGACCCGCAGACCAACATCATCGACCAGCACATCAGCAAGCTGCGCCAGAAGATCGCCACCGGGGACGAAACCAACCTGATCCACACCATACGCGGTGTCGGCTACATGATGCGCGAGGCATGAAGCGCTTGCTGCGCAGCCTCTCGTTCCGGCTGGCGCTGAGCTACGCCGGGCTGTTCTGCGTCTCGGTGGGCCTGCTGATGGGCGTGGTCTACTGGCTGCGGGTGGTGGTGCCGATGGACAGGGCCCGCACCATGGTCGAGCGGGAGGAACGCGAGGTGCGCGCCCTCTATCTCGCCCACGGGATCGACGCCGCGCGCGCGGCGCTAGATCGGCGGGCGGAGCATTCGGGCGACATCAAGGCATTCCACGCCCTGCTCGCCCCGGACGGCACGGTGGTCACCGCCAACCTGCCAAGCTGGCCGCTGAAACCGCCCCGCCACCTCACCGTGATCGAGGCCGACACGTTCGTGGACGGCACCGAGATCGACCATAACGCGCTCGTCAGCGACCAGAAGCTCCCCGACGGCGCCCGCCTGATGGTGGGCCGCGATGTCGAGGACGTGACCAGCGAGGAGGAAGTGCTGCGCACCGCGGCGCTCTGGATCTTCGGCGTGACCCTGCTGCTGGGCCTCAGCGGCGGCTGGCTGATGAGCGTCGCGATCGGCAGGCGCATCGAGGCGGTGCGACGGACGGCCCGGCAGGTGATGGACGGGGATCTCGCGAAGCGCGTGGAAGTGCGCGGCACCAACGACGACTTCGACCGGCTTGGCGAGACGCTCAACCTCATGCTCTCGCGCATCCAGAGCCTGTTCCGCGCGGTGCAGAGCGTATCGGACAATGCCGCGCACGAACTGCGCACGCCGCTCGCCCGGCTGGTGGGGCGGCTGGAGGCGCTGGAGCAACTGGCGCAGGACCACCCGGCCATGCGCGTGGCCGCCGGAGACACGATCGTCGAGGCCAACCGGTTGCAGCAGATTCTCGCCGCGCTGATGCGTATCTCGCGGCTCGAGAACGGACGCCATCCCCTCGACCTGCAGCGTACCGACGTGATCCAGCTGATCGAGGACATCGTCGAGTTCTACCAGCCGGAGGCGGAGCGGCTCGGCATCGAGCTGGTCGTCTCGGCGCGGCGCCCGCTGGTGGCGGACCTCGACCTCGACCTCGTGTTCCAGGCACTGTCGAACCTGCTCGACAACGCGCTCAAGCACGCGGGCGGGGGCAACCGGGTCGCTTTCTCGGCGGAGCGGGTACGTGAAGGCTTGCACCTGAGCGTGGCCGACAACGGCCCCGGCCTCGATGCCGAGGAGCGCGAGCGGGTGACGGAGCAGTTCTACCGCGGGAACGGCGCCGCCGGGCTGCCGGGCGATGGCCTCGGCCTCAGCATGGTCGCGGCCATCGCGCATGCCCACGGCGCCTCGCTCGAATTCACCGATGCCGGGCCGGGGCTGAGGGTATCGCTGGTGTTCCCCGAGGTTTCGGGCGCTCAGCCCGGGTAAGGGTTCGCCTGGAGCAATCCTGCGAGGTGCGCCGCATTGCCCGCAAGCATGCCGGCAGTCCTGGTGACCGCTTCCGGCGTTTCCTTCAGATCCTTGAAGTCGATCGAGCCCATAGCCTCACCCACCCAGTAGCAGGCGGCGATCGCGGGGATGGTCCAGCCGACATCGTTCAGCGCCTGGAACAGCTGCGCCGAGGAGAAGTGCGCGCCGTCCTCGTTGCCGACGATCGCGGTGACGGCGACCTTGCCGTAGCTGGGCATGCGGCCCTGCTCGTCGGTTTCGTCGAGGAAGGCGTCCATGCGTTCGAGCGCGCGCTTGGCGACACTGCCGATCTGGCCCATCCAGATCGGGCCGCCGAAGATCAGGATGTCGTGAGCGAGGATTTTCTCGCGCAGGGCTGGCCATTCATCGCCATCGCCCTCGTCCGAGGTCACGCCGGGCTTGATGTTGAGCGCGGCTACCCGGACCGTCTCGGTCACGGTCACGCCCTTCTGCGCGAAGGCCGCCGTGAGCACGGCGATCATCGCATCGGTCGAGGACGCCTCGCTGGCGTCGGACTTGAGCGTGCAGTTCAGGGCAAGGGCTTTGAGTGGCATGGGATGGGTTTCCTCAGATGACGGCGGAGGCGGCGCGCTCGCGCACCGGCACGTGGGCCATGCGCGGCGCGGTGGACCGCGCTTTCCCGGCCGCGACGAAGGGACGCTCGCGGGCCTCGAGGCGGCGCAGAGCCCGCGCCGAGATCACGCGGATGCCGCGTTCGGAAACGGTGCACCAGTTGCCGTGCCGGGCGATAGAGGCATCGAGGTCGAAGTGGTCGGGCAGCACGGCATCACCCATGACGATGGCATCGCAGATCCTGACGCCCCTGCCGATCCGCGCGCCGGGCAGCATCACGGCATTGCGAAGCACACTGCCCGCGCCGACGACGCCGAGGTCCGCCTGAGCCGGGCGTCCGGGGTGAGCGATCGGCCACGAGGGGTCGAGCGGCAGCGTGCCGTCGGCAAGCCGGCGCTGGACCGCGTGATAGGCATCGAGCGTGCCCAGATCCTGCCACAGCGGCTCCGCGCCCTCGCGGCCCGGCAAGGCGTAGGCGAAGGCGGTTCCGGCCTCGACCATCTGCGGGATGACGTGCTGGCCGAAGTCCAGCTCCGGCACGCTACCGCCCATGTCGAGCAGAGTCCGGCGCAGGACCTGCCAGTCGAAGACGTAGATGCCCATCGACGCCAGCGCGTAGCCCGGCCGATCGAACGATTCGGGCGCGAGCACCGGCTTCTCGACGAAAGCGGCGATGCGGAAGTCCGCGCCCGCATCCAGAACGCCGAAGCCCGATGCCTGCGCGACGGGGACATGGACGACGCCCACAGTGACATGGGCATCGCAGGCGAGGTGGCGATCGACGAAAGGCCGGTAGTCCATCTGGTAGAGGTGGTCCCCGCCCAGCACGACGACATGCCGGGGCGCCAGCCGGTCAATCTCGGCGACGACACTGGCGACCGCGTGGGCAGTGCCTTCGAACGGTCCGTGATCCTCGCCGTCGAGCACGGAGAAAGAGCAGCCGTCCCCGGACGAACCCCAGCAATGCTCGACATGATGGAGCAGCGTGGCCGGCGCATACTGCGTCAGGACCATGGCCTTGCGGAAACCCGAGTTGGCGACATTGGCCAGCGTGAAATCCACGAGCCTTGCAGTCGGACCGATGGGCAATGCCGGCTTGGCTTCCTCACGCGTCAGATCATGGAGACGACTGCCCTTTCCGCCTGCCAGAACGATCGAAACCACCTGATCGGCCAGTCCGTCGCCATTCACAAAGTTCATTCAAACCCTCTGGTGCTGCCGCGCATTCCGCTGGGTAATTCCTTGAACCGCCATCGGTTCCTGCCTGCCGCGCGCTTGCCCGGTCATTTGCGACGGACGGTTGGCGCCCCCTTCGCCGACAATCGCCGAGCTGCCTGAAACCAAATGCTCCGCCCAAGCGCTACTGCGTATCATGGACGCCACGACACAGCTCGATGCCGGTCCCGGCCTCGCCGCGGACCCGGTCCGCCGGAAGCGGCGCATGCGCATCGTGCGCAACGTCGTCCTGACCGTTTTCGGGCTGATCTTCGCGGTCTGGCTGGTCCTGTTCATCACCAAGGGGCGATTCCTCAAGCACCCGTTCGAGAGCATCGCCTCCTCGCTCACGCATCGAAAGGTGAGCGTGGCGGGCGACTTTCAGCTCTACTTCGCGCCGCTTCGCATCAAGTTCCTTGCAAAGGGGCTCGACGTCGCCAACCCGCAGTGGGCGAGCCGCCCCAGCCTGTTCGCGGCCAAACGCATCGAGGCGCGCATCGCCCCGCTGTCACTGCTGTTCGGGCGGCGCCACGTCTACACGCTCGACCTCGACCAGGGCCGCGCCGACCTCGAGTGGGACAAGCCGCACAAGAACAACACCTGGACCTTCGGCGCCGATGGCGGCGGCAAGCCCTTCGAGTTCCCGCGCATCGACCGCGCCGCCGTGTCCGGCACCACCGTGCGCTACATCGACCCGCAGATGCAACTCCTGGCGAACCTGCTCGTCGATCCCATCGTCTCCACCGACGCGCGGATCGGCAAGGCCGTCTCGGTGCGCGGCGACGGTACGCTGCGCAGCACCCCCTTCCGCCTCACCGCCCGCCTGCTTTCGCCCGACGCGACGGTCAATCGCGGCGAGAACAAGCTGGAACTCAGGGCCTGGGCGGCGAACAGCATCATCGACGTCAATGGCACCCTCCCCTCGATCGCCGACGTGGAGGGCGTACCGCTCCAGGTGCGCGCGCAGGGCCGCGACTTGTCGGACTTGCTCGGGATCATCGACGTGGTGATCCCGCAGACCCGCCGCTATGACCTGAAAGCGCAGATGGTGAAGGACGGGCAGGCCTACCGCTTCACGAAGCTGGCCGGGACTTTCGGCCAGTCCGACCTCGCCGGCAGCTTCACCGCCACCAACGGCGAGCGGCTGCGCATGGACGCCGAGCTCACCACCCGCCGCCTCGACATCGTCGATGCCGCCCCGTTCATCGGTTATAACCCGGACATCGTCGCCTCAAAGGGCGCGGTCGCCGCTGCCGCCGCGACCGGCGCGGGCGCGCAGCGTATCCTCCCCGACGCCGCGTTGCCGGTGGCTTCGATGCAGCGTTTCGACGCCGCGCTCGACTGGAAGATCGGCGTCGTACGCTCGCGCAACGTGCCGATCGAGAAGATCGCGATGAAGCTCACCCTTGACCACGGACGACTGGCGCTGTCGCCGCTGACGTTCTCGATGGCGCGCGGCGATGTGGTCTCCGATCTCATCTTCGACACCCGCCAGCGCCCTTCCGCGATCAGCTACGACATCCGCCTCTCGCCCACACCGATGGGCCGCCTGCTCGCCGGGTACGGCGTCGCGGAAGCCGGCACCACCGGCACCATCAAGGGACGCATCAAGCTCAACGGGCGGGGCGATACGATCCACGATTCGCTCGCGACGTCGTCGGGCCGGATCGCCTTCGTCATGCCACAGGGGGCGCTGTGGACGCGCAACGTTCAACTCGCGGAGCTGGACCTCGGCACATTCGTCCAGAAGATGTTCCAGGACAAGCTGAAGACCCCGGTCGAGGTCAACTGCGGCGTCGTCGCCTTCACGGTGCGGGGCGGTATCGCCTCCACTGACCCGATCCTGATCGACACGAAGAAGAACGTCATCACCGGGCGGGGCGCTTTCTCCTTTGATACCGAGGCCGTCGATCTCGCGTTCCGGGCCGACGGAAAGAAGTTCAGCCTGTTTTCCGGGCAATCCCCGGTCGGCATCGGCGGGCACTTCGCCTCACCGTCGCTGAACGTGGTCAGCCCCGAACTGCTGGGCCGCGCGGGCGCGGGAATCGGGCTGGCCGTGGTGGCGACCCCGGTCGCAGGGCTGCTGGCCTTCGTCGACGTGGGCGATGCCAAGTCGGCGGCCTGCGGCCCGGTCCTTTCCGGCGCCAGGGCCGCCGCCCAGCGAACCACCAAGGGCAAGCCGCGCGAGGATGTCGGCAAGGGCAACCAGAAGCCCGGCGACTGAGGCGGCGAACGCAAGAAAACCCCACGAGGCATGCGCCATTAGGGGGAGCCCGAAGGCAAAGTTCATTCCATTTCAGATACTGCTGGTGCGGTCGAGAAGACTCGAACTTCCACGGGCTTTCGCCCACAACGACCTCAACGTTGCGCGTCTACCAATTCCGCCACGACCGCATTTTTTCGGGGCTGGATAATCATCCGCCCCTGGCAGGAGCGGGCCATTAGCGCAGACATTCGGACCCTGCAAGCGAGTCGTGCGGATTATTTTCGTTTCCCATGATTTTTCACTCGGGGCGCCGTGCGTCACCCTCCCCACCCTCATTCCGTCATTCCCGCCAAAGCATGAATCCAGCTGATGAGGTGGCAGGTTTCAAGGACGTCAGCTGGGTCCCCCGCCTTCGCGGGGATGACGACTCTTGTTTCAGTTGCTCCGAACCACCATCCCCTGTTCCCCGCGTCAGGGGATAACGCCGCGCTTCGCTTGCGCCCCGTCCGGCGCTTTGGCAGGAGCGAGGCGTGAGCGCGAACATCGTGATCGGCCAGACGCCGCAGGGCCAGCCGATCGAGATCGACATCAAGGAACTTCTGGCGACCCGCCTGCTGGTGCAGGGCAATTCCGGGTCCGGAAAGTCGCATCTGCTGCGCCGGATCCTGGAAGAGAGCGCCAGCATCGTCCAGCAGGTCGTGATCGACCCCGAGGGCGACTTCGTTTCGCTTGCGGAGGAGTTCGGCCACGTCGTCATCGACGGCTCCGCCTATGGCGAGGCCGAGATCGCCCGGCTCGCCGCGCGCATCCGCCAGCACCGCGCCTCGGTGGTCCTCGCGCTCGACGAGCTGGAAATCGACCAGCAGATGAAGTGCGCCGCGCAGTTCCTCAACGCCCTGTTCGATGCCCCGCGCGAACAGTGGTATCCCGCGCTCGTGGTGGTGGACGAGGCACAGATGTTCGCCCCCGCCGCCGCCGGCGAGGTTTCCGAGGAAGCGCGCCGGGTCAGCCTCGCGGCGATGACCAACCTGATGTGCCGCGGGCGCAAGCGCGGCCTCGCGGGCATTATCGCCACGCAGCGCCTCGCCAAGCTCGCCAAGAACGTCGCGGCCGAGGCCAGCAACTTCCTGATGGGCCGCACCTTCCTCGACATCGACATGATCCGCGCCGCCGACCTGCTCGGCATGGAGCGGCGCCAGGCCGAAGCGATCCGCGACCTAGCGCGCGGGCAATTCCTCGGCCTTGGCCCCGCGATCGCGCGGCGGCCGGTATCGGTGAACGTCGGCTCCGTGCGCACCGGCGCCAAGTCGGTGACGCCCGGCCTCACCCCGCTGCCCACCGCCACCACGGCGGAACTGCGTGAGCTGCTCCACGAGAACCTCCATGTCGAGCTGGAGCGCCCCGAATTCCCGCGTCCCGCGCTCCGCACCGAAGACGCCGAATCGCTCGCCCGCCGGATCGCCGCCAACGAAGTGCTGGAGCCGACCAGCTCGCAGGCCCGCGAACGTGAGCGCGAGAGGGAACGCGCCGAGCCGGGGGCCGAGGAAAGCCGCGCCGCCATGACCGAGATCATGAACGCCATGGCGCAGGAGGACGACTGTACGTTCCAGTCCTCGACCACGCTGTTCCAGGACTTCTCGATCCGCTGCCGGATGAAGGGAATCTCGGTGCGCGGGCTGGACGCGACGATGTTCCGTCGGGGCTTCGCCGCCGCGCTGGCCGGAATCGAGGACCCCGACGACCAACGCTGGGTGGACCTCGTAAACCTGTCCAAACACGTCCCTGATGACGCGCTGGCGACGTTCTACGTCATCGCCCGCGCCGCCATCGACGGGCGGCCCTGCCCGGACGACATGGACCTCGCGCGCATCTACGGCACCAGCTCGCCCCGCCGCGTGCAGCGCCTGCTCGACTATCTGGAGAAGGACGGGCTGATCGTGGTGCGCACCGATTTCTCGGGCAAGCGATCGGTCGGCCTGCCCGACCTCGGCGTGACGACGAGCCCGGTCGAGGCGTAGTCGATACGTCATCCCGGACCTGATCCGGGATCGCTGGGTACTCCGGAGCGCCGAGTGTTAGGAGCCGCGCGGTGAGCGGTCCCTGCCTTCGCAGGGACGACCAGGCCCTTCACGCTCCCGAAAGAAGACTGTAAAGCCCATTCATGGCCGAAATCGTCAACCTCCGCATGGCCCGCAAGGCGAAGGCCCGCGCTGCCGGCAAGCTGAAAGCGGACGCCGCCCGCGCCCGCCACGGCCGGACCAAGGGCGAGCGTCTGGCCTCCGAAGCCGAAGCCGCCCGGATCGACCGCGTGGTCGAAGGCGCGAAACGCGAGAACAGGGAAGACTGATGCGCTCGACCTACGAGGAAGCCAGCGTGCGCCTCTACCACCTCGACGGCGGCGCCGAGGGCGGCGCGGCGAACACGCTGTTCTACGGCCCGCTGTCCCAGGCCATGCTCATCGCCGAACAGCAGCCCGAAGAAGTGCAGGACGGCCTGTTCATCGCCACCGACAACGACGTGGTGGCTTACCTCGACCTGCTCGAGAGCTGAGCCTCAGGCGGCGGCAAGCCGACCTGCCTGCCGTCCCGCTTACTCACGCCCACATCCGATCAGTCAGACCGGAGCCTCAGAACTTCGCTTGCACGCCCGCAGCGACGTAGTGGTCGCCGATGTTGCCCTTGACATCAATGAACGGGGCCAGCGGCATCGCGACGGTGCCGTAGCCGCGCAGGTCGTCGCCGATGAAGCGCGCACCAAGGCCGAAGGACAGCGACATCGGCAGCTTGTAGGTCGCCTCCACCTTGCCGAAGAGCTTCGTACCCGAATTGTCGCACTTGCCGTCCGAAACCTGCTCGCCGTCGGATTCGCGGATGCACTGCGAATCGCGGTTGTCGTAGCCGTCGTGGTCACGCTTGTGGAAGAAGGCGCCGACCCCCGGAGTGATCGAAAAGCCGCCGTCCTGGATGATCGGCACGCCGACCGCGAGTTCGCCGCCCCAGTCGCCTTCCGAGCGCGCGACATTGGCCTCGGCGGTGACGGTCGCGGCGGTAGCGGGCACGGCCACGGTGAGGGCGCAAGCACCCAGCGAGCCTGCGAGAAGGTGCTTCATGATGGTCCCTGCTCCTTGAAACCGTTTGCTTTCGCGGGGCTAGTTTCAGTGCGGAGCAGGGGCAAGGCAGGTGGATTCGGTCCGTCCCGGCAAGGACTCGCCCTGTCGGTTTCCGGCGCTTTAAGCCTGGAACACCACCTCGGTGCCGGTGTGGACCATCTGCGCGAGGCGCGCGGCGTCCCAGTTGGTCAGGCGCACGCAGCCGTGGCTTTCGGTGTGGCCGATATTCTGCGGCTCGGGCGTTCCGTGGATGCCGTAATGGTCCTTCGAAAGGTCGATCCAGACGACGCCGACCGGCCCGTTCGGACCCGGCGCGAGGCGCTTGGCCTTGTCGTTCTTGCCGGCGTCCCAGAACAGGTCCGGGTCGTACTGGTAGTCCGGGTTGCGCGATTCGCCCTTGATCGTCCAGTTTCCGATCGGCAGCGGATCGTGGGCGCTGCCGGTGGTCACCGGGAACTGAGCGATGAGCTTGTCCGCCTTGTCGTAGACCCGCAACGTGCCTTGCGACTTGTCGACGACGATGCGCTCGGCCTCCGGCTGGTCGGCCGAGACGCCGAGGCGCTGCAGCGTGTCCGCCCAGCCGCGCTCGTCGCCCTCGATCGTCGCGAGCGGGACGTTGGCGATACCGGGCACGCGGATGGTGCGACCGGCACCGAGCGCGGTGCTGGGTCCATTGAGCGCGACCAGCGTTTCGGGCGTGGTGTGGAAGCGTTCCGCCAGCGCCTCGGTCATCGACCGGTAGCCGAGGTGGTCGAACCGGGCGAGTTCCGCCGTCCTGTGCGGCAGGTCGCGCACGAAGGGACCGCGCGCGAAGGCATCGGGGATGACCACAAGCCGGGTCGTCGCCGCACCCTGCCCCTGGAACAGCGCCTGCTGCGTTGCCGGGTCGAGCGCGGCGCTGGGGGCCAGCCCGCGCGCTTCCTGCCAGGCGGCGAGCGCCAGCTTGTAGGACTGGCCATCCTTGCCATCGATCACGCCCGGCGAAAAGCCGAGCCGATCGAGTACGACCTGCGCGCGCATGATGACGCTGTCGGCCGATTCGGTCTCGCCCCCGCCCGGCGCGTCGGCGAAGGCGAGCGTATCCGCGCTCGCCGCCTTGGATGGCGCGGGCGCGGGTTCGTCACGCGATCCGCAGGCGGAGATCAGCACGAGGGCGGGAAGGCAGAGCGGAAGGAAGCGTTTCAAGCGGACACCCGGCGTTATTGTTCTATGCCGTCTCAACGCGCCAGATCGTCCCGGGATGCATGGTTTGCAACTCCACGGTGAAACGCCTGCGCCAAACCCTTATGCCAAACCCTTATGATTGTGCTGCGCGCCCGCTTGCCATACCGGAGCGCGACATGAGCAAGCTCGATTCCCATCTCGAGGCGGCGCTGGCGCGGATCGGACGCGCCGGGCAGCGCCGCACCCTGCGTGCGACGGCCCTGATGCCGGGCGGCCGGGTCGAGCGCGGCGGCCGCATCCTCATCGACTTCTCCAGCAACGACTACCTCGGTCTTGCCCGTCATCCGCTGCTGACGACGCGCGCAGGCGAGTGGGCGGCGGCATACGGCGCGGGCTCGGGCGCCTCGCGGCTGGTGACCGGCACGAGCGAGGCGCACCTCGCACTCGAGGCGCGCATCGCCGCGTTCAAGCACTGCGAGGCGGCGCTGATCTTCGCGAGCGGCTGGCAGGCCAACGCGGCGGTGATCCCGGCGCTGCTCGCCGCCGCGCCCGGAACCGCGGTGTTCACCGACCGGCTGGTCCACGCCAGCATGCACGCCGGGCTGTCGATGGCCGGCAGTCGCCAGCACCGCTTCCGCCACAACGACCTCGACCACCTCGAAACCCTGCTCGCCGACAAGGGCGCCGACGCTCCGGCGCGGCTGATCCTGACCGAATCGGTGTTCTCGATGGACGGCGACCGCGCCGACGTCGCCCGCCTCGCCGACATCGCCGAGCGCCACGACGCCGCGCTGTTCGTCGACGAGGCGCATGCCACCGGCGTGCTCGGCCCCGGCGGGCGCGGCCTCACCGCGCTGGTGCCCGGCCGCGTCGACGTGGTCATGGGCACCTTCAGCAAGGCGCTGGGCGGCTTCGGCGCCTACATTGCGGGTTCGCAGGTGCTGATCGACTACCTCGTCAACGCGGCGAGCGGCTTCGTCTTCACCACCGCCCCGCCGCCCGCCGTGCTGGGCGCGATCGACGCCGCGCTCGACCTCGTGCCCCGGATGGACGCCGAGCGCGCGCATCTGGGGGCGCTGGGCGACCGTCTGCGCGCGGGCCTCACGCGGCTCGGGCTCGACCACGGCGACTCCTTGACGCAGATCGTCCCCGCCATGATCGGGCCTGAGGACGAGGCCATGGCTCTCTCCGCGCGGTTGGAGAAGGCTGGTTTCCTCGCCTCCGCGATCCGCCCGCCGACTGTGCCGCCCGGCACCAGCCGCCTGCGCATCGCCCTGCGCGCGACGCACTCCGAGGCCAATATCGACGCGCTCCTGGCTGCGATAGAGGCGCATCGGTGAAGCTGCTGTTTGCGCACGGCTGGGGGTTCGACCGCCGCTTCTGGGACGCGCTCGCCGCGCTGCTGCCAGAGTGGGCGCACGCCATCGACGACCGCGGCTACTTCGGCGCGCCCGAGGCAGCGCCTGTCGAAGGCCCTTGCGTGGCGGTGACCCACTCGTTCGGCACCATGCGCGTGCTTGCCGCGCCGCCGCCGGGCCTCTCCGGGATCGTCGCGATCAACGGGTTCGAGCGCTTCACCGCCGTCCCCAGCCGCGCGGGCGTGCCGGTGCGCGTGCTCGATCGCATGCTGCGCCGCTTCGAAACCGAGCCGCGCGCCGTCCTGACGGAATTCCGCCGCACATGCGGGAGCGAGGCGCCGTTCGACGAAATCGACGCAGCCCTGCTCCACACCGACCTCCTACGCCTGCGCGATGCCGCCCCGCCGCTACCGCGCCTGCCGATACTGGCGCTCCAGGGCAGGCGCGATCCGCTGCTGCCCGAGGCCATGCGCGAGGGCGCCTTCGCGGGCGCCGATGTCCGCCGGCTGGACCACGCGGCGGGCGGCCACCTGCTTCCGCTCGAAGCGCCGCAGCTCTGCGCCGCCGCCGTGCGCGGCATGGTCGAGAGCCTGTGACCCGGCGCGAGCGCATCCGCGACGCCTTCGCCGCCGCGCCGGACTACGACGGCCAGGCCCGCGTCCAGCGCGACGTTGCGAACCGCCTCGTCGCGCGCACCGCCGCGCTGGGCCTGCCTTCCGCGCCGCGCGTACTGGAGATCGGCTGCGGCACCGGCTTCCTGACCGGAGCGCTGGCGGATACGGGGCTCGGCGGCGAGTGGCTCGTTACCGACATCGCCCCCGAAATGGTCGAGCGTTGCCGGGCCCGCCTCGGCGCGCCGCAGCATGGCCGCGCGCTCGACTTCGCCGTGCTCGACGGCGAACACGGCACGCCCGCAGGCGGCCCCTTCGACCTCATCTGCTCCAGCCTTGCGGTGCAGTGGTTCGACGATGCTCCCGCTGCGCTCGCGCGCATGGCGGGCTGGCTCGCGCCCGGCGGGCACCTCATGGTCACCACGCTCGCACCCGGCAGTTTCGGCGAGTGGCGCGCCGCGCACGAGGCGGAAGGAATCGCGCCCGGCACCCCCGCCTTCGCTCCGGTAGAGAATTTCGCCGCCCTCTCCCCCACGTCGCTGACGGTGGAGCGCCATCTCGAAAGCCACGCCGACCCCCGCGCTTTCCTGCGCGCGGTGAAGGCGATCGGCGCGGGCACTTCGCATCCCGCGCACCGCCCACTGAGCCCCCCCCAGTTGCGCCGCGTCATGGCCAGATTCGCCCAAAGCGGATGCGAAGTGACGTACGAGGTCGTGACCTGCCATCTCCACCGCGCTAGGTGACACGCCCATGACCACACGCCCGATCATCGTCACCGGCACCGACACCGGCATCGGCAAGACCGTGTTCGCCGCCGCCCTCGCTGGAGCGCTGGGCGCACATTACTGGAAGCCGGTGCAGGCGGGGATCGAGGAAGAGGGCACAGATGCCCAGCGCGTCGCGCAACTCTCGGGCCTGCCGCGCGCGCAGGTGCTGGACGAGGCCTACCGCCTCGCGACCCCCTGCTCGCCCCACCTGGCCGCCGAGATCGACGGCGTGACCATCGACCCCGCCCGGCTCGCGCTGCCCGAGGTCGATGGCCCGCTGGTGGTCGAGGGCGCGGGGGGCGTGCTCGTCCCCATCTCGCGCAACGAGACTTATGCAGACCAGTTCGCCCGCTGGGGTGCCCCGGTCGTGCTGGTCGCGCGCACGCAACTCGGCACGATCAACCACGCCCTGCTCTCGATCGAGGCGCTGCGCTCACGCGGCGTGCCGATCCTGGGCGTGGCGTTCGTCGGCGAGCCCGTCGAAGACAGCGAGGCGACGATCTGCGCCATGGGCGGCGTCAGGCGCCTGGGCCGCCTGCCCCGGCTCGATCCGCTGACGTGCGAAAACCTGCGCGCCGCGTTCGCCGCCGCCTTCCGGGTGGACGACTTCGCATGAGTGGTTCGGCGATCTGGCACCCCTTCACCCAGCACGGCCTCTGCGAGCCCATCCCGCTCGTCACCCATGCCGAAGGCGCGCTGCTGCACACGGCCGACGGACGCACGGTGATCGATGCAGTCTCGTCCTGGTGGGTGACCACGCATGGCCACTGCCACCCCCGCATCATGGCCGCCGTGGCCGAGCAGGCGCAGAAGCTGGACCAGCTCATCTTCGCCGGCTGGACGCACGAGCCCGCCGAGGCCGTCGCCGCCGGGCTCACCGCGATCATGCCGCGCGAACTGACGCGGGTGTTCTTCTCCGATTCAGGCTCCACCAGCGTCGAGGTCGCGCTGAAGATGGCGCTCGGCTACTGGCACGGACGGGGAGAAGCGCGGCACCGCATCGTGGTGATGGAGCATTCCTACCACGGCGACACGATCGGCGCGATGTCGGTAGGCGCGCGCGGCGTGTTCAACCGCCCCTATGAGCCACTGCTGTTCGACGTCGGCCGTATTCCCTTCCCGGCGGCAGGCCACGAACAGGATACGCTCGATGCCCTCGAAGCCCTCTGCCGCGAGGGCGACACTGCCGCGCTGATCGTCGAGCCGCTGATCCTCGGCGCCGGCGGGATGCTGGTCTACGGGCCGGAAACGCTGAAGGCGATGCGCGAGATCTGCGCGGCCCACGGCGTGCTGTTCATCGCCGACGAGGTCATGACCGGCTGGGGCCGCACCGGCACGCTGCTCGCCTGCGAACAGGCCGGGATCGTCCCCGATATCCTGTGCCTGTCCAAGGGCCTGACCGGCGGCTCGCTGCCGTTGGCGGTGACCATGGCGACCGAGCCGATCTTCGAGGCCCACTGGTCCACCGACCGCGCGCGGATGTTCTTCCACTCGTCCAGCTACACCGCCAACCCGATTGCCTGCGCCGCCGCCGCCGCCAACCTCGCCATGTGGCGCGAGGAGCCGGTGATGGAATGCGTCACCGACCTCGCCGCGCGCCAGTCCGCCTGGCTGGAAAAGCTGGGCCGCTTCTGCCACTTCGAGAACCCGCGCACGCTGGGCACCATCGCCGCGCTGGACCTCAGGACGCTGGAGGCGGGCGGCTACATGGACAGCCTGGCCCCCGAACTCATGGCCTTTTTCAGGGAGCGCGACGTGCTGCTGCGCCCGCTCGGCAACACCGTCTATGTGATGCCCCCCTATTGCATCACCGACGACCAGCTCGACGACGTGTGGAACGCCATCGGCGAGGCCGTGATTTCGTTCTGAAGGTAGGCTCCAAAGCCTCCTGCCCTCACAACTCCATGACGCTGGGCTTGCTGGAGCGCTCGATCATCCCGGTCGTGCGCTCGCCTTCCCAGGTGTAGAAGGCGTGGCTCTGCTGGACGATCGGCCAGTCCTTGGGCCAGTCCGGCGGGAGGACATGGCCGCCGCGCGAGCGGGTGTTGGCGAACGTGACACCGCCGATCTCGATCCGGCGGCCATCCACGGTTTCCAGCACGCAAGGCACGTCCTCGCCGCCGGTCACCAGCTTGCGCAGCCAGGGAATCTCGACCGGCCGCGCGCCGATGCGGGTACCGTCCGCCTCGATGATCCAGCCTTCCGAATAGCTCGGCGGCTCCCCTTCGCGCGGGGGGTAGGAGTTGAAGCCGAAGGCCCGCCCGCTGGGGAACACCGCCGACTGCCAGCAGTGGCCCCAAAAGCCCGCGAAGGCGCGGAAGCCGGTGCGGCGAATGCGCAGGCCATTGGCCTTGAACGTCCGCTCCTCGCCGTCGATGGTCAGGGTACCGGTGGCGCGCAGCAGCTGTTCGTAGCGCGGGCTCATGTAGTCGCCCTGCTTGCCGCCCAGCGCCTCCGCCGCTTCGGGCAGGATCGAGCCGGGCTCCCACGGGATCGCGGCCATGCGCATGTCGATGTCGAAGGAAATTGCGGCCCATTCCTTCTCCTCGAAGTCCGGGTTCTCGAGGATTTCCTGCGCGCTGGTGAGGGCGACCGGACCTTTGAAAGTCACGGTCCAGCGGCGGAAGGGCTCGACGCATTCGAAGCGGATCGGACCAGTTGCGCGCACCGTGGGGCGGCCGTCGGCACCATAGGCAGCCTGCGTCTCCCCGTCGCCGCGCCGCGAATAGAGGCGGCCGTCGGCGAAGGCGATGTCGAGCCAGAGTTCGTGGCGGTCCCACTGCGCACCAACGGCTTCGACGCCGACCCGCATGGCGAAGAGGCCGTTTTCCTCCTCGAGCCAGACGTTCACGGCGTCGCGGATGCCGTCCTCCGGTCGCTCGGCTACGACGTATTCGCGGGCCACGGGCAGGCCGCCGGACAGGTCGGTCGTCTGGGTCGCCATTGCTCTCCCTCCTTTTATTGCGGAGGGAGGCTGTCACGCCGCTGCGGCGAGGTCACGCCCCCAGCGGCGCGCCTCGGCGATATTCGGAGGCGGTGGGCTCAGACGTAGGGCGGCTTGTGACGGCCGGTCGGGCTAGTGGTGAATATCTCGCAGCCGTCCTCGGTGATGCCGATCGAGTGCTCGAACTGGGCCGAGAGCGACTTGTCCCGCGTCACCGCAGTCCAGCCGTCGGAGAGCAGCTTCACCGGCGGCTTGCCGAGATTGATCATCGGCTCGATAGTCATGAACATGCCCGGCTTGAGCAGCGGCCCTGTGCCGGGGCGGCCGGCGTGGACCACTTCGGGTGCGTCGTGGAACAGGCGGCCGAGGCCGTGGCCACAGAATTCGCGTACCACGCCGTAGCGGTTCGACTCGGCATATTCCTGGATGGCGGCGCCGATGTCGCCGACGCGGTTGCCCGGCTTGGCCTGGGCGATGCCGATCATCAGGCACTCGTAGGTCACGTCGACGAGGCGGCGGGCCTTCAGCGGCACGTCGCCGACGAGGTACATGCGGCTGGTGTCACCGTGCCAGCCGTCGAGCAACGGTGTCACGTCGATGTTGACGATGTCGCCGTCCTTGAAGGTCTTCTCGGACGGGATGCCGTGGCAGACGACGTGGTTGATCGAGATGCAGCACGAATGCGCATAGCCACGGTAGCCCAGCGTGGCAGGCACGGCGCCGCCGTCGAGCGTGAGTTCGCGCACCTTGTCGTCGATCGACGCGGTGGTGACGCCGGGCTGCACCAGCGGCGCGATCTCGTCGAGGATGCGCGCGGCGAGCTGGCCGGCGCGGCGCATGCCCTCGAAGCCTTCGGGGCCGTGCAGCTTGATGGTGCCGTCGCGCAGGAGGGCTTCCTCCTGGCCGGGCTCTACGATCTGGTATTCGGTCATGTGCCCCAGATAGCACGCCTGCCCGGAAATTGCGAGCTTAGGGCCTTACAGAAAACGCCGCGCGGTACTGCGGCTTGAGCGCGGCGATGACGCTGGCGGTCACCGGCACGGTCACTTCGTAACTGCCCTCGGCGTAGGGACCGGCCTCGTAAGGTGCTATTAGCACCCCGATACGGTCGAAGTAGCGGCGGTTGGTCGAGCCCAGGATCACCGTCTGCGCGGTGGGGTCGATGCATTCGGTGAACATCTGCCCGCTGCGCTGGACCGGCTCGCCGCGCTTCTTCGAACGCTGCTGGTCGAGCGCTTCGCAGAACGGCGCCTGGATCGCATCGCGCAGGGCGTCCTGGCTGGCGAACAGGTCGCCGGGCTTGCGCGCGGTGTCGGCGGCGCGATCCCACAGCAGCGCGTCGTAGTTGGTCATGCCATGCGCCCCGCCGGAGAACTCGTAGAGCGTGGACGACAGCGAGAGCCAGCCTGGCAAATCGGTCACCACCTTCCACTCAGCCTGGCGTTCGTAGGGATGGAACGGAAAGCCGTCCTTCGCCGCCTCGGCCTTACCGCTGCGCGCCGAGGTGTCGACGTCGGACCTGGAAGCATCGAGGCGCTGGTCTAGCATTTCGCGAAGGCCGGGGATCGCGGCTGCCTGGTCGGGATAGGAATAGGCGAAGGAATAGGCATCGTTCTTGACCGTCTCGGATCGTCCCTTGACGGCGGACGGGGCCGGCGGCGACGCCTGCGTGGGAGTTGCCGCCTCGACGCTCGCGGTCTCCGATGGGCCCGGCGCCGTATCCCGCGAGCCGTTGCAACCTGCCGCCGCCAGGGCCATGATCGCCACCCAACTGCCGTATCGCATCACATTTCCTCTCGCACTCGGGCTCGCGGGAAGGCTAGAGAATCAGCGCATGAGCGACAAGAACCCATTGATCCAGCCCGATCGCGGCCAGAAGGCCGTTTCCGTCCACCTCGTCGAGAAGGACGGACTGGAGAAATTCCTCAAGGGCCTGAGCGTTCCCCAGCGCGCCGCCATCGCGGCGAACCGCTTCACCGGCGGCGCCGGCGACTACGCCGTGATCCCGGACGGCGACGGCTGGGCGGCTGTGCTCGGCGTGGCGGACGCCGCCTCGCTGACGAGCTGGTGCATGGCCAAGCTGGCAGAGAAGCTGCCGGCGGGCACTTACCGCCGCGTCGGCGGGGAGCCGGGCGCGGCGATGCTGGGGTGGATCCTCGGCCAGTACGGCTTCGATCGCTACCTTTCCGACGCCGAGGACGAAGGCCCCCGCGTGCTGCTGACCGGCGAGCCCCGGGACATCGATGCAGTCACCGCCGAGGCCGAGGCGGTCATGCTGGTGCGCGACCTCGTCAACACCCCCGCCGAGGACATGGGGCCCGCCCAGTTGGAGGCCGAGGCGGAGAACCTCCACAAGGCCTACCGCGCCGAAATCCGCGTGACGCGCGGCGACCTGCTCGAGCGCGAGTTCCCGATGGTCCACGCCGTCGGCCGGGCCGCCGCCCGCTCCCACGCCCCGCGCATGATCGAGCTGGAATGGGGCGACCCGAAACATCCGCGCGTGGCCATCGTCGGCAAGGGCGTGTGCTTCGATTCGGGCGGGCTCGACATCAAGCCCGGCTCGGGCATGCTGCTGATGAAGAAGGACATGGGCGGCGCGGCGCACGCGCTGGCGCTCGCCCGGCTGGTGATGGGTGCGAACCTGCCGGTGCGCCTGCACGTGCTGGTCCCGGCGGTCGAGAACGCCATCGCCGGCAATGCCTTCCGCCCCGGCGACGTGCTGCGCAGCCGCGCCGGCATCTCCGTCGAGATCGGCAACACCGACGCGGAAGGCCGCCTGATCCTGGGCGATGCCCTCACCCGGGCCGGCGAGGACAAGCCAGAGCTTGTGATCGACTTCGCCACCCTCACCGGCGCCGCGCGTGTCGCGGTCGGCCCGGACCTTCCTGCGCTGTTCACCCGCGAGGACGCGACGGCCGAGGCGCTGCTGGCCTCGGGCAAGGCGGTGGACGATCCCTGCTGGCGCCTGCCGCTGCACGAGGGTTACCGCGAATACCTGAAATCCGACATCGCCGACATCAACAACGCCGGCTCCAGCGGCTTCGCGGGGGCCAGCACGGCGGCGCTGTTCCTCGACCGCTTCGTGCCCAAGGGCCTCGACTGGGCGCACTTCGACACTTTCGCCTGGCGCCCGGCCGCCAAGCCCGGCCGCCCCAAGGGCGGCGATGCGCTGGGGCTTCGTGCGGCGTGGCACATGCTCAGGGGCCGCTATACCTAACTTGCGAAGCTGACATGACCCGGCTAAGCGCGCCCATCTTTGCTTTTGGAGACGCACCGACGTTGGCACCTGTGGATTCGTATACCCGCCCTCCCCGGACCGAAGGCATGCTTGCCATGACCGGGCCGAGCGTGCGCGCGGATCCCGGTTGCCTTCCGGTGCGCGGCGACCTCGCGCACATCAAGCTCGCCGGGCTCTACTTCGTGCCCCACTACGCGGAGCCGATGCCGCGCAAGGTGATCGCCCTGATCTGGCTGCGCGCGGCCGGACGGCTTGATGCCGACGAGATTTGCGAAGTTCCCGTCGGCGCCACCTTCAATGTCCTCGACATTTCGGGCGGCTGGGCCTGGGGCCAGTACGGCGAAGACGGGCCGGTCGGCTACGTTCCCATGAGCAACCTGGAAGCGGCATGACCCGCAGCGTCTTCATCGACGGCGCCGCCGGCACCACCGGCCTCGAGATCGCCGAGCGGCTTGCCGGCCGCAGCGAATTCGATCTGGTGATCCTCGACGACGAGCGCCGCAAGGACGACGCGGCGCGCGCGGAAGCGCTGAACGACGCCGATTTCGTGATCCTCTGCCTGCCCGACGACGCCGCCGAGGCCGCCGTGGGCATGATCGCCAACGACCGCACCCGGGTGATCGACGCCTCGTCCGCCTACCGCACCGCGCCGGACTGGGCCTACGGCTTCCCCGAAGTGACCGGCCGCGAGGCGATCGCCTCGGCCATGCGGGTGAGCAATCCGGGCTGCTATCCCACCGGCTTCATCGCCCTCGTCGCGCCGCTGGTGCGCGCCGGCCTCCTGCCAGCCGAATGGCCCTACGTCTGCCATGCGGTCTCGGGCTATTCGGGCGGCGGCAAGGCGCTGATCGCCCGCTTCGAAGCCGACACCGGCATCGCCTTCCGCGCCTACGGCCTCGCGCTCGGCCACAAGCACGTGCCCGAAATGCAGGTCCACGCCGGCCTGGCGCACGAGCCGATCTTCGCCCCCGCCGTCGTGCCTGCGCACCGCGGCATGCTGGTCGAAGTACCGCTGCACCTCTCGATGATGCCGTCTGCCGGCTCGCCCGAAACGCTGCGCGCCGCTCTCGCCGAATTCTACGCCGGCAGCCCCGTCGTGAAGGTGGTGGACGACCAGCCCGACGAACTGCTGCTGCGCGGCTCCATGGCCCCGGTCGACAGCCTGACCCTGCGCGTCCTCGGCGCGAAGGACGGCAAACAGGCGCGCCTCGTCGCCATGCTCGACAACCTGGGCAAGGGCGCCAGCGGCGCGGCCGTGCAGAACCTCAACATCATGGCCGGCCTCGACGAGACCGCCGGGCTGCGGCTTTGATCGGATCGCCGTCCCCGACCTGATCGGGGACGGCGAGCTCCAAAAACCGCATTGCACAATTTACGGGCACGCCCTGCCTGAATCTTGAACAGAACTTGCCCCATCAGCCGGTGCGGCATTGCCACAGTCCGTCAATTGACTGGGCAAATGGTGCAATTCCGGCCTTTTCGCGGTTGCACACTTGGCCTACCAGTGAGCCCGCCGCATTGGCACGATTCTTGATGGGATTCGCGCGCGAGGCTTCTGGTTCCCGGACCGGTTCCCTCCTACTAGACAGTCCGGGTGCAAGTGCAGGGGTCCAGGCAGGCGTGAAGAAGATCGAAGCCATCATCAAGCCGTTCAAGCTCGACGAAGTGAAGGAAGCGCTCCACGAAGTGGGCGTCTCCGGCATCACGGTCACCGAGGCCAAGGGCTTCGGACGTCAGAAAGGCCACACCGAACTCTATCGCGGCGCCGAATACGTCGTCGACTTCCTGCCCAAGGTGAAGCTCGAGGTCGTCGTGCCCGACGCGCTCGCGGACCGCGTGGTCGAAGCCATCGCCGACGCCGCGCAGACCGGCCGCATCGGCGACGGCAAGATCTTCGTCGTCCATGTCGAGACCGCCGTGCGCATCCGCACCGGCGAGCGGGACGACGACGCGCTGTAACGCGCGCCGCAGCGAATTTCCGGCTTCGGCCGGGCTCCAATTTCCGGCCTCGGCCGGGCCAGGGGATACGCCGGCTGGGGGGCCGGTGGCTGCCCCAAGTCCCCATCCACCCCTATCCTCTTTCGGGATCGGAAGAGTAACACTGGAGAACCAAGACCATGGCAACTGCAAAGGACGTCCTGAAGAGGATCAAGGACGAAGAGATCGAGTGGGTCGATCTCCGTTTCACCGACCCCAAGGGCAAGTGGCAGCACCTGACCATGGTTTCGACGGTCCTGGGCGAAGACGAGCTGGAAGACGGCCTCATGTTCGACGGTTCGTCGATCGAGGGCTGGAAGGCCATCAACGAGTCGGACATGATCCTCAAGCCCGACCTCGATGCCCTTTACGTCGATCCGTTCTCGGCCACCCCGATGCTGATCCTGTTCTGCGACATCGTCGAGCCTTCGACCGGTGAGCTTTACGCCCGCGACCCGCGTTCGTGCGCCAAGCGCGCCGAATCGTTCGTCAAGTCGGCCGGCTTCGGCGACACCGTCTTCGTCGGCCCCGAGGCCGAGTTCTTCATGTTCGACGACGTGAAGTTCTACGACGGCTACGACGGCAACGGCTTCAAGATCGACGACATCGAACTGCCGGGCAACACCGACAAGTCGTACGACACCGGCAACCTGGGCCACCGCCCGCGCGCCAAGGGCGGCTACTTCCCGGTCGCTCCGGTCGATTCGGCCACCGACATCCGCGCCGAGATGGTCTCGACCATGATCGAGATGGGCCTGCCCTGCGACAAGCACCACCACGAAGTCGCCGCCGCTCAGCATGAGCTCGGCCTGACCTACGGCACGCTCGTCACCACCGCGGACCGCATGCAGATCTACAAGTACGTCGTGTGGATGGTCGCACAGGCCTACGGCAAGACGGCGACGTTCATGCCCAAGCCGATCATGAAGGACAACGGTTCGGGTATGCACACGCATATCTCGATCTGGAACGAGGGCAACAACACCTTCGCGGGCAACGGCTACGCCGGTCTGTCCGAGAACTGCCTGTACTTCATCGGCGGCGTCATCAAGCACGCCAAGGCCCTCAACGCCTTCACCAACCCGACCACCAACAGCTACAAGCGCCTGGTCCCGGGTTACGAAGCCCCGGTGCTGCTGGCCTACTCGGCCCGCAACCGTTCGGCCTCGTGCCGCATCCCCTACGGTGCCGGCACCAAGGCGAAGCGCGTGGAATTCCGCTTCCCCGACGCGATGGCCAACCCGTACCTGTGCTACGCCTCGCTGCTGATGGCCGGCCTCGACGGCATCAAGAACAAGATCCATCCGGGCGAAGCGATGGACAAGAACCTGTACGATCTGCCCCCGGCCGAACTCGCCGAAGTGCCGACCGTCTGCGGTTCGCTGCGTGAAGCTCTGGACAGCCTCCAGGCCGACCACGCCTTCCTTCTCGAAGGCGGCGTGTTCACCGAGGACCAGATCGAAGCCTACCTCGAACTCAAGTGGCCCGAAGTGCTGCGCTGGGAAACCACGCCGTCGGCGGTCGAGTTCGACATGTACTACAGCCTATGATCCCTCCCCGGTAAGAGACTGGCGACCAGTTCGCCGAGAGGGGCGTCCGGAGCAATCCGGGCGCCCTTTCGCTTTGGGCACGAAAACACTTTCCTACAGATCCCGCTCAGGCTTACTCAATCGGCTGCCCGCAAGACGGACGGCCTGTCCATGCCCTGCGGGCGGTTCCATCCGCAGGAGTGTCCATGGACCGAAAGCCGATATTCGATGCCGTCCGCCAGATGCTGGCCCGCAGTTTCACGCGGGCCGAGGTCGCGGCGCTCGACCGCGCCATCGACCTTGCCAGCGTCCTTGCCATCGACCTGGCCGCCGCCTCCGGGCCTGCCGCCCGGCGATCGCTGGGCGCCGCCGGCGCCGCGCTCATCAAGAAGTGGGAGGGCTGCGCGAGACGCCAGACCGACGGCACTTTCGCCGCCTATCCCGATCCCGGCAGCGCCGACGGCGCCCCATGGACCATCGGCTGGGGCTCGACCGGACCGGACGTGCGCAAAGGCGCGGTCTGGACCCAGGCCCAGTGCGACGCGCGCTTCGACGTGGACATCCTGCGGCACGTCGCCGAAGTCGCGGACTTCCTCGGCGCGGCTCCGACCCGCCAGAACCAGTTCGACGCGCTCGTCTCGTTTCACTACAATACCGGCAAGATCCGCAGCGCCGCGCTCGGCAAGCTGCACCTCCAGGGCCAGTTCGCGGCGGCGCAGGCCGAGTTCGGCAAGTGGATCTTCAATGACGGAAAGCCGATGAACGGCCTGAAATCTCGCCGGGCCGACGAGGCGCAGCTATACGGGATACCATGACCGGACACGACCAGAAGACACCGTCGCAGCTCATCGACGCGCGCATTGCCGCCCTGGACGACTGGCGCGGCGAAACCCTCGCGCAGGTGCGCGCCCTCATCCTCGAGGCGCTGCCCGCGGTGGTCGAGGAGTGGAAATGGCGCGGGGTGCCGACCTGGTATCACGGCGGCGGCATCGTCTGCACCGGCGAGACCTACAAGGCCGCGGTCAAGCTGACGTTTGCGAAAGGGGCCGCGCTCACCGATCCGGCGGGGCTGTTCAACGCCAGCCTCGAAGGCAACGTGCGCCGCGCCATCGATCTCCACGAGGGCGACGTCGTGGACGAGGCGGCGCTCAAGGCACTGTTCGTGGAAGCGGCCGCGCTCAACGGCGCGAAGAAGAAGCGGTAGCCGCGCGCTTCTGCCCGATCCGTCATCCCCGCGACGACGGAAGACCCAGCAGATGCCGGTTCGTCACCGCAGATCGTCGGATCGGTGCGCGCTCACCCCTTGGCGATCGTGCCCATGCCGTCCTTGGGACCCGCGGCATCGTCGCGGCTGCGGGGGTTGGAAACGGCTTCGGCGATCAGGCGGTCCTGGTCGACGGGCGCGATACGCTCCCAGCCCGAACGGCCGAGCTTTTCCATGGGGCGGTAGCGCACCTTGTACTGCATCCGGGGCGAGCCTTCGACCCAGTAGCCGAGGTAGACGTAGGCCAGCCCCATCTCGTTGGCGCGGCGGATATGGTCGAGGATGATGTAG
The DNA here is from genome assembly GCF_059416165.1 of Novosphingobium sp. GW821-FHT09E05. Taxonomy (NCBI): domain Bacteria; kingdom Pseudomonadati; phylum Pseudomonadota; class Alphaproteobacteria; order Sphingomonadales; family Sphingomonadaceae; genus Novosphingobium; species Novosphingobium sp. GW821-FHT09E05. Next base: position 298,675 of record NZ_JBWKOQ010000002.1, read on the forward strand.
TTCCCGAGCCCCTGCCTGCCTTCGTGGTGCGGGTCGTAGAACGAATAGATCATCGACAGCCCATCGCACTGGCGATCGGTGAGGCAGGCGCCCACGAGACGGCCGGGCTTGACGCCGTCCAGCGACGGTTCGCGGTATTCGACGACGTAACTGGTGACCGGTGTGTGCTCCACCATGTCGGCGAAATCGACCTCGTCCATCGTGGTCATGCCGCCTTCGGGGTGACGGGCCGAGAGGTAGCGCTGCAGCAGGTCGAACTGCTCGCTGGTGGACCAGGGCCGGCAGACCGTGGCGACGAGGTCGCCATGCGCCTTGAGCGTGCGTTTCTGGGTACCCGAGGGAATGAACTCACCCGTGACCACCCGCACCGAGACGCAGGCGTTGCAATCGATGCAGGATGGGCGGTAGGCTACGGTCTGGCTGCGGCGGAAGCCGATCCGGCCCAGCGCGTCGTTCAGCGAATCGGCGTGGGGGCCCTTGAGTTCGGTGAAAACCTTGCGTTCGCTGCGCCCCGGAAGATAGGGGCACGGCGCCGGGCTCGTCACGAAGAAGCGGGGAAATCGAACCGGAGCCGTCACCGAACTTGATCTTCCTCTTGCGTTGTGGCCGGCGCTGCGTCCGTCTGCTTCCCGAAATATGCATGTCGTCGCAGCGCGTTGCGAGTCTTTTAACCACAGGAACCGACCGGCCTGCGGTGAAATCGCGCCGTAGCGGTGGCATCGGCGCGTGACTGTCCCGGTACGGGGCGTCCGGATATGCGAAACCTTACGTAACCGTCAGCCCCGCGCAAGACCTAATCGAAAGACCTGCCTACTCGGTCTCGACCTGCTTCACTTCGTAGCCCTCGCGGCGCAGCGCGGAAACGAGGGCATCCAGCTGCTGCTTGTCGCGCGCCTCGCACTCGATCTCGGTGACGAGGCCCTTGGCGGGCAGGTGGGTGAAGATGCGCTGGTGGAAGACCTCGATGATGTTCACGTTGTGCTCGTGGAACACCTTGGCGACCTTGAACAGGGCGCCGGCGCGGTCCTGCAGGCCGATGCGCAGGCGCGCAAGGCGGCCCGAGCGCGCGAGGTCGCGCAGCAGCACGTTGGCGAGCAGGCGCGTGTCGATGTTGCCGCCCGAGAGCACCATGCCGACCTTGCGGCCGACGAACAACTCGCGGTTGCCCAGCACGGCGGCAAGGCCGGTGGCGCCCGCGCCCTCGACCAGCGTCTTCTCGATCTGGAGCAGCAGGCACAGCGCGCTCTCGATCGCCGGCTCGCTCACCAGCAGGAACTCGTCGAGCAGCGGGCGCAGCACCTTGGAGGTGAACAGCCCCGGCTGGATCACCGCGATGCCCTCGGCCAGCGTGTCGCCGCCGATCGGCAGGTTGGTGCCCTTGAGCAGATTGTACATCGACGGATAAAGCTGCGCCTCGACGCCGACCAGGCGGATCGCCGGGTTGATGTCGCGCGCGATGGTCCCCATGCCCGAGGACAGGCCCCCGCCGCCCACCGGCAGCACCAGCGTGTCGAGTTCGGGCACGTCTTCCAGCATTTCCAGCGCGACGGTGCCCTGCCCGGCCGCGACGTGCGGGTCGTCGAACGGATGGACGAAGGTCAGCCCCAGCTCCACCTCGAGCTTGCGGGCATGGGCATAGGCCTCGTCGAAGCTCTCGCCTTCCAGAACGACCTTGCCGCCCACGCTCTCGGTCTGCATGACCTTCACCGTGGGTGTGGTCTTGGGCATGACGATGGTGACGGGCACGCCAAGCCGCGTGCCGTGATAGCTGAGGCCCTGCGCGTGGTTGCCCGCCGAGGCGGCGATCACGCCGCGGCTCTTGCGCTCCTCGGGCAGCTGGAGCAGCGCGTTGAGCGCCCCGCGCTCCTTGTAGGCGGCGGTGAACTGCAGGTTCTCGAACTTGAGGTAGATCTCGGCGCCGGTGATCGCGCTCAGCGTGGCGCTGTATTCGGTCGGCGTGCGCACGACCTTGCCCGAAATTCGCTCCGCCGCCGCACGAACGTCGGCTGCGGTCAGCGGGGCGTCGCCGGTGGCGGCCCCGGGAGCGGTGTTGAGCAGAGTCTGGTCCATGGGGCCGCGACTAGAGGAAACCGCGACGAATTGAAAGCGCAGTCGCCCCGGATCGGCCCAATCTCGGCACCTCCACGGTTTGCTTTTAGCTAAAACCCGCTAGAACGCCCTGATGAGCGAAAGCACGATACAACGCCGCAAGGTGTCCATGATCGGTCTCGGCACGATGGGCGGTGCGATCGCGCGGCACATCGGCGAGGCCGGCCACGAACTGACGATCTACAATCGCACACCCGAGCGCGCGCGCAAGTGGAGCGGGGACAACCCCGGCCTCGCCCACCGCATCGCCGCAAACCCCGCGCACGCGGCGCAGGACGCCGACGTCGTGATCACCTGCGTGGGCAACGACGACGACCTTGCCGACGTCGTGCTCGGCCCCAACGGCGTGTTCCGCATGCTCAAGAAGGGCGGCACCTTCATCGACCACACGACGGTCTCGGCGCGCATCGCGCGGCAGATCTCGGTCGAGGCCCGCGACCTGAAGATCCACTGCGTCGACGCGCCGATGACCGGCTCGCAGATCGGCGCGGAGAACGGCACGCTCACCCTGATGTGCGGCGGGCGCGACGACGCGATCGAGGCCGCGCGCCCGATCATGGAGGCCTATTCCAGCCGCATCGTCCACGTCGGCAAGCCCGGCTCGGGCCAGATCGCCAAGATGGCGAACCAGATATGCATCGCCGGCAACGTCGCCGCGCTGGCCGAGGCGGTGCGCTTCGCGCAGGCCTCGCACCTCGACATGGGCAAGGTCTACGAGGCGATCTCTGGCGGGGCGGCGCAGTCGTGGCAGATGGACAACCGCTGGACCTCGATGGACGCGGACGAGTTCGACTTCGGCCTCGCGATCGACTGGATGCGCAAGGACCTCGGCCTCAGCCTGGAAGAAGGGCGCGGGCTCGGCGTCTCGCTGCCGGTGGCGGCGCTGGTCGACCAGTTCTTCTCCGACATCCAGGCTCAGGGCGGCGGCCGGCTCGACACCAGCGCCATCATCAAGCGCCTCCCGAAGAAGGGCAAGAAGTGAAGCATTCGATCGGGGCAGCCGCCGCGCTGCTCGCCGGGACCGCGATGACGGCGCCCTTCCCTGCGTCCGTGGCCCACGCCGACGTCCTCGTCGACAACGTCGAAGGCGTGACTCCTGACGGCCGGGGCGGCGTCGAGCATTTCGAAGGCTTCCTCATCAGCCCCGACGGCCACGTCCTCCAGGTGTTCCACAAGGGCGAGAAGCGGCCGAAGAAGGTCGACTATCAGGTCGATGGCAAGGGCCGCGTGGTCATGCCCGGCCTGATCGACGCGCACGCACACGTGATGGGCACCGGCTTCGCGAAGATGACGCTGGACCTCTCCACCGCGCGAACGCTGGATGAGGCGCTCTCGCGCGTGGCGGCATGGGCCGCCGCGCACCCCGACGCGCCCTGGATTCTCGGCAGTGGCTGGAACCAGGCGGACTGGTTCAAAAGCGGGGGGGGACTGGACCGCATGCCCACCGCCGCCGAACTCGACGAAGTAACCGGCGGCAAGCCCGCCTGGCTCACCCGCGTCGACGGCCATGCCGGCTGGGCGAATTCCGCCGCGCTCTCGGCCGCCGGGATCACCGCCGCCACCGCCGACCCGGCGGGTGGCGAAATTCTGCGCGTCGCGGGCTCGAAGGCGCCTTCGGGCGTGTTCGTGGACGCCGCGGCCCGGCTAGTGGAAGCGAAGCTGCCGCGTGTGCGCCCAGAGGACCGCGACACCGCGCTGGGCGAGGCGCAGCTGGCGTTCCTCGCCTCGGGCGTGACCACCGTGGCCGACATGGGCTCGACCATCGAGGACTGGCAGACCTTCCGCCGCGCCGCCGACACCGGCGCCCTGCGCGTGCGCGTGGTGTCCTACGCCGCTGGCATCGACGCCATGACCCTGATCGGCGGGCCGGGGCCGACGCCCTGGCTCTACGACGACCGGCTCAAGATGAACGGGGTCAAGCTCTACCTCGACGGCGCGCTGGGTTCGCGCGGGGCGTGGCTGAAGGCGCCTTATGCGGACGATGCCAAAGCCAGGGGCCTGCCGCAGATGAACCAGACCCAGCTCGGCAACCTGATGAGCCGGGCGGCGATGGACAACTTCCAGGTCGCCGTCCACGCCATCGGCGACGAGGCCAACGCCACCGTGCTCGATTCGATCGAGGAACTGTCGGCCACCTACAAGGGCGATCGGCGCTGGCGGATCGAGCATGCTCAGATCGTCGATCCGGCCGACATTCCGCGTTTCGGCCGCAACGGCGTGATCGCCTCGATGCAGCCGCAGCACGAAGCCTCCGACCGCACCATGGCCGAGGCGCGACTGGGGCCGGCACGGCTGGCGGGCGCCTATGCGTGGAAGTCGATCGCGGCCACCGGGGCGACGCTCGCCTTCGGGTCCGACACCCCGGTCGAGCCCGCGCATCCCTTCGAGGGGCTCGCCGTGGCGGTGACCCGGCAGGGCGCGGATGGGCAGCCGGCGGGCGGCTGGCAGCCGCAGGAAACGCTCACCCGCGAGGCGGCGCTGGCCGCCTACACCACGGGCGCGGCTTACGCGATGTTCGCGGAAGGTCGCCTCGGCCGCATCGCCAGGGGCTACCGCGCCGACTTCCTGTTCGTCGACAACGACCCGATGACCGCCTCGCCCGAGCAGCTTCGCGCGATGCGGGTGCTGGAGACCTGGATCGGCGGCAAGCTGGCGTGGTCTGCGGCGCAGGACGGCGGCAAGGCCGGGGTGCGGCGCTAGCTGGATCGCCGTCGTCCTCGCGCAGGCGGGGACGACGCTGGGTTCTTAAGGCAGCACGTCCGCTACCGCTTTGCCGGCGGCTTCGGCTTCCTTCTCGATCGCTTTTTCCTCGGCCGCGCGTTCCTTGGCGTCGCGGCGTTCGGTGAACCACATCAGCAGGAGCGTGCCTTCGAACAGCATGAGCAGCGGGATCGCCAGCAGCAGCTGCGAGATCACGTCGGGCGGGGTGGCCACGGCGGCGATGATGAAGATGCCGACGATGGCATAACGCCGCGCCGCCACGCACTGCGCGCGGGTCACGATGCCGGCGCGGTTGAGCAGCATCAGCAGCACCGGCAGCAGGAAGCTGATTCCGAAGGCCAGGATGAACTGCATCACCAGCCCGAGGTAGTCGCCGGTGCCGGGCAGCGCCTCGAGCTTGAGGCCGCCCTTCTGGCCCTCGAAGCTGAGGAAGAAGTGGAAGGCGGTCGGCATCACCACGTAGTAGGCGAGCGCCGCACCCATCGTGAACAGCACCGGGGTGGCGACGAGGAAGGGCAGGAACGCCTTCTTCTCCTTCGCGTAGAGCCCCGGCGCGATGAAGGCCCAGATCTGGTTGGCGATAACCGGGAAGCTGACGAAGAAGGCCGCGAACATCGCGATCTTCACTTCGACGAAGAATGCTTCGTAGAGCTTGGTGTAGATCAGCTTGCCCTGGCCCGGCGGGAAGGCGGCCGTCAAGGGCCGCACCAGGAACGAGAAGATGTCGCCCGAGAAGTAGAAGCACACCGCGAAGGCCACCGCGAAGGCGAGGAACGCGCGCAGCAGGCGGCCGCGCAGTTCGATCAAGTGCTCCATCAGCGGAGCCTGCGAATCGTCGATGTCGGCTATGCGGAAGGGCTGCATGGCGGGTGCCTCAAGGGGGTGGAGGCGGCAGGTGCAGCTCGGCCTGCCGGGTTTCGGAGGCAGGCTCGGCCGTGCCGTTCTGCGGGGCGGGCTCGGCGGCGTCAGGCAGCGGAACGGGCGTCGTGGTCGGCGCCTGCATGTCCTCGGCGGTGGGATGCATGGCGGGCAGCTGCGGGCTGGCCTTCATGATCGCCTCGTTCTGCTCGCGCCATTTGCGCTCCATGTCCTCCAGCTCGGCCTCGCGCACCATGGCGTCGAGACCCGAGCGGAAGTGGTTCGAGACCTTGCGCATCTTGCCGATCCAGCGGCCAGCCGTGCGCAGCGCCATCGGCATGTCCTTGGGGCCGATGACGACGACCGCCACGATGACGATCATCAGGAGTTCGGATGCGCCGACGTCGAACATCGTACGTCAGTCCCGCGCGCTCAGACCTGCTCGTTCTTGGTCTCGGCCGGGGTCGCCGCCGGAGCCGGAGCCACTGTCGGGGCGGGCTCGACGACCTGCTGCGAGGCGATCTGGGCGGGGCTCGGGGTAGGCGTAACGGGAGCGGCGGCCTTCTTGGCCTCTTCCTCGTTCATGCCTTCCTTGAAGCTCTTGATGCCCTTGCCGAAGTCACCCATGATTTCCGACACGCGGCCGCGTCCGAACAGCACGAGCACGATCACGAGAACGATCATCCAGTGCCAGATCGAGAAGCTACCCATAACCTCAACTCCAAAAGCCACGGCCGATTCCGACCGTCATCGGGCCCATCTAGGCGCTTTGGTGCCAAGTTGAAAGCCCGTCATGGTTCTGTCCTTCGCCCGTCACGGCTCAGTCAGGATCGGCCTCGGCCGCATCCGGCCTGCCCGTTTTCGGCGGCCCGAGGACGGCCTCGATCATGTCCTCGTCGACCGGATCGAGCAAGCCCGCCGCGCGCAGTTCGTCGATTCCGGGCAGCTCCCGCAGCGAAGCGAGCCCGAAATGGTCGAGGAAAACCGGCGTCGTCGCGTAGATCACCGGGCGCCCCGGCACCTCGCGCCGTCCGGCGACGCGCACCCAGCCCGCCTCCATCAGCACATCGAGCGTGCCCTTGGCGGTCTGCACCCCGCGAATCGCCTCGATCTCGGCGCGGCTGACCGGCTCGTGGTAGGCGACGATCGCCAGCACCTCGGTCGCCGCGCGGCTGAGACGGCGCAGTTCCTCCTTCTCGCGGCGGAGCAGGTGGGCGAGGTCGGGCGCGGTCTCGAAATGCCAGCGACCGCCGCGCTCGACGAGATGCACGCCGCGGCCTTCGTAGTGGTTCTTGAGTTCCACAAGGGCCGGGCGCACCTGGCCTGCGCCCTTCTCGCCGAAACCGAGGTGCAGCGCGACCTGCTCGGCGCTCAGCGGTTCCTCGGCGGCGAACAGCGCGGCCTCGACGGAGCGGACCAGATCGTCGGGAGGCACGTTCACGGCTTCACCCCGCGCAGCCTGAGCGGCCCGAAGGTTTCGTCCTGCGCGATCTCGGCCCTCCCGGTGCGCGCCAGTTCCAGCGCGGCGACGAAGCTGGAGGCGAGCGCGGAACGGCGCAGGCGCGGGTCGGCCCAGGTGTCGTGGGCGGGCGGCAGGAAATCGCGCAGGTCCATCCAGTCGATCGCCACGCCCAGCATCGAGGCGACCCGCTGGATCGCGCTGTCGAGCGTCATCACCATGCGCTCGCGCACCATGTGGACGACGGGCTCGGAGCGGATCTTCACGTCGCCATAGGCGCGCACAAGGTCGAACCAGTTGCACTGCCACAGCGATTTGCGATCGACGCGCAGCCCCTCCGGCGCGCCGCGCACGAAGACGTCGCGGCCGAGGCGATCGCGCGCCATCAGCCGCGCCGCCGCCTCGCGCATCGCGCCGAGCCGCTGGAGCCGCATCTGCAGGCGCAGCGCCAGTTCCTCGGGGCTCGGGTCCTCCTGTTCATCGCGCGGCAGGAGCAGCGCGGACTTCAGGTAGGCGAGCCAGGCGGCCATCACGAGGTAATCCGCCGCCAGTTCCAGCCGCAGCGCCTCGGCCTGCTCGATATAGGTGAGGTAGGCGTCGACCAGCTCGAGGATCGAGATGCCGCGCAGGTCCACCTTCTGCCGCCGCGCGAGGTCGAGCAGCAGGTCGAGCGGGCCTTCCCAGCCGTCGATGTCGAGGTAGAGCTTGTCGTCCTGCCCCTCGGCCCGGTCCTCGCCGTCCCAGTCGCCGCCAAACAGGTCGGGCGCGTCGGCCATCAGGCAGTGAGCGCCAGCAAGGCGTCGCGCTGGACGATGAGCTGGGCATGATCGCCCGTCGCCGCGCCTCCCACGGTCGCCAGCGCGCGGTCGAGGCGCACTGTGGCGGCCTCGCCCATCGCCGGCAGCAGGTCGGCGATGCCGAGCATGTCGTCCATCTTCGCCCAGCAGTTGAGCGCGAGGTCGCAGCCCGCCGCGATGGCGCGCGCCGCGCGTTCCGGGACCGAGCCGGACAGCGCCTCCATGTCGAGGTCGTCGCTCAGCAGCAGGCCGTCGAAGCCGATGTTCCGGCGGATCACCTCGCCCACCACGTAAGGTGAGAGGGTGCCGGGGTTCTCGTCGTCCCAGGCGGTGTAGCGCACGTGCGCGGTCATGCCGATCGGCGCGGAGGCCAGCGCGCGGAACGGCGCGAGGTCGAATTCCAGTTCCTGCGCCGAAGCAGTGACGGTGGGCAGTTCCTTGTGGCTGTCGGCCATGGCGCGGCCGTGGCCGGGCATGTGCTTGATGCAGCCGGCGACCCCGGCGCGTGCGAACCCGTCGAGGATCGCGCGGCCGAGCGCGGCAACGCGCATCGGCTCGGACCCCAGGGCACGGTCGCCGACGACGTCGTGCGCGCCGGGCTGGCGCACGTCGAGCATCGGGTGAAGGTCGACCGTGATCCCTGCTTCGGCAAGGTCGAGTCCGAGCGCATGGGCGTTGACCCGCGCCGCCTCGATCGCGCTGGCGGGGGCGAGGTCGTAGAGCCGGTCGAACGCCTCGCCGGCCGGGTATTTCGGCCAGGCGGGCGGCTTCATCCGGGCGACGCGGCCGCCTTCCTGGTCGATGCAGATGAACAGCCGTTCGCGCCCGTGGATGGAGCGCAAGTCGTCGGTGAGCGCGCGCACCTGCTCGCGGCTTTGCGCATTGCGGCCGAACAGCACGTAGCCTGCCGGATCGGCATCGCGGAAGAAGGCGCGCTCGTCGTCGGTGAGGGTCAGGCCGGAAAGGCCGAAGATCGCCGGTGTCATAGCGGTTTAGTCGCAGAAACGGGGGCGTTTCGCAAGGAAGCGGGGGCAGCGGAGTGTGGATGCTTCACCGTCGCCCCCGCTCGACCGGGGACGACGGGAATTACGGCCGCATCACCCAGCCGCCGTCGACGTGCACGGTCTGCCCGGTGATCCACTGCCCCGCCGGAGAGCACAGCAGCATCAGCGCGCCGACCAGTTCGTCGGGCTCGCCGCGCGGCTTCGTCGCGCAGGTCATCTCGAGGAACTTGATGAACGGCGAATCGTCCGGGACCAGCAGCTTGCCCGCGTCCGAGGTGACGTTGCCCGGCGCGATGGCGTTGCAGGTGATGCCGTCCTTGCCCAGCTGCTTGGCCAGCGTGGTGGTCAGCCCGACCAGCGCCAGCTTGGAAATCCCGTAAAGGCCGGTGGCCGGGAACGCGCCGCCGCTGGTCTGGTTGACGATCCGCCCGCCCCCGCGCTCGCGCATCGAGGGGATGACCGCCCGCGCGCAGAGCAGCGCGCCGTTGAGGTTCACCGAAAACGCCCGGTTCCACGCTTCCAGGCTTACGGTCTCGCAGTTGTCGTAGCTGATATCGACCATCAGCGCCGCGTTGTTGACGAGGATGTCGACCCCGCCGAACGCCTCGACCGCGGCCTTGCCCATGGCGAGGGTGGAGGCTTCGTCGGCGACGTTCACCTCGACCGCCACGGCCTTGCCCCCGGCGCCGTTGATCTCCTCGGCGACCGCCTTCGCGCCTTCGAGATTGAGGTCGGCGACGACGACGCTGGCGCCGGCGCCGGCGAGACCCAGCGCATAGGCCCGGCCGATGGAATTGCCGCGCCCGCCGGCGCCGGTGACCACCGCCACCTTGCCGTCGAGGCGGAACTGATCGAGCGTGAAGGTCATTGGAACTCTCCCTGACGGCGGCTCAGCCCGCCGTGATACCCTTGTCGATGTTGATGCAGGCGCCGTGGAAGCCGCGCCCGGCCTCGGAGGCGAGCAGCAGGATCATGTCGGCCACGTCTTCCACCTCCACCGTGCCGCGCATGCCGGAAAAGCGCTTGAGCAGTTCGAAGTCGCAGTTCTCGGGCGGGCGGAAGTTGGTGGCGATGTTGGTGATCATGCCGCCGGGCGCCACCGCGTTGATGCGGATCGGGGCCTTCTGGAACTCCATCGCCATGGCCTTGGTCATGCCGACGATGCCCCACTTGCTGGCGCAGTAGGCCGCCGCATAAGCCTCGCCGATGTAGGAGGCCGAGGACGCGACGTTGACGATCGCGCCGTTTGTTTCGAGCAGATGCGGGATCGCCGCCTGCGAAAGCAGGAACGGCGCGTCGAGGTTGACCGCGATGGTCCGCCGGTACTGGTCGAGCGGCATCTGCGGCGTGTTGGCGAGGTAGATCAGCCCGGCGATGTTGCACAGCGCATCGAGCCGCCCGAACCGCTCCACCGCCTCGGCGACGACTTTGGGGCTGGCGGCGGGATCGGAGAGATCGGCGACCTGCGTGGCGACCGCGCGTCCGCTCTTCGCGAGCAGCGCGGCGGTCTCGGCCAATGCCTCGACGGCGACGTCGACGAGCCAGAGGTCGGCGCGGGCCTCGGCCAGCTTGAGCGCGGTGGCCCGGCCCAGCCCGGAGGCGGCGCCGGTGACAAGGGCGACCTTGCCGGTCATGTCGGTGTTCATCGCGTTCTGCTCCTCACCCGTTCCACGGCAGGCCCTTGGCGACCTTGCCGATCATCTCCTGCACTACCCCGTTGATCCGCGAGGCCTTGGGCCAGCCGGCGTGGGTGCCGTATTGCAGGACGAATTCGAGCATCTCCTCACCCGTGCAGTTGCCGCTCGCCATGGCGGCGTGGACGTGGCTGCGGATGGGGATCTCGGCGGCCGATTCGCACACGCCGACCAGCGTGATCCAGCGGCGCGAGGGTTCATCGAGGCCCGGGCGCCACCACATCTCGCCGAACACGAAGTTGTTGATGCCCTGCAGGTACGGTGAATTGGGCGGGCCGGGCGGGAAGGTCATGACCTTGGCGAAGGCGGCGTGGCCGCGGTCGTTGCGGACCTGCGGGTCCCACGGTTCGGGCGCGAGCGGAGGACTCTCAGCGGGCGGCAGGCCGAGTTCGGTCGCCACGCGGGTCACCGCGCGGTCGAGCTTGCCGCCGTTACCCCAGCCCGCATAGACGGCAAGGTGCAGCGCCGCCTCGCGCAGTTCGGCGAGCGTGAGGTGCCCGCCCACCAGCGCGCCGCGCACGAAGTCGTCGAGCTGGCTTTCCTCCAGCCCGCAGGTCGCAGCGCTGGCGATGGCGACGAGGTGGCGCGGGCGCGGCGGCAGGCCGGGGCGGGTCCAGACCTCGGCCCAGACGAAGTCGCGCCAGGATTGCTCGAACAGGGTGGCGGGCTCGCGGGGCTCGCGGGCGGTGGCCTGCGCCTCGGCGGCGAGGCCGGCGGCGGTGCGGGTCTGGGGGTCGATCAGGGTCATGGCCATCAGTCCTGCAGGTTGACCCAGACGTTGCGCACCTGCTGGAACTCGCGCAGCGCCTCGATCCCGCCGAGGCGGCCGTGTCCCGAATGCTTCATGCCGCCGAAAGGCACGCAGGGCGTCATCGCCTCGCCCGCGCCGTTGACCTGCACCTGCCCGGCCATCATCTGACCCGCAACGCGGTGCGCGCGGGCGAGATTGGTGGTGTGGATGTAGGCGCCGAGCCCGTAGTCGCTGTCGTTGGCGAGCGCGACGGCCTCCTCCTCGCTGTCGAAGGGGGTGACCACGAGGACCGGACCGAACACCTCGTTGCGGGCGATGGCGCTATCGGGGGAAACGTCGGCGAGCACCGTGATCGGCAGGAAGAAGCCGGAGGCATGGTCGCCGCCCAGCCGCTCGCCGCCGCAGACGAGGCGGGCGCCGTCGGCAATGCCGCCATCGACCATGCCTTGTATGCGGGCCAGCGCGGTTTCCGAGATAACCGGGCCCATGATCGTGTCCATCGCCAGCGGATCGCCGACCTTGATGTAGCCCGCCATCGCGCCGAGCATCTGCACGTAGGGCTCATAGATCGAGCGCTCGACCAGCAGGCGCGTGCCGTTGACGCAGCCCTGCCCGTTGGCGCTCACCGCACCCGACAGCCCGCGCTTGGCGGCGGCCTGGAGGTCGGCGTCGGCGAAGACCAGCACCGCCGACTTGCCGCCCAGTTCCAGTCCCACCGGCTTCAGGCTCTCCGCCGCGCTGGCGAGGATCTTGCGCGCCGTCCCGCCCGAGCCGATGAACTCGATCTTGCCGATGCCGGGGTGCGCGACCATCGCCGCGCCCACGTCCGGCCCGCCGGTGACGAGGTTGACCACGCCCGGCGGGAAGCCCGCCAGTCCGATGATCTCGACCAGCTTCATGATCGAGAACGGGGCGTTCTCGGGGGCCTTGAGCACCACGCAGTTACCTGCCGCCAGCGCCGGGGCCATGCACATGGTCGCGGCGAACAGCGGCCCGTTCCACGGCACGATCAGGCCGACGACGCCGTAGGGCTCGTAGCTCACGTAATCGAGCGCGGGCCCGCCCCAGGTGCTGACGGTGCGACCCTCGATCTTGTCCGCCCAGCCGCCGAAGTAGCGGAACTTCTGCGCGGCGTCGGCGCTCATGTGCGGGCCGGCGAGCACGATCGAGCCGTTCTCGATCGAGAGCAGCGGGGTCATTTCCGCCGCCTTCTCCTCGATCAGCGCGGCGAGGCGGAACATGAGGTCGCGCCGCTTGTCGCCCGGCAGCGCGCGCCATGCGGGCGCGGCGGCTTGCGCAGCCGCGACGGCGCGGTCGACGTCGTCGGCATTGGCGAGGCGGAAGCTGGTCGTGACTTCGGCGGTGCCGGGGTAGACGTGCTCGAACGCCGCGCCGCTGCCGCCCGCTTCGGCGGCCTCGCCGATCACGAGCGCGCGGCCGGGCAAGGCCGACCGATCCGGTGTGAGGAATGCCATCGAATTGCTCCCGTCCCAAAAACGCGGACCTTCGCTGATTTTCCTCACCTGCGCGGAAATGGCGGGGGTGTATCGATCAGCGGCGATCCGTCTTGAGCGCCAGGTTATGTGCATCTAAATAGCAAGACAACGGACTTGAATTGCATTTTCCAGCACCGGAACGACGAGATGTGAACCTATTATATGCCTATAATTGATGCCTATCCTTCCGAACCCAGGGTCCGCCGCCGACGCGGCGTCAACCTCGTCGCCGCAACCACCGAGGTCCTGCGCGAGCGCATCTTCGCGGCCGAACCCGGCGCGCTGATCGGTTCGCTCCACGCCCTCGCCCGCAGCCTCGAGGTCGGCATCGTCACCTTGCAGCAGGCGGCGCGGGTGCTCGAGCACGAGGGCTTGCTGGAGGTCCGGCGCGGGCCCGGCGGCGGCTACTATGGCGCGCGGCCCGACGATGCCTCGCTAGAACGCGCCTTCGACGCGTACCTGCGCGTCCATCCCGCGACCTGGGAGGAGGCGCTCGACATGACCTCGCTGCTGTTCAACGAACTGGTCGCCGCCGCCGCCGGATGCGCAGACGCCGCGCTGCGCGCCCAGCTCGGCGCCATGGGCGAGCGGATCGAGCATTGCACCACCGAGGCCGACCTCGGCGCGTTCGAGTTCGAGTTCCAGGAACTGCTGTTCCGCATGGTCCGCCGTCCGCTGTTCGAGATGCTCACCCGCGTCACCCTGCACTACGCCACCACCCGCCCCGGCGCGCCGGTCCATGCGCTCGACCACGACCTTGCCGGGTGGAAGGCCGGCCGCCGCCGCATCATCGCCGCGATCCTCGCCCGCGACGGTGCGCTCGCCCGCTTCGAGGCCGACCGCAGCAACCGCGCGGTGATCCTGCGGCACCTGGCGGCGGCACGGGGGTGATGCGTTTACACGGCCCCGCCATCGGTGCCACAACCACGCCATGACCCGCCGCTTCGGAACACCCCCCTCGCCCGCCGACTTCGAGGCGCTCGCCCATGCTGCCTTCGCGCGCATCTCCGCACCGTTCGCCGAGCACCTCGACGGCATCACCGTCCACGTCGAGGAATTCGCCGACGAGGAAACCCTGCGCGATCTGGAAATCGACGACCCGTTCGGCCTCACCGGCCTCTACCATGGCCGCTCGATGGACACCGATTCGGTGTGGATCTCGGGCGAGCTGCCGCCGCGCATCACGCTCTACCGCCAGCCGCTGCTCGCCGAATGGTGCGAGACCGAAGTGGAGCTGGAGGCCTTGGTCGCCCACGTCGTGATCCACGAGGTCGGCCACCACTTCGGCCTGTCGGACGAGGCCATGCATGCGCTGGAGGACGGGGCGCGCTGATCGGGAGCACCGCCCATTGCAAAATTGGACCTTGGAACGTCACGTTTCCTTGCGATAGAGCCCGATCATGACCTCCACCCGCCACAAAGCCCTCCCGCTCCTCATCGCTTCCCTGCTGGCCGCCTGCGCAGGCCCGCAGGGGACACATCCGACCTCTCCCGCCGCTGCTCCGGCAGGCCCGGTCGAGGTCGGCATCATCGGCATCAACGATTTCCACGGCGCGCTCGAGCCGCCGAACCAGTCGGTCAATGTGAAACAGGCCGACGGCACGATGCTGCCCGTCCCGGCGGGCGGCGGCGCTTGGCTGGCCTCGGCGGTCGATTCGATCAAGGCGCGCCACGCCAATAACGTGGTGGTAGCGGCGGGCGATCTCACCAGCGCTTCGCAGCTCGCGTCCTCGCTCTATCTCGACGAGCCGGCGGTGGGGGTGATGAACCGCGTCGGCGTGGAATTCAACGCGGTGGGCAACCACGAGTTCGACCGCGGCTGGAAGGAACTCCAGCGCCTGCAGAACGGCGGCTGCGCGCAGAACGGGCGGCTCCAGCCCTGCCAGCTCGAGCAGTTCGCCGGCGCCAAGTACAAGTACCTGTCCGCCAGCACCTTCAAGGCGGACGGCACCACGCTGTTCCCGGCGACCGGGCTCAAGTCCTTCGGTTCGGGCGCCAGCAAGGTGACGATCGGCTTCGTCGGTCTGTCGCTCAAGAGCGTGCCCACGCTCGTCGCGCCCACGCAGATCGCCGGACTGACCTTCGGCGACGAGGCCGAGGCGATCAACAGGGCGATTCCCGTGCTCAAGGCCGAGGGCGCCGATGCGGTGGTCGTGCTGATCCACCAGGGCGGCAAGACCCCGGTGGGCGATCCCAATGGCTGTGCCGACTTCGCGGGCGACATCACCCCGATCCTCGACCGGCTCGACCCCGGCGTCGACGTGGTGGTCTCGGGCCACACGCACTGGTCCTATGTCTGCGACTACACGCCGGCGAATGGCAACGCGCCGATCCTGCTGACCAGCGCGGGCGTCTACGGCGAACTCGTCACCGATATCACGCTGAAGATCGACGCGGCGACGCACCGCGTGCTGTCGAAAGCCGCGCACAACGTCATCGTCCAGTCGCTGCCCTACCAGGCCGGGCGCGGGCCGATCGCCAATACCGACGCCTTCCCCCGGTTCGCGCCGCGCGCCGACGTGACCGCCTACGTCAAGCAGTACAAGGACGCCTCGCTGTCGCTGGTGGCGCGGCCGGTGGGCAAGGTCTCGGCGGCCTCGGCCAAGAGCGAGGGCGACGAATCGGGCACCGGCGGCACGCTGGGCAACCTCATCGCCGACGGCCAGCTCGCCGCCACGCGTGGCGCGGGCGCGCAGATCTCGTTCACCAACCCCTTCGGCCTGCGCGCCGCGCTGGTGCCCGCCGCCGACGGCACCGTTACGTTTGGCCAGCTCTACGCGGTCCAGCCGTTCGGCAACGAACTGGTGACGATGACGCTGACCGGCGCCCAGCTGCGCGCCGTGATCGAGCAAGGCATCGACGGCCACGCGCCGACCCAGCTGCTCTCGCCATCCGCCGGGACCCTGATCCGCTACGACCTGTCGCGCCCCGCCGGTGCCCGCGTGACCGCGCTGACGCTGAACGGCAAGCCGGTGGTCCCCGCCGCGAAGTACCGCGTCAGCGTGGTCAACTTCCTCGCCGAGGGCGGCGACGGCTATGCGATCTTCGCCCAGGGCACCGACCGCGTGCGCGGGGCGATCGACATCGAGGCGTTCGAGGACTGGATCAAGGCCGCGCCGGTCCGCGAAGTCCCGCAGGAGAGCCGGGTCGTGCGGGTGGGCCAGAAGGCTCCGTATACGACCGGGGACCGCTGACTACCCGTCCAGGCCCCATACACCTCGTCGCCCTGGGCGTAGGCGGGGGCCCCCATCCCTGTGTCGTGGAAGAACAAGCGGGATCACCGCCTACGCGGGGATGACGAGTGTGGTTTTCAGGTCTTGAGCAGTTCGCCCCACCCTCAGCTAAGCAGCCAGTGCCCCAGCAGGCGGTCGAACGGGAAGGTGAAGAACCCCGCGACCAGCAGCGCGCCGATGATAAGCCCGCGCACGGTGCGGCGGTGGCGGGCGACGTTGTGGCGGCGCGCGGTGACGACCAGCAGCGGCACCAGCACGAGGGTGGCCACCGAAAGCACATGGATCGGGCTGAAATGGCCGGGCCGGCTGGTGGTCACGAACAGGCTGTCGAGCGCGGTGAGGAACATCGCGCCGCTCCACACGTAGCCGAGCTGGCGGTGCCCCGGCGTCCCCCGGGGGCGCCACAGCAGCACCGGGGTCAGCGCCAGCGCCAGCATGATGGTCGCGAGGTGCAGCCAGATCACGCCGGGAATCTGGGGCCAGTCGTGCCTTCCCCTGACCAGCGCGGCGACGATGAAGCCGAGCATCACCAGCGCCAGCCCGCCGAGGGCATGCTCCAGCCGGTCGGGCGCGGTGGAGTATGCGGCGCCGCTGTCGGCGCCTGCTGCCGACGCCATCAGGCCCGGCCCTTGCGGTGGAACAGCAGTCGCCAGAGAGGTATCGTCATCATCGCGCACTGGCTGACCTGCGGAAGGACGAAGGTCACCCCCACGCTCAGCGCGGCGGCGGCGATCACGCTGGGCGATCCGGTGCGCCCCTCGTTCGGCACCGCCGCGTCGGGGCCGTAACGCTCGACCTGCGACATCAGCAGCCAAGCCGTGAGCCCGCAGACCAGCAGGTTGAGATTGTAGCACAGCGCCGGCACGAACGTGTTGCGCCCGGCCGCCATGAACGCGGTTGTGAAGGGCATGAAGGCGATTGCCAGCAGGTACAGCATGTTGGGCCAGACCAGCCGCACGTCGAAATGAGTGACGCGGGCGAATATCTGGTGGTGCGACAGCCAGAACCGCCCGATCACCATGAAGCTCAGCAGGAAGGCGAGGAAGCTGGGCACCAGTTCGCCCAGCGCTTCCCAATACACCGAAGGCAGCGCGTCGTGCGGCAAGTGCGGCACCTCGATCTCGAGGACCAGCAACGTGATGGCGATGGCGAAGACCGCGTCGGAGAAGAACACCAGGCGTTCGAGGCCCAGCCCCTTCACGCTGTGCACGGGCTCCATCAGAACCCTGCCCCGTCCGGCCATGTGGGAGCCGCGAGGCCCATTACCTTGAACAAAGTCCCCATCTGCCCCTCGTCGACAAGTCGATCCCTGGCGGATAGTATTGCAGATGATTGCTGCGGCGCAACAGCAGAAAGCTGCTCGGCCCGCATGTCGATGCCCAGCGCGCTCAGGAAGGCGCCTTGCGTCACGGTGCCGAGATGACGCGCTCCTCCCGCCACCGCGACCTCGGCCATCGCGGCGAAATCGACAAGGCAAGTGAGGTCCGCCTCCCCCGGAGCCTCGAAGGGATCGACCTTGCGGTGATCCTTCAGCGCCTGGAGCGTCGAGCCGGTCTGCGGCGTGGCATGGCCGTAGTCGATCAGCAGCGCCGCGCCGCCCTGTGCGGCCACGCGCCGGGCGATCTCGTCGACGACGGCGGCGGCGGCGGGGCAGGTCTCGATCAGGGTCTGCTCGGAAGCGTCCTTGAGATGCTCGGGCACGGCGGCGTCCATCGGCTTGTCGCCGGCGACGGGGAGGAACCTGCCGCCCTGCCAGTCCACCATCCGCTCGCGCCAGCCCTCGGCGGTCTTCACCAGTTGGCGCACCGGCAGCGCGTCAAGAAATTCGTTGCCGACGATGAGCAGCGGGGCGCCTGTAGGCAGCGTGGCGAGGTCGTCATGCGAGGCCGCGCCGGGCACCGCCTCGCGCTGGAGGGCGCGAAGCGCGGCGCTGCCCTCGACGAAATGGACCTCGGGCTCCAGTCCCTGCCGCCGCATCGCCCGCAGCGCGTCGCGCGCCAGGGTACCGCGTCCCGGCCCGAGTTCGACGTAGTGGACCGGCGCGGGACGGCCCGCCCGCACCCATATGTCGACCAGCCACAGGCCGACCAGTTCGCCGAACATCTGGCTGATCTCGGGCGCGGTGATGAAGTCCCCGCCGCTGCCGAGCGGGTCCTTGCCGGCGTAGTAGCGGGCGTTCGATTCGCCCATGTAGTGCTGCAGCGTGATCGGCCCGAAGCGCGCGATCAGCCGCTCGAAGATCGCGGAAAGCGATTCGGTTTCGGGCATGGGCGACGGTTCCATGTCTTTCCGCTCCCCTACTTTTGTCGTCATCCTCGCGAAGGCGGGAATGACGAAGGCCTCGGTTCCCTCAGGTGATCTCGATCGGCCGGCGCGTCGACAGCGCCGGGCGGGCCAGCGCGCGGGCGACGAGGAACAGGCCGAGCAGGATCAGCGGAATGGTCAGCCACTGGCCCATCGACAGGCCGGTGGACTGGGCGAACTGCGCCAGCTGCTTGTCCGGTTCGCGGAAGAACTCAACGGTGAAGCGCGCCGCCGCGATGCCGGCGGTGAAGACGCCCACCAGCAGGCCGGGGCGGAACCGCGCGCGGGTCTTCCAGAACAGCAGCAGCATGACGACGACCATCAGCAGCCCCTCCAGCCCCGCCTCGTAGAGCTGGCTGGGGTGGCGCGGCAGCTGGTCCGGCGCGTCGGGGAAGACCATCGCCCAGGGCACATGGCCGGTAACCACGCGGCCCCACAGCTCGCCGTTGACGAAGTTGGCGAGGCGGCCGAACAGCATCCCGAACGGCACGCAGACGGCGATGTAGTCCGCCACGCGCACGAAGTTCAGCTTGTTTCTCCACGAGACCCACGCCAGCGCCAGGATCACGCCGATGAGCCCGCCGTGGAAGCTCATGCCGCCGTGCCACAGCTTCACCATGTCGGCAGGGTGCGCCCAGAGGCTGGGAATGTCCGAGCTGCCGCCGGTGTAGAACGTCGCGTAGCCGAGCCGCCCGCCGAGAATGATGCCCAGCGTGCAGTAGAAGAACAGGTCGTCGGCATGGCGCTGCGCCAGGGGCGCGCCGGGCGACTTTATCATGCGCGTCAGGTGCCAGTAGCCCAGCATGATCCCGGCAAGGTAGGCGAGCGAATACCAGCGCAACTCGAAGCTGCCGATCCGGAACAGGTAGTTCTTGAGGCCGAGGTTGACCCAGTAGATGGGCTCGGGCGCCTCTGCCGCGGCTGCGGCGAGCAGTGTCAGGGACAAGTCGTGGACCTCGCGTGCTTCATGTCCGGGCGCTCTGGAGCGGGGCGCCTTGAATGGCCGGCCTTCTGGCATAGCCCGCTGCGCGATGGTAGCGGGCAATTCATATCTTCGTGCCATAATCGCCGCGGGCGCGCCGATCGCGCGCTGCCGTCTTCCCCTCCTCCGTCCCAACCCCTAGATGCAAGGCATGAGCAGCGTGATCCGTATCCCCTCCCCCCGCTCCGTGATCGACCGGCGCGACCTCGTCGAGCGCATCGAGGCCGTCGTCGCCGAGCAGGGCGGGCCCAAGGGCCGCAAGGCGATCGTCGAGCTGCTGCGCGCCGCGCTGGAGAACGGCCGCGCCGAGATCGCCCGCCGCCTGATCGACAAGCCCTCCGCAGGGCACGAGGTCGCCGAGGCGCAGGCCTTCCTGGTCGACCAGCTGATCCGCGTCATCCACGACCACATCTGCGTCAACGTCTACCCCGCCGGCAACCGCTCCAAGGGCGAGCGGCTGACGATCATGGCGGTGGGCGGCTACGGCCGCGGCGAGATGGCGCCGCATTCGGACGTCGACATCGCCTTCCTCACCCCGATCAAGCAGACGCCGTGGTGCGAGCAGGTGATCGAGGCGATGCTCTACTTCATGTGGGACCTGGCGCTGAAGGTCGGCCACTCCAGCCGCTCTCTGGACGACATGGTGCGCATGTCGAAGTCCGACCTGACGATCCGCACCGCGATGCTCGAAGGACGCTACGTCTGGGGCGACCAGGACCTGTATGAAGAGGCGCGGACCCGCTTCTTCAAGGACGTGGTCTCGGGCACCGAGCGGCAGTTCGTGGTCGAGAAGCTGGCCGAGCGCGAGGAACGCCACAAGCGCATGGGCGACACCCGCTACGTCGTCGAGCCCAACATCAAGGAGGGCAAGGGCGGCCTGCGCGACCTCCACACGCTCTACTGGATCGGCAAGTACATCCACAAGGTCCGCTCGCCCGCCGAGCTGGTCGACGTGGGTCTGCTTACGCACCGAGAATACCGCGCCTTCCGCCGCGCCGAGAACTTCTTCTGGGCGGTGCGCTGCCACCTCCACACCATCACCCGCCGCGCCGAGGACCGTCTGACCTTCGACATGCAGCGCGAAGTGGCGACGCGGATGAACTTCTCCGACCGCCCGGGCAAAAGTTCGGTCGAGCGGTTCATGCAGATGTTCTTCCTGCAGGCCAAGGTCGTCGGCAACCTGACCGGCGTGTTCCTCGCCCAGCTCGACGAGCAGTTCGCCAAGCGCCAGCCGCGCGGGCTGCTGGCGGGCTTCCGCGCCAAGGAGCGCCTGCTCAAGGGCTACAAGGTGTTCGGCGGCCGGCTCAAGGCGCCTTCGGACGACTGGTTCGCCAATGACCCGGTGCGCATGATCGAGATCTTCGTGCTGGCCGACCGCGAGCACCTGGAGATCCACCCGGAGACGCTGCGCCTGATCTCGCGCGATGCCGTGCTGATCCGCGACGAGGTGCGCCGCGACAAGCGCGCCAACGAGCTGTTCATGGAACTGCTCACCAGCCGCAACAACCCCGAGGTCGCGCTGCGCAGCTTCAACGAGGCGGGCGTGTTCGGCCGCTTCGTGACCGAGTTCGGCCGGGTCAACGCGCAGATGCAGTTCGACATGTACCACCACTACACGGTGGACGAGCACACCATCCGCGCCATCGGCCTGCTCTCGCGCATCGAGAAGGGCGAACTGCGCGAGGACCATCCGCTCGCGCATGACGTGATCCACAAGGTCCGCTCGCGCCGCGCGCTCTATGTCGCCACGCTGCTGCACGACATCGCCAAGGGACGGCAGGGCGATCATTCGGTGCTCGGCGCCGAGGTGGCCTGCAGGCTCTGCCCGCGCTTCGGGCTCGACGAGGAGGAGACCGAACTGGTCGCCTGGCTGGTGCGCCAGCACCTGCTGCTCTCGGCCACGGCGATGAAGCGCGACCTTTCGGACGGCAAGACCATCGCCGACTTCGTGGAAGTGGTGCAGTCGGTGGACCGCCTGCGCCAGTTGACCGTGCTCACCATCGTCGACATCCGCGCGGTGGGGCCGGGCACCTGGAATTCGTGGAAGCGCCAGCTCATCGCCACGCTCTACGGCGCGACCGAGGAGCGCCTGCGCCTCGGCCATGCCGAATTCGGCCGCCCCAACCGCGTCGCCGCCAAGAAGGCCGCTGTCGAGGCGATGGGCGGCGATTTCCCCGCGCTCATCGAGAAGGTCGGCGGCAAGCTGGGCGACGCCTACTGGATCGCCGAGCCCGAGGACGTCATCGCCCGCAACCTCGTCGAACTCGACGCGGCGGACGACGAGCCGCTGTCGATCTTCACCGAATACTACCCGGCGCGCGGCGCCACGCTGGTGACGGTGATCGCCTCGGACCACCCCGGCCTGTTCTACCGCATCGCGGGGGGCATCCACCTTGCCGGCGGCAATATCATCGACGCGCGCATCCACACCACGCGCACCGGCCGCGCGGTCGACAACTTCCTGATCCAGGACCCGCTCGGCCGCCCGTTCATGGAAACCAGCCAGCTGGAACGCCTCTCGACCTCGATCGAGAACGCACTGGCCAACCGCATCAAGATCCTGCCCCAGCTCAACGCCCGCCCCGACGCGCGCCCGCGCGCCGACGCCTTCGAGGTCCGCCCGCGCGTGTTGTTCGACAACAAGGCCTCGAACCGCTTCACCGTGGTCGAGGTCAACTCGCGCGACCGGCCCGCGCTGCTCAACCGGCTCGCGCATGCGCTGTTCGAATCGAAGCTGATGGTCCACTCCGCCCACATCGCCACCTACGGCGAGCGCGCGGCCGACACCTTCTACGTGACCGACCTGCTGGGCGAGAAACTGACCGCGACGCCGCGGCTGAAAGCGCTTGAACGCCGGTTGCTGGAAGCGGCGAGCGACCCGGCGGAGGCGGTGGTGGCGGCCTGAGGGGGCGGGCGTATCAAATCCAAACTCTGCCCGAAAAAACCCCGTCGTCCCCGCGAAGGCGGGGACCCCGCTTGTTCTTTCTAACGTAGCGCAAAGGAAGCGGGGCCCCCGCCTTCGCGGGGGCGACGGGAGGGTGGGGGAGTAACGAGGCGAGAGCGATAAGGGAGACCGACCAGTCACCCTCCGCCATTTTCCTACACCGCAAACCCCTGCTACCTTCGCGCCGGTTCTTTCCCATCGTCGAAAACCCGCCCGGCCCGGCCCTTCGTGGACGGCTGCCCGCGCATGCACTTCATGAACTAACCTTCACAAACTATGAGTTGAAACCCGCGCCGCCCGGCCCCAACTGTTGCGCTGCAGCACATGGGGACAAAACTTTGGCACAAGGTTCTTCCGTGACCCGTCCCCGCTCCGACTCCAACCTCCGCGCCCAATCCGTGCTCGTCCTCCAGGGCGGCGGCGCGCTCGGTGCGTACCAAGCGGGCGTCTACGAGGCGCTGGCACAGGAGGACGCGCTGCCAGACTGGGTTGCCGGCATCTCGATCGGCGCGGTCAACGCCGCGATCATCGCCGGCAACGCGCCCGAGGAGCGCGTGAAGGCCCTGCGCCGGTTCTGGAACCGGGTCTCCTCGGAACTGCCGTACAAGCTGGACACCCCGCTCGGTTTCGCCCGCCGCGCCTTCAACGAGGGCGCCGCTCAATGGGTCGCGGCGTTCGGCATTCCCGGCTTCTTCCTGCCGCGCATCCCGATGCCCATGCCCGAATGGCCCGCCGATCTCGGCCGCCTAAGTTACTACGACACCAGTCCCCTGCGCGCGACGCTGCTGGAACTGGTCGATTTTGAGCGGCTAAACCGCACCGACATGCGCTTCAGCGTCGGCGCGGTGAACATGCTCAACGGCAACTTCGCCTACTTCGACAACACCGAGCGCAAGATCGGCCCCGAACACATCATGGCCAGCGGCGCCCTGCCACCCGGCTTCCCCCCGGTAGAGATCGACGGGGAATGGTACTGGGACGGCGGCCTCGTTTCCAACACGCCGCTTCAGTACGTGCTCGACAACCGGCCCCCGTGCGAGATGACCATCTACCAGGTCGACCTGTTCTCCTCGCGCGGCATGATCCCGCGGACCATGGCCGACGTCTCGCAGCGCGAGAAGGACATCCGCTTCTCCAGCCGCACCCGCCTCGGAACCGACCAGTCGAAGCAGCTCCAGACGATGCGCGCCGCCGCCAGCCGCCTCGCCGAGCGGCTGCCGCCGGAATACCGCGACGACCCCGACCTCGCCCACCTGCTCGACTGCCGCCCCGCCGGCGCGGTCGCGGTGATGCACCTCATCAACCGGCCCGAGGACTACGAGACCAATTCCAAGGACTACGAGTTCTCGCGGATGACGGTGGACGAGCACTGGGCCACCGGCCACGCCGACGCGCTGCGCTCGCTCGAACATCCCGACTGGCTGGACCGCCGCTTGAAGCCCGACGAGATCGTCACCTTCGACCTCGCGGGGCTCAAGCCGGAAAAACCGCTAACCGCCTGACCAACACCGCATCGGAGTACAAGCATGAAGCTTCAGGACAAGGTCTGCATCGTCACCGGCGCCGCCAGCGGCATCGGCAAGGCCATCGCCGATACATACGCAGGCGAAGGCGGCAAGGTCGTCATCGCTGACCTCAATCTCGAAGCCGCGCAGAAGGCCGCCGACGACATCGTCGCCAAGGGCGGCCAGGCGATGGCGGTGGCGATGGACGTGACCAGAGAGGAGCAGGTGAACGCCGGCGTCGCCAATGTCGTCGACGCCTGGGGCACGGTCGACGTGCTGGTCTCCAACGCCGGTATCCAGATCGTGAACCCCGTCGAGAACTACGCCTTCTCCGACTGGAAGAAGATGCTGGCGATCCACCTCGACGGCGCCTTCCTGACCTCGAAGGCGGTGCTGCCGCACATGTATGCGCAGGGATCCGGCTCGATCATCTTCATGGGCTCGGTCCACTCCAAGGAGGCCAGCCCGCTCAAGAGCGCCTACGTCACCGCCAAGCACGGACTGCTCGGCCTCAGCCGCGTGATCGCCAAGGAAGGCGGCCGGAAGGGCGTGCGCAGCAACGTGATCTGCCCCGGCTTCGTGCGCACGCCGCTGGTCGACAAGCAGATCCCCGAGCAGGCGAAGGAGCTGAACATCTCCGAGGACGAGGTGGTGAAGAAGGTCATGCTCGGCCAGACGGTGGATGGCGAGTTCACCACGGTGGAGGACATCGCCGAGGTCGCGCTGTTCTTCGCCGGCTTCTCCACCAACGCGCTCACCGGCCAGTCGCTGGTGGCGAGCCATGGATGGTTCATGGAGTGAGGGGACGAGGAAACGATCTCGTCTTCCTTCTCGACCCTTATTTTCTCGTCATTCCCGCGCAGGCGGGACCCATCTGATGACCAGGCAACACGACGGGACATCAGATGGGTTCCCGCCTTCGCGGGAATGACGAAGTTGAGGGGAAAAGGGCGCGCACGATGCACGCGCCCGTCACCTCACCCCAGCAGCACTTCGGCGATCTGCACGGCATTGAGCGCCGCGCCCTTGCGCAGGTTGTCGCTCGCCACGAACAGCGCGAGGCCCGCCGCCACCGTCGGATCGCGGCGCACGCGGCCCACGAACACCGGGTCCTTGCCGGTCGCATCGAGCGGATTGGGCACTTCGGTGACCACCACGCCCGGCGCCGAGCCCAGCAGTTCCAGCGCACGCTCGACGCTGATCGGGCGCTCGAACTCGGCGTTGATCGACAGCGAGTGGCCGGTGAACACCGGCACGCGCACGCAGGTGCCCGAGACCGGCAGGCCGGGGATATCCAGGATCTTGCGGCTCTCGTCGCGCAGCTTGATCTCTTCCTCGGTGTAGCCGTCCTCGGCGTAGACGTAGTTGAGCGGCACCACGTTGTGCGCGATCGGCACCGCCCACTTTTCGGCGGCGGGGAGCAGCGCGGCGGCATCGCCGCTGGCGAGGTCGCGGGTCCGCTCGCCGACATGGGCGATCTGGCCGGCCAGCACCTCGATGCCCTCGAGCCCGCCGCCCGAAACCGCCTGGTAGGTCGAGACGACGAGCTTCTTGAGCCCCGCCTCGTCATGCAGCGGACGCAGGACCGGCATCGCGGCCATGGTGGTGCAGTTGGGATTGGCGATGATGCCCTTGGGGAGGTTCTCCAGCGCCTGCGGGTTCACCTCGGCGACAACCAGCGGCACCTGCGGATCCGAGCGGAACGCCGAGCTGTTGTCGATCACGATGGCGCCTGCCGCCGCCGCCTTGGGCGCCAGTTCCTTGGCGGTCGAGCCGCCGGCCGAGAACAGGACCACGTCGAGGCCTGCGAAATCGGCGGTCGCCGCATCCTCGACCACCACGCCGTCCAGTTCCTTGCCGGCCGAGCGGGCCGAGGCGAACAGGCGCAGGCTGGCGATCGGGAAATTGCGCTCGGCGAGGATCTCGCGGATCATCGAGCCGACGAGCCCGGTCGCGCCGACGACGCCGACGTTGAGCTTCTGACCGGGGGCGAACTTTGCAACCATGACTAAGCGTCTCCTATCGAGGGGAGCAGCGCGAGGTTGTTGTTTTCGAATGTGAAAAGCCCCGCCTGCCGTATGCGGGGTCGATGTCCGGGTGGTGCCTTAGATCACGCACACCACCGACACCGACCGCGCGGTGGCAGTCGGTTTCGGGGTGGTAATAATGATCGGCTTGACGAACATGACGGCGCCACTAGCGGCAAGCGCGCGCAGTGTAAATGGGCATTTTATTGCGCGTCTGATCGGACAACTTCACCAACCGAGGCCTCGTCGCCCCGCGAAGGCGGGGACCCCGCCTTCGCGGGGGCGACGGGAAAGGAAGCGAAAGGTCTACTCGCTTTCTGCCCCGCGTCAGGCCGCCGCTCGCAGCCGCTCCATCGCTGCCCCTTGCCCGATCAGCGGCAGCAGCGCGGCCATGTCGGGGCCATGGTCCATGCCGGTGAGCGCCTGACGCAGCGGCAGGAACAGCGCCTTGCCCTTGCGCCCCGTCGCGTCCCTGAGCGTGCCGGTGAGCGCCTTCCACACGCCTTCGTCCCATGCGATCGAGGCCAGCACTTCGGCCGCCTGCGCGCAGAAGGCCCGGTCCTCTTCGGCCATCTCCGGCCGGGCGACCGGCCCGGTCACGACCTGCCACCAGTCCCCAACCTCGGCCACGCGGGCGAGGTTGGGCCGTACCGCTGCCCAGGCCGCCGCGTCCATGCCGTCGGGCAGGCGATCGCGCACGGCCTCGAAAGCCAGCGCGTGGACGACGCCGGCGTTGACCCGCTCGAGTTCCGCCTCGTCGAAGCGTGCCGGGGCACGGCCGAAGCGCGAGAGGTCGAAGCTCGCCGCCAGTTCCTGCAGCCCGAGCGCCGGATCGACCGGGTCGCTCGTCCCCAGCCGCCCGAGCAGCGCGACCAGCGCCTGCGGCTCGATGCCTGCTCCGCGCAGTTCGGCCAGCCCCAGCGAGCCGAGGCGCTTCGACAGCTTGCCCTCGCTTCCCACCAGCAGCGCCTCGTGCGCGAAGGCGGGGACCGGAGCGCCGAGCGCGGTGAACATCTGCACCTGCGTGGCGGTGTTCGAGACGTGATCCTCGCCGCGCAGGATCTGCGTCACGCCCATGGCGATGTCGTCGATGACGGAGGGCAGCATGTAGAGCCACGACCCATCGGCCCGGCGCACCACGGGGTCGCTCATCTGCGCCGCGTCGAATTTCTGCGGCCCCCGGATGCCGTCGATCCACGCGATCGGCTCGTCGCGGGCGAGCAGGAAGCGCCAGTGCGGCAGGTCGCCCGCCGCGATCTTCGCCGCCTTGTCCGCGTCGCTCAGCTCCAGTGCCGCACGGTCGTAGATCGGCGGCAACCCGCGCCCGAGCAGGACCTTGCGCTTCAATTCAAGTTCGCGCGGCGTTTCCCAGCACGGATAGACGCGGCCCGCTGCCTCGAGCCGCGCGAAGGCCTCGTCGTAGATGGCGAAGCGCGCGGACTGGCGCTCCTCGCCCTCGGGATGGAGCCCCAGCCAGGCGAGATCGGCGCGGATCGCCTCGACGTATTCCTCGCGGCTGCGCGCGGCGTCGGTGTCGTCGATGCGCAGCAGGAAGCGCCCGCCTGCCTGCTTTGCGAGCAGGAAGTTGTGCAGCGCGGTGCGGATGTTGCCGACGTGGAGGTGCCCGGTGGGCGACGGAGCGAAGCGGGTGACGGTCATGCCTGGCGCGTTACGGCGCGGCGGGGGGCAGGTCAATTTTGCGCGCGCTCAGACGATGCCGGCGTTGCCCACCACCCAGCAGGCCAGCGCCATGACGAGGCCGAGGTCGCGGTTGGAGCGGAAGCGGGCGAGCGCGTTGTCGCCGTCTTCGGTGTCGAGCGTGGCGACCTGGAACGCCAGATGCAGCGCCACCGGGGCCAGCGCGACGAGCGAAACCCAGTCGGGCCGCATCGCCCAGAACGCCAGCGCCCACAGCGCCAGCGCCGCCGCGTAGAATCCGCCGACCCCGGCGCGCACCCATGACCCCATCCTGAGCGCCGAGGAGCGGATGCCGACCAGCGCGTCATCCTCGCGGTCCTGCAGCGCGTAGATGGTGTCGTAGCCGATGCACCATGCAATAGCGCCCAGATAGAGAGCGGTTAGCGCGTCGATATGGTCGCCGCGCACTTCCACCCAGCCGACCAGCGCGCCCCAGGTGAAGACCATGCCCAGCCACGCCTGCGGCCACCAGGTGATGCGCTTCATGAAGGGGTAGCCTGCCACCAGCACCACGCTGCCCAGCGCCACCAGCTGCGCCTGCGGGCGTAGCTGCAGGAGCACCACGAGCCCGATCGCGCAGAGGATCGCGAGCCAGACCCAGGCGGCGGTGCGGCTCACCCGCCCGCTCGCGATCGGACGCAGGGCCGTGCGGGCGACCTTGCGGTCGAGATCGGCGTCGACGATGTCGTTGTAGACGCAGCCCGCCCCGCGCATCGCGATCGACCCCAGCAGCATCCACAGGGCGATGCCCCAGTGCCGCTCGCCCCCGGCCAGCATCACCCCCCAGGCGCAGGGCCAGAACAGCAGCCACCAACCGATCGGCCGGTCGAAACGCGCCAGCATGGCGAAGTCGCCCAGTGGCGGCGGCAGGAGCGAGACGAGGCCGCGATGCTGGCTGTCGGGGACGAGCGAAGGTTGGGTCACCCCGCGATCTCTAGTCGATCGCGCCACTGGAGTCATGCCAGAACGTGATTCGTGCACACTTCGCCGCCACCGTTGCATCCCCCCGGCGATCGCGCGAGAAGGGCATCCCCCTCCGACAATCTCGCCGACCACCTTGCCGAAAGCCCGCCAGACATGCCCGCCACTCCCGCCTGGCCGCCGCGCTCGGCCCCCCGCCTGTTCGTTACCGGCCCGCTGTCCGAGGGGGGGCAGATCGTGCTGGAGGGCCAGCAGGCGCACTATCTCGGCAAGGTGATGCGCGTGGCCCCCGGCGACGCGGTGATCGCCTGCGACGACGTGACCGGCGAATGGGCCTGCGAGGTCGTCTCGGCCGGAAAGCGCGAGGTAGTGCTCAGCCCCCGCCGGCACCTGCGGGGGCGCGAGGACGTGCCCGACTTCGTGCTCTGCGCCGCGCTGCTCAAGAAACCGAACTTCGACCTCGTGCTGGAAAAGGCGACCGAACTGGGCGTCGCGGCGGTCCAGCCCCTCGTGACGCGCCGCTGCGTGGCCGACAAGCTCAACCCCGAACGCGCGCTGACGATCGTCACCGAGGCGGCCGAACAGTGCGCGCGCACCGCCCTGCCCCGCGTCGCGCCGGTCGTCAGGCTGGAGGCGCTGCTGCGCGGCTGGCCGCAGGAGCGCGTCCTGTTCTTCGCCGACGAGCAGGGCGGCGCGCCCGCCGCGGCCACCTTCGCCGCCCATTCCGGCCCGGCGGCGCTGCTGGTCGGCCCCGAAGGCGGATTCGACGAGGAGGAACGCGCGCTCGTCCGCGCCCATCCGCAGGCCCGCGCGATCACGCTGGGCCCGCGCATCCTCAGGGCCGAGACCGCCTGCCTTTCCGCCACTGCGCTGTGGATGGCGGTATCGGGCGACTGGTCGGCCGGGCATTCTTAACGACCGCCCGGTACAAAAAGACCAGGCGGTACAA
This sequence comes from Novosphingobium sp. GW821-FHT09E05, assembly GCF_059416165.1. NCBI lineage: Bacteria > Pseudomonadati > Pseudomonadota > Alphaproteobacteria > Sphingomonadales > Sphingomonadaceae > Novosphingobium > Novosphingobium sp. GW821-FHT09E05. Next base: position 328,127 of record NZ_JBWKOQ010000002.1, read on the forward strand.
AAAGTTCTAGCGTCTCCCCTCGGCTCGCACTAATTCCGCCGCCATGAGCACCCGTGAGGTTTCGGATCGCGAAGATCCGGTGGTCGAAAGCCTGGATCAACTCGCCGCGCCGATGGCTGCGGGCGAAAAGCCGCGCGAGGCGTGGCGGATCGGGACTGAGCACGAGAAGTTCGTCTACGACACCGCCGATCACCACGCGCCGTCCTACGACGAGCCCGGCGGCATCCGCGACCTCCTGAACAACCTCACCGAATTCGGCTGGGAGCCGATCGTCGAGGCCAGTCCAGATGGGGGCGGGAACGTCATCGCCATGAAGGGCGCGGACGGCAACGTCAGCCTGGAGCCGGCGGGCCAGCTGGAACTCTCCGGTGCCCCGCTGGAGAACCTGCACCAGACCTGCGCCGAGACCGGCCGCCACCTCGCCCAGGTCAAGGCGATCGGCGAGCGCATCGGCAAGGCCTACCTCGGCCTCGGCATGTGGCCGGACAAGACCCGCGAAGAACTGCCCATCATGCCCAAGGGCCGCTACGAGATCATGCTGCGGCACATGCCGCGCGTGGGCTCGATGGGCCTCGACATGATGCTGCGCACCTGCACCATCCAGGTCAACCTCGACTATTCGAGCGAGGCGGACATGGTGAAGAAGTTCCGCACCTCGTTGGCCCTGCAGCCGCTGGCGACGGCGCTGTTCGCCAACTCGCCCTTCACGGAAGGGCAGCCCAACGGCTACCTCTCCTACCGCAGCCACATCTGGTCGGACACCGATCCGCAGCGCACCGGCATGCTGCCCTTCGTGTTCGAGGACGGCTTCGGCTACGAGCGCTACGTCGAGTACATGCTCGACGTGCCGATGTACTTCGTGTTCCGCGACGGCCGGTACATCGACGCCGCCGGCCTCTCGTTCCGCGACTTCCTCAAGGGCGAGCTTGCGGTGCTTCCGGGCGAACTGCCGCGCCTGTCCGACTGGACCGACCACCTCTCCACCGCCTTCCCCGAAGTGCGCCTCAAGTCGTTCCTCGAGATGCGCGGTGCCGACGGCGGTCCCTGGGGCCGCATCTGCGCGCTGCCGGCGCTGTGGGTCGGCCTGCTTTACGACCAGGGCGCGCTCGACGCCGCCTGGGACCTCGTCAAGGACTGGGACATGGAAGGCCGCGAGGCGCTGCGCTCGGCCGCGCCGAAGCTCGGTCTCGATTCGCCGATTCCCGGATCTTCTGGAAAGAGCGGCGGTACGCTGCGCGACATCGCGGCCGAGGTGGTGGACATCTCCCGCCAGGGCCTCGCCGCGCGCGGCAGGCTCAATGCCAGCGGCGAGAACGAGACCGGCTACCTCGAGCCGCTGGCCGAGATCGTGAAGTCGGGCAAGGTCCCGGCGCAGCGCCTGCTCGACCTCTACAACGGCGAGTGGGGCGGCGATCTTTCAAAGATCTACGCGGTGAAGAGCTTCTGAGTCGACGGGACTATCGATCCGTCCCTCAGAGCGCGGTCATCTTATATTGTATCGTCATCCCCGCGCAGGCGGGGACCCATCTGATGACGGCGCAACACGAAGCGACCTCAGATAGGTTCCCGCCTGCGCGGGAATGACGAAGATGCTTCGGGCAACCCCGATCGCGCGCTAGTTGCGCCCCTTGGGCAGCAACGCCAGCACCCGCCCGAAACCACGCGTGATGAGCGCATTCTCGTCCATCCAGGCGTGGTACTCGCGGTACTTCGCATCCTCGGCGAGCAGATGCGCTTCCTCGGTCCGGGCACGCCAGTAGTAGATGCCGCTGACCACGCCGAGCAGCACCGTATTGCGCAGCGCGTCCGTCCACGAGCCGTTGGTGACGAGGAACGGCAGCGTCGAGGTCCACCAGAACAGGTTCTTCGACAGGTAGGCCGGGTGGCGCGTAAAGCGGTACGGCCCGTTCGTCAGCACGCCGCGGTAGGTGAGGTTCGAGAAGCGCAGGCCGAAGGCGAAGGTCGCCCAGGCGTAGATGCCGGTCAGCACCACCATCATGCCGGCCCAGCCCCACAGCAGCCAGTCGTGCCCGGCGAGCCAGTAGGCCCAGCCCCCGGTATTGACCTCATAGCCCAGCACGTCGGCGCGGCCCATGGTGCCCCACACGAACGGCGGATAGCAGATCAGCGCCGCGACCCAGCCGGCCAGCAGCGGGTTGCCGCTGCGGATGTGCGCGTCGAGCGGGCGGAAGGTGAACAGGTACCCCACGGTGCCGATCTGCACGTCGATCAGGAACAGCGCCTCGATCAGCAGCGAGCCCAGCGCGACCGGGTCACGGGCGATGGCGGTGAAGTCCGCCTCGACCACATGGCCGAAGCCGCCCGGCAGGATCGAGATCATGAAGGCCCCGAAGAAGCCCTTGATCGCCCAGGCCCGCCAGTGCTTCTTCACCTCGGCCGCGTCCCACGCGCCGCCGACGACCAGCGCCCCGAAGTGCCAGGATGCATCGCGCGGTTCCACCAGGACGCGGTCCAGCCACAGGACGTAAGGGACCGAGAACAGGAACAGCGGCACCGCCGCCGCGCCCAGCACCTGCATGGCGAAGAGGTACTGGCCATCCCAGTACCAGCGGCAGATGCAGTAGAAGCAGGCGATCGCCGCCCAGGTCGTCCAGAGCCCGGCGATCTTGGTGATCGACACGTCGAGCGTTTCGGACAGCGGCCGCCGCCGCGACCAGTCGATGCCGGTGGAGGGGCGGCGATGGACCTTGTCGACCAGCAGCGACCATGCGCTCATCGCCGCGCCGGTGACCAGCAGCGTCGCCACCGCGGCATAAGGCCCGCTCAGCGGCGCGCGCGGGCCGGGCAGCGACAGCGCCTCGGCGACCACGGCCCAGTTGCGGCAGACCAGCAGCCACACGCCCAGCGCGGCGACGCCGGACAGCCCGACGCCTGCGGAGACGTCGCTGGGGGGCCGGTTCTGGGGCGCGCTCGGTGTCTGGCTCATGCGCCGTTCGCTAACCGCAATTGGTTAAGAGGGCGCAAACCGTGACCGAGCGCGATCCGATGGCGGAGGCCGGGAGGACCGGAAGGTCAGCGGAACGCGGTGATGCGGCCCGAATCGTCGAGGACGTAGAGCGTCTGGTTGGCCACCACCGGTGCCAGCGAGACCGGCCCGTCGAGTTCGGTGACGGGCGCCATGGTGCCGCTCGCCGGATCGACGGTCGCCAGCAGGCCGCGCGAGTTGGCGACCCACAGCTTGTTGCCGGCCAGCACCGGCCCGACCCAGAAGACCGGGTTCTTGCGCTTCTTCGCGTTCCTGTAGCGCTCCAGTTCGGTCAGCCAGCGGACCTTGCCGGTCGAGCGGGCGATCGCCAGGATCTCGGCGTGGTCGTCGAGGGTGAACACCCAGTCGCCCGCCACGGCGGGGGTCGAAATCCCCGCGAGGTTGAGTTCCCAGATGCGCTGGCCGGTGATCAGTTCGTAGGCGGCCATGCGCCCGCCCTGGCCGAGCGCGTAGACACGGCCGCGATCGATGATCGGGTCGGCGTCGACGTCGGTGAGGCTGCCGACCTCGGTCGAGATCGAGGTGCGCGACAGCGCGTCCGACCACAGCTGGCGGCCGTTCTCGTAGCGATAGGCGACCAGTTCGCCCGACGAGAACCCGGCGATCACGGTTCCCTGCCCGGCGGCCGGGGAGGCGACGCCGAACACGCCCGACTGGGTGAGCGAGGCCGATTCGCTCCAGACCGAGGTCCCGTCCGCCGCATTGAGCGCGGCGATCTGGTTGTCCTGCGTCATCACGAACACCGAGTTGAACGCCACCGTCGGCGAACCGCGCAGCGGGCCGGCGGGCTTCTTGCTCCAGATCTGGCTGCCGTCAGCAGCGTTGAGCGCCGCCACTTCGCCGAGGCCGGTGGTCACGTAGAGCTTGTCGCCGTCGAAGCTGACGCCGCCGCCGAACACCGAATTCTGGTTGCTGCCGTCGACCGCGAAGCTCTTGGTCCACAGCTTCGCGCCGCTCTGCGCGTCGAAGGCGTGGACCACGCCGTCGGTGTCCATGACGAACATCTTGCCGTCGCCGATGACCGGCGCCGCCGCGAGACGGCGGCGGTTGGTAGAGCCGGCGATCTGCGCGGTCCAGGCCTTGACCGGGTTGTCGGCCAGCGCGAGGTGGCCATAGGCCTTGTTCGGGGTGCCGCCGCCCTGCGCCCAGGTCGCATTGACCTCGGCCGGGGGGAGGATCACCGAGACCGCGCCGAGCGTCGGGTCGGTCTTGGCACCGCTTTCGATGCGCGAGAGGATCGGCACGCGGTCGCCCACGGTGGGGGTCTTGGCGGGGCCCTTGCCGCCGCCGAACACCTTGCAGCCCGACAGGCCCATGACCAGCGCGAGCGCGATCAGCGGCACCACCTTGCGTGCCGGCAGGGTGCCGGACTTACGGATATTGGGGACGCTTGCGTTCATGCGAATATCCTCACGAGACATGCTCATTCTCCGGCGTCCGCGGCTTCGGCGGATACCTTGGCGGCCGGCTTGTTCAGCGGCTCGCCCTTTTCATCGACGACATCATCGACCGCATCGACGCCCAGCACGGCGGCAAGCTGGCGCGCGCGGCTGCGCAGGCCCTGGTCGACCTTCTCGTCCTTGGCGATCGCCGCGAACAGCGGGCCGGCCTGGTCCTGCCTGCCCTGCTTGAGATAGGCCATGCCCACCATCTCGCCGGCGACGCCGAACCAGGCATTGCCCGGCGCGGCGAGCGGCTTGAGGCGGTCGATCACGTCCTGCGGCTTCATCGCGTCGAAATCGGTGCCGATCTCGCGCACGGTGGCGAGATCGCGCATCGGCTGCGGGGCATCGGTATCGGCCGAAACCTGGCGGAACAGCTTGAGCGCGTCGGCCTTGCGGTCCTGGCGCAGCGCGATGCCGCCCAGCAGCAGGCGCGCCGAAGTGACATTGGCGTCCGAGCCCGAGGCGGCGGCGATCGGCGCCAGCTTGGCCTTGGCGGCGTCGAGGTTCTCGGCCTGGAGGCTGTCGAGCGCCTGGACGTAGGCCTCGGCCCGCTCCTCGCGCGCCTTGGTCTGGCGGTGGTCCCAGTAGATCCAGCCGGCGAAGGCGAGCAGGGCGACGACGATCACCGCGATCAGCGCCTTGCCGTAGCGGCTCATGAAGCCTTCGAGCTGGTCCTGGCGGACGGCTTCGTCGACTTCGCGCAGGAAGACCTCGCGCTGGGCGGCATCACGCACGGTCGAGGGAGTGGAGGTGTCGGGAGGCAGGGCCAAGATTCGGGCGCTTTCTGCGGAAAAATCGGGATGGTGCGGGGGTGTTTAGCGAATGGACAGGGCTTTTCAACGGGGATGTCGGTGCCCGTCCCGGCGTGAAGCGCCGCTGAACGCGGATTCGCTCAGGGAAAACGAGACCGTCCCATAGCGGCGGCGTAGACCTCGGCATAGGCGCTAATCATCGTGTTTTCATCGTATTGCGCCTCCGCGCGGGCGCGGTTGGCGTCGCCGACGGTACGGCGCAGCGCCTCGTCCCCGGCCAGTTCGGCCATGGCCCAGGCCAGCGCGGCTTCATCGCCGGGGGGCGTTACGTAGCTGCGGTTTTCCCCCGATACCATCGCCGCGACGTCGCCCACCGCGGGCGAGGCGACCGCGAGGCCCGCCGCCATCGCCTCAACCACCGAGATCGGGAACTGCTCGCTGTCGGAGGAGAGCGCGAAGAGATCGAACAGGCCGACCGCGCGCGAAGGGTCGGGAACGAAGCCGGGAAGGTGGACGCGCGCGCCGACGCCGCAGGCCTTGGCCTGGGCGGCGATGGCGCCGCGCTCGGTCCCTTCGCCGAGGATCACCAGGTGCCACTCGGGCGGGAGCCCGGCGAAGGCGCGCACCAGCCGGGGGAGATTCTTGACCGCGCGCAGGCCCGCAAGGGTGCCCAGCCACCGCTCGCCCGGCGCCTTGGCGAGGCCGGGGATCGCGTCCTCCGGCGGCGGTTCGCGATAGGCGGCCACGGGAATGCCGTTGATGATGAGGCGCACGCGGCGGCGCGGCTGCTTCCAGGCGTGGAGCGCGATCCCCTCGAGCCGGCGCGAGGGCACCACCAGCGCCGAGGCGCGGGCGAGCGCCGCTCGGCGGAACAGGTTGCGCCGGGGCTTGAGGCCGCCCGCCTCGTCCTCGTTGAAGCCGTCCTCGTGGTGGACCAGCGGCGGCAGGCGCAGCGCGCGGGCGTAGAGGCGATGCGCGAGAACCGCGTCCATCGCGCCCCAGTTGTAGGTGAGGACGAGGTCGAAGCCCCGCATGGCCCGGGCGATCCGCAGCAGCCGCAGGGGGGTGGGCCGGCCCTGGAGGCTTGGAAAGTCGTCGGGGAAGCGGACGTTCAGCGCAGGGTCCAGCGCCACTTTCGCACCGAATGCGCCGGGCTGGGCCGAGACGACGGTGTGCTCCAGCCCGCCCCCGAACACGTTCATCAGCCGCGCGGCGCGCAGTTCCTTGCCGCCGGCCGAAAAACTGGAATGGAGGTGGAGGACCCGCAAGGTCAGCCGGTCCGGGCCAGCAGCCGCTCGATCGCGGCCACCGATTCGGGCTCGTCCAGCGTCGGGGCATGGCCGACATCGGCAAGCGTCAGCGCCTCGGCCGAAGGGATGCGGCGCACCATCTCGGCCAGCGTCGCCGCCGACAGCAGGTCCGAGCGCGCCCCGCGCACGATCAGCACCGGCGCGCGCCCAAGCGCCTCCCAGGCAGGCCAGAGGTCGGGCTGAGCGTCCACGTCGAGGTCGAGGAACGGCTCGGCGATCTTCATGTCGTAGTCGAACACCACGCGCCCGTTGCCCGCGACCGTCATCAGCCGCTTGGCCATGCCGATCCAGAAGTCGAGCGTATGGCCGGGGTGCGCGGCCCCCTGCGTGTCCTCCAGCCCGCGCGCGGCATGGACCCATGTCGCGAAGGAGCGGCCCTGCCCGACGTAGTCCTTGATCCGCGCGAGGCCCATCGGCTCGAGCCAGGGGCCGACGTCGTTGAGCACCGCGCCGGCGATCCGCTCGGGGATCACGGTCGCGAGGCCCATCGTCATCAGCCCGCCGAGCGAGGTGCCGATCGCCACGAAGCGGTCGATGCCCTCCTGCTCGAGCAGCGCCAGCACGTCCTCGCAGTATTGCATGGGGGTGTAGGTGGCCGAATCGCGCGCATATTCGCTGTCGCCGCGCCCGCGCAGGTCGGGGCAGATCACCCGGCGCCCGGCGGCAAGGCGCGGTGCGAGCACATCGAAGTCGCGGGCGTTGCGGGTCAGCCCGTGAAGGCAGAGCACCGGCAGGTGTCCGCCCGCCCCATCGGGGCCCGGATAATCGCGGAAATGGAGCTTGAGACCATCGCGGCTCGACCAGAAGCGATCTTCGAAAACCTTCATTCCCGAGCGGCTACCCTCTAAACGCGGAAAAACAAAGAAAACCGCTGCGCTTGATCGGCGGGCGGCGGGGCCCCACTATCGCCTGATGCACAGCGAACCGCAAGCCGCGCCCTACCGCCCCGACCCGCGAATCGAGGCGATCTCGGCATGGATCGCCGACCCGGTCCACGCCGCCGACTTCCCCCGTACCGACCTGCGCTTCCGTAACGACCGCTGGGCGGCGGCCGTCGGCCTCGGCGATCTGGACGACGCGCAGTGGACCGCGCACTTCGGCCGCTTCACGCCGCTGCCCGGCAACCTGCCCCAGCCGCTCGCGCTGCGCTACCACGGCCACCAGTTCCGCAATTACAACCCCGACCTCGGCGACGGGCGCGGGTTCCTGTTCGCGCAGATGCGCGATGCGCGAGGCCGCCTGCTCGACCTCGGCACCAAGGGTTCGGGCCAGACCCCGTGGAGCCGCGACGGCGACGGACGGCTGACGCTCAAGGGCGCGGTGCGCGAAATCCTCGCCACCGAAATGCTCGAGGCGCTGGGCGTTTACACCAGCAAGACCTTCTCGGTGATCGAGACCGGCGAGAACCTGTGGCGCGGCGACGAGCCCTCGCCCACCCGCTCGGCGGTGATGGTGCGCCTCTCGCACGGGCACATCCGCATCGGCAGCTTCCAGCGCCTGGCCGTGCTGGAGGAGAAGGACCATCTGGAGGCGCTGGTCGCCTACAGCCTCGAAACCTATCCCGGAAACCTTCCGCCCGAGGATGCCCCCGGGCGCGACGAGCCCGCCGTGATCCTGCTGCACCAGGTGGTCGAGCGGCTGGCCGACCTCGCCGCCTCGTGGATGGTCGCGGGCTTCGTCCACGGCGTGCTCAACACTGACAACATGAACATTTCGGGCGAGAGCTTCGACTATGGCCCGTGGCGCTGGCTGCCGAAATGGGACCCGCGCTTCACCGCCGCCTATTTCGACCACTCGGGCCTTTACGCCTTCGGCCGCCAGCCCGAGGCCTTGCTGTGGAACTGCGGCCAGCTTGCGGTCGCCCTGCGCCAGCTCGCTGAAACCGCCCCGCTGGTCGCCGCGCTCGACCGCTTCGGGCCGCTGTATCAGGCGGCGATGGCCCGCCGCTTCACCTGGCGCCTCGGCGTCGAGCCGCGCGGGGCAGAGGCCGACACCGCGCTGATCCAGGCCGCCGAGTCCAGCATGGTCGCCAGCGGCGCGGCGCCCGAGCAGTTCTTCTTCGACCACCGCGCCGGGCGCGGGGCGGGCGACGACGACTTCGGCGCGATCCTGCGCGGCTATGCGCCCGCCGCCGCCATCGACGATCGGCTCTGGCACGAGAACGCGCCCCCCGGCGTGCTGATCGACGAGGTCGAGCGCATCTGGTCCGCCATCGACCAGTCCGACGACTGGAGTGAACTCCACGCCAAAGTCGAAGCGATTCGCGGGCTCGGCGCGCAGCTCGGCCCGGCGCCCGCACCGGCGGGGCAGGGAGTATGTGTCTCCACCTGACGATGTCCGTCGTCCCCGCGCCGACGGGGACCGCCGTCAAGCCATCGCCTGAGGCGTACCCAGCGGTCCCCGCCTTCGCGAGGACGACGGCTGTTGGCCAGTCCTTCCAGGGCTGCGGGGGGCACTGGCGTCAGTTCCCTTGAAAGCGCGGCGAAACACCGCCCGTTCACATCACGGTAGGAATACCTGTGCCAAGGTCGCGAAATCTCGACACATGACAGTTAACGGATCCTCTGCCGCGATGGACGGTTCAGTCACAAGCCCGCCGCAACCAGCCAGCGGGACAGATCGCGGACGGGGACCCGGGAGCAACGTGAGCAAGGCCGAAGTCATCTCGTGGGAACCCGCCACCGGCGCGGAAGTCTGGCGTGGGCCCGTGGCCGACGTCGACGAGACCGTGTCGCGCGCGCGCCGCGCCTGGCCGGGCTGGGCCGCGCAGCCGCTCTCCACCCGCATGGAACTGATGCGCCGCTTCGCCAACGAAGTGCGCAAGGACGCCGAGAAACTGGCCACCACGATCGCCCGCGAAGTCGGCAAGCCCTTGTGGGAAGCCCGCGCCGAAGTGGACGCGGTGATCGGCAAGGTCGAAGTCTCGATCCGCGCCTATGCCGAGCGCACCGCCCAGCGCAAGCTCGATTCGGCGCTGCAGGGGAGCATGGCGGTGCGCCACAAGCCGCACGGCGTGCTGGTGGTGCTCAGCCCCTTCAATTACCCCGCGCACCTCGCCGGCGCGCACATCGTGCCCGCGCTGATCGCGGGCAATGCGGTGATCTTCAAGCCGAGCGAACGCGCGCCCGCCTCGGGCGAAGTGCTGGCGCGGTGCTTCCACCGGGCCGGGATTTCCGCCGCCGTCCTGCAATTCGCCCCCGGGGGCCCGGCCGAGGGCGCCGCCTACGTCGCGCACGAGGGCGTGGACGGGGTGCTGTTCACCGGCTCGGCCAGCACCGGCATCAGCATAAACCGGCGCCTCGCCGCGCGGCCCGACAAGATGGTCGCGCTGGAGATGGGCGGCAACAACGCGATGGTGGTCTGGGACACGCCCAAGCTGACCGACGCCGCCGCGCTGATCGTCCAGTCCGCCTTCGCCACCGCCGGCCAGCGCTGCACCGCCGCGCGCCGCCTGATCGTGCGCGAAACGCTGTACGACGCGGTGATGGCCGAGGTGAAGGCACTGGCCGACCGCGTGATCGTCGGCGCGCCGTTCGACGAGCCCGCGCCGTTCATGGGCCCGGTGATCGACAATGCCGCCGCCGACGGGCTGACCGAAAGCTTTCTCTATCTCCTCAGCCACGGCGGCAGGGCGATCAAGCACCTCGTGCGCATGGACGACAAGCTGCCCTTCCTCAGCCCCGCGATCATCGACGTGACGGCCATGAAGGAGCGCCCCGACGTCGAGCTGTTCGGCCCGATCCTGCAGGTGATCCGCGTTTCCGACTTCGACGAGGCGATCGCCGAGGCGAACGCCACCCGCTACGGCCTCGCCGCCGCCCTGGTCGGGGGCACGCCGCAGGAATACAACCGCTTCTGGGCCAATGTGCGCGCCGGGATCGTCAACTGGAACCGCGCCACCATCGGCCCCAGCCACGCCGCGCCGATGGGCGGCGTCGGCCTCTCGGGCAACCACCGGCCGACGGGCTACTACGCAGCGGACTACTGCGCCTACCCCGTGGCCTCGGGCGAGATGGAACAACCGCGCGCGGTGATCGGGGTGGGGTTGAGGTAGCGCGCTCTCTCTCCCCTTCAGGGGAGATATACGCAGGCTTGTCAGCTTGCTGACTAGCCGCAGTTGAGAGGGGCGAGCGCACGCCATTCCCCTCTCCCAACCCTCTCCCCTGAAGGGGAGAGGGCTTTTACTTCCCGCTCGCCACCAGATCGACTTCGGTCAGCCCGCTCGCCAGCTTGCGCGCATAGACCACGTAGGCCTTGCCGCCCTTGCGTCCGCCCAGCACATGATCGCCGCCGTCGAGCTTGTATTCGGCGCCGTAACCGGCCGCTGCCGCCCTGGTGTAGTAGAAGCTGATGACGTCGCCCACGCTCACCGGCGTCGCGAAGTTGACGACGCGCAGCGCGCAGCCGCCTCCGTCGATGCCCGCCGCTTCCTGCACCGCGCCGCGCGGATAGACCGGCAGTTCGGGGGGCAGCTTGGCCGCCCAGGTGTTCGAATACTGGACCTTGGCCGAGCAGTCGGCGCTGGCGGCCTTGGAGGCTTGCGCGACCTGCGCCGCGGTCGCCGCGCTTTCGGCCAGTGCGTTGGCGCCGCCCTGCGCCGGGGCGGGGGCGGGCTTGAGCGTTCCGCCGACCAGCTGCGCGGCCTGCTTCTTCGCCGCCGCGATAGCCTCGGGCGTGCGGTCCTGCGGGGGGATGGTGATCTGGCCGCCGCTGGGCGCGACCGCCGCGCCCTGCTCGCCCGCCATCTCGGGGTCCACCATGATCTGGTCGCCGAGCGCGCCGGTGAGCGCGGGGTCGGTCTCGGCCGGGTCCGGGGCGCCCTTGTTCGAATCGCAGCCGGCGAGCAGCAGCGTTCCGGCGAGACCGAGCAGGGCGAGACGGGCGGGGGTCTTCATCGGCGCATTCCTTCGTCCGGCCCCGGGCGGGCCACATCGTTCCTGTCGGAGGAAAACGCGAAAATGCCGTTAAGTGCCAGCCGCCTGTAACCCCGCGTCCCATTTCGGGAAGGTCGCCCCGCTACGCATTACCCACGCGAAGAGGGCGCCCGCCGGAAGCGGACGCCCTCCCGCCCGGACACATGGGGTCCGGGCGGTTTCCCCTCGCGTCGCCGTTCGCTCGGGAAAACCTCAGATCAGGGACGGATCAGCGGCAGTTGTTCGAGCCGCCGCGGTCAACCTCGCGGCCCAGCAGGGCGCCGGCGGCCGCGCCGAGCAGGGTGCCGGTGGCCCGGTCGCCGCGGGTGTCGATGCCGCGTCCCAGCAGCGCACCCGCCGCGCCGCCGATCAGCAGGCCGGTGGTACCGTTCGACTTGCGGCAGTAGTAACGGCCGTCGTTGCCGCGCCACGAGCGGGCGTCGTTGCGATAATCGCGGCGGTCGTCGCGGCGATCGTAGCGGTCGTAGTTGCCATAGCCGCGGCGGCGATCCTCGTTCGAGTAGCGCTGGCGGCCGTAGTCGGAAACCTGCTCACCCGGAGCGGTGAAGCTCGCGGCCGGGTTGTAAGCTGCGATCGCGGCGGTGGCGGGCATCGCGGTGGCGAGGCTGGCGGCAGCGGCGGCGATGGCGGAAGCCTTGAAGAATGCATTCATTGCGTATCTCCCTTCAGGTGAGGGCGAACCGGCCATATCCGTCGATCCGCTGTATGCATTCATCTTTACGCCGCTTATTATGAACGATCCGCAACGCCGCTGTCAGAATTCGATTTTGCGACGAGCCGAAGGCGCAGCGGCGATGGTGCGAGTGGTTGTTCGCATTCCAAGGCGCCCCTAAGGCCACCATCCGGGCGCTGCCGCCCGCAGAGACAAGCCCATGCCCGAGACCCTGCCCCGCCAAACCCGCGTGATCGCCGGCCTGCCGCAGGCGCTGGGCGCCTATGCTGTGTGGTCGCTGTTCCCGCTCTACTTCGCGCTGCTGCATGCCGTCGCCCCGTTCGAGGTGGTGGTCTGGCGGCTGCTGTTCACGCTGCCGTTCTGCCTGGTGATGATCCTGCTATTCCGGCAGGGCGCCGCCCTGAAGGCGGCGTTCATGGCCCCACGCGTGCTCGGTGCACTGGTGGTCAGCGGATTGCTCATCGGCGCCAACTGGCTGATCTACGTCATCGCGGTCATGGACGGCCACGTCCTTGCCGCCAGCCTCGGCTACTATATCAACCCGCTGGTCAACGTGCTGGCGGCCACCGTCTTCCTCAAGGAAAAGCTGACCCGGCGGCAGTGGATCGCGGTGGCCCTCGCGGCCATCGGCGTCGCCCTGCTGGCGCAGGGCGCGCTCGACACGCTGTGGATCAGCCTGCTGATGGCGTTCAGCTTCGCGGGCTACGGCCTCGTGCGCAAGCTGGTAGCGGTGGACGCGCTGCCCGGCCTGACGGTGGAGACGATCGTCCTGCTGGTGCCGGGCCTCGGCCTGCTGGCATGGCAGGCACAGACGCCGCAGGGGCTGGCGATGGGCTCTTCGCTCAAGCTCGACCTGCTGCTCGCCTGCGCCGGGCCGCTGACGGCGATTCCCTTGATGCTGTTCGCCAGCGCCGCGCGGCGGCTCGACTTCTCGATCCTCGGCTTCATCCAGTTCGTGACGCCGACCGGGCTGTTCTTCCTCAGCATCCTCGTCTTCGGCGAGCCGCTGCGGCCGATCCAGCTGGTCTGCTTCCTGTTCATCTGGACCGCGATCGCAGTGTTCTGCTGGGATATCCTGTCACGGCGCAGGGCGGCTGCGATCGCCAGCTAGGCCGGACCTGCCGATACCAGGCGCCCCGGTCGATACCAAAATACCCCGTCATCCCCGCGAAGGCGGGGATCCCGCTTGTTCCTTCGGCTTCGCGAGGAATGAAGCGGGGCCCCCGCCTACGCGGGGGCGACGAGTTATGAGGTGAGGCCCGCGTGTAAGCCCTCCGGCGCCTTTAGAGCGCGCCCGCAAACCGCAGGGGCTCGCCCACGGCCTCGTTCGCCAGCTGGCCTTCCCACATCGCGGTATGCCCGCGCACGATGGTGCCCACGACGCGGCCTTCCAGTTCCATGCCGGCGAAGGGCGTCCAGCCGCAGCGGCTCTCGTTCCAGTCCTCGGTCACGGTGAAGCGGCCCTTGCGATCGACCACCGTGAAGTCCGCGTCATAACCCGTCGCTATGCGGCCCTTACCGACAAGCCCGAAGACGCGCTGGACGCCGCTGGAAGTCATGTCGATCAGCCGCTCCAGCGTCAGCCGCCCCTTGGCGACATGATCGAGCATCAGCGGCAGCAGCGTCTGCACCCCCGGCATGCCCGAGGGGCTGGCGGGATAGGTCTTGGCCTTCTCCTCGCGCGTGTGCGGCGCGTGGTCGGAGCCGAGCACGTCGGGAACGCCCTGGCGCAGCCAGTGCCACAGCCCGTCGCGGTGCGCGGCCGAGCGGATCGGCGGGTTCATCTGCGCGAAAGTGCCGATCTTGGGATAGGCTTCCTCGGCGGCCAGCGTCAGGTGCTGGGGAGTCACCTCGCAGGTCGCGATGTCACGGTGCTGGCCGATCAGCTCCAGCTCGGCCGGGGTGGTGATGTGGAGGATGTGGATGGGACGCTTCGCCTCGCGGGCGAGGCGCAGGATGCGCTTGGTGGCCAGCATCGCACTCTCGTCGTCGCGCCAGACGGGGTGGCTGGAGGGATCGCCCTCGACCCGCAGGTCCTTGCGCGCGTTCATCCGCGCCTCGTCCTCGGCATGGATGGCGACGCGGCGGCGGCCATGCGCGAGCACGCGGGCGAGTTGCTCGTCCTCGGCCACCAGCAGGCTGCCGGTCGAGGCGCCCATGAAGATCTTGACCCCTGCGGTGCCGGGAATGCGCTCCAGCTCGGCGAGCTCGACCGCGTTGTCCGCCGTGGCGCCGACGTAGAAGGCATGGTCGCAGTGCATGCGGTGATGCGCGCGGGAGAGCTTGTCGAGCACGCGCTCGGTGGTGTCGGTGTTGGGGTTGGTGTTGGGCATCTCGAACACGGCGGTGATCCCGCCCATCACCGCGGCGCGGCTGCCGGTCTCGAGGTCTTCCTTGTGCTCCAGCCCCGGCTCGCGGAAGTGGACCTGGCTGTCGATCACGCCGGGCAGCACGTCGAGCCCGGTGCAGTCGATCCGCCGGACCGCGTCGGGATAGGAGCCCACGCCGAGGATCCTGCCGTCCCGCACGGCGACATCGGCGATGACGGGCCCGCTGGGCGTGTGGACGGTGCCGCCGGAAAGGACGAGTTCGGGTGCGGTTGCGCTCATCGCGAGGGGCCTTTCTGGCGGTTTGAGACGATGCCCGACGACCTAGGCCCGTGCGCGCGCCCTTTCAAGGCGGGGCAGCAAGATACGTCGTCAGCCAGCCTTCCCCCGGCGGAGCAGCGCCTGCACGAAGGCGTCTAGGTCGTCGACATCGACGTCGAGCACCTCATTCCAGTCCTCCAGCACGGCGACGATGTCCTCACGGGTGTAGGCCGCCGCCGCGACAGGCGGCACACGCGGCGGGCGATGCGGCCACGGGTGGCCGGTAAGGTTGTTGTAGAGCCAGCCGACCGCGCAGAGCAGCAGCACGTTGGCCGCGATCGGCGCCATCCAGGTCCAGTCCCAGGGCACCTTGCCGGTCGCCCCGAGCGCGCAGAGCAGCGCGCAGGCCCCGCCGGGCGGATGCAGGCAGCGCGCCAGCGACATGACCGCGATCGCGGTGCCCACGGCAAGGCTCCCCGCCGCCCACGGATCACCGATGAGGTGCCCGGCGACGAGCCCCACGGCGGCGGAGAGCAGGTCCCCGCCGATCACCGCCCAGGGCTGCGCCAGCGGGCTCGCGGGCACGCAGAACACCAGCACCGCCGAGGCCCCGAGCGGCGCGACGAGGAACGGCAGCGCATCGCTGCGCCCTCCCGGAATGAGGCCAAGGGCAAGCCACGTCGTAAGCCCCGCCAGCGCAATGCCGATGACCGCGCCCACCGCGCCCCTCAGCCAGCCCAGGTGCCCTATCGCGCGCACCCGCCAATGCTCATGTGTCGATGAAGCCGGCGCCATGCCTTCCAATCCGTCCTGCTGACCGCTGGCGCTATGGCCGAGAGCGCGCGCGATGACGACCCAAGGCTTGCCTCGCCGCCGACAAGGGCGGCTTTCAGGCGCGTTCAGAACTTGATCTTCGCGCCCACCATGACGCGGTTGCTGACCGCGCCGGGCAGCGCCGCTTGGTCGACATGCACGTCGATGGTGGCGTTGTCGCCCAGCCCCAGCTCCGCGCGCGGCAGGCCCTCCTCGGCCGCGTAAGTATCGGGCAGCGGCCGTACCCGCTCTTTCTCGGGGTTTTGCGCGCAGACCACGATCTCGCCCGGGCGACCCTCGGGGCAACGGCGCCGGACGGCGCGAAAGTCGATGCCCCGGTCCCCGGCAGGCATCTCTGCAAGATCGAAGGCGGCGGCCTCGATCGCGGGCGGCGGCGAGGGCGGCAGGTCGAAGGGCATGGCGGCCTCGCGAGGAGGGGAAGGTGCTGCCAGTTGGCCATGCAATAAAGGCGATTTCGTGGCCCGGACAGCAAACGGCCCGGCCTCTCCTGCGAGAGACCGGGCCACATCTACCAAGAGCCGACGGCCAGGATCAGGCGAACTTGCCCGCCCTGGCGATCTCGGCGAGCGGCTTGCGCGTGCTGGCGACTTCGCGCTCCTGCAGGAAGTCGGGCAGCGAGGCCTTGTCGCCCTGCCGACCGATGGTGAAGCCCGCTTCGAGGCGGTGGTCGGCGGGAACACCCAGCGCGGCCTCGGCGTCGCCGAACTTCAGGCCGGTCATGCCGTGGGTGTGGTAGCCCAGCGCCTGCGCCTGCAGGGCCGCGAGCGCCCAGGCGGCGCCGGCGTCGAAGCTGTGGCTGTGGTTGTCCGAATTGCCTTTCTCCGACCGCATCAGTGTGTCCGAGACGACGAACACGAGCGCCGAAGCATCCTTCGCCCAGCTCTGGTTGAAGTCGATCAGCTGCGAGAGGAACAGATCCCAGTTCGCATCGCCGCGCTTGGCGTAGAGGAAGGTCCAGGGCTGCACGTTGTACGCGGAAGGCGCCCAGCCGGCCGCTTCGAGGATGGTGTCGAGGTCCGCCTGCGGGATCTCGCTGCCGTCGAAGGCGCGGGGGCTCCAGCGATCGACGATGAGCTTCTCGATCTTGGGGTTGGCAATGCGTCCGGTCATCGAAAACTGTCCTTGTCTGCTCAGGTTTGGGAGAATGTGCACAAGCAGGCGGGCGACCCTTGCGAATCGCCCGCCGCTCGTATGTCAGGCCGCGTCGACGAGGACCAGTTCGGCATCCTCAAGTGCGGTCACGGAAATCGTGTCGAGCCCGGTGATGGCCACGCCGTCGCGGGCGCCCGCTTCCACGTCGCCCACCCTGATCCGGCCCTTGGCGGGAACGAGGTAGGAATGGCGGCCCGGCGCGGTTTCATACGTCACCGTCTCGCCCGCCTTGACCGTGGCGCCCAGAACACGGGCCTCGGCGTTGATCGGCAGCGCATCGTCGTCGCCCGCGATACCGCTCGCGAGAGTGACGAAGCGGCCGGTGCGGTCGCCCTTGGGGAAGGGACGCGCGTCCCACTGCGGCTTTTCTCCGCGGCGGTCGGGCATGATCCAGATCTGGAACAGCGTGGTGTCCTCGTCCTCGAGGTTGTATTCCGAGTGCTGGATGCCGGTGCCCGCGCTCATGACCTGGACGTCGCCGGCTTCGGTGCGGCCGGTGTTGCCCAGGCTGTCGCGGTGGGTGATCGCGCCCTTGCGGACGTAGGTGATGATTTCCATGTCGTTGTGCGCATGAGGCGGAAAACCGGTCTGGGCGGCGATGGTATCGTCGTTCCACACCCGCAGGCGGCCCCAGTTGGTGCGCGCCGGGTCATGGTAGCCACCGAACGAGAAGTGGTGGTGAGCGTCGAGCCATCCGTGGTTGGCGGCGCCGAGGCTGTCGAAGGGGCGGAGTTCGATCATGGCTGTTTCCTCGAATTGGTGAGGTCGGGGTGACCTGTTGCGCCCTATCTATGGCTTGCAACCCGATCGCATAATTGCGATAAAATCGACCCAATTATTCGGAAAAGCTGAATGGTCGATCTCGTTGCTCCCAGTCTGGATCACTTGCGCTGCTTCCTCGCCGTGGTCGAGGAAGGCAGCTTCAATGCCGCCGCGCGCAAGCTGGGCCGGGCGATCTCGGTGGTCAGCTACGCCATCGCCCAGCTCGAGGCGCAGCTCGATGTGCGCCTGTTCGACCGGGAGGGCTCGCGCCGCCCGGTGCTGACCGACGAGGGCCGCGCCCTGCTGTCAGAGGCCCACGCGATCTCGGACGACGTCGACGCCCTGCTCGCCAAAGTGCGAAGCCTGAGGCAGGGGCTGGAGGCCGAACTCTCGCTGGCGATCGACGTCATGGTGCCCGGCCACGTCCTCGCCCGCCTGCTGCGCGACTTCCAGGTGCGTTTCCCCACCGTCCCGCTGCGCCTCAACGTAGAAGCGCTGGGCGCCGTGGCGGCGCTGGTGCTGGAAGGCCGCGCGACGCTCGCCATCGCCGGTCCCGATATCGTCGACCTTGCCGACATCGAGCGCGAGATCATCGGTTCGGTGGAACTGGTGGCGGTCGCCGCGCCCGACCATCCGCTCGCCCGCGCCGGCAAGATCGTGCCGGGCGAGGCGCGCAAGCACCTGCAGCTCGTGCTGACCGACCGCTCGCCGCTGACCGACGGGCGCGATTTCTCGGTGTTCAGCCCGCGCTCGTGGCGCCTGGCCGACCTCGGCGCCAAGCACGCGCTGCTCAAGGAGGGGATCGGCTGGGGCTCGATGCCGCGCCACGTCGTCAGCGGCGACATCGAATCGGGTGCGCTGGTCGAACTGCAGCTGCCCGAGCGCACCGTGATCGACTACGCACTGGTCGCGCTCTGGCGCAAGGACACGCCCCCCGGCCCCGCCGCGCTCTGGGTGCTCGACGAACTGCGCGGGCGACTGGCGAAGTGTCCGCCAGGCACTTGAGCCGGCTCGCGATTCGCCCCACTTAGAGGCCATGACCGCAACCCGCCTGTTCGATCGCGCCCTCATCCGGCTTTCCCCCCGCCCCGATTCGACCGAAGATGTCGTCGATTTTCTCCAAGGCCTCGTCACGGCGGACGTCGCCAAGGCGCTGCCGGTCTGGGCGGGGCTCCTGACCCCGCAGGGCAAGGCGCTGTTCGACTTCATCGTCTGGCCCGCTGGCAATGGGTTGCTGATCGACTGCGAGGCCGAAGTCGCCGACGCGCTGGTGAAGCGCCTGTCGATGTACCGGCTGCGCAAGGCGATCGACATTGTCCGCGATGACCATCTCGCGGTCCACTGGCGTCCCCACACCGGCGACGGCGCCGCTCCCGACCCGCGCCTTCATGCGCTGGGCGAACGCTGGGTGGCTCCGATCGACGAGGCCGACCCCGAGGAAACCGAGACCGGCGCCGACGCCGCCTGGCGTGCGCACCGGCTGGCGCAGGGCGTCCCCGAAGGCAGCGCCGAACTCGGCGACGGCGAAACGCTCTGGCTGGAATGCAATGCCGCCGAGCTGAACGGCGTCAGCTTCACCAAGGGCTGCTACGTCGGGCAAGAGAACACCGCGCGGATGAACTGGCGCGCCAAGGTCAACCGCCGGCTGGTGGTGGTCCCCCTCGCCCGCTCGAACGAAAAGCGCCGGCGCGCGGCCTATCCGGAGCTGGGCTACGCGGTCGACCACCTGCGGATCGAGGATATCACGCCGGACCTCGCCCCGCACTGGCTGCCGTCCTAACCTCAGCCTTTCGCTGGACAAAAAGCTTCGCCGCCCCCGCGAAGGCGGGGGGGCTTGCCTGAGCAGGGACGACGGAGCCGCTGGATCAAGGTCCCGCTGACCGCCCCGTCATGCCCTAAGCCGCGCTCGATTCGCTCATCGCGCTGTCGTAGATCCGCACCGCATATTCCATCGCGCGCCCCGCGCTGTAGCGCGAGCGGACTTGCCCGGTATCGCGGAACCCCGCGCTCTCGAGCACCTGGTGCGTACCCGGGCTGTCGGCGAAATGGCTGGCGACGATCCGCTTGTGCCCGAGCGTCCGCGCCTGGCCGACGAGCGCACGCAGTGCCTCCCCGGCAAAGCCGCGTCCCCGATGGCGCGAGGCGATCCAGTAACCCACCTCCACGTCCTCGTCATACCGGCCAAGGCCGATGCCGCCGACGAGCTGGGGCCCGCCCGGCGCGCGCAGGTACATGAAAAAGTGGGGCAGGCGCGGGTCGCGCGGTCGGTCGAGATAGGCGCGCACGTCCGCCGGGGTCCGCGGCAGCGGTGCGACCCCGACATTGCGCTGGATATCCTCCTCCAGAAGCGCCTCGACGAGATCGTCCAGGTCTTCCGGCCAGGCGGGCCTCAGAAACAGTCTCTCCGTGCGGACGAACATTCCATGGTTCTCCGTCGTATTAATACGGGGATCATGCACACAAGCTTCCGCCAATGCACGAAATTTGCTGCACGCCGACTGCAGCGCGCGATAAAGTCCTGACATTGCCTGATTAACGAGGAGTAAGAGCCGCACTAGGGAGTGTTCCCCAGGTGCCGCTCGATGCCAGAATCACGCGAGTCGCGCGGGGATAAAGCGTCCTCAGGCGGCTTTTCGGCCGTTCATGACGTCGGCGCCGTCACAGTCGCCCGGCGAATCGCCCGAGGACTCGAAGAGCACCTCGTATTCGCGCGAAGGGCTGGCGAAGCCGCGCGCCCTGCTGAAGCGCTCGACCACCCGCCCGGTCCGCCGGAAGCCGACCTTCTCGAGCACCCGGCCCGATGCCGCGTTGTCGATGTAGTGATTGGCGACGACGCGGCGGTGGCCCAGCGCATTGGCCAGGCCCAGCACCGCGCGTGCCGCCTCGCTGGCGAAGCCGCGTCCCCACTCCGCGGGCGCGATCCAGTAGCCGAGATTCACGTCGCCATCGCGCAGCGACAGCCCGCACCCGCCGATGAGGCGGGCGCCGCCGGCCCCCGGCACGGTGACGAGGAAGCGGGGCAGCAGGCGGTCCTGCGGCATGGCGATGAAACCGCGCGCGTCCTCGGCGGTATAGGGCCAGGGCGCGCCGGCAAGGTTGCCCACGACCGCCTCGTCGGCGATCAGGGTCAGCAGGTCCTGCCAGTCCTCGGACCAGCCGGGGCGCAGGAACAGCCTTTCGCTGCGAATGAACATCGTCGTCTCTCCATCCGCCCCGCCGGCCCGGTAGCGGGCGGACGTGACAGTGCGATTACGCAAATGCCTGCAATCGAACGCAACATGGCGCACGAGACAGGCGGCAGAGGGAGAAACGGAAAAAGGGAGACGGGCTTTATGGCCCTCTCCCTCGTTCTGCCACGCTCAGGAGCGTGGCGGGGGCCATCCCGTCAGGATGGCCCTATGCAAGACCATCCGATTATTCGGCGGCTTCCGCGAGCTGCGCGTCGACCGACACGTACTTGCGGCCCTGCTTGCCGTCGTGGAAGCGCACGCGGCCTTCGGCCAGTGCGAACAGGGTGTGGTCCTTGCCGATGCCGACATTGACGCCGGGGTACACGCGGGTGCCGCGCTGACGGATGATGATGTTGCCGCCGATCACTTCCTGACCGCCGAACTTCTTCACGCCGAGACGGCGGCCAGCGGAGTCGCGACCGTTACGCGACGAACCGCCTGCTTTCTTATGTGCCATTTCTGGTTACTCCGAAATCTGGGTCAGCCGACGGACACGATGCGCAGCAGCGTGAGCTGCTGGCGGTGGCCGTTCTTGCGACGGTAGTTGTGGCGGCGGCGCTTCTTGAACACCACGACCTTCTCGCTCTTGGCCTGCGCGATGATCTCGGCAGCGACCGTGAGGTTAGCGATGTCCGCGACCTCGCCGTCCTTGCCGGCCAGAAGAATGTCACCCAGGGTGATCTTGTCACCGGCTTCACCAGCCAGCTTCTCGACCGCGATCTTGTCTCCGGCGGCAACCCGGTATTGCTTGCCGCCCGTGCGCACAACTGCGAACATGGTGCCCTTACCTAATATCAATGTGCCCGAAACGAGCCGAAACAGAACTGCCCCGGCCGCTCTGGTTCCGAGGAACCATGAGCCTTTCGGGCGACGCGCCGACCGCCCCGCTTGGCGCGGGGTGCCGGAAAGAGAGGGTGCCGTTAGGGGATGGACCGATTCGTGTCAACAAGGACTAGGCCCACCGGCGACGGGTTCACGGCCGAACGGGCACGAAAGCCCCTCGCCCTGATGGTCCGGCGTGCTATGGCAGCGACATGACCCGCGCGAAAGCCCGTTTCCTCGCCCTGCTGCTTCCCTTCGGCATGGCAGCCTGTTCCACGTCCGGCTCCTATCCCTCGCTCGCCATACGCGATGTCGAGCGGGTCGGCGGCTCGGGCACGCCCGCGGCGGGTGAGGCGGCGCCTGCCGTCCCTGACCTGCCCCCCGCCAGCGCCGATCTCGTCACGCGCCTCCAGGGCCTCGTGACCGTGGCGCAGGCGGCGGACCGGCAGTTCCAGGCCCAAAGCGCCGCTGCCCAGCGCGCCGTCGCCGCGGCCGGGAGCGAAGGCACCGATTCGTGGAGCGCGGCCAGCGTCGCGCTCGCGAAGCTCGAAACGAGCCGCTCCAGCGGCATGGGCGCGCTGGCCGAACTCGACCTGCTTTATGCCGATTCCCGTAACACCGCGCCGCTGGACGAATCGCCCAGCGCCAAGGCGATCGGCGATGCCCGCTCGCAAGTGGCGGCGCTGCTCGATGCGCAGGACAAGGTCATCGCGCAGCTGTCCACGCGACTCAAAGGCTGAAGGCTCCGCCCTTTTGCGAAGCGGCCGGGACTATGCGGGTCGCCAGCGGCCGATATCCGCGAAGTCCTGCGCGCGTGGTTCGATCCAGCGCCATTCGCCGGCCACCTTCTCGCGCTTCCAGAACCACGATTCGCTCTTGAGGTGGTCCATCGCGAAATCGGCGGCGGCGAAGGCGTCGCGGCGGTGGCGCGCGGCGGCGGCGACGAGGACGATCGGTTCGCCCACCGTCATTTCGCCGCTGCGGTGGATCACCAGCAAACCGTTGAGAATCCAGCGATTCCGCACCCGCTCCGCGAGATCCTGCATCGCCGGCAGCGTGAGCGGGTCGTAGTGCCTGAGTTCCAGCGCCTCGACCCCGCCGCCTTCGCGGACCTGGCCGAGGAAGCTGACGATGCCGCCCGCCTCGGGGTGCGCGGCGGTGAAGGCGCGCAGTTCTTCCGCCGGATCCAATGGGGTGGTGAGGAGGCGAATGTCGGACACGTCAGCCGCCCGAGACGGGGGGCAGAAACGCGATCTCGTCGCCGTCGGAGAGAATAAGGCCCTGCTTAGACCCCATTAGCGCGCCATTAAGGGCCACCTTGACGCGGTCGCTGTCGACCAGTTCGGCGAGCGCCGGGGCATAGTCTTCGGACAGCCGCTCGACGAGCCCCGCCCAATCCAGCGGAGCCTCCAGCACAAGGTCCGCGCCGCCGCTTCCCGCCAGCTCCTCGAGCCGGCCCAGGAACACCAGCCTTGCCGCCATCGTCAGCCCCCGGTCATCGACATGTGGCGCGCGAGGGCGGGCGCTTCACCGCGCGCATCGATGGCGAAGTTGTGGCGCGCGGGCTTGATCCGCATGGCGAGGTCGAGCGCTTCGGTCAGCGCCGTTTCCGGATCGCCCGAGCGCAGCGCGGCGCGCAGGTCGACCTGCTCGTTTCCGCCGAGGCAGGCGTAGAGCTGCCCGGTCGCGGTGACGCGGATGCGGTTGCAGCCCTCGCAGAAGTTGTTGGTGAGCGGCGTGATGAGCCCCAGCCGGCCGCCGGTTTCAGCCACGTCCCAGTAACGCGCGGGGCCGCCGGTACGGTGGCCGCTGGGGGTGAGCGTCCAGCGCCGCGCGAGGTCGTCCTGCACCGCGAGCAGCGGCAGGTAATGGTCGATGCGGTCTTCCTCGACCTCGCCGAGCGGCATGACCTCGATCAGCGTCGCCTCGAACCCCTGTCCATGCGCCCAGCCGATCAGGTCGGCGATCTCGTGCTCGTTGATGCCCTTGAGCGCGACGGTGTTGAGTTTGACCCTGAGCCCCGCCGCCCTGGCCGCTGCCAGCCCTTCGAGCACCTGCGGCAGCGAATCGCGGCGGGTGAGCTTCGCGAAGCCCTCGCGGTCGAGCGTGTCGAGCGAGACGTTGATCCGCCGCACGCCCGCCGCGTAGAGCGGTTCGGCGAACTCGGAAAGACGCGTGCCGTTGGTGGTGAGGGTCAGTTCCTCGAGATGTCCGCGTCCGTCATCGGCGCCGATGCGGCGGCCAAGCGCCTGGACCAGCTCGATCATATCGCGGCGCACCAGCGGTTCGCCGCCGGTCAGCCGGATCTTGGTGATGCCCCGGGCGATGAAGCCGAGCGCGAGGTCGTGCATCTCGTCGAGGGTCAGCACGTCCTTCTTGGGCAGGAACGTCATCCGCTCGGGCATGCAGTAGGCGCAGCGCAAGTCGCAGCGGTCGGTGACCGACAGGCGCAGGTACGTGATCCTGCGCTGGAACTGGTCGACGAGGGGCGCTGGCGATGTCATCGGGGAGGATATAGCACTCCGCCCGCGCCAGTTCCATCCAGCGGCAGCAATTGACCGGTCACGCCTCCCGCACCGTCAAGCCAGCGCGAGGCGGCGGCGATCGCATCGGCCTCGCCCGACTCCACCGCGTTGATGCGCGAGGGGGCGAAGCGGCGGGCGAGTCCCTGCACCGCGGCGAGGCGCCAGGCGCGGTGATCGTGGGAGGCGGGCAGGAACACCAGCGTCAGCGGATCGGCGCCGCCCAGCAGCGTCGCCTCGACCGAGGGCAGCAGCCGGGCATGGAAATCGGCCGCGGCCTCGAGCGCGTCTTCCGAGAGCGGCCCGAGGTGCAGCAGTTCGGTCAACGGCGGCGATCCCGCGAGAGGGTCATGCCGATCTGCTCGTTGGCCTCGGTCAGTGCCAGCTTGACGATCTTGACCGTGACCGCCTCGACCCGCTCGTCCTGCAGGAACAGGGTTTCGCAGATGTGGTCGGCGACCGCCTCGATCAGCTTGAAATGAAGCCCCACCGGCAGCGCCTCGGAGGCGGCGAACTTGAGGTCCATGTAGTTCTTGCTGGCGCTCAGCGGCGTATCGGGCGCGTAGTGGTCGGCCGGGGTCAGCCGCACCGTGATGGTGAAGCGCAGCGGCTGCGGCTTGCCGGTCTCTTCGGAGTAGATGCCGGTGAGGACATCCTGCTCGAAGTCGGCAATTTCTAGGATCAGCGAATCGGCCATGGCGCGCGCCTTACTCGGGATTCGACCAGCGCGCGAATATCGCGGTGGGAAGGAGGCGACCCTGCTCATCTTCGCGAACGGCGAGATCGCCGTGCTCGATAGTGCCGGGCAGATCGGCGAACAGTTCTTCCATCAGTCCCGCCAGAGCCAGCGACGACATGCGCACGGCGTAGACGGTGAGGAACAGGAAGCGGCTGTCGGCGTCGAGCAGCTTGCGGCAGTCGGCCAGCAGGCCCGGAAGGTTCTCCTCCAGCCGCCAGGTCTCACCGGTGGGGCCGCGGCCGAACTTCGGGGGGTCGAGGATGATGCCGTCGTAGCGCTTCTCGCGGCGCACTTCGCGTGCGGCGAATTTGGCGGCGTCGTCGATCATCCAGCGCACCGGACGGTCCTGAAGCCCCGCCAACGCGGCATTCTCGCGCGCCTGTGCCACGGACTTCTTCGAGGCATCGACGTGCGTCACCGGGCCGTGCGGGGAAAGCGCCAGCGTGCCGACGCCGGTGTAGCCGAACAGGTTCATCGTGCTGGCGTCGGTGCGACCATCGAGCATCCCGCGCATCCAGTCCCACACCGGGGCCATGTCGGGGAAGAAGCCGAGGTGGCGGAAGGGCGTGCACTGCGCGGTGAACTTCACCTCGTTCCACGCCAGCGACCAGCCGTCACGGGGGACAGCCTTGTCGAACTGCCACCTGCCGCCGCCGTCCTCGTCGGAGCCGGGGACGAACTCGCCGTGGGCGTCCCACTCGCCGCCGTTGACGCGCGGGTTCCACATCGCCTGCGGTTCGGGGCGCACGAAGCGGAAGTCGCCGTAGCGCTCGAGCTTGCGGCCGTGGCCCGAATCGACGAGGCCGTAGTCCGCCCAGCCCTCGCCCGCGAGGATCAGGGGCTGGGGAGAGAGCGTAGCCATCAGACCTTCGGGCTGGCGTGCTGCGCCACGTATTCGGTGACGGCCTCGAAAGTGCCGGGAAGCGTCTCGCACTTCTCCTCGCGCTCGAACAGGTCGCCCACGCGGGTGGGCAGGCTCGGGCGGTGGCCGGTGGCGCGTTCGACCGCTTCGGGGAACTTGGCCGGGTGCGCGGTCGCCAGGGTGACGACGGGGGTGCCCGGCTCGATACCTGCGCTGCGTGCGGCGAAGAGGCCGCAGGCGGTGTGCGGGTCGATCAGCTCGCCGCAGCTTTCCCAGGCCCAGCGGATGGTGGAGGCCATCTCGTCCGCATCGGCACGGGCCGACGTGAACAGCGCCGAGGCGCCCTCACGCTGGGCATTGGTGAGCTGCATCGCCCTGGTGCTCTCGAACCCGGCCATCTGCGCGGCCAGAGCCTCGCCGTCGCGGCCGCCGAGGTCGAACAGCAGGCGCTCGAAGTTGGACGAGACCTGGATGTCCATCGAGGGCGCGGCGGTGGGCGTCACGGTGCCCTGCGAATAATCGCCATCCGCCAGCGCGCGGTGGAGGATGTCGTTGACGTTGGTGGCGACGATCAGCTTGGCGATCGGCAGGCCCATCTGCGCGGCGACGTAGCCAGCGAAGACGTCGCCGAAGTTGCCGGTCGGCACCGAGAAGGCGACCTTGCGGTGGGGGGCGCCGAGCTGGAGGCCGGCGGCGAAGTAGTAGACCACCTGGGCCATCAGGCGCGCCCAGTTGATCGAGTTCACCGCGCCGATGGCGAAGCGGTCGGTCATGCCCTTATCGTTGAACACGCGTTTCACGATCGCCTGCGCATCGTCGAAGTTGGCGTGCTCCAGCGCGATGTTGTGGACGTTGGGCGCCAGCACCGTGGTCATCTGGCGGCGCTGCACGTCCGAGACGCGGCCCTTGGGGTGGAGCATGAAGATGTCCACCTTGGCGCGGCCCGCCACCGCGTCGATCGCCGCCGAGCCGGTGTCGCCCGAAGTCGCGCCGACGATGGTCAGGTTGCGGTCCGAGCGGCCGAGGAATTCCTCGAACAGCAGGCCCAGGAGCTGCAGCGCCACGTCCTTGAACGCCAGCGTCGGACCGTGGAACAGTTCGAGCAGCCACTGCTGCTCGTCGAGCTGCCTGAGCGGCGTGACGGCATCGTGCGCGAAGCGGCCGTAGGCCTCGGTGGTCAGTTCGAGCAGGCGCTCCTCGCTGAGGCTCCCCGCCACGAACGGTGCCATGACCTTCGCGGCCAGCTGCGCGTAAGGCAGGCCCGCGAAGCCGGCGATCTCGTCTGCCGAGAAGCGGGGCCATTCGCGCGGGACATAGAGTCCGCCGTCCGATGCGAGCCCGGCGAGCGTCGCGCCTTCGAAGTCGAGCGCCGGTGCGCTGCCGCGGGTGCTGATGTAGTCCATGGGAAAGCGCGGTTAGCGAGCGCGCGAGGAAATGAAAAGCCTGTCGTTGGCGGCGGGCGGGAAAGATTTGGATCGCGGTGGGTGCCTGAGGGGGCAGTCGGAGAGGTCGCGCGTTACCTATGGTTCCCAATCCTCGTCGTCCCCGCGCAGGCGGGGACCCCGCTTCTGGCGTTGGGCTGAGATGTGGGAAAGCAAGCGGGGCCCCCGCCTGCGCGGGGGCGACGAGGATAGGAGAGCGGAGCAACGCTTCCCAGCGCCGCAGGCCATAAAGCCTCGCACCCCCGAAATGAGCGCACCCACGAATCTGCGCGCGCAACGACGACAGGACCGGGGTCTGGGGCCCATGGCCCCAGGTCTTACCCTCCCCTACAGCAGCCGAGGATCGACCACCGTGCGCACCGGCGTCCCCGGCCCCGACAGGTTCGCGATCGCCCCGGCCACCGCGCCCAGCCCGATCCGCCCGCCCAGCCACGGCGTCACGTCGATCCGCCCATCGGCGATGCTGCGCATGGCGAGGTCCATGTCCTGCGGCTCCTCGCCGCCGGCGAACTGGATGTTGAGGCGCTTGTTCTGCGCGGCGAAGACGTAGAGCGGCTCGGGCTCCATGCAGTACCCGCCCATGACGATGCGCCCATCGAACGGCGCGCTCTCGATGATCCGCTGCAGCATGCCGGGCACGCCGACGTTCTCGTAGATCAGGTTGACGCGCTTGCCGCCGAGGTCGGGAAGCGGGCCGTAGGGCTCGGTCTCGCGCGGGTCGATGGCGATGTGGGCGCCCATCTTGAGCGCCAATTCGCGCCTGTCGGCATGGAAGTCGGCCGCGACGATCGGCGCGACGCCTGCCAGCGCGAGGCCCGCGATCACGCCGAGGCCGATCGCCCCGCAGCCGAGCACCAGCGCCACGTCGTCCTTGCCCGGCCGTCCGCGCCGCGCGTGTTCGAGGCCGACCGCGAGCGGCTCGATCAGCGCCGCGTGGTCGTCGGGCAGGCCGTCCGGGATCTCGAGCAGGAAGTCCTCGTCGAGCAGCATCAGTTCGCCGCAGCCGCCGGGGCAGTCGTGGCTGAAGCCGACGACCGCGTGAGCGCCGCCCTGCCGCATGATCGGCACCGAAGTGACCCGCCGCCCTGGCGCGACGGAGCGGCGGCTGCCGGCGCCATAGTCCAGCACCTCGCCGACGTACTCATGCCCCGGCACGAAGGGCCGCGCGAAATCGAGCGCGGCATAAGGCCCGCCCATCTTGCGCGACAGGTCGATGATGTGCTGCCCGCCGGTCAGGAAATG
Source organism: Novosphingobium sp. GW821-FHT09E05 (assembly GCF_059416165.1). Lineage (NCBI taxonomy): Bacteria > Pseudomonadati > Pseudomonadota > Alphaproteobacteria > Sphingomonadales > Sphingomonadaceae > Novosphingobium > Novosphingobium sp. GW821-FHT09E05. The sequence goes on from NZ_JBWKOQ010000002.1 coordinate 356,443, forward strand.
CGCGTCGGAGGCGCACAATCCGCAGGAATGGGTGCGCACCAGCGCCTGCCCCTTGCCCGGCTCCGGGTCGGCGAATTCGCGGACGTGCACCTCGCCGTTCTCGATGCAGGCGGCCTTCATGCAGCGATCGCCTCGCGCAGCGCAGGCATCGTTTGCTCCAATAGCCTGAGGCTCTTCCAGCCTTCTTCGGGCGACAGGCCGCCGAGCAGCGGCTGGAAGCCGATGTTACCGCCTTCGAGTTCCTTCACCTTGTCGAGCAGCATCTGCGGGGTCCAGGCGACGAACATGCCCGCGTGGCGCAGCACGGCGGGGTCGGTCAGGCCCTTGAACGGCGAGTTCGAGCCGTCGCCCTCGGCCGCCGCCCACTTGGCGTATTCGGTGATGACGTGGACGGCGTGGGGGGCGATGGCGTCCCACCCCTGATCGGGGTCCTCGCACAAGTGCACCGCCATTGGCATGCCGGGACGCGGGCGGAAGTACTGGCGCGGGCGGTGGCCGAGGCGCTCGCATTCGGCGAGGTAGATATCGACGAGATCGCCCTTCATCGGCCCGAAGCCGACCCCGAACTTCGCCGCGCGCTTCGCCGAAGCGGGGACGCCGCCGCCGACGAGGATGATGTCCTCGGGCTCCTGCACCGGCAGCGGGCGCACGAAGATCGGGCGCGACTGGTCGCCCTCGCCGTGCTCGAACCGCTCGCCCTTGAGCGCGCGCAGGATCACCTCCAGCCCCTCGTCCATGAGCTTCGCGCGGTCCTTCAGCGACTTGCGGAACATCGCGAATTCGTAGGGCACGTAGCCCGCGCCGAAGATCACCCCGAGGCGCCCGTTCGACATGTTGTCGACCACCGCGATCTGCTCGGCGAGTTCCAGCGGATCGTGCAGCGGCAGGATCACCGCGCCCAGCAGGAAGCGAATGCGCTTAGTCACCGCCGCCATGCCGCCCGCCAGCGCGAAGGGCTGCGGCAGGTAGCCGTCGTCCGAGCCGTGGTGCTGCATCAGGCCGATCTGGTCGGCGCCGATCCCGTCGACGAAGCCGGCCATCTCGATGGCGGCGCGGTAGAGCTCGGGCGTCGGCGTCGCCCAGTCGGGCGAGCGCATGTCGAACGAGACGGAAACCTTGAAATCCTTCATGCGCGGTTCTCCAATACGGCATAGGACGGGTCCTGCGGATCGCGGGTGCCGTGTGCGTGGGGCTTCATCGGCGTGACCTCGCGGATAGAATCGAACTCGATCACGGTCTCGCGCCGGTCGATCGCCCAGACGCCCTCGCGCTTAGACCAGGTGTCGCAGTAGCGTGCCCAGTTCTCGATCTGCATGGTCCGGCCCTCGCGGTCCATGCGCAGGTCGGCGGTGACGTAGGCCTCGCTGGAGGCGCGGTTCCCCGCCAGTTCTATGAGGATGTTGGTGACCTGGTGGGTGTGGTGCAGCAACTGGCCGTGCGCCGCGCAGATCCAGTCGATCGCGCCGCGCCCCGGGCCCTGGTAGCCGTGCGGACCGTAGTCGGCGGTCGCATCCTCGTGGAATACGGAGTGCCCGAGCGGGACGTCGAGCCGGTCGACGCTGCGGCAGTAGCGGTAGATCTGTTCGGTGATCGCCTGCTTGTCAGCAAGCTGCGCGAGAATGTCGGTCATCGCTTATCCTTTCTTCGCGTAGGAGGCGGCGATCGCGGAAATCTGGCGGATGCGGGCCCGGCGATCGGCGGCGGAGGAAGCGGACATAATCGCCTCGTCGTCAGCCTCGCCCCAGTTGCACACCGGGCCGTGGGGCAGGCGTTCGAGGCCGAGGCGGGCGACGTCGTCGGCATCGGCGAGGCCGTCCGGGATCGCCATGCCCCGCGCATCCATCAGTTCGCGGTGCGCGGGCGTGTCGGTGCGGCCAAGCACGAAACTGAGCACGTCGACGCCGTATGGCTCAAGCTCGGCCCAGAGTGCTTCGCTCAGCACGAGATCGAAGGCCTTTGTCGCGGCGTAGACGTTGATGCCGGGCAGGCCGCCGTAGCAGGCGCCCGAACCGACGACCATGAGCCCGCCGCGCCTACGCTCGCGCATCGGCGCCGCGAAGACGTGGAGTGCGCGCGTGGTGGTCATCACATTGCGCATGACCAGCGCGTCCCAGGCGGCGATTTCGTTGTCGAGGAACATCGCGCCGTTCGGGTCGGCGCCGGCGTTGAGGATCAGCAGCCCGACCTCGCGCCCGCCCGCCGCCGCCAGCAATTGCCGCGCGGCATCGTCGCCGGCGAGGTCGATCGAGGCGGTTACGCATTCAACCCCGCTGGCGGCGCGCAGCTCCTCGGCTAGGGCTTCGAGTGGGCCTTCCCGCCGGGCGACGAGGATGAGGTTGAGCCCCTTAGCGGCCAGCTGGCGCGCGAAGGCGGCGCCGGTGCCTTCCGACGCCCCGGCGATCAGCGCCCAGGGGCCGTAGCGGCGGTTGAATTCCAGGTCGTCCATGCTTCAGGCTCTCCATCCCGCCCCAGCTTTTCCGCTGGCGTCCCACAATAAAATTCAGTAAATCCAGAATATGACGAATATCAAGCTCTCTGAACAGGACGAGGCCTTTCTCGACGCCATGGCGATGTTGATGGCGCCCTGGGGCTGGGCCCGGCCGGTCGGGCGCATCTACGCCTACCTGCTGCTGCGCGAGTCGCCCGCCACGCTCGACGAGATCGCCGCCGACCTCGGTATGAGCAAGAGCAACGCCAGCGTCGCCGCGCGCACGCTCGAGCATTGCGGCAATGCGCGCCGCCAGGGCGAGCCGGGCAGCCGGCGCCTCTACTACTCGGTGCCGGGCGAATTCAGCGGGCCGTTCGTGGAAAAGGCCGCGCTGCTCGAACGGCAGGTGCGCATGTTCGCGGCGCAGCAGGACCGCGCGATCCCCGACGCGGTGGCCGACCGCTTCGCGCGGATGTCGGACTTCTACACCGCCATCCGCACCGCGATCGAGAGCGTGATCGCCGATCAGGCGGGCTCGGGCACCCGCTTGCTCGGCGCGGCGAACGCGGCCGAGAGCCCGCCGCGCAAGTCCGCCACCCGCGCCCGGTAGGCGACGACGCCCGCGTCCTTGACCGGACCGTAACCCGAAACGAGGTCGGCGGCGGCGGCAAGGTCGATCGCGATTTCCATCGTCTCCGGCGTGACCTTGGCCGCGATCTCCTCGACCAGCGCGCGGTACTCGCCCACGAGGCCGCGTTCCATGCGGCGCTCGGCCGTATAGCCGAACGGGTCGAGCGAAGTGCCGCGCAGGACCTTGAGCCTGGCCAGCACGGTGAAGACCGGGAAGATCCAGCCACCGAACGCGATCTTGCGCGGCCTGCCGGTACGCGCGTCCTTGCGGAAGGCCAGCAGCGGCGGGGCGAGATGGATCTTCAGTCTGGGCTTGCCGGCGAAGGTGTCCGCCAACCCCTCGCGGAAGGCGGGCGCGGCGTAGAGGCGGGCGACTTCGTACTCGTCCTTGTAGGCCATGAGCCGGGCGAGGCCGCGCGCGATGGGGGTGAGGAGGGCTTCGCGGTCGGGGATCCCGCGCGATTGCAAGGTGCCCTCGATGGCGTCGAGGAAGCCGCGATATTGCGCAGCATAAGCCTCGTTCTGATAATCGGTAAGCAGCCGCGAACGATGCACGACGAGCGCAGCATAACCCATTCCTCCCCGAGCAAGCTCTGGGAGGAATTCCTCGCCCGCCGCCGCCAGCCGGCCCACCGCGAAGGCCGCGAGGTTCGCGCGCACCGCCACGCCGTTGAGCCGCACCGCCTCCTCGATCGAGGCCAGCGCCACCGGCAGCAGGCCCTTCTGCGCGGCGAAGCCCAGCATCATCAGGTTGGTGAAGATCGTGTCGCCCAAGAGCCGGCTCGCCAGCGACCCGGCATTCAGCGAATCGACGTTGGCCGGATCGACCCGCTTGCCGATCGCCGAGAGGAAGCGGCTGGCCGTCAGGTCGAGGTTGCGGTTGCGCTGGAATTCGCCGGTCGGCACCACGTCCGCGTTGGCGAGCACCCGCGTGTCCGCCCGGGCGAGCGCCAGCACTTCGGGCGCCGAGGCGACGACGAGGTCGCAGGCGATCAGCACGTCGGCCTGCCCCGCCCCCAGCCGCGCCGAGGGGATCGCGGCGGTATCGGGGCCGATGCGGATATGGCTGGTCACCGCGCCGCCCTTCTGCGCCATGCCCGTCTGGTCGAGGATCTTGGTCGCCTTGCCCTCGAGATGCGCCGCCATCGCCAGGATCGCGCCGACCGTGAGCACCCCGGTGCCGCCGATCCCCGCCACCGCCAGCGCGCAGGTCCGCGCCTCCAGCACCGGCGGGACCGGCAGCAGCGCGACTTTCGCCGCCAGCGCCGCATCGTCCATCGCGCGCTTGGCGAGCGGGGCGCCGGAGACTTCGACGAAGCTCGGGCAGAAGCCCTTCACGCAGGAATAGTCCTTGTTGCAGGTCGACTGGTCGATCGCGCGCTTGCGCCCCAAATCGGTCTCGATCGGCACCACCGAGAGGCAGTTCGACTGCACCGAACAGTCGCCGCAGCCCTCGCAGACCGCCGGGTTGATCCAGAGCCGCCTGTCGGGGTCGGGCATGGCGCCCTTCTTGCGCCGCCGCCGCTTCTCGTTGGCGCAGGTCTGCTCGTAGACGATGGCCGAAGTGCCGGTGACGTCGCGAAGCTCGCGCTGCACTGCGTCGAGGTGGTCGCGGTGCAGCACGCGGGTGCCGCGCGGCAGGTCGGCGGCAGCAAAGCGGGTCGGGTCCTCGCTCACCAGCACCACCGGATGGACGCCCTCGGTGACGAGTTCCTGCACGATCTGCTCCGGCGTCAGCGCACCCTCGGCAGGCTGGCCGCCGGTCATCGCGACGGCATCGTTGTAGAGGATCTTGAAGGTCACGCGGCTTTTCGCCGCCACCGCCGCGCGGATCGTCAGCAGGCCGGAGTGAGTATAGGTCCCGTCGCCAAGGTTCTGGAACATGTGCGGCGTATCGACGAAGCTCTGCGCCGCCACCCAGGGCATGCCCTCCTGCCCCATCGAAACCGTCTGCATCGTATTGCGCTCGGGCATGTAGTGGGCGAGGCCGTGGCAGCCCGTCGCCCCCATCGCCGCGCTGCCCTCGGGCACCAGCGTCGAGGTGTTGTGCGGGCAACCCGAGCAGAAATAGGCCGGGCGGATCGCGGTGCGCTGGAGCGCTGCCGCGCCGTCCTCGATCACCCGCAACGCGGCGTCACGGGAGCGCGCCTCGTCATCGAGCACGCCCCAGGCATCGAGCCGGGCGACGATCACGCGGCGGACGGTGGCGGGATCGAGCACCCCGGTCTCGCGCAGCAGCGCCGTGCCGTCGGGCAGGGTCTTGCCGGTCAGCACCGGGGCATCGGCGCGGCCGTAGAACAGGCGGGCGAGCTGCTCCTCGATGAAGGCGCGCTTCTCCTCGACCACCAGAAGTTCGGCACTGTGCCCGCAGGCCTCGCGCACGAAGGCGGCGTCGAGCGGCCAGACGAGGCCCAGTTTGACCACCCTGAGGCCCAGCGCGCGGCGGCGGGCCTCATCGTCGAGGCCGAGGTCGGCGAGCGCCTGGCAGACGTCGAGCCACGCCTTGCCGGCGCTGACGATGGTCAGGCGGCGGTCGGCGGCTTCGTGGCTCACCCGGTCGAGGCGGTTGAGCGCGGCGAAACGCGGTACGATCGGGAGGCGCTGCTCGATCACCGCCGCCTCCTGCTCCAGCGCCGACATGGCAAGGCGCAGGTTGGGCGATCCGCTGACCTCGGGTCTATGGATCGGGAAAGTGTGCCCCGGCAAGGTCACCGTGGTTGTCAGGTCGAGCGTGTCCGTCACCGCCTTGATCCCGACATAGAGCCCGCTGGCGCGCGAGAGCGCCCAGCCGAGCTGGCCCATCGTCAGGATCTCGTCCGTGGTCGCGGGATAGAGGACCGGTACCATCGCCGTGACCAGCACATGCTCGCTCTGGTGCGCGGTGAGCGAGGACTTGGCGGCATGGTCGTCACCGCAGAGCAGCAGCGCGCCGCCTTTCGCGTGGGTGCCTTCGAAGTTCGCCGCCTTGATCGCCTCGCCCGCGCGCTCGACGCCGACGCCCTTGGCGTACCACAGCGCGAAGACGCCATCGACGCGCGGCTGGCCGTACCAGCCGAGCTGCTGGGTGCCGCGCATCGAGGTGGCCGCCAGTTCCTCGTTAAGGCCGGGTTCGAAGCGGATGTCGTGGGCGGTGAGCAGCTTCTCGGTCGCCCAGAGCTGCGCATCGAGCGTGGTGATCGGCGAGCCGCGATAGCCGGTGACATAGCCTGCGGTGTTCAGCCCCGCCGCCTTGTCCCGCCGCGCCTGGTCGAGCAGCAGGCGCACCACGCCCTGAAGCGCCGAGAGCATGACCTGGCCTTCGCCTTGCACGTACTTGTCATCGAGCGTGACGACCGACTTGGTCACTGCTTTCCCCGGGGGTCATGGTTGTTGGCCATGGCCTTCCACGTGGCGCGGGGCGGCGCAAGCGAGCCGGGGCGCTTGCGCTGCGGCGGTCAAGCGGGTGTGCGGGGGAGCGCACGTTGCATCGCCCATCCGTCGTCCCGGCGACGGTCGGGGTGACGTTAAGAAGCGATCCGCGCCGCCAGTTCGGGGACGTCCGCCAGCGCGCGCAGGGCGTCGTTGAGGTGAGTGCAGCCTTCCGGGCCGCGCAGCTGCGCCAGCACCTCCTCGCGGATTTCTCCGAGATTGCGGCCGACGAGGCGCTGCGTGTTGTGCACCGCCCCGGGGCATTCGGAGAACGGCAGGATGCGCGCCTCGGGCTCCATTGTCAGCACTTCGAGAGTGGCGAGGTCCGCCGTCGCCCGCAGGTTGTACTCGTGGATGGCGACGCGGCCGCCGGTCGGCCGGGTGGCGCTGTCCTGGAAGGCGGAGTCGATGCGAATCACCCCGGCGGCCTCGTCGCGGGTCACGTCGATGCGGCGGGCGCGGCGGAAGCCGGCGCCGTCGCGGTCCGAGAGCGCGTGCCAGCCCTGCGGGTCGAGCGGGTTGCGCACGTCGCCCGCATCGGCGCTGGCGACGTCGAGCGGCGGGCCGTCGGGGCTCACGCCGCTGTTGCCCTCGGCAAGGCCCCAGCACACGTTGATGCGCTGCGCCATGAGGCTCGCGTGCTGCTCCGCGCCGAGGCGCTCGCGCAGGCGCTCGGCCCAGTCGGGATACCACTGCGACCAGGCGAAGGCGCTGACCAGCGCGGTGCCGGACAGGTCGTCGAGCACGAGGTACAGCGGGTGCGAAAGGTCGGGCATGACCTCGCGCAGCAGCATCCGCAGATGCCCGCCCGCCCGCGCGCCGACGAGGCGCTGGAGCCCCTCCGGCGCCGGGTCGGCGGTGATCGCGGTGATGGTCTTGTCCTCGGTCATGCGCACTTCGAAGCGCGCCTCGGCGAGGGTCAGCCCGTCGTCGCCCGCGACCGGGGTCCACAAGTCGCGCGCCGCGCCGATGAAGAGGCGCTGGCCTTCGACGCCGTCGGGCCACGAGACGTCGATGCTCGTCGTGCGCCGCACCGAGCCGGCGACGCGGGCCGGCGCGGGATTGGCGGTGCTGCGCGGCGGCGGCGTCAGGGTGAGAGTCTCCATGTGATCCACGCTGAACCGCGCAGCGCGCGGGATCAAGCCTCGGGTGCGACGCGCACCAGCAGCTTGCCGACGTGGTCATGGCCCGAGAACACGCTGGAAAAGGCCTCCGGCGCGGCATCCAGTCCTTCGACGACGGATTCGGCGAAGCGAATCTTGCCGTCCTTCATCCACCCGGCGATGTCCTCTAGGCCCTTTTTGCCCGCGAAGATCCCGGCGAAGCCCTCGATCTTGAGCGCCTTCGCCATGATCTGGCGGTAGAAGCCGGGCAGGTGGTCCGGCCCCGGCCCTTCCATGCCGACGCCGTAGTAGGCGATGAAGCCGCACATCGGCATCCGCGCGCCGCGCTTGAGGTGGGGGAGCACGGCCAGGGTCACGTCGCCGCCGACATTGTCGAGGTAGACTTCCGCCCCCTCGGGCAGCGCGGCCTTCAATTGCGCGGCGAAGTCGGGGGCCTTGTAGTCCGCCACCGCATCGAAGCCGAGGTCGAGCAGCGCGGCGCACTTGGACGTGCCCCCGGCAATGCCGACCGCCCGGCCGCCGAGGACCTTGACGATCTGCCCGGCGATCGAGCCGACCGCCCCTGCGGCGGCGGAGATCACCACCGTCTCGCCCGCCTTGACCTTGCCGACGTTGACGATGCCCTCGTAGGCGGTCTGCCCCGGCCCGCCCAGCGCACCGAGCGCGGTGGATACCGGCGCCAGCGCGGCATCAACCTTGCGCGGGGGGCCGCGATAGTCGCTCTGGTACGGGGCGACGACGGCGTACTCCTGCCAGCCCGAGCGGCCCTCGACCACGTCGCCCACGGCATAGTCGGGATGGTTCGAGGCGGCGACCTCGCACACCGTCGGCCCGACCATGACCGCGCCCAGCTCCATCCGCGTCGCGCCCGAAAGCAGCTTTTCGTCGAGCGAGAAGCGGATCAGCGGATCGACCGCCAGCCACAGCGTCTTCAGGAGAATCTCCCGCTCCCCCGGCTGCGGCACCGGCACCTCCTCGATGTGGAAGTCGGAGGGTTTGGGGTTACCCTTGGCATAAGCCGCCAGCACGACCTGCTTCATCGTCTCGCTCATTTCAGTTTCACCGTCACCGCCGTCATGCCCCGGTGCTCGAGGCCCCGATATTCGGGCTTCGGTTTCGAGGGATCGAGCGTCATGTTCGGGAACCGGTCGAGCAGGCCATTGATGGCGACGATCATCTCCTGCCGCGCGACCTCGATGCCGAGGCACCGGTGCGGGCCGAAGCCGAAGCCCATGTTGGCCTGCTTCTTTCGGAAGATATCGTATTCGCCCGGACGCTCGAACACGGCTGGGTCGTGGTTGGCGGCGCCGAAGGCGAGGAACACGCGGGTGCCTTCGGGGACGGCGACGCCTTCGACCTCGGCATCGGCGGTGCAGAGGCGCGGCATCATCGGGTCTGTGCAGCGCCAGCGCAGCGATTCCTCGACCGCCAGTTCCACCAGCGCTCGGTCGTCCCGGCAGGCGTCCCAGAAATGGCGGTGGTTCATCAGCGCATCGATGGCGATGCCCAGCTGGCGCCAGGTGGTGCCGCCGCCCGCGAAGATCGCCAGCTTGCAGTAGCCGAAGATCTCGTCCTCGGTCAGCTTGCGCTTGAAGCCGTCCTCCTCGTCGACTATCGCGCTGGCGATGAGGCCGGTGATGAGGTTGTCGCCGGGGTTGCGGGTGTTCTCGGCGATGAGGTCGCGCAGGGTCCTGTCCACCCAGGCGCGCGATTCGGCCGCTTCGGCGGGCGTCAGTTTAGCCGCGCCGAAGGTGGCCCGGTTGAGCTGGTAGCGGAACTCGATCACGTCCTCGCCCTCCAGCCCGATCGCGCGGGTGACGGTGGCCATCGGCAGGCGCGCGCAGAGCTGCGAATTGAGGTCGGTGGTCTCCTCGTCCACCAGCCGGTCGAGCAGCGCGTCCACCGTCTCCTCGATCCAGCGCTTGTTCCACCAGTCGATCACTTTGGGCCGCTTGAACAGCGGCTGCGCGGCCGAGCGCAGCCGCTTGTGCGGCTTGCCGACCATCGAGAGGATCGTCGGCCCGATCGTGCGCACGCCGGGGCTCTCGTTGTAGCCCTCGGACGAGAACAGCAGGTTCTCGCGAAAGCCGATCTCGCAGGCGCGGTACGAGAAGAAGGTCATCGCCTCGCGCGGCGGGCCCATGGAGTGCGCCATCTCGGGCACGCCGAGCAGTTCGCGCAAGCTGCCCTTTTGGACCGGGGCGGCGTCGCGCAGCGCGTTCATGTCATCGGTGTAGTCGCGGTCACCGTCGACGCCGTGGTTGGCGGTTTCCTTGTTCACGTCGAACATCTCCGCATAGCGCGGATTGTCGCTCATCAGCGAGGCGAGGGCGGCGGAGTTACCGCCGTGCATCGGGCAGCTGGCCATGGTCAGCCTCCTGCCTTGCGGCCGGCAGTGAGGCCGCCGTCGACCGGCAGGTTCACCCCGGTGATGTTGCTCGCGAGGTCCGAGCACAGGAACAGCGCGGCGGACGCGGTGTCGCGCGGGTCGATCGCCTTGCCCAGCGGATGCGCCTTGCCCATGCCTTCGAGGATACGGCCGCGATGCTCGCTGTCGGGGTCCATGCCCGCGTAATGGGTGAGCATGCCCGCCGGGCAGACCGCGTTGACGCGGATGCCCTTGTCCGCGACCTCGATCGCCAGCGCGCGGGTCAGCTGCACCACCGCGCCCTTGGTCGCGCCGTAGAGCACGCCGCCGTAGCCCATCAGCCCGGCTACCGAGGCGGTGGAGACGATCACGCCGCCGCCGTCCTGCGCCTCGAACTGGCGGATCGCCGCCTGGCAGCCGTAGACGACGCCGTTGATGTTGACGTCCTCGACGCGCTTCATCTCCTCGGGCGCGCACTCGACGAGGCTGCGCAGGCCCTTGCCGGGGACCGGGCTGATGGTAATGCCCGCGTTGTTGTAGATGATGTCGAGGCGGCCGAAGCTCTCCACCGCCTTCGCCACTGCCGCATCGACGCTGGCCGGGTCGGCGACGTTGCAGGTGACCGCGATCGCCTCGCCGCCCGCCGCCTTGGCGAGGGCCACAGTTTCCTCGGCATTGGCGCCGTTGATGTCGGCCGCGACGACTCTGGCGCCGTGCTCGCAGAACAGCAGCACCGCCGCGCGCCCCACGCCGGAGCCTGCCCCGGTGATCAGCGTCACCTTGCCTTGAACCAGTCCGTCCATCGTCCCTCTCCCGTCTCTGTTGTCGTTGTCTACCCGCCGATGTTCAGCGTGGTGATCATCTGGAATTCGCGCAGGCCGTCGATCCCACGCTCGCGGCCCTGACCGCTCATCTTGATGCCGCCGCCGCTCGCGTAGCTCGACATCACCGCGCCGTTGATGTTGACCGCGCCGCTGCGGATTTTCAGGCCGACTTCCAGCGCCTTGACCTTGTCCGCCCCGTGCACCCAGCCCGACAGGCCGAAGCGCGAATCGTTGGCCATCTGCACCGCATGGTTGAGGTCGCGGTAGCCGATGACGCCGACCACCGGCCCGAAGATCTCCTCCTGCGCGGCGGGGTTGGAATTGTCGGGCAGGTCGAGCACGGTCGGCTCCCAGTAGAACCCCTTGTCCAGCCCCTCGGGCCGCTTGCCGCCGCACACCACGCGCCCGCCCGCCGCGACGGCGGCGTTCGTGAAGTGCTCGCAGCGGTCGCGCTGGGCCGCGCTGATCACCGGGCCGAGCTGGGTCGCGGGATCGCTGGCCGGGCCGATCTTCACCGCCGACAGCGCCTTGGCCATGCCGTCGAGAACTTCCGCCTTGTTCTCCTCGGGCACGAAGATCCGCGTGCCCAGCACACAGCCCTGCCCCGCGTGCGAGGTGCAGACCGAATACGCCGCCGAAGCCGCGCGGCCCACCGCGTCGGGCAGGTAGATCTGCGCGGACTTGCCGCCCAGTTCCAGCACCAGCCGCTTGAGCGTGGGCGCGGCCTGCTCGGCCACCTTGGCGCCCACGGTGCACGAGCCCGTGAACGAGACCATGTCGACACGCGGGTCGGTGGTCATGGCATGGCCGCCCGCGAGACCCTGCTCGACGATCACGTTCATCACGCCCGGCGGCAGGCCCGCTTCCTCGGCGGCGGCGGCGAAGATCATCGAGGATATCGGGGTCAGCGGATTGGGCCGCAGGATCACCGTGTCGCCCGCCATCAGCGCTGGCACGACCTTCCAGAACGCGGTGTAGAACGGCACGTTGTAGGCCGAGATCGCCGATACCACGCCCAGCGGCGACCAGCGCTTGAGGCTCTGCACCACGAAGTAGGGATTGACCCGTTCGTGGATCGGCAGCGGGTTTTCCTCCTGCTCCGGCAGGCGCAGGAACAGGTCGATGATCTCGTCCGTCATGCGCAGCGGCGCGTGGACCTGCGCGCCCATCACCGTGGAGGAGACAGGGCACCCGGCCTCGTCGATCGCGCATTCCTTGAGCCAGTCGGCGCGCTTGCGCATCGCCTCGCCGAAGCGGGTCATCGCGGCGGCGCGCGCTTTCATCGTCAGGCCCGACCAGACGCCCGAATCGAACGCCTGCCGCGCCGCACCGATCGCCGCGTCGGCCTGCGCGGCCGAGACGCCCACCACTTCGGCCACCACCGATTCGTCGGAAGGATTGTGCACCTCGAAGCGCTCGCCCTCGCCCTTCACGAAGGCGCCGCCGATGTACCCTGCGTATTCCAAGCCGAACTCTCCCGAGTTAATTCACATTTGCGAATTATTATTCGACTTCAAGACTAACCGAGCCGCACAGGGCCGTCAATCGCCCGACCTCGCGCTTATGCGAGGAGGTCGGTGCGCCTTGTCAGGGCTAGGGGTCGTGCCTATTCAAACCGGGACATTCGCGGGCGTGCATCCGATGCGCCCCACACGCCACCGGCATCAGAGGAACCGCACCACATGGCCTACACCGACTTCCTGAAGCAGCAGTGCTACATCGACGGCGAGTGGGTGGATGCCGATTCCGGCGCGACGTTCGAGGTCACCGACCCCGGCTCGGGCGCAGTGCTGGGCACGGTTCCGAAGATGGGCGCGGATGAAACCGCCCGCGCGATCGACGCCGCCGAGGCCGCCCTGCCCGCCTGGCGTGCCAAGACCGCGGGTGAACGCGCCAAGCTGATGCGCAAGCTGTTCGAACTGATGCTGCAGCACCAGGACGACCTCGGCGAACTGCTCACCCGCGAGCAGGGCAAGCCGCTCGCCGAGGGACGCGGCGAGATCGCCTATGGCGCCAGCTTCATCGAGTGGTTCGCCGAAGAGGGCAAGCGCGCCTACGGTGACGTGATCCCCGGCCACGCGCCCGACCGCCGCATCGTCGTGATCAAGCAGGGCGTCGGCGTCGTCGCCGCGATCACGCCCTGGAACTTCCCCAATGCGATGATCACCCGCAAGCTCGGCCCGGCGCTGGCGGCGGGCTGCACCATCGTCATCAAACCCGCTTCGGCCACGCCCTACTCGGCGCTGGCGATCGCGCAGCTGTGCGAGATGGCGGGCATTCCCAAGGGCGTCGTCAATGTCGTCACCGGCAGCGCGGGCCAGATCGGCTCGGCCCTGACCGGCAGCCCCAAGGTCGCCAAGCTGACCTTCACCGGCTCCACCGAGATCGGCCGCGACCTGCTGCGCGAATGCGCCGAGACCATCAAGAAGTGCTCGATGGAACTGGGCGGCAACGCGCCGTTCCTGGTGTTCGACGATGCCGACGTGGATTCCGCGATCGAAGGCGCGATGATCTCCAAGTTCCGCAACGGCGGCCAGACCTGCGTCTGCACCAATCGCTTCTACGTGCAGGACGGCGTCTACGACGAGTTCGTCACCAAGCTCGCGGCGCGCGTCAACGCGATGACCGTGGGCTACGGCATGGACAAGGGCACCGACGTCGGCCCGCTGATCGACGAGAAGGCGGTCGAGAAGGTGGAGGAGCACCTCAAGGACGCGGTCGATGGCGGCGCCACGGTGCTCGCGGGCGGCCAGCGCAACGAACGCGGCGGCAGCTTCTTCAACCCCACCGTCATCTCCGGCGTGAAGCCCGACATGAAGCTTGCGCGCGAGGAAACCTTCGGGCCTCTGGCGGGCGTCATCCGCTTCACCGACGAGGCCGAGGCGATCCGCATGGCCAACGACACCGAGTTCGGTCTCGCCAGCTACTTCTACGCAAGCGACCTCAGCCGCGTCTGGCGCGTGGCCGAGGGGCTGGAAGCGGGCATGGTCGGGATCAACACCGGGTTGATCTCGACCGAGGTCGCGCCTTTCGGCGGCGTCAAGCAGTCCGGGCTGGGGCGCGAGGGTTCGCACTACGGCCTCGATGACTACATGGAGGTGAAGTACCTCTGCATGGGCATCAAGCCGGCCTGAGACCGGCCTGGGGGCATCAAGCCTGCCTGATTCAGCCTATCGAACAACACCCGTCGTCCCCGCGAAGGCGGGGACCCCGCTTGTTATTCTCGCAACTTCGCGCATTGGTGTGAGGTAGCGGAAAGGAAGGGGGGCCCCGCTTACGCGGGGGCGACGATCTATTTTTCCCAATGGACGCTCGGACAGCCGGCCCGGACTCCCGGTGCTTGCCCGTTCCCCGCCCGCCGCATAGCTCTCCTCCAATACAACGGGAGAGAATGCCGCCATGAAGATCTGCCGCTACCAGACTCAGGCCGACGGCCCCATCCGGGTCGGCGTCGTGCGCGGCGAACGTGTCCATGACGTGACGGCCGTCACCGACACCCTGCCCGACGTGCGCTGGCCCTACCCGGCGGGCGACCAGTTCATCGCCAGCCTCGAAACCCTGCGCCCGCTGATGGAAGACCTCGCCGACCAGGCCGAGGGCGTGCCCCTCGCGCAAGTCCTGCTGCGCAACCCCGTCGCCAACCCCGGCAAGTTCGTCTGCGGCGCCGGTAATTTCGAGGAAGTGCTGGCCGCCGGCGGCCACCCCCGCCGCCTCGGCTTGCTGTTCAAGATGACCAGTGCCGCCGCCGGCGAGGCCGACGGCGTCACCCTGCGCTGGCCCGAGCGCACCACCTTCCACGAGATGGAGATCGCCATCGTCATCGGCCGCCAGGGCACCGAAATCCCGGCGAGCGAGGCGCTGGACTACGTCGCGGGCTACTGCATCGGCCTCGACATGACCATGCAGGGCAGCGAATTTCCCAGCTTCGGCAAGAGCTTCGACACGTACGGCGTGATGGGCCCCTGGCTGACGACCCGCGACGAGATCGCCGATCCCGACGCCCTCGACTTCGTCCTCAAGGTCAATGGCGAGGACCGCCAGGTCGACAACACCCGCCGCCTGGTGCTGGGCATCGCCGACCTTGTCGAACACGCCGCCTCGGTGATGACGCTGCATCCCGGCGACGTGATCTTCTCGGGCACCCCGCCGCGGTCGGTCGGGCCCGTCGTGCCGGGCGACACGATGCAGGCGTGGATGGAGGGCCTCGGCGAGATGACCGTCGCGGTCAGCGGCGGGCCGGGGCGCAAGACGCCGCTGGACGGCATGGAACCCGCGAAAACGAGCGCGTGATCGCGGCCAATCCGCCCCGCCGCCAGCCGACGGGGAGGATTTGGCGCTTCACCCCATCAGCTTCTCGATCTGGTCGATGGTGGCTGCGAAGTCCGCGACCAGGCCGCGGTATGGCTCGGGCCCGGTCATGTCGAGGCCGGACGCCTTGATGATGTCCACCGGGTCGGCCGATCCGCCCGCGCGCAGCACGTCGAGGTAGCGTTCGCGCTCGGCCTTGCCGCCGTTCAGGATCGAATGCGCGAACCACGTCCCCGCCGCGATCGAGGTGGCGTATTTGTAGACGTAGAACTGGCTGTAGAAGTGTGGGATATAGGCCCATTCCACCGCGTAGGGCTCGTCGATGACGAAGTCCGGGCCGTGGTAGCGCTTCAGCAGGTCGAGGTAGACCCGCGTCAGGCTCTCGCCCGACAGGCCCTCGCCGGCCTCGGCCATCTCGTGCATCTTCAGCTCGAACTCGGCGAACATCGCCTGCCGGAAGAAGGTGCCGCGCATCCCCTCCAGCCGCATGCCGAGGTAGTAGATCTTCTCCTCGTTGGTCTTCGCCTGCGCCAGCATGTACTCGGTCAGCAGCACCTCGTTGCAGGTCGAGGCGATCTCGGCGGCGAAGATCGGGTAGTCCGAAAGCTCGAACGGCTGCGCGCTATCGGCCAGCAGCGTGTGCATGGCGTGGCCCCACTCGTGCGCGTACGTCGACAGGCCCTCGTAATTCTCGCCGAGATTGAGCAGCAGGTACGGATGCACCCCGTAGGCCGCACCGTTCATGTAGGCGCCCGCGCGCTTGCCGGGGCGCGGCAGCGGGTCCATCCACTTCGCCGCCGTCGCCGTGCCCAGCCGCTTGACGTAGTCGGGGCCGAGCGGCTCGACCGCTTTCAGGGTGATGTTGCGCATGTCGGTCAGCGTGAACTTGCGCTCGAGGCTCACCAGCGGCGGATAGATGTCGTAGTAGTGGATGTCCGGCAGCTTGAGCATCCTGCGCCGCAGCTGGAACGAGCGGTGCAGCTGCGGCAGGCCCGCGTTGGTCTCGGCGATCAGCGTGCGGTAGACGCCCTCGGGCACATTGTCGGGAGAGAGCGCCGCCGCCATCGAACTGGGATAGCTGCGCGCCCGCGCCTCGAAGACGTCGCCCTTGAGCTTGGCCGCCATCGCCGTGCCGAGCGAGTTCTGGAACTTGCCCATCTGCCCGAAGAAGGCGTCCATGACCTTCTTGCGGTCATCCCGGTTGGGTGCATCGCGCGTCAAGGTATAGCCCTGCGCGTCGAGCCGCTGGCTGCGCCCGTCGGACAGGGTGACCGTGGGCCAGGGGATGTCCGAGCTGAACAGCTGCTCCCGGATCGTCTGCGGGCCAGACAGCGGCGAGGACACGGCCGCGAGGATCTGCTCGCCCTTGGTGTCCAGCGTATGCGCTGCCTGCCGCAGCGTCTTGCGCAGTGAATAGGCGAAGCGGCGCTTCAGCGTATCGTTCGCGGCGATGTAGCCTTCGACCTTGTCCTTGCCGAGTTCCAGCACTTCCGGGCTGGTCCAGGCGGTCGCCTCGCCGAACTGGGCGTAGAGGTCTTCGACCTGCGCATTACGTTCCTGGTTGGCGGAGACGCGCACGTCCTCGTCCGCGCGCAGCGAGGCGTGGACGTAGACGCGCATGAACCTCAGCGTCACCGCCGAGATATCTTCCAGCGCCTTGACCATGGCGCCCGCGCCTTGCCCCAGCGTGCCCTTGTAGGCGGCGAGGCGCGGCAGCGCGGCGACCACGTCCTTGCGCGCGGCGTCCCAGGCGGCGAGATCGGGGTAGAGTTCGGTGAGGTCCCAGGCGGCGGCGGAAGTCTCTGCGGCATGGGCCGCGCCTGCGAGCAGCGACGGGATGGCCGAGGCGAGAGGAAGGGCGGCGGCAAGGCCGAGAGCGCCGCGGCGGTCGGTTTCGATCATGGATAAGTCCCCTGCGGTCCGCGTCTGGAAAGCGCGGCGTGATGAGGGGAAGCTATCGCCTGTTTCGGCGGTGGCAAGGGGCGACGATGAGCGCTACGCGCCATCGCGGATTGGCGAGCGTGGCAGTGCCGGGCTACCGATCAATTGAATCATTCGAACAAAAAGGCCCGTCGTCCCCGCGTAGGCGGGGACGACGGGGTCTTATGTCCCGTTGTGGCCTTTGACCCGGCGACCAGGAGACAGCCCCGGCCGCCTGCGGCTATCAGCCCAGCGCGGCCTTCAGCGCGTCGACGAGGTCGGTGCGCTCCCAGGGGAACAGGTCGCCTTCGGGCTGGCGGCCGAAGTGGCCGTAGGCGGCGGTCCTGGCGTAGATCGGCTTGTTGAGGCCAAGGCCGACGCGGATTCCGCGCGGGGTCAGACCGCCGAGCGTGTCGGCCGCGACCTTGGCGATCGCCACTTCGAGGTCGGCGTCCTTCGCGGTGCCGGTACCGTGCGTATCGACGTAGAGCGATAGCGGCTGCGACACGCCGATCGCGTACGAGATCTGGATCGTGCAGCGCGTGGCGAGGCCGGCGGCGACCACGTTCTTGGCGAGGTAGCGCGTGACGTAGGCGGCCGAGCGGTCGACCTTGGTGGGATCCTTGCCCGAGAACGCGCCGCCGCCGTGCGGAGCCGCGCCGCCATAGGTGTCGACGATGATCTTGCGGCCGGTCAGCCCGGCGTCGCCATCGGGGCCGCCGATCTCGAACGAGCCGGTCGGGTTGATGTGGAACGCCGTCTCGTCGGTGACGAAGCCCGCGGGCAGCAGTTCGGTGACGACCTGGCGGACGTAGGCCTTGAGCTCGGCTTCCTTGTCGCCCTTGTCGTAACCGGCCTGGTGCTGGGTCGAGACGACCACAGCGGTCGCGGCGACGGGCACGCCGTCCTCGAAGCGCAGTGTGACCTGGCTCTTGGCATCGGGTTCGAGGAAGGGAGCCGTGCCCGAATGACGGTCGGCGGCGAGGCGCTCGAGGATCTTGTGGCTGTAGTAGAGCGTCGCCGGCATCAAGTCGGGCGTCTCGTCGCAGGCGAAGCCGAACATGATGCCCTGGTCGCCGGCGCCTTCGTCCTTGTTGCCCGAGGCATCGACGCCCTGGGCGATCTGTGCGGACTGGCCGTGGAGGCGATTGATCAGCTCGAAGGTCTCGTGGTGGAAACCGTCCTGCGCATAGCCGATCTTCTTCACGACCGCGCGGACCGTCTTCTCGATCTCGTCGAGTGCGCCGGGTGCCCATTCGCCGTTCTCGTAGACGCCTTTGCAGCGGATTTCGCCGGCGAGGACCACGAGCTGGGTCGTCGTCAGGGTCTCGCAGGCGACGCGCGCCTCGGGATCCTTGGAGAGGAAGAGATCGACGATGGCATCGGAAATCTGGTCGGAAACCTTGTCGGGATGACCTTCCGAGACGCTCTCGGACGTGAAGACGTAGTTGCTGCGCATGAGAGACCTTGGGATATAAAGGAAACTTTATGTGGCGGTCGGTCTAGCCCCGCGGGCGCCTCAGTGCAACCACGCAAAGGCTTGCAAAAAGCAGCAGCGCGGCGATGCCCAGCGGCAGCACGTTGCCATACCGGGCGAAGAGGGTCGGCTCATGCGGTGGCGGGATGCGACCGTCGAGTCGTCCTGCCCGGTGCCATGGCACCAAGGCGCGGACGATGCCGTCGGCATCGACCACCGCGCTGATCCCGGTGGTGGTCGAGCGCAGGACCGGCAGGCCCTCCTCGATCGCGCGGAGGCGGGCCTGGGCGAGATGCTGGGGCGGCCCCCAGCCGCCGAACCAGCCGTCGTTCGAAGGATTGAAGATGTAGTCGGGCCGGTTCCGGCGATCGACGACCTGTCCGCTGAAGACGATCTCGTAGCAGATCTGGATACCCGCCTCGCCGTAGGCGCCGAAGTCGATGGTGCGGGGGCCCGGGCCCGGCCAGAAGTCCAGGCTGCCGGCGACGAAGCGGCTGGCGCCCAGCGGTTCGAGCAGCCAGCGCAGCGGAAGGTACTCGCCGAAAGGCACGAGGTGGGCCTTGGAATAGCCGGCAAGCAGGGCGCCGCCGCCGTCGAGCGCGGTCACCGAGTTGCGGGCGGCGATTTCTTCCCCGTCCTTGATGACGAGGTCGACCGCGCCCGTCAGCAGCAGGCCGTAGGGGCCGATCACCCGGCCGATGCGGCGCCGCGAGACGAGCGGGTCCCCGGCGTAGGTATAGGCGCTGTAGACGTAGTCCGGGTAACCATCGCGCAGGAAGTCGCCGAGCCCCGACTCGGGCCACAGCACCAGCCGGCGATCACCTGCCCGGCGCGGCAGCGAGAGCGTGGCGAGCTTGCGGAAGTTGGGCTCGAAATGACGCGGATCGTCGATCACCTCCTGCCGCAGGTCCGGCTGCACGAGAGTATAGGGAATGGCGCCCTGCGTCGCCTGCGGGCCCGGCGCGTACATGACCAGCCCCAGCGCGGCCGCAACGGCGACGACGGGCAATGCCCAGAGCGCCCGCGCCTTGCCTTGGCTCAGCCCCGCCGCCCTGGCGAAGACCCCGGGCAGGCCCGCCAGCAGGACGAGGATGCCGGATAACCCATAGGTCCCGATCCACGGCGTCAGCAGCGCGAGCCCCCGGCTGTCGAACGGACCCAGCAGCGCCACGCCCATGGGATTCCACGGAAAGCCGGTGAACAGCCAGCCACGCGTCCACTCGGCGAGGATCCAGGCTCCTGCCAGGGCGAACACCAGCGGCGCAAAGGCGCGAGGGCCGGTGTCACGATCGGGACGGGCGAGCAGCCAGGCGGCCAGCAGCGCCACGGCCGGGAACAGCGCCAGGTACAGCGCCAGCAGCACGACCGCGATCATGCCGAGCCATGCGGGCATCTCGGCCTGGTAGGTGAAGGCCGTGGCGATCCAGTTGTTGCCGAGCGTGAAGTGACCGAGGCCGAAGCACCAGCCGAGCGCGAAGACCTGCCGGCCGGTGCGGGCCCGCACCGCGAGTTCGAGCAGCCACGCAACACCGATCAACGTCAGCGGCCAGAGCGCGAGGGGCTGGAAGCCGCAGGCGGCCACGGCGCCGGCGACGGTCGCCGCCAGGGCGCGGCCACGAGGCCGTGCGGGGACGAGCGCGAGGCTCAGGGTTCGGGGGGTGGGCGAAGCGCGCCGATCGGACTGCATCGCCTTGGGCTTGTAAGCCCGGTCCGGCGCGGCGCAAGTCCAGTTGCGCCGCGCCGGATGTCAGGGATCAGCCGTTCACGGCTTCGGGCGTGGCGCCCGCATCGTCGGCTGCAGGCTTGCGGGCACGGCGGCGACGGGGCTTTTCCTCGCCGGCGGGTTCGGCCGAAGCCTCCGGTGCTTCCGAGGTCTGCTCGGCAGGCGCCGGGGCGGCCTTGGGCTTGCGGGCGGGCCGGGCGGAAATCGCGGGCGGAAGCACGGCGGCGTCGAAGTTGCCGCCCCGCTCGTCCGAAACATCCTGCGAGGATGCGTCGGGCTGGCTTGCGCGAGCGTCTTCGTCGCGCGCAGGGCGCGGCTTGCGCTGCTTCAGGCCGCGGCCCGGACCGCGGTTGTCCCGCACGAAGGGATTCTCGGGCGGTTCGTAGACCGCACCGGGAGCCTGGCCGACAACCTGCGCGACCTCTTCCGCAGCCGCCTCGACGGGCGCCTCGGGCGCCGCTTCGACACGCGGTTCGCGCTCGTAGCGATCCTGGCGCTGTTCGCGCTGCTCGCGGGGCTCACGGTCCTGGCGCGGGCCACGATCGGCGTGACTGGCCGGCATCGAGGGCGTCTCGCCATAGGGATCGTACTCGGCCGCGGCGAAATCGTCGCCATATTCCGACGGCCGGTCATCCCGGCGCGGCTGGCGCGAATCGTCCTGCCGCTGCTTCTGGTCAGCGATGACGCGGAAGTAGTGATCAGCGAACTGGAGGTTGTATTCCTCCGTCACCCGGTCACCGTTCAGATGGGCGTCATGGGCCAGCTTCCGGTACTTCTCGAGCATCTGCGGCGCGTTGCCGCGTGCCCTGCTGTCGATCCGGTTGGTCTGCTGGCCGCCGCCCTGCTGGCGATTGTTGTTACCGCGGCCACGCCGGCGGTTGTTGTTGTTACCGCGATTGTTATTCAAGGATGATTTTCCTCAAAACCCTTAGCATCGACCTGAGCCCCAAGGGCCGGTCTGCCGAACGTGATATGATCCCGGCTGGCCCCCGGCTGCCGCGAGTTCCCCATTTGCCCTGCCGTGGCGCTTAAACCACGAACGCTTGCAAATAGTGGAGGCGAACCGGGTATGGGAAAACATCGTCCATAAGCCGGTTCGCTTCAATCTCTAGGCATTGTACCGGCGAATTCCAAGCAAAAACTTACCGCTCCTGCAGGTTACCCACCGAAAAAGCGACGACCCGAGCGCGTCCGGCAAGGTCGCGGTGGAGCTGCGCGGTCAATCCGCAGGCCGCGCCGATCGCGCCGACCGCCTCCGCCTGCGCATGCCCTATCTCCACCAGCGCGACACCGCCGGGGGCCAGCAGGCCGGAAAGCTGGGGCACCAGCACCCGGTAGTCGTCGAGCCCCTCGGGCCCCGAAAACAGCGCGCCGGCAGGCTCGAAGGCGTGGACCGAGGTTTCGAGGACAGCGCCATCCTCGACGTAAGGCGGGTTGGCGAGGACGAGGTCGAAGGGGCCGCCGAGACCCTCGCTCCAGCCGGGCGCATGCCAGTCGGCGACGCGCATTTCGGCGCGGCCGGCGAGATCGAGCGCCCGCGCGTTGGCCGATGCGACGGCGAGTGCGCCGGACGAGCGGTCGATGCCCAGCCCGCGCGCATCCGGCAGGTTCGCCAGCACCGCCAGCAGCAGGGCGCCCGAGCCGGTGCCGCAGTCAAGCACGCTTCGGGCGTCCGGGCGGGCAGCGAGAGCGGCTTCGACCAGCGTTTCCGAATCGCCCCGCGGGATCAGCACGTCGGGGCCGACGATGAAGGGCAGGCCGAAGAATTCCTGGCGACCGGTGATGTAGGCCACCGGCTCGCTGGCCGCACGGCGTTCGACCAAGGGCGCGAAGCTATCGGGCGCGGGATCGCGCATGTGGCGCAGCAGCAGCGCCGAGCGGTCGACGCCCAGCGCACGGGCCATCAGCACTTCGGCGTCGAGCCGGGCGGTGTCGCTGGTGGGGGCAAGGCGCCGGGCGGCATCGCGGATGGCTTCGGAAATCAGCACGCCAGCCCCGTTCGTGCCGCGCGAACGGGCGGTGTCTGCGGCCGGGGGAAGGGCTCAGCCATCCATAGCCGCGAGGCGCTTGGCCTCGTCCTCGGCGATGAGCGAATCGACCAGTTCGGCAAGGCCCGGCCCCTCGAGGATCTCGGGCAGGCGGTGGAGCGTCAGGTTGATGCGGTGGTCAGTGACGCGCCCTTGCGGGAAGTTGTAGGTGCGGATGCGCTCGGAGCGGTCGCCCGAACCGACCATCGCCTTTCGCGCCTCGGCCTCGGCGCCCTGCGCCTCGTCGCGCATCTTCTCGTAGAGACGCGCGCGCAGGACCTGCATGGCCTTCGCCTTGTTCTTGTGCTGGCTGCGCTCGTCCTGACAGATCACCACGAGGCCCGAGGGCAGGTGGGTGATGCGCACCGCCGAATCGGTGGTGTTGACGTGCTGGCCGCCAGCGCCGCTCGCCCGGTAGATGTCGATCTTGAGGTCCTTGTCCTCGACCTGCACGTCTACCTCGGTCGGTTCGGGCAGCACCGCGACGGTCGCGGCGGAGGTGTGGATCCGCCCGCCGCTCTCGGTCACCGGCACGCGCTGGACGCGGTGGACGCCGCTTTCGAACTTGAGCTTGGCAAACACGCCCGAGCCCGAGATATTGGCGACAACTTCCTTGAAGCCCCCCACGTCGCTGGCGTTGGCGCTGACCATCTCGACCCGCCAGCCCTGTTCGGCGGCGTATTTCTCGTACATGCGGTAGAGGTCGGCGGCGAACAGCGCGGCCTCGTCGCCGCCGGTGCCGGCGCGGATTTCGAGCATCGCCGGGCGCACGTCGGCCGCATCACGCGGGAGCATGGAGACGGCGAGGCGGCGCTCGGCATCAGGCAGCTCGGTCTTGAGGCGCTGCACTTCCTCGGCGGCGAGCGCGCGCATCTCGGGGTCGGGGTCTTCGAGCTTCTGGAGCAGTTCGAGTTCGCCGCGCATCGAGGCGACGTCGGCCGCGACGCGCGCCACCGGCTCCAGCTCGGCATAGTCGCGGCTGGCGGCGACGAAGGCATCACCCTCCAGCGTGCCCGAGGCGAGCCGCGCTTCGAGTTCGGCCAGGCGCGCGGCCATCTGCGCGAGGCGGGCGTCGGATATCGCCATCAGGCCCTTCCCCCGACATGGTCAGGGTGACGACGGATGTAGGTCATGCCGTCGGCCGTCGCCAAGCCAAACTCTCTCGTCATCCCCGCCTTCGCGGGGGCGACGGGGTTGGCGGTCCGGCAAGGACGGGATGACAGGTTCGAGCTCACGGGTGGATCGACACCAGCACCTGCTCGACCGCCAGGCGTGCGGGCGTGGTGTCGCCGGCACGCAGGTTGGCGGTGGGCACGCCGTCCTTCACGACGAACGAGACGAGCACCTTGGCGCCCAGCTTCACGGCCTTGTCGAAGCGCTTGCGGGGGCTGCCTGTGGCGATCATCTCGGCGTCGATGCCCTGATGGCGCAGTGCGGTCAGCGCCTTGAGCGCGAAGGAAAGTGCCGCATCGTCCTCAACCGCGAGGATCGCGGTGAGCGGAGTTTCCGCCGCGCCGCCGGCATCGGCGACCAGCATCGCCAGCCGCTCGATCCCCGCCGCCCAGCCGACTGCAGGGGTCTCGGGACCACCGAGCGCGACCATCAGGCCGTCATACCGGCCGCCGCCGAGCACGGTGCCCTGTGCGCCCAGACGGTCTGTCACAAATTCGAAAGCCGTGTGCCTGTAGTAGTCCAGCCCGCGCACAAGGGCCGGGGCGCGGACGAAGTCCACCGAGGCCGCCTCGAGCCCTTGTGTCACCGCGCCGAAGAAGTCCTGCGCCTCGCCCGAGAGGAAGTCGTCGATCCTGGGCGCGTCGGCGGTGAAGGGCTTGTCGCGCGGGTCCTTGGAATCGAGGATGCGCAGCGGGTTGCGCTCCAGACGGTCCTGCGAATCCTCGCTCAGCGCATCCCTGTGATCGCGGAAGTATTCCACCAGCGCGGCGCGCCAGGCATCGCGGCTGGCGCCGTCGCCCAGCGTATTGAGCTGCAATGTCACGCCATCCGAAATGCCCAGTTCCTTGAGCAGCTGGTCGGCCATGACCAGCAGTTCCACGTCGGCCATCGGCTCGGGCGCGCCGATCACTTCGGCGTCGATCTGGTGGAACTGGCGGTAGCGACCCTTCTGCGGGCGCTCGTAGCGGAACAGCGGACCGTGGGTGGCGACCTTGAGCGGGGCGAACTGCTTCCAGCCGTCGGTCAGGTAGGCTCGGGCGATGCCGGCGGTGAACTCGGGCCGCAGGGTCAGCGATTCGCCGCCGCGGTCCTCGAACGAGTACATTTCCTTGGAGACCACGTCGGTCGTCTCGCCCAGCGAGCGCGAGAACACGGCGGTCTTTTCGAACACCGGCATCTCGACCCGGCGGAAGCGATAGAGGCGGCGCACGCGCTCGAACGTCTCGACGACGTGGGCGAAAGCTTCAGCCTCTGCACCGAAGATATCCTGGGTTCCGCGAATGGCCTGTGGCGTAGTGTTCATGACGCGCGCGCTTAGCCCCAACGCGCCGCTGGGGGAAGTGGTAGCGGGGGAAATGGATCTTTCGATAGTTGCCAAACCCGATTCCAGACGCAATGGATTGCGTAATGATCTATCGGTTCGCGACTACCACGCTCCTCGCCTCCCTGTTCCTGTCGACCGCCGCACCGGCACAGGACGCTACCCGCAGCACTCCCATGGCGCCCCCGCTGCCACCGGCGATCGCGGCTGCGCGCGACGTGCCTTACGCCGGCACGATCGCGCTCGCCATCGACGCCAGCGACATCGATCGCGGCGTCTACCGCGTTACGCAGACATTCCCGGTGGCGGCGGGCACGACCTCGCTGACGCTGCTGCAGGCCGGTTGGCTGCCCGGTAACCACTCCGAAACCGGCCCTTACGCGTTGCTCGCCCAGATCCACTTCTTCGCCGACGGCAAGGAGATTCCCTGGGTGCGCGACACGGTGGCGGTCAATGCCTTCCACCTCGCGCTGCCCGAAGGCACCAGGACGGTCACCGCGAAGTTCGTCCATACCTCGCCGCTGCAGACCAGCGAGGGCCGCGTGACGATGACCCGCGAGATGCTCAACCTCCAGTGGGAGAAGATGAGCCTCTACCCCGCCGGTTACTACACCCGTGGCATCGTCATGAAGCCCACGGTGACTTTCCCCAAGGGATGGAGCGTCTACACCGCGCTCGACGGCACGGTGCGATCGGGCGACAAGGTGACCTGGAACGCGATCGACTTCGAGCGGCTGGTCGATTCGCCGATCTTCGCCGGCGTTCACGCGCAGCGCTTCGACCTCGGTCAGGGCGTCTCGATGGACGTCGTCGCCGACGAGGCCGAAATGCTGGCGATCAAGCCCGAGCATCTGCAGACCTATCGCAATCTCGTCACCGAATCGCTCGCAACCTTCGGCGCCAGGCATTTCGACCACTACGATTTCCTGCTGGCACTGACCGACCGCATGGGCGGCATCGGCCTCGAGCATCATCGCTCGAGCGAAAACCAGATGGAGCCCAAGGTCTGGACCAAGTGGGACGACATGGACTGGGATCGCAACGTGATCCCGCACGAGTTCGTCCATAGCTGGAACGGCAAGTTCCGCCGCGGCGCCGATGCCTGGACGCCGGACTACCAGCAGCCGATGCAGAACACGCTGCTGTGGATGTACGAGGGCCAGACCCAGTTCTGGGGCTACGTCCTCGCGGCCCGCTCCGGGGTACAGACGCGCGACACCATCCTCGGCTCTTTCGCCAGTGCCGCCGCCAAGTACGTCGAAGGTACGCCCGGCCGTGGCTGGCGCTCGGTCGAGGACACCGTCAACGCGCCGCAGCTCAACCGCCGCAAGCCGCTGCCCTATTCCTCGCTCACCCGCGGCGAGGACTACTACGTCGAAGGAGCGCTGACCTGGCTCGAGGCGGACCAGATCATCCGCCAGGGCACTGCCGGCAAGAAGGGCCTCGACGATTTCGCCCGGGCGTTCTTTGGCGTGCGCGACGGCGACTGGGGCGAGCTGACCTACGACTTCGACGAGATCGTGGCGACGCTGAACGGCATCTATGCCTACGACTGGGCCAGCTTCCTGCGCACCCGCCTCTACGCGACGGGGCAACCCGCGCCGCTCAAGGGCATCGAGATGGGCGGCTACAAGCTGGTCTGGAAGGACAAGCAGAACGCCTACGACAAGGGCGTCGCGGAATCGCGCAAGAACGTAGATCTCACGTACTCGCTGGGCATGACGCTCAACAAGGACGGCGAAGTCACCGCAACGCTGTGGGACGGCCCCGCCTACGACGCCGGGATCGTCAACACGGTCAAGGTCACTGCCGTCAACGGGATCGCCTACTCCGAGGACGTCATCAAGGACGCGATCACCGCTGCCAGGTCCTCGAAGGCACCGATCGCGCTGCTCGTGCGGCGGGACGACCGCTACCAGACGATCTCGATCGACTACCACGGCGGCCTTCGCTATCCGGCGCTGGAAAGCACCACGCCAGGCAAGACCAACGGACTGGATCGACTCCTGACCTCCCGCAAAAACTAAAAGGGAAAATCGGGAGCCGGACGCCCCCACCCAACTCAATTACGTTCATTCCAATAGGCTGTTGCAGTGCAATAGTTGCGCCGCTAAGTCCGGCCGCATCGAGATCCAACCGGTGCGACTTCGCCGTGCCAGTTAAAGTAAGGACCGTTATGCGCATCGACATGATTCCCGTTGGCGACAATGTGCCAGAGAGCCTGAACGTCATCATCGAAGTTCCCGTCGGCGGTGAGCCGGTCAAGTACGAGTTCGACAAGGCGTCGGGTGCTCTGTTCGTCGATCGCATCCTCCACACGCCGATGCGCTACCCGGCTAACTACGGTTTCGTGCCGCACACCCTCTCGCCCGACGGTGACCCGCTCGACGCGCTCGTCGTCGCCCGCTCGCCGTTCATTCCGGGCTGCGTCGTCAAGGTGCGCCCGATCGCCGTCCTCAACCTGGAAGACGAGCACGGCGGCGACGAGAAGCTGCTCTGCGTGCCGATCAACTCGACCTTCCCGTACTATTCGCACGTGCAGGAGAAGGAAGACCTGCCCGACATCGTCTACCAGCAGGTCGAGCACTTCTTCACCCACTACAAGGACCTGGAAAAGGAAAAGTGGGTTCGCGTCGGCACCTGGGGCAACGCCGCAGACGCACGCCGCATAGTGATCGAAGCCATCGAGCGTTACGAGGCCGACAAGAAGGCCTGATCGTCGGGTCGCGACGATTTCCACGCCCCATGTGGATCGGGGCCGGCAGCGCAAGTTGCCGGCCCCTTTGTGATTCTGGAACTGCGAGTATCTGGTGTGGCCGGGCGGCGGCCTCAGCCCCCGGATGGAAAAATCCGTCGCCGCCGCGAAGGCCGGGGCCACGCTTACTCTGCGCGCGGCGCCAGAAGAACAAGCGGGACCACCGCCTTCGCGGGGATGACCGGGGGCAACGGGCCGGCTGTAGCGCCTGGGCGCAGCCTCTCGTTCAGCTCACCACGCGGCCGCCGTTGACGCCGATGGTCTGGCCGGTGACGTAGCCAGAGGCCTCGTGGCACAGCCAGGCGCAGGCGTTGGCGATGTCGGCGGGCTCGCCCATGCGGCGCACCGGGATGGTCTGGGTCAGCACTTCGGTGGGAATCTGGAAACGCTCGCGGTTGGCTTCCGACATGATCGTGCCCATCACCGAGCCGGGCGGGATGTTGTTGACGGTGATGCCGTAGGGCCCGAACTCCTGCGCCATCGAGCGCGTCATGGTCACCACCGCGCCCTTCGACGAGGAATAGCAGATCATGTTGATCGCCCCGGTCTGCGCCGAGGAGGACGAGACGTTGACGATACGCCCCCAGCCGGCGTCCTTCATGTCCTTGAGCACCAGCTGCGTCATCACCATCGGCCCGCGCACGTTGATCGCATAGATCAGGTCCCAGCGCTCGTCGGTCAACTCCTCGAACGGGGTGAAGTCGGTGACACCGGCGTTGTTCACCAGGATAGAGATCGGGCCGAGCGCGTCGCGGGCCCTGGCGACGGCGGCTGCTGCCTGCTCGCGGTTGGAGATGTCGGCGCCCAGCGCGATCGCGGTGCCGCCCGCGTCCTTGATCGTCTGCACCGTCTCCGCGCAGCGCGCCTCGTCGAGGTCGAGCACGCCGACCGCGACGCCGTCCTGCGCCAGCCGCTTCGAACAGGCGGCGCCGATGCCGGCGGCGGCGCCGGTGACGATGGCAACTCTGTAGGTCATGATGGTCTCTCCCGGGGATGCTTTGGCGCAGGCTTACCGACAATTGCCGCGGGCAGAAGCGGGTCCGCCCCCGTGCGGCGCAAAACCGCCCGGGCGACGCTTCGCCCCCATAGCGCACGTCTCATGTGCCATTCCCACGTCCCCTCCCCCGTCGTCCCCGCGCAGGCGGGGACGACGCTTCTTTTTGCGGGCGTGGCGCCAGGAAGGGAGCGGGCCCCGCCTGCGCGGGGCGACGGGGTGTTTGCAGGCCGGTGCTTTCGTGAAACTCACACCTCGATGCGGTAGAGCTTCGCCGCGTTCCCCCCCAGCACCTTAACCTTCTCCTCGTGCGTCAGGTCGCCCATGCGGCCCTCGAGGTTCTCGATCGGATAGAGCCCGGTGGGATGCGGGAAGTCGGTCTCGAACAGCACGTTGTCGACGCCGACCTTGCGGACCATGTCGGCGGCGTTCTGGCCGGTCTCAAACCAGAAGCAGGCGTAGAAGTTGCTCTGGAAATACTCGGAGGGCTTTTTCTCGAAGCTACGCCCTTCCGCGATCTCGACGAGCTGGTAGTCGAGCGCTTCCATCATGAACGGCACCCAGCCGATCCCACTTTCCACCGAGACGAACTTGAGCTTGCGGAAGCGGTCGAGCAGGCCCGAGTAGATCAGGTTCGCCACCACCTTGCCGTTGTTGAAGAACAGCATCGCCCCCGAAATCCCCGAGCGCAGGTCGCGGGTGAGCGAGGGCCAGCCCTGCTGACCCATCCAGTCGATCGAGGTTTCCGACGCGCCGATGTGGAAGTTCACCGGCATCTCCAGGCCCTCGCAGGCTTCCCACAGCGGATACCAGTGCTCGTGCGCGAGGTCGGGAATCTTCCCGCCATCCAGCGCGACGAGGTGGGGGTCCGAATTGATGTTGATGCCGCGCAGGCCCATCGCCGCGCAGCGCTCGGTCTCCCTGATGGACAGCCCCACGTCCCACCACGGCAGCAGCGCCATCGGGAAGAAGCGGCCGTTCGATTCGGCCTGCATCTCGGCCACCGCGTCGTTGTAGATCTGCACGCAGGCGAGGCGCAGGTCGGCATCGACATGCGCCGCCGCCTGCCCGCCGAAACCGAGGATATTGGGGTAGACGATCTGCGCGAAGATCCCGCACTCGTCCATGACCTGCAGCCGTTCCCTGAGCGACGATGACCCGACATGAACGTCCTCGAACTGCAGCTTGAGGAACTCGTCGAGCACGCGGACCTTGCCGCCGTCCTTGAGGATCGCGCTGTTGGGGTGGGCGCCGGTGCCGATCGACTTGTCGCCGTCGATCACCCAGCAGCGCTGGCCGTTCAGCATCTTCACCTGCGGCACCCGGTCGCGGATCGAGGCGGGCGCGCGGCGCGTCCACATGTCGTGCGGTTCGGTGAGGTGCGTATCGGCGTCGATGACCTTGTAGCGGGTCTCGGCATGCCTCTCGAGGGCGGCGGTGGCCATGGTGCTCTCCCGTGCTTTTGTTTCGTTGCGTCATGGGTCGCGTAAGTCGGGGGCGGAGAGAAGCCCCGCGCCTCCATGCGCTTTGACCGATCGTCCAGCGCCGTGCCTTGCCCCTCAGTCCCGCCGTCCCGGGGTGATGAAGACATGGCCCGGAGGGAGACGGTCGCCGGCCGACGCACCTTCGGGCGCCGCGACCTCGCGCGGCACGGTGCGGCTGCGCGCCCCGCCCAGCATCGCCCGGAAGGCCGGGACCGCTTCCGCCTCGGCCCTCGCCGCACGCGCTTCCTCGCGCATCTGGCTGGGCGTCACGCCGAAGTGGCGACTGAAGCGGCGGCTGAACGCGGCCTCCGAGCCATAGCCCGCGAGCTCGCTGATCTCGGCGATCTTCATCCGCCCCTGCCGCAGCAGCATCACCGCGTGCTCCATCCGGGCCTGCGCCACCACCTCCATCGGTGCCTTGCCGATCCCGGCGGAAAAATGCGCGGCGAAGTTCGAACGCCCCATGCCCACCGCGCGGGCGAGCGATTCGACCGTCCAGGGATGTGCCGGGCTCGCCGCGATCAGTTGCATGGCTTCCTCCACCGGGTCGCGCTTCTCGCTGGCGAGGATGCGGCGGCAGGCGGGGTCGGCGCGGAGCGTGGCGACGAGCAGCACCTCGGCGATACGGGTCAGCAGCGCGGTCGATCCGGCGCCCATCCCCGCCAGCGCCAGCGCGTCTGCCTGCAGCAGGCCCGGCGCTCCTCGCAGCAGTGCCGGCAGCGAGGAGCGCACCACTTCGCCCGGCCAAGTCGCGCGAAGCCGGGCGCTGAGCACCCTTGCGCCGATGCGGTCGGGCTCGCCGAACGCCAGCGTCGGCGGCACGTCGTGCTCGCTCTCGCGGCGCAGGAAGTCATGGGGCTGAGCGGCGGCCCCCGCTGCCGTACGCAGGGCGTGGGCCTCGCCCGAAAGCACCAGCGCCACGTCGCCCTGTCCGAGATGCGCCATCGCCCCGCCCGCGCAGGCGAGGCGCAGGGTGCCGTGGATCACCGCGTGGACGAAGACCGCATCGCCCGGAGCCACCGCGCAGCCGGCATGGCCGCCGAAGTCGCCGTAGCACCACGTCCGTCCGGCGAGGCGCAGGTCTCCCAGCAGTTCGGACAGGCCGCGCCGCGCATTCGGCGATCCTTCCGTCAGGGTCCTCGTCTCGGACTGGCCGGGCATGGCTGGCGGTCCTCTCTCGCTGCCGATCCTCGGGACGATCGGTCTATGCGGTGGACAATATGCCATTGCCCCGCGCGGTCAATCAGGGTGACAAGACATGCGGACGGGACAAGGAAGGAAGCGCGTGCGACAGCTCGAAGTCGGCGTCGATGTCAGCGATGCGGTGGGGCTGGGCGTGGCGGCACGGGTCTCGGCCACGGTGGTCCTGCCCGAGCCCGCCGCCCTGCCCGACCGTCCGGTCATCTGCGTCGCCATGCCCAGCAGCAGCTATGCGCGCGGGTACTATACCTGCGACCTCCCGGGCGCGGGAAGCGGAGCGCAGGGCGCCTACCATGCGCAGCGGGGCTGGATCTTCGTGGCGCTCGATTGGCTGGGCTGCGACGGTTCCAGCGGGATCGACCCCGAGGATCTCGGCTATGCGGTGCTCACCGCCGCCGCCCACGCCGCGCAGGCGGAGATCGTTCTGCGCCTCGCCAACGGTGTATTAGCGCCGGGTTATCCCCCCATTAGCGGCGCCTGCGTGATCGGCATCGGCCAGTCGCTCGGCGGGGCGCTGCTGATCTGCCAGCAGGCCCGGCACGGCAGTTTCGACGGGATCGCCGTGCTGGGTTTCAGCGCGGTCCACGCGCACCCCGCGACGCCGCCCGGCGGCACGCCGGTGGTGGTCGCGTGGTATCCGCGCGACGCACGGCTCTCAGAGTGCCGCGAGCCGCTCAACGCCGCCGCACTGGCGGCCGTGCAAGGCGCACCCGCCCAGGCCGCGTGGGAGGCCCTGGCCTGGGGTTTCCACTACGACGACGTGCCGGTCGAGGTCGTCGAGCAGGACCTCGCCCACTACGAAGGCATTGCGCGCGGGGGCGACCCCGATGCGCCTTCCCCGCCGTGGTACGCCCGCCGCACTCCCCAGCGCGCCGCCCGTTCGACGCTGACGCCCGGCGTCGTCGCTCCCGAAGCCGCCGCGATCACGGTGCCGGTCCTGTGCGCGATGGGCGTGCGCGACCTCGTGCCCGACCCCCGCGGCGAGCCGCGCGCCTATGCCTCCGCCCCCAGCGTCGACCTGTTCGTCTGCCCGCGCATGGGGCACGTCCACAACATGGCCGGCACCCGCGCGCTGCTGTGGGAGCGCATACATCTGTTCGGGGCGTGGTGCAGCGGCGTGAAAACCGCCGGGCCGCTGCTCTAACGCATCGACAGCGGCCCCCGCACACCCTACCTTGTGTCCACCAGGTCACATAGGCAGCGCATATCATGGTCTACGAAACGCTGATCGGCGTCGATGCGCTGCAGGGCCTGATAACGACCGGCAGCGATGTGCTGCTGCTCGACTGCGAGTTCGACCTGGGCGCTCCGGACAAAGGCACCGAAATCTACGCCAGGGGCCATATCCCCGGCGCCCGCCATGCCCACCTCGACAACGACCTCGCCTCGCCGCCCGACGGACGCAACGGGCGCCACCCGCTGCCCGCTCCGGTGGCGATGGCAGCTTGGCTGCGCGGACAGGGACTGCGCAAGGGACAGCAGGTCGTCGCCTACGACAGCAGCGGCGGGGCCTGGGCGGCGCGGGCCTGGTGGCTGCTGCGCTGGCTCGGCCATGCTCAGGTCGCGGTGCTCGACGGCGGCAAGCCCGCCTGGGTCGCCGCCGGGCTGCCGCTCGAGACCGGGACGACGCCGCGCGCCGCCTCGGGCGACTTCGAGGCCGGCCCGTCGCTGGTGCCCGCCCCCGTCAGCGCCGCCGACGTCCTCGCCCAGATCGGCACGGGCGCGGCGCAGGTCCTCGACGCGCGCGATCCCTCGCGCTTCGCAGGCGCGCCCCACCCGCTCGACCCGGTGGCCGGGCACATTCCCGGTGCCCGCAACCGCTTCTTCCGCGACAATCTTGCGCCCGATGGCCGCTTCCGCGATGCCGGCAGCCTCGCCGCCGACTTTTCGGCGCTGCTGGAGGACACCCCCGCCATCCTGCAATGCGGCTCGGGCGTCACCGCCTGCCACAACGCACTGGCCATGGCGGTCGCCGGCCTGCCCGCCGGCCGTCTCTATCCGGGCTCGTGGAGCGAGTGGACCACCGATCCCGCGCGGCCGGTCGCGGCCCGGGCGACGGGACATGAATTTCACCCGTCATTACAGAACTTGTGAGTTGTATTAACAGCCGAATGCGCTTTTCCTCGGACGACCGAGCGATCACTTGCGGCCGTTCGCGTTCACCGGGATAGAGACTGGATGCGCAGGCTGTGGTGCGCGATCGTGCTGGCAATCATGCTCCCGGGCGCCGCGGGGCCGCGCCCTTCCCCGACGGGCGACGAACTGCACGCACTGCGGGGCTACGACACCAGCGGCGATCCCGAAACCGCGCTGCGCCATGTCGACGACGTGCTCGCGCGCGCGGGCCGCGACCGCCGCGTCGATCCGGTCGATCTGCTCTATGCCCGGGCGGTGCGCGCGCAGGCGCTCTCTTCTCTCGACCGCACCGAGGAGGCGCTGGCGCTGTTCCAGGAGGTCGAGGCCGGGCTGGAGGCGCGCAAGGCGCCGCTGACCGCTGACCGCGCCGGGCTGCTGCTCCACATCGGCTCTGAACTGGGCTCGCTCGGCAAGCTGGACGAGGCGGAGGCCTACACCCGCCGCGCGCTGGACCTCGCCGCGCGCCTCGAAGGCCGGCAGAGCCCCGAATACGGCGAGGCGCTCTATGGCCTCGGCCTGATCGAATACCAGCGCGGCCGGCAGGTCGATGCGATCCCGCTCGTCGCCGAATCGGTCGTCATCGCCCGCAACCACGCCGCCGCGACCGGCGAGAACCTCGAAGCCCCGGCCAGCTGGGGGATCAGCCTCGCGGCCTTGCAGCTCTATGTTTCGGATGCCGAGACGGCGATCGTCACCGCGCGCGAAGCGGCCACCTGGGCCGAGGCGCACCTGCCCGAAAACCACCGCGTGCGGGTCGCCACCACGCAGCAGCTCGGCGCCATCCTGTCGGAGGCAGGCCAGTACGCGCAGGCGATCCCGCTGCTGCGCGCCGCGCTGGAAAAGCGCCGGGCGATCCTGCCGCCCGGCAGCCCGCAAGTGGCGATGTCGCTGCACGCCCTCGCCTACGCGCTCGACAATGCGGGCATGCGCGGGGAGGCGGGGCCGCTCTATGACGGGGCCGTGGCGATCTTCGAGGCCCATCCCGATCGCCTGCAGGCCAACGGGCTGTCGACCATGATCGGCCAGCAAGCGCGCATCGCCGCCTGGGACGGCGACTACGACAGAGTGCTCGCGCTGCGTGAGAAGGCACTGGCGGTGGCGCGCAAATATTCCGCCTCGGCCGAGGACCTGACCGTGCTGACGGCTGAGTACAACCTCGCCAGCGTCCTCGTCGATGCCGATCGGCCGGACGAGGCCGCCCCGCTCATCGCCCACGCGCGCGAGGGTTTTTCTCGCGGGACCAGCCCGACCAACAAGCGCCGCATCACCGTCACCGCGCTCGCCGCGCGCATCGCCGCCGAGAACGGCAAGGCGGACGAGGCGCTCGCGATGCTGTCCGCCGGCCTCGCGCCCCTGCGTGCGCGCCTGCTCGACCGCGCCACCGCCCGCCGCGACGTGCTCTCGATGGCGGCCGAATTCCGCCTGTCGTTCATGCAGCTGGCGCGCATCGCCGACCGGGCGGATGCGCAGGCCGAGGCGTTCGATGCCCTGCAGATGGCGAACCTGGGCGACCTGCAGGGCGCGTTCTCCTCGCTCGCCGTGCTGCAGGACAGTTATGGTCCCCAGGCGCGCGAGGCGATCCGCAGCTACCTCGCGCTTGCCGCGCAGGGGCGCCAGCAGCGCAAGGCGCTGGACCAGGCGCTGATCGCGGGCGATGCCGCCGCCGCCCGCGACCTCACCGCGCAGGTTGCCGCCCTCGACACGAAACTGCGCGCAGCGGATGCCGCCGTCGCCGCGCTGGTGCCGGGTTACCAGGCGCTTACGGCGGTGGAACCGGCAAGGCTCGCCGATGCTCGCGCGCGGCTGCGGCCCGGCCAGGGCCTGCTCCTGATCGGCAGCGACAACATCGGCCTCGTCACGCAGCTGGTCACCCGCGATGCGGTGGTCATCGGCTCGGGCGACGTATCCCCCCGGCACCTGCTGGAACTGCAGCAGCGCCTGCGCGGCTCGGTCGAGGCGGGCCTGCTCGACCGGACACATGCCGGGTTCGACCGCCGCTCCGCCTACGAACTCTACGGGCTGGTCTTCCCCGAGGCCATCCGCCGCGCGCTGAAGTCGGTGCGAGAGCTGGAGATCCTGGCGCCCGGGAGCCTCTCGACGGTGCCGTTCTCGGCGCTGGTGAGCCGCCCTCCCAGGGGCGACGACGCCGATCCCCAGGCGCTGCGCGAAACGCGCTGGCTGGCGCGCGACCATGCGGTCAGCGTGATGATCAGCGCCTCTCCCCTGCCGCGCCGCCCCGCCTCCTCGGACAAGGAGGCGACCTTCGCGGGGATCGGCGCGCCGCTGCTCGGTCCGCCCGCGATGCTGGCCCTGCGCTCGGCGCCGCGCCTGAGGGCGGGCGATGTCGGCGTCGATGCGCTTGCCCAGCTCCCCGGCCTGCCCGACGCCGCGCGCGAACTGCGCGACATGGCGAGCCGCTTCGGCCCCCGGAGCCAGCTGCTGATCGGTGCCGACGCCACCGAGACGGCGGTGAAGCAGGCCCCGCTCGACCGGGCGCGGGTGATCGCCTTCGCCACCCACGGCCTCGTCGGCGGCGCACTGCGGGGCGTGGTCGAACCGGCGCTGGTGATGACGCCCCCGCGCGTGCCGAGCGCGCTCGACGATGGACTGCTCACTGCCTCGGAAGTGGCGCAGCTGCGGCTCGACGCGGACTGGGTGATCCTCTCCGCCTGCGACACCAGCGCGGGCGACAGCGAAAACGCGCCGACTTACTCGGGTCTCGCGCGGGCGTTCATCTCGGCGGGCTCGCGCGCGCTGCTTCTGTCGCACTGGCCGGTGCGCGACGACGTGGCCGGACGCCTGACGCTGCGCACGCTGGAAGGCGCAAGCTCCGGCCTGTCGCGGGCCGAGGCGCTGCGCCGCGCCCAGCTGGACGTGATGCGCGATCCCTCGATTCCCGGCGGCGCCCACCCCGCAAGCTGGGCGCCGTTCGTCCTGGTGGGGGACTGACGCCCCCCGCCCGGATTACTTCGCCAGTTCGGCCTCGATCGCGCCGATCAGCAACGGGTCCGTGGGCGCGGTGCCCGGAGCGAAGCGGCCCGCGACCGAGCCGTCGCGCGCGATCAGGAACTTCTCGAAGTTCCACAGCACTTCGGGGTCGTCGTTCGGCGTCATGCCATAGCCCTTGAAGCGCTCCTTCATGCTGGCGACGTCGCCCTGCTTGGTCGGCACGGCTTCGGTCAGCGCGGCGTAGAGCGGCTGCTTGGCCTCGCCGGTGACGTCGGCCTTGGCGAAGAGCGGGAACGAGACGCCGTAGTTCACCGAGCAGAACTCGGCGATTTCCTCGTGGGTCCCGGGCTCCTGCGCGCCGAAGTCGTTGGCGGGGAAGCCGAGCACTTCGAAGCCCTTGTCCTGGTACTCCTTGTAGATCGCCTCGAGCCCTTCGTACTGCGGCGTGAGCCCGCACTTGGACGCGACGTTGACGACGAGAAGCACCTTGCCGGCATGATCGGCGAGGCTGTCGGACTTGCCGTCGATACGCTCGAGCGGGATGGAGGCGAGGTCGGCCATTCGAGATTCTCCCATGTGATGACCGGCGGGTTATGGAGTGCCCGTCTGACCGCCGCAAGACAGTCGGCATCATCCGCGGGATGGCTGTCCCAGCACAGGCGACACCCATTCCGGATTGTGCGCGAAAGGCATCTCTGCGCCGCGGCGCAGCGCGTCGAGGATCGCGGCGAAGTCCGTCCGCGCGCGCCAGCCCAGCAGGCGTTCGGCCTTGGCGGGATCGTAGACCCGCTCGATCCGTTCGGGCAGCACCCAGCCGGCCTGGGCGTAGAGCGCCTCGGCCTCGGGGAAGTGGCGGGCGATCACGGCGCGGGCGTCGGTCGCCAGTTCCGCCGCATCTTCGCAGCCGAACGGCGGCGGGGCGGACAGCACGAAGGTCTCGCACCCCTCGACCCGCTCCAGCGCTGCAAGATGGGCGAGCGCCGCGTCGGCCACGGTCAGGCGGCGGTTCAGGAACTCGTTGGCCTTGAGGTTCGGGCCGGAGGGCACGGCATGGGTATCGTCGTCCTCGGGGAAGAAGCGGCCGGTGCGCAGGATCGCCACCGCCATCCCGCTCTCCCGCGAAACGAGGCGGCACAGGTCCTCGGCGGCACGCTTGGTGAGCCCGTAGACGTTGCGCGGGGCGATGGGGCCGAAGCTCTCGTCCATCCACCAGGCGCCCTGCTCGCCCGCCCCGGCGCGCACGTCGCCGCGCACCATCAGCGAGGTGGTGGAGGTGAACACGAAGCGCGCATGCCCGGCCTCGGCGGCGGCTTCCAGCAGGTTGAGCGTGCCGGTCACGTTGACATCGACGAAAGCCTGCCGCGGGAACCGCGCGATGTCCGGCTTGTGCAGCGCGCCGCCGTGGATCACCGCCTCGATGCCATGATGCGCGACCGCCTGGAACACCAGGCCCCGGTCGGCCACCGAGCCGACGATCGTGGTCGCCGCGCCGGGCGTCACGTCTAGCCCGACGACGTCGTGCCCCCGCGATTCCAGCAGCGGCGCGAGGTGCCTGCCGAGCCAGCCCGAGGAGCCCGTCAGCAGCACCCGCATCGGATCAGCCTCCGTTCCGATAGTCCGCGATGATCTCGCCCGCTGCGGCCAGTTCCGCCTCGTGGCCTTCCTCGCGCCATTCCTCTGCCAGGGCTTCTTCCTCCCACTGGCGCATCGCAGGATGGGCGAGCACGGCGTCGACCCACGCCTGGCCGCGCCCCACGTCGAGCCCGTAAGTACGCACGCGGAAGGCGACCGGGGCGTAGAAGGCGTCGAGCACGGTGAACTCCGGCCCTGCCAGCCATGGCCCGCCGAAGCGCGACAGGCCTTCCTCGAAGATTTCGCGCACCCGGTAGATCTCGCGCACCAGTTGCCCGTCCATCGGCCGGGGCTTCACCCGCACGCCCACGTTCATGGTGCAGAAGCCGCGCAGCGCCGGGAAGCCGCCGTGCATCTCGCAGACCGCGCTCTGGGCATAAGTCCGGGCGTCCTCGTCGGCGGGCCAGACGCCGGGATGACGGTCGGCAAGGTAGAGCGCGATGCCCAGCGAATCCCAGATCGTGCGCTCCTCGTCGATCAGCACCGGCACCTGTCCGGTGGGCGAGAAGCTGCGGAAGGCGTCGTAGTTCACCGGCATGGTGAACTGTTCCAGCTCGTCCTCGAAGGGAATGCCGAGGGCCTTCATCAGCACCCAGGGGCGCAGCGACCAGCTCGAATAGTTCCGGTTCGCGGTGATCAGCGTGTAGGTCATGGGATTCCTCTCGGCGTCGAGTGCGAGGAGGAATAATGACAAGTCCCGAGGAAGGCGAGCCCCCTCGCGGCAACGTCGTCCCCGCGAACACGGGGACGACATCGGCGGCTTCAGCTCACGTAGTGCGCGGTCGTCTTCGCGGCGATTTCCTCGGCGGTGACGCCCGGCGCCATCTCGACCAGCCTGAACGGGCTGTCGTGGTCGGCGCGCTGGAACACCGCGAGGTCGGTGATGACCATGTCCACCACGTTCCGGCCCGTCAGCGGCAGGGTGCACGCGGGGATGAACTTGGGATCGCCGTTCTTGGAGGTGTGCTCCATCACGACGATAATTTTCTTGACGCCCGCGACGAGATCCATCGCGCCGCCCATGCCCTTGATCATCTTGCCCGGGATCATCCAGTTGGCGATGTCGCCGTTCTCGGCCACTTCCATCGCGCCGAGCACGGTCAGGTCGATATGCCCGCCGCGGATCATGCCGAAGCTCTGCGCGCTGTCGAAGTAGGCCGACTGCGGCAGTTCGCTGATCGTCTGCTTGCCGGCGTTGATGAGGTCGGGGTCGACTTCGTCCGGGTAGGGGAACGGCCCGATGCCGAGCATCCCGTTCTCGCTCTGCAGCGTGACGGTGATGTCCTGCGGCACGTAGTTCGCCACCAGCGTCGGGATGCCGATGCCGAGGTTCACGTAGAACCCGTCCTCAAGCTCCTTCGCCGCGCGCGCGGCCATTTCATTGCGATTCCAGGGCATCAGACAGCCTCCCTCTCGCGGGTCGTCGTGAACTCGATCTTCTTGTCATAGGGCGCGCCCACGACGATACGCTGGACGAAGACGCCGGGGAGGTGGATCGCGTCGGGATCGAGGCTGCCCACCGGCACGATCTCCTCCACCTCGACCACGCAGACCTTGCCGCAGGTGGCGGCGGGCACGTTGAAGTTGCGCGCGGTCTTGCGGAACACGACGTTGCCGGTCTCGTCCGCCTTCCATGCCTTGACGAGGCTGAGGTCGGCGAAGATGCCTTCCTCGAGGATATATTCCTGCCCGCCGAAGACCTTCACTTCCTTGCCCTCGGCGACCTGGGTGCCGACGCCGGTCCTGGTGTAGAAGCCCGGGATGCCGGCGCCGCCCGCGCGCATACGCTCCGCCAAAGTACCCTGCGGGCAGAACTCGACCTCGAGTTCACCGGCGAGGAACTGGCGTTCGAACTCCTTGTTCTCGCCGACGTAGGACGAGATCATCTTCTTCACCTGCTTCGTGCGCAGCAGCTTGCCGATGCCTTCGTTGTCGATGCCGGCATTGTTCGAGGCGAAGGTCAGGTCCTTGACCCCTGCATCGCGCACCGCGTCGAGCAGGCGCTCGGGGATCCCGCAGAGGCCGAAGCCGCCTGCCGCGATCAGCAGGCCGTCCTTGAGCACGCCTTCCAGCGCGGCCTCGGCGCTGGGATAGATCTTCTTCATGAGGCAAATCCTCTCCGATTGCGGAGCGGAAGCTAGAGCGCGTCTCCCATTACGAATAGGGATTATTTTTTATCAATTCCGATAGCCATTGGTTATCAGTTCAGCATGAAGCGCATCGCCCTGTTCCATCTCGAAACGCTGATGTGGATCGACCGGCTCGGCACCTTCGCCGCCGCCGCGCAGCGGCTCAACACCACCCAGCCCGCCATTTCCGCCCGTGTTCGCGAGATCGAGGACCAACTCGGCGTCCAGCTGTTCCAGCGCGAGGGGCGGCGAATGGTGCTCTCCGCGCGCGGGCGGCGGCTCGTCCAGGCGAGCGAGCCATTCTACCACGGGCTCGAACAGGTGCTGCTGGAGGCGAGCGACTTCGCGGGCGCCACCGGCGCGGTGCGCATCGGCTCGGGCGAGATCGCGGCGGCGAGCTGCCTGCCCGCCTTCATCCAGGCGATAGAGCGCGACCGGCCCGGCGTCGCCATGGAGATCGAGATCGACCTCACCGCGCCCCTGCTGGCGCAGCTGCTGGCGGGCACGCGCGACATCGTGTTCCTCGCGGGGCCCGTGGCGAGCCCCGGCATGCGCACCGCGCCGATCGGCTCGGTGGACCTGGTCTGGGCGGCGGGGGCCGAGGTGGCGGAGGCGGGCGGGTTCGCCAAACCGCTGCCGGTGTGGTCCTTGCCCGACCACTCGCCGCTCCACGCCGTCACCCACGAGACGCTGGAGGCGCATGGGCTCACCCCGCGCGCGCTGCACACCTGCAACAACGTGCGCACTCTCATAGAGATCGTCGCCAGCGGCCAGGGCGCGGCGGTGCTGCCTGAGACCATGGTGCGAAGCCACCTGCTCGCCGGGACCTTGCGCGAGGTGCTGCCGCGACCGGCGCAGGGCGTGCATTTCGAGGCGGCGATCCGCACGCGGGAGCGAGACCCGGTGATCCTCGACCTCTTCGCGCGGGCGGCGCGGCTGACGATCGATCCGCTCAAGGTCGCAGATTGACGTCGTCCCAGCCTTAGCCGGGACGACGGGATGCGCGAATGTTACCGTGTATGTCCGGCTGCAACCGCCCCGCATGCCGCTCGTTTCTGCCATGACTCCTGCGCAAAACGGCGCCCCCCGCGCCCGCGTTTGATCCCGGTCATGGAACCGGCACGCGCAGGGCTCCGGCCCCAGGCCGCTCATATGGGAGACAGACCATGCGCTCGATACTCGTGAACGCCGACCGCAAGCCCGGCACCCAGGCCCGCATCCGGACCGCCGCCGACATCGCCCGCCGCGCCGACGGCCATGTCACCGTGCTCGTCGATACCCCGGTGTCGCGCTACATCGCGATGGACCCGATGGGCGGAAGCTACGTGATGTCCGACGCGCTCGACAAGGCACGCGAGGAGGACGACGCGGTCGCCGCCGCCGTCGAGGCGCAGCTGGCCGGCAGCGGCGTGGCCTTCGACGTCATTCGGTGCGAGGACGAGCCGGTGACCGCGCTCGCTCATGCGGCGCGGCTGGCGGATCTGGTCGTCGTCTCGCGCTCGGCGGGACTGGCGGGCGACCTCGCCCTCACCTCGCGTACCCCGATCCTGGCGCTGGCGGACGACAAACCGCTCGACGTGCCGGTCCGCCGCGCCTGCGTCGCCTGGGATGGCGGCGAGCAAGCCGCGGCGGCCCTGCGCGGTGCAGTGCCTTTGCTCGCCACCTG
Organism: Novosphingobium sp. GW821-FHT09E05; assembly: GCF_059416165.1. NCBI lineage: Bacteria > Pseudomonadati > Pseudomonadota > Alphaproteobacteria > Sphingomonadales > Sphingomonadaceae > Novosphingobium > Novosphingobium sp. GW821-FHT09E05. The sequence continues at coordinate 398,119 of NZ_JBWKOQ010000002.1, forward strand.
CCACTCGGTGACGCTGCTCTCGGTGATCGAGAAGAAGGGCGGTTTCCCCGCCACCGAAGCGCTGCGCTATCTGGCGCGCCATGGCATCGGCGCCGAATTCGAGGAGCACGAGCGCCGCGATTCGACCGAGCAGACCCTCGCCATCGCAGTGACCCAGGCCCACGCCGAGCTGCTGGTCATGGGCGCCTACGGCAAGAGCCGGATGCGCGAGTTTCTGTTCGGCGGGGTCACGGCGCATTTCCTCGATGCGCAGAGCGCCCCTGCGCTCCTGCTGGCGCACTGAGTGAAGTGATTTTCCGTAGCACCGACCTGTCCTTCGCCTGCTGCGTCCTCCACCCCACGCGGATTGTTGCTGCGCCGCTGCGTCGGAATATCCAATCCCCAGCGATACTAAGCAGGGCAAGCAAATGGCGCAGCGCAGCAGACAAACGTTTGCGCGCATCGCTCCGGCGGTACGAACCGTCGCTGCGATGGGGCCAAACCTGAACATCGGTTCATTATCATACAAGGCAGGATTGTTGAGGTTTTGCGCCCACTCCCATGCTTCGTGCAGCAATATGCAACTTTGTTTGCGTTTTTAGCAACACTTCCGCATCACTTCGCACTTGCACAATAAGCCGAGTCGGGTCATACAGACAGTGCCTTTCAGGCATCCTCTCCCAAAACTTCCAAGGCCCGGTCGGCAACGATCGGGCCATTTTTTTGCCTAAATTTTGAGCAGCGAATGCCGTGATCTGCATTTCTGCAGCACTCCGCAGCGTGCCCAAAAAACAGGCAGTTCGGTCACGCGTCTGGGATCGCTGCTCGCGGGCCGCGGCGCGAATCGGGGAACCGCCCATCGCGGCGCGTGTTGCTCCGGGCGTCGGGCGGTTTGAAATCACTCGGAGCGATACCTAGCTTCCGATCTCGCCGCCCGATCGAGCCGCGCTTCATGCGAGAGGCCATCGGGAACGGGATCGAAGAAGGGAAGCGCGATGGCGGATACGGACATCAGGACAGACGAGCGCACGGTCAGGCTGCAGGTTGCAGCTGCCCGTCAGGAAGAGAGTGGCCAAGGCATCGCCCGCCTCTCGCGCGGCGCGCTGTCCGAAATCGGCGCGCTGGAAGGAGACGTGCTGGAGATCACCGGCAAGGCCGTCACCGTGGCGCGCGCCGTGCTCGCCTATGACGAGGACGAGGGCCTCGAGGTCATCCGCCTCGACGGGCTCCAGCGCGGCAATGCCGAAGTCGGCTCGGGCGACCACGTCGTCGTGCGCAAGACCGAATCGCGCCCCGCCCAGCGCGTCGTCTTCGCCCCTGCGCAGAAGGACATGCGCCTGCAGGGGCCGGCGGCGGCGCTCAAGCGCAACTTCTTCGGCCGGCCGATGGTGCAGGGCGACCTCGTCGCCACCGCCGGCCAGCAGCAGGTCGCGGACATCCCGCCGCAGCTGCGCCGCATGTTCAACGCGCCCGCCTATGCGCTGACGCAGATCCGCCTCAACGTCGTCTCCACCACCCCGCGGGGCATCGTCCACATCGACGAGAACACCGAAGTGGAACTGCGCGAGACTTTCGAGGAGGCGCACGACGCACGCGGCGACGTCAACTACGACGATGTGGGCGGCATGGGCGACACCATCCGCCAGCTGCGCGAGATGGTCGAGCTGCCGCTGCGCTATCCCGAGCTGTTCACCCGCCTCGGCGTCGCCCCGCCCAAGGGCGTGCTGCTCCACGGCCCGCCGGGCACCGGCAAGACGCGCCTGGCGCAGGCGGTCGCCAACGAGAGCGAGGCCAGCTTCTTCTCGATCAACGGGCCCGAGATCATGGGCTCGGGCTACGGCGAGAGCGAGAAGCACCTGCGCGAGATATTCGAGGAAGCGACCAAGGCCGCGCCTGCGATCGTCTTCATCGACGAGATCGATTCGATCGCCCCCAAGCGCGACCAGGTCCACGGCGAGGCGGAAAAGCGCCTCGTCGCGCAGCTGCTGACGCTGATGGACGGCCTCAACAGCCGCGCCCACGTCGTCGTCATCGCCGCGACCAACCGGCCCGACGCGATCGACGAGGCGCTGCGCCGCCCCGGCCGCTTCGACCGCGAGATCGTCATCGGCGTCCCCGACGAAAAGGGCCGCCGCGAAATCCTGGGCATCCACACGCGCGGCATGCCGCTGAGCGAGCGCGTGGACCTGAACGAGCTGGCCCGCACCACGCACGGCTTCGTCGGCGCCGACCTTGCCGCCCTCGCCCGCGAGGCCGCGATCGAGGCCGTGCGCCGCATCATGCCCAAGCTCGACCTCGAAGCGCGCACCATCCCTGCCGAAGTGCTCGACAACCTGCAGGTCTACCGCGAGGACTTCCTCGCCGCCCTCAAGCGCGTCCAGCCTTCCGCCATGCGCGAAGTCATGGTGCAGGTGCCCAACATCGGCTGGGCCGACATCGGCGGGCTCGACGAGGCGCAGCTCAAGCTCAAGGAAGGTGTCGAACTGCCGCTGAAGAACCCCGAAACGTTCCACAAGCTGGGCATCCGCCCGGCCAAGGGCTTCCTGCTCTACGGGCCCCCGGGCACCGGCAAGACCCTGCTCGCCAAGGCCGTCGCCAAGGAGGCCGAGGCGAACTTCATCTCGATCAAGTCGTCCGACCTCCTCAGCAAGTGGTACGGCGAGAGCGAGCAGCAGATCGCCCGCCTCTTCGCGAGAGCAAGGCAGGTCGCGCCCTGCGTGATCTTCATCGACGAGATCGACAGCCTCGTGCCCGCGCGCGGCATGGGCGGTGGCGGCGGCGAGCCGCAGGTCACCAGCCGCGTGGTCAACACCATCCTCGCCGAGATGGACGGGATGGAGGAGCTGCAGTCGGTCGTGCTGATCGGCGCCACCAACCGCCCGGCGCTGGTCGATCCGGCGCTGCTGCGGCCGGGCCGGTTCGACGAACTCGTGTACGTCGGCACCCCCGATGCGGCCGGGCGCGAGCATATCCTGGGCATCCACACCGGCAAGATGCCGCTGGCCGACGACGTCTCGCTCGCCTCGATCGCCGAGCGTACCGCGCGCTTCACCGGCGCCGACCTGGAAGACGTGGTCCGCCGCGCCGGCCTCGTGGCTATCCGCAAGCGCGGGGCGGCGGTGGAACAGGTGACGGCAGCGGACTTCGAGGACGCCCTCGAGGACAGCCGCGCCACGGTAACCGAGGAGATGGAGGAGGAATATCGCCGCATGAAGGGCGAACTGAAGAAGCGCGCCATGGAAGTCACCCCGATCGGCTTCATCGCCCCGGGCATGGTGGCCCCCACCCGCGAGCGCAAGCACGGCGACTGACCCCGCCGCGAAGTGAAAAGGAAAGGCCCGGCGCAGCGATGCAGCCGGGCTTTTTTCGCAGGGCTGCGGACGGGCGCTAGTCGCCCTCGCCCTCTTCCACCGGGTCCACCCGCATCGCCACCGAGGCCAGGCTTTCCGCTTCGAACAGCAGGTCGTCATCCGCCGCGCCCGAGGGCAGGCTTTCGCGCCCGATCATCGACAGCGCCGGGACCGACAGCGGGCTGATGCGGTCGAGGCGGACGTGGTCCACTTCCTTCGCCGCGCGGTCGAGCACGTCGGCGACCCGCGCCACGTCGGTCATGCGCGAGCGGGCATCGGCCCAGGCCGCCTGGATCAGCAGGTGGTCGGGCTCGTACTTGCGCAGCACGTCGTAGATGAGGTCGGTCGAGAAGGTCACCTGCCGCCCCGACTTGCGCTTCCCTGGCTGCTGCCGCTCGACGAGGCCGGAGATCACCGCCACTTCGCGAAAAGCGCGGCGCAGCAGGTACGACTGCTGCACCCAGTCGACGAACTCGTGGGTCAGGATGTCGGGCGAGAGCAGCGCGGCGGGCTCCGCCACCTCCTTGAGCCCCCAGACGACCAGCGTGTAGTCGGTGGCGACGAAGCCCAGCGGGCCGAGCCCCCGGTCCTCCATCCGCCGGGTAATCAGCATGCCGAGCGACTGGTTCGCGTTCCACCCCTCGAAGGTATAGTAGCTGGTATAGGCGAGCCCCCGGTGCGGGAAGCTCTCGACCAGCAGCCGCCCTGGCGCGGGCAGGTGCGAGCGCCAGTCCTGCACTTCCAGCCATTCGCGCACGTCGTCGGGGAAGCGCGCCCAGCCCGCGCGGTCGGACAGCATCGCGCGCACCCGGTCGGCGAGATGCGTGGAGATCGGCATGCGCTGCCCCGAATAGCTCGGGATCGTCGCCGAGCGCTTGGCCGCGCGCACGATCAGTTCGAGGTCCTTCAGCGATTCGACCTCGAGGTCCATGCCCGCGAACCGGAAGGTATCGCCGGGTTCCAGGCTGGCGCCGAAACCCTCCTCCACCTTGCCGAGCGAGCGTCCGTTGCGGAAGCGCACGTCGAGCATTTCGGAATCGACGATGATCCCCGCATTCAGCCGGTGGCGTGCCGCATGTTCCGGGTGAGTCAGCCGCCAGGTCCCGTCCTTGTCTCGCACGATCCGCCGAAAGCGGTCGTAGGAGCGCAGCGCGTAGCCGCCGGTCGCGACGAACTCGAGCACCCGCGCGAACATCGCCGCGTCCACCCAGGCATAGGCGAGGCTGGAGCGCACTTCGGTGAGCAGCTCATCCTCGCGGAACGGCCCCGCGCAGGCGACCGCCATGACGTGCTGGGCCAGAACATCGAGCCCGCCCGGGCGGAACGGGTCGCCGTCTCGCTGGCCTTGCCGCACCGCCTCCTGCGCCGCGAAAGCCTCGAGGAATTCGAAGCGATTGCCCGGCACCAGCACCGCCTCGCTGGGGCAGTCGAGCCGGTGGTTGGCGCGCCCGATCCGCTGCAGCAGCCGCGACGAGCCCTTGGGCGCGCCCATCTGCACGACGAGGTCGATGTCGCCCCAGTCGATGCCGAGATCGAGGCTGGCGGTGCAGACCAGCGCCCGGAGCTTGCCCTCGGCCATCGCCCCCTCGACCTTGGCCCGCGCCTCCTTCGACAGCGAGCCGTGGTGGATGCCGATCGGCAGGTTGCCATCGTTGGCATTCCACAGCTCCTGGAAGATGTACTCCGCCAGGAACCGCGTGTTGGTGAAGACGAGCGTCGTGCGGTGGGCGCGGATCTGCTCGATCAGCTGCGGGATAGCCCAGATCGCGGCGTGACCGCTCCACGGGATACGCTCTCCCTGCGGGAGCAGGATGTCGACCACGGGGTCGGCGCCGGGCTCGCCGTGGACCAGTTCCACCCCGTCGATCTCGCCCCAGGGCGCGAGCCAGCCGCGGTACTCGTCGGGGTCCGCCAGCGTCGCCGAGAGCGCCGCGCGCTGGAGGTCGGGGTTGATCGCCTGCAACCGCGCCAGCGACAGCGCCAGAAGGTCGCCGCGCTTGCCGGTGGCGAAAGCGTGCACTTCATCAACAACCACCCGCTGCAACCCGGCGAACAAGGTCGGCGCCTCGGGATAGCTCAGCAGCAGCGACAGCGATTCGGGCGTCGTCAGCAGCACATGCGGCGGCCGTGCGCGCTGGCGGGCCTTGCGGTCGGAAGAGGTATCGCCGCTGCGGGTCTCGACGCGGATGGGGAGGCCGATCTCCTCGATCGGGGCGATGAGGTTGCGCTGGACGTCGGTCGCCAGCGCCTTCAGCGGTGAGACGTAGAGCGTGTGCAGGCCCTCCGGCGGGTTTCGCCCCAGGCGCGAGGGGCAGAACGCGGCCAGCGTCGGCAGGAAGCCCGAAAGCGTCTTGCCCGCGCCGGTATCGGCCACCAGCAGCGCATGGTGCCCCCGGTCGGCGGCGGCGAGCATTGCCTGCTGATGCCGCCGCACCCGCCAGCCGCGCGCGTCGAACCAGCCGGCGATCTCGGGCGGGATGGTGCCGGGGGCGGGTTCGCTCATTGGGGGGACCATATCTGCACGGTGAGGGAAAAGCACCGTTCGCGTGCGAGTTGCCTGAGGCCTTCCCTTCAGCGCGACAGGTCCGACAACGCCAGCTGCCGGTCGATCTCGTCCACCAGCCGCTCCAGCCCCTCGGCCGTATCGCTTTCGGCCCGCGCCGTGAGCGCTTCCTGCGTGTTCGAGGCGCGCAGCAGCCACCAGCCGTCCGGCGTATCGACGCGCACGCCGTCGAGGGCGTTCACCTCCGCGCCCGCCGCCGCCAGCCGTTCGCGCACTTCCTCGATCGCGGCGAACTTGCGCTCCCGGGACACGGCGAAGCGCAGTTCGGGCGTGTTGGCCATGACCGGCATGGCGTCCCGCAGTTCGGTGATCGAGGCGCCCAGCCGCGCGGCGGCGGCGATGAGGCGCACGGCGGCATAGAGCCCGTCATCGAAGCCATAGTAATCGTCGGCGAGGAAGAAGTGCCCGCTGGTCTCGCCGCCCAGCAGGGCGCCGGTTTCCTTCATTCTGGACTTGATATGCGAGTGCCCGGACGGCGCCATCTCGGCCCTGCCGCCAAGCGCCCGCACGGTGTAGAAGACGAGGCGCGAGGCCTTCACATCCGCGATTACCGTGGCGCCCGGATGACGGGCCAGCATGTCTCGCGCGTAGATCGTGAGCAACTGGTCGGCGTCAATCACCCTGCCCAGGGCGTCCACCACACCCATGCGGTCGGCATCGCCGTCGAAAGCCACTCCGAAATCGAGGCTCTTGGCGGCGACGAGCGCCTTCAGGTCTGCAAGGTTCGCCTCGACGGTCGGATCGGGATGGTGATTGGGAAACCGCCCGTCCACTTCGGAGTAAAGCAGATGGTGTTCGCCGGGCAGACGCGAAGTCAGGAGTTCGAGGGCAGGTCCGGCGGCGCCGTTCCCGGCATCCCAACCGATGCGCAGGCCTCGAACGTCATCCGCATCGATACCCGAGAGCCCCTCGACCAGACGCGCGACATAGCCGGCAAGGACGTCGCGCCGGCCGCGGCGACCGCCCCCTTCGCGGCTATCGAGGTCGATCCAGTCCCCCGCCGCCGCCATCGCGCCAAGCCGCTGGATGTCCGCCCCGAAGAACGGCCGCCCGCCCAGTACCATTTTGAAGCCATTGTGATCTGCGGGATTGTGGCTGCCAGTTACCTGAACGCCGCCCTGCACATCTTCGGCTGAGGCCTCCGCGAAATAGAGCATCGGCGTGGCGGCCAGCCCGATGCGCACCACATCCATGCCGCTGGCGGTAAGCCCCTCGACCAGCGCCTGCTCGAGCATTGGCGAACTCAGCCGGCCGTCGCGGCCGACCACCACCTGGCGCCCGCCCGCCCGCCGCACGACCGTCGCGAAGCAGCGGCCGATGGCGTGGGCATCCGCCGGACCCAGCGTCTCGCCGACGATGCCCCGGATATCGTATTCGCGCAGGATGGAGGGGTGAAAGCGGTGGCTCATGTCGGGCATGCCCGCTTATCCGCAATCCCTGACGGTCCCGCAACGGCGATTGCGGCAAGGTAACCTGCGGCGGTCATGCAACGCCGTATCCCGAGGTACGATGGGCTCCGCGCCAGCAGGGCCAGTCATGCGCAGCGCAGGACTGCGCGTCTGGCGACCGCCCGGGTCATGCAAGGCCGCCATCGACAGCGGGTTCCTCCCGGCGGGCCGATCCGCTAGAACCGCCCGGTGAAAATCGCCGCCCTTTCCGACATCCACGGGAACCTCGCCGCGCTGGATGCGGTCCTGGCCGATGCTGCCGCGCGCGGTGTCGACCAGATCGTGAACCTTGGCGACATTCTCTCCGGACCGCTCTTTCCAGAGGCGACGGCCGATCGGCTGATGGCGCTGGGCCTGCCGACCATCCGGGGCAATCACGAGCGCCAGTTGCTGGAGCTGGCGCCGGAACGGATGGGCCTGTCCGACCGGCATGCCGCGGCCCGCCTGCGCCCCGAGCAACGGGCCTGGATCGCCGATCTGCCCGCCACGCTGCGGCTCTCGCCCGAGGTGCTGATGGTCCACGGCACCCCCGGCAGCGACCTCGACTACTTCCTGGAGACGGTCGACGAAGAAGGGCTGCGACCGGCGACCGGGGCGGAGGTCCTGGAACGCGCCGGAAATGCGGATGCGGCGGTGCTCCTGTGCGGCCACACCCATGTCGCCGGAGTGGCGCGGCTTGCCGACGGACGCCTCATCGTCAATCCGGGAAGCGTCGGCCTTCCCGCCTATGCCGATGACCTGCCCTATGCTCACGTCGTGCAGAGCGGCTCTCCCCACGCCCGCTACGCCATCCTGACGCAGTCCGCAGGAGCCTGGTCGGCCGAACTCCGCGCCGTGGACTACGACTGGGAGCAGGCAGCCCGCGATGCCGAAGCGAACGGGCGAATGGACTGGGCCAGGGCGCTCAGGACCGGGCGGGTATAGCCCCGCCGCCTTACCCTTCGACCGGCAGCTGCGCGAGCAGCACGTCGCGGGCGGCGTTGGCCTCGTGGACCTGCTCGTTGCTGCCGCCCCGGTCGGGGTGGACGGCGGCAAGTCGGCGGCGGTGGGCGTCGACGATCTCGCGCCGGGTCGCGCCCGTTTCCACGCCCAGCAGGACGCGGGCCTGCGCGGCCTCGAACGAGGGCGCGGCCCGGCCTCCCGCCTTGCCGAGCTTCGGTTGCCAGGGCCAGCGCCCCGCATAGAGCCGCCACGCGATGCAGCCGAGCGCGACCAGCCAGAGCAGCTTGAGCATGGCGTCAGGCGCCGGCCGCGAAGGCAGGGGCGGGAGCGAGGCCGGCCGTCTGCGTGCCCGGCACCGGCAGCTTGAGCCCGGCCAGGAGCCCGCGCACTTCCTGCCGCGCGACAAGGTGGCTGGTGCCGAGGTCGCCCAGGTAACCCTTGTCGAGCAGGGTCAGACCGGAGGGGAACAGCTCACGGAAGATGACGCGCTCGGACAGGCCGCCGGCGATGCGGAAGCCCGCGCGCTTCGACAGTTCCTGCAGCGCGCCGTCGATGCGCCGCATGTTTCGCGCCTCGACGTGCTGGACGCGGTTGCGCACCACCACCCAGTCGAGTTCTCGCCGGCCTTCGTTGATGGTCTTGAGGCCGCGCTGCTTGCGCGCTTCCCACATGACTTCGGCGTAGAACGACAGGCGCTTGACCTTGAAGGTCTCGCTGTCGACCTGGCCGAGCAGGTCGAAGTCGACGAAGCTGTCGTTGAGCGGGGTCACCAGCGTATCCGCCGTGGTGGCGACGTGGCGGGCGAAGGCGTCGTCGCGGCCGGGCGTGTCGAACACGAGGAAATCGTAACCTTCCGCGATCTGCTCGGCGAGATCGTCGAGTTCGCCGAGGTCGTCCCCGTCGTAGACCGCGAAGCGCGCACCCGGCAACGCGATGTCGCGGCGGCGCTCGGTCTCGACGCGGTTCTCGAGGTAGCGGAACAGCGTGCGCTGGCGCGGATCGAGGTCGATCGCGGCGACCTTGGCGCCCTGGTAGGCGAGCGCGATGGCGACGTGCACGGCCGTCGTCGACTTGCCGGTGCCGCCCTTTTCGTTGGCGAAGACGATGCGATGCGCTGTCACTTGACCGTTACGCTTTCCTGGCTGGCGGTCCGGAGATTGCCGGACCCACGTTTCAAACATTGCCCCCGGAAGCACGCCGCGGTTAGAGAACCCTCCACGCGCCTGCCGGCCGAGGCCATCATACTGGAGCAGTGAACCCCAATGCAAACCGTCCACACCCTTGATCCACTGCGCAGTGCAGTCGAGCAGTTGCGCGCCCGGTCGAATGGGGCGGGCCCGGTCGCCCTGGTGCCGACGATGGGCGCGCTCCATGAAGGCCATCTGACACTCGTGCGGGAGGCCAGGAAGCAGGCGCAAGCCGTGGTCGTCTCGATCTTCGTCAACCCGCTGCAGTTTGGCGCGAACGAGGACCTCGACGCCTATCCGCGCCAGCTGGAGCGCGATTCCCGCCTGCTGGAAGCGGAAGGGGTGGACCTCCTCTGGGCACCGACGGTCGAAGCGATGTATCCGGCGGGCTTCGCATCGAACATTGCGGTTGCAGGGGTGAGCGAGGGGCTCTGCGGCGCGGCGCGGCCCGGGCACTTCGACGGGGTCGCCACGGTGGTGTGCAAGCTGTTCAACCAGGTCCTGCCCGACGTTGCCCTATTCGGCGAAAAAGACTGGCAGCAACTGGCGGTGATCCGCCGCATGGCCCGCGACCTCGATCTCACCCGGCCGGCTGCAGACGCGATCCTCGGCGTGGAGACGGTGCGCGAGGCGGACGGCCTCGCGATGTCCTCGCGCAATGCCTATCTCGGCGCCGAGGACCGCGCGGCGGCGGTCGCCCTGCCCCGCGCCATGCGCAGCGCGATCGCGGCGATCGAAAGCGGCGCCGAGGTGCCTGCGGCGCTGGCGGGGCTGGAGGCGGAGATCGTCGGGGGCGGGTTCCTCTCGGTCGACTATGCGCAGCTGCGCGATGCGGACGACCTCGCGGTGCTGGACGCGCGTTCGGCGCGGCCCATGCGCCTGCTCGTTGCGGCGAGGATCGGGCCGGCGCGGCTGATCGACAACATGGCGGTGATGCCTGCAAGCATTTGACGAAGGCTGCGAAATTCTCACAGACATCGTCATTTGTTCATGCCAATGTCGCGCCCTAAGCACTATTCGCCCAGGGGTCCGGGCGGTCTGCGCCGCCACGCGGCAAGCATGGGAGCAATGATGATCATGAAGAACTCTGTCCACGCCTTGGGCGTGCTCGCCGTTTCACTTGCGGCGACTGTGGCCGCCGGCCCGGCTCTGGCCGCCGACAGGTCCTCCGCCCGCCAGCAGCAGGACCGGGGCACGCAGGCCATCCCCACCTGCACCAAGCGGCTGGGCACCGTGGCGATCGTCGAGCCCGACAACCAGTGGTGGCGTGAGCTGAGCCTGGGCAGCCCCGAGGCGATCCTGCGCGTCTTCGTCCAGAAGTCGGGTTGCTTCACTCTCGTCAATCGCGGCCGCTCGCTGGAAAACAGCGCGATGGAACGCGCGCTCGCGGCGCAGGGCGAGCTCCAGGGCGACTCGAACATCGGCAAGGGCCAGATCAAGGCGGCGGACTACTTCCTGCAGCCGGACATCGTCTCGACCAACAACAATTCGGGCGGCGGCGGCCTCGGCGGCGTGCTGGGGGGCGTTGGCGGCATGTTCGGGCGCGGCTTCGGCGCGATCGCGGGCGGCCTCAACGTCAAGAAGGGCGAGGCCAACGTCACTCTCTCGATCGTCAATTCGCGCACCACGGTGGAAGAAGCGCTGACCGAGGGTTACGCGCGCAAGTCCGACGTCAGCTTCGGCGGTGGCGGGGGCGGCTTCTTCGGCGGCACCTTCGGCGGGGTCGGCGGCGGCGGCTACCAGAACACGCAGATCGGACAGATCATCGTGCTCGCCTACCTCGACGCCTATACGCAGCTCGTCACCCAGCTCGGCGGCCTGCCCGCTGACGCCTCGGCGGCGGCGCCCGCAGCGCACTGACGACCGGGGCGCCGGGGGCGTCATCTAACAGCCATTGTCAGGCGACCCCGGCCGCGGCCTGGTTTATTTCCCGATTCGGCCGGGGATGGCACATACTCGAGAGTGCCCGCCGCGGTTCGGGTCCAGCACCGGGCCGGATTTGGCGCCGAGGCGCTGGAGGCAAACGGCCTCGGCTGGGGACATGGCTATTCGCGATTGGATTTCACTCCGGCACGACGCCGGCGATGCTGTCTGCGATGATCTCGACGCGCTTCGGGGTCGCGGGCGCCGCAGTCCCAGTCCCCTTGGGCGGCGTCCGAAGGCTCCGCGCCTGGCGGCGGTCGGCGGGTCGGGGCAGGTCATGGGCCGGGAGGGGCCCTTGCCTGCATCCGGCACGATGACCGTCGCCGGCAACCCCGTCGCCGTGTACGATATGCGGCACGAGGCGTTTTCACGATGAGCGCGCGCGCAATGGGGAGTGGCGACATGACGGGCGGTCTGAACATCCTCTACATCGAGGACGATTCGCGCGCGGCGTCGCAGGTCGAAGAACTCGCAGGCCAGTCGGGCGACACGCTGACCTGGTGCGCCACCGGCGGCGACGGGCTCAAGCGTGCGGGAGTGGAGCGCTTCGACGTCATCATCCTCGACCGCATGCTGCCCGACCTCGACGGGCTCACCATCCTGTCGCGCCTGCGTGAAAGCGGGGTCGGCACGCCGGTGCTGCTGCTTTCCGCGCTCGGCCGCACGTCCGACCGCGCCGAAGGGCTGGACGCAGGCGCCGACGACTATCTCGCCAAGCCGTTCGAGGGCGAGGAACTGCTCGCCCGCCTGCGCGCGCTGCATCGGCGCTCCTCGGGGCGCGAGCACTCGGCGGTGATCCTCTATGGCGCCTTCGAATGCCACGTGAAGGCGCGCACCGCCTTTCGCGACAACCGCCACCTCTCGCTCAGCCCGAAGGAATTCGAGCTGTTCCGTTACTTCATGGAGAATGCCGGCGAGGTGCTGACGCGCGAGATGCTGCTGCGCGACGTGTGGAAGATGAACTTCGATCCCCAGACCAACGTCGTCGACGTCAACATCGGACGCCTGCGCCGCAAGCTAGAGGAAGGTTTCGACAAGCCCGCGCTCGAAACGATCTGGGGGTCGGGGTACAGGCTGTTGGACGGCCGGTGAAACACGGCCGCGCAGCTTCGCGATGAGCCGCCTGTTCGTCATCCGTCATTCGATCTTCGCGCAGATCGTGCTCTGGGCGATCGCGACCGCCGCGGTCATCACCTTCGGCCTCTGGGTGCTGACCAACGCGACGATCCAGCGCACCAACCGCCAGGCGCTCGAACGCGCGGTCGATGTCGACCTCGCCGGCATGGTCGACATCTACGCCAGCGGCGACGAGCACGAACTCGCCAAGCGCATCGAGGACCGCCTCGCCCTCCAGCCGCGCGACGGCGATCCCGCGCACTACCTGCTCGCCGACGCGCAGGGCAAACGCATCGCCGGCGACCTCAAGACCTGGCCGGGGCTTCATGCGGGCGTCTCGGAGGCGGCCGACGTGACGATCGACGGCGCCGATCACGCCTTCGCCCGCTCGACCCAACTGGCCCCCAACCTGCGGCTGCTGGTGGCGCACGAGTACCGCGACCTGAGCCTGCTGCTGCGGCAGGTGGCGCTGGTCTTCCTGACGGGGGGCCTGCTCGCCGTCCTTGCCGTGGCGCTGGGCGGGTGGATGGCCGCACACCGCCTGGCCGGGCGGCTCGAGCGGATCAACGCCGCGTTCCGCCAACCCGACGACGCCGCGCTCGCCGAACTGGAACGCGGATCGGCCGGGCGCGACGAGATCGACGAACTGACCAGCCACTCGGGCAACGCGCTGAGCCGCCTCAAACGCCTCGCTGCCGCCCACCGCGAAACGACCGACCACGTCGCCCATGAGATGCGCACGCCGCTGATGCACCTCGACAACCGGCTAGTGAAGGCGTTGGCGGCGACGCCCGACGCCGAGACCGCCTCGCGCATCGCCGACGCGCGCACCGAGATCCGCGGCATCATCCGCATGCTCGAATCGCTGCTCGACATCGCCGCCAGCGAGGCCCGGCGCGGCGACCGGCACGGGCTTTCGCCGGTGGACATGAGCGTCCTGACCGCGCGGCTGGGCGAGCTCTACGCCGACAGCGCGGAGGATTCCGGGCACAGGCTCGAGCTCGACATCGAATCCGAAGTGGTGATCGACGGCGAGGAGATGCAGCTCACGCGCCTCGTCACCAACCTGCTCGACAATGCCTTCAAGTACGTGCCGAGCGGTGGTACGGTGCGCCTCAAGCTGCGCAGGGGGCCGAGACTCGTCGTCAGCGACGATGGGCCCGGCATTCCCGACGACCAGCGCGAGAGTATTTTCGAGAAGTTCAGCCGAGGCGGGAGTCGTATCGGCACGGAAGGCGCTGGCCTCGGTCTTGCCCTGTGCCGCGCGATCGCCGAACGCCACCACCTGGAGATCACGCTGGCGCCCTCAGGCAAGGGCGCCTGTTTCACGGTTGCCCCGGAGTTCAAACGATGAGCCCAACCCCGCGCCAGTGCATGGTCTTCGCCAGCGGCCTCGCCATGGCGGCCATGTCGGTCGTGCCCGCGGCGGCACAGGACGAAGCCCCGGCCCTCGGCGAGCGCGTGGCGCTGGCGCTTTCCTCGGCGCAGACGGCCCAGACCCGCTCCGACCCGTCCGCGCTGGCGCAGGCGCTGGCCGTGATCGAACGCTCCGGCGCCCGGCCGCTCGACGACTGGGCCGGCCAGGATCCCGTTCCCGCCTGGCGCGCGCTGGTGACGGATGCGCCCGGCCCGCTGCGCGGCAGCCCGCTCGGCCCCGGCTACCGCTCGGGCAAGGCCTCCCCCGGTGGCAGCGACAGCTTCGAGCAGGTGTTCCTGTCGGGCAAGAAGGCCAGCATCGCGCTTTCCACCCCCAGCGACACGCCGCTGACGCTGCAGGTGCTCGACGCCGATCGGCGCCCCGTCTGCACCACCGTCGATGCACGCCGCGCCTGCCGTTGGGTGCCGCTGTTCACCCAGCGCTACGTGATCGAGGTACGCAACGGCGGCAACCGCGTGGCCGAGTACTTCCTCGTGGTCGAATAGGCGTTCGCGCGCCGCGCAACCGGGGTTTCGCAGAAAGCGCGGCCTTGGCCGGTTACCTTACAGGACCTCGTTCGTTAAAGCGTCGGTATGGAGCAACAGGCCCTCGTTTTCGCGCTGATCGGTATTCTTGGCATCGGAGCACAATGGATCGCTTGGCGTACCGGCTGGCCGGCCATCGCCCTCATGCTTGCCGCCGGCGTCATCGCCGGGCCGGTCACCGGGCTGGTCATGCCCGAGCATACCTTCGGCGAACTGCTGGAACCGATGGTCTCGGTGGCGGTCGCGCTGATCCTGTTCGAAGGCGGTCTCAGCCTCAACTTCCGTGAACTGCGCAAGACCGACGGTGCAGTTGCGCGCCTGATGGTGATCGGCATCCCGCTCGGGTGGGTGCTGGGCGCGGTGGCCTGCTACTACGTGGCGGGCCTGGTCTGGCCGGTGGCGATCCTGTTCGCCGGCATCCTCGTGGTGACCGGCCCCACCGTCGTCATCCCCCTGCTACGCCAGAGCAACGTCGCGCCGCGGCCCCGCGCGATCCTCAAGTGGGAAGCGATCGTCAACGACCCCTTCGGCGCGCTCTGCGCCGTGATCACCTACGAATACCTGCGCCGCTCGGGCGAGGGCGGCACGCTGCTGGCGGTGGTCGCCTCGCTGCTCGCCGCCGCCGCGGTCGCCGGACTGATCGGCTACGCGGTCGCCAAGGCGATCGCCTGGGCCTTCCCGCGCGGCCATGTGCCCGAATACCTCAAGGCGCCGGTGCTGCTGGTCGCGGTGATCGGCACCTTCGTGCTCTCGAACCTGATCCAGCAGGAGACCGGGCTGCTCGCCGTTACGGTGATGGGCATCGCCATCGCCAACATGCGCCTCGATTCGCTGCGCGATATCCACCCGTTCAAGGAGAACGTGACCGTCCTGCTGATCTCGGGCGTGTTCGTGCTGCTCTCCGCCTCACTCGACCTCGACGTGCTGCGCCACTTCGAATGGCGCTTCATCGCCTTCCTGCTGGCGCTGCTGTTCCTGGTCCGCCCGGCGACAGTGCTGGTGAGCCTCGCCTTCAGCAAGATCCCCTGGAACGAGCGGCTGCTCATCGCCTGGATCGCTCCGCGCGGCGTCGTCGCGGTCGCGGTCTCGGGCCTCTTCGCGCTCCGGCTCGACCAGCTGGGCTACGGCGACGGCTCGATCCTGGTGACGCTGTCGTTCTCGGTCGTCATCGCCACGATCATCGCCCACGGCTTCTCCATCCGCCATGTGGCCCGCTGGCTGGGCGTCACCGGTGCGCCGCAGAAAGGCCTGCTGATCGTCGGCAGCACCTCGTGGAGCCTCGCGCTGGCCCAACAGCTGCGCCAGTTGGAACTGCCGGTGATGATCGCGGACAACAGCTGGCAGCGGCTTTCCGCGGCCCGGCAGGCCGGTATCGCCACCTATCACGGCGAGATCCTGGCCGAATCGACAGAGGAGCGCCTCGACCTCACGCAGTTCCAGGTCCTCGCCGCAACGACCGACAACGAGGCCTACAATGCCCTCGTCTGCAGCGAGTTCGCGCCCGACATCGGCCGCGATTCGGTCTACCAGCTCGGCGGCATGGGCGATGACGAGGACCACCGCAGCCTCCCCGAGGCGCTGCGCGGCCGCGCCATGTTCGCCTCTGGCCACGGCGTCGCCGAGATCATGGAGCGCGAGGGCCAGGGCTGGACCTTCCGCAAGACCCGCATCAGCGAGCAGTTCGACTTCGCCGCCGCGCAGGCTGCGCTGGCGGACGAAGCGGACATGCTGTTCCTGCTGCGCAAGGACGGGCGCATCCGCTTCTTCACCCATGCCTCGCGCCCCAGCCCGCAGGCGGGCGACGTGGTGGTATCCTACGGCCCCCCGCGCCGCGCCGAACCCGACCCGACCCGCCAGACCCCGAAGAAGGAGGCGACTGCATGAGAGGCTTTTCCGTCCCCCCCGTCCGCATCCTGCCGTCGGCCCTGATGGCCGCACCGCTGCTGCTCGCCGCCTGCCAGCCCGCCGGCCAGACGGACGATACCGCGACCGAGGCATCGGCACCCGGCGGCGACGCCGATCCCGCCGCGAGCGAAGCGCCGGACGATATCGTCAAGAAGTCGATCATCCGTGCCGAAGTGGATACGGGTCCCACCGAGGCTCCTGCAATCGAACCCTCGCAGATCACGGTTCCCTTCTCTGCCACGGGGACCAGGCCGGATGCGGGAGGCACCGCTCTCCTCGGCGACCTGCTGAAGGCGCCAGCGTTCCTAGCGGGCGGGCCGATCACGATCTGGGGCCACAGCGATTCCAGAGGGTCCGACGCGGACAACCTCGCCGCATCGCGCCGCCGCGCCGACGCGGTGCGCGCCTACCTCGAAAACAAGGGCGTCGCTCGGGACCGGATGACCGTGATCGCCCTTGGCGAGGCCCGGCCCATCGCTCCCAATCGCAGGCTCGACGGCTCCGACGACCCCGAAGGCCGCGCAAAAAACCGGCGCGTCGACGTCAGGGTGGACCTGCCGCCCCCGCCGCCGGCAATGCCCGCCGCCGGCACTGCCGAGAAAGCACAGGCGCCAGCGCCCTGACGTCCGTCGCCGGCGATCAGTTCTCGAGCTTGCCGAAGGGCAGCAGTCGGCGCGCCTCCGCGGCGGCACCCTTGCCGTTGTTGGCGCGCAGTTCGGGCAGGATGGCGGCGGCGGCCCGCTTCATCACCGCATCGAGCGTCGTCGGTGCCTGCGCGGATGCGGCAACCTCGGCCCATTTGCGGGCCTGCGCCACGTCGGCGGTATTGTCGCGAATGTACAGCAGCGCTCCCAGCCCGGGATAGAAAGCGCGATCGCCGCCCAGCGCGACGGCCCGCTTCAGGGCGCTCTCTCCTGCCCCAGCCTTGGCGCCCAGCGCGGTACGGGCGAGGAAACCGCCCAACTGGTCGATCGCGCCAAGGTGCCAGCCCGCGATCGCCATCTGGACTTCGGCGTCACGCGGGTTCTGCGCGGCAAGGCGCTCGAACGTGACAAGCGAGGCCTTCACATCCGACCTGCTGCGCGTCAGCTTCCCGCGGTAACCGATCGCGATGCCGCGCTGGAGCGTGGCTTCATAGTCGCCCGCGCGTTTCGCCAGGATCCGGTCGGCGGCGGCGATCGCCTGGGCAACCAGCGCCAGGGCCCTCGTCTTGTCCGGCGCCTGGAACGCCGCGGCGGTCAGCAGTTCACGCGGTGTATCGGCCAGGGCGGCGGCCGGGGACGCGGCGGCCAGGGCACTCAGCACTATTATCGTCGGGCGGTACACGAACTCTCCTGCCAAGTATGGGAAGGCGGCACGATGGCCGATGCCGTGCCCATGAGCCAGCGATTATCGCCCCGCCGTGCAATGACAGCCTTGCGCCGATTTATGGGGAAGCGGGACAGACACCCGACCGGTCGGTGCGACGGCAGGACGCCGCAGCCTGGCAAGAACTCGCTCGTCGCCCGGATTTGAGCGGTCGGCCCCGAAAAGACACTGATTTCATTGATGGAGCGGGTGAAGGGAATTTAATTCGCGGAGGTTTTCGATTGACCATCAGAACGTTAGAATCACTGCATCTTACCGTGGCCCCCAGGCAGTACCCTAGAATCTTTGGCAGCAATTGGATTGCCACGGACAGGGAAACGCAGTGATTCGGGCGAAGATGTCGATCAAGCCAACGACATCGTCTTAAGCCGTCGGGTTGCGACCAATTCGAGACCTTCAGTGGCCATGGTGTGGAGGACCGTCTGTGCCGAAAGCTGCCATTAGATGACGGAGCTTATCGGGATTGCGAACTATATAAATTTGCCGCGATGCGACCCATCGTCGAGCGCGGTGGTCTGGAGCACGTCTCGACGATCGATACTGATGTGGCCGGGCAGGCCGCGTGCGCATGCACCGACCAGCACGACTGGTGAGTCGGCGGTGCGAGCGAGCATTACGCTGCCGCCGATCTGGCCGAGCGCAACTACAACGAACAACACGATTGCGCGTGTGTGGAGATGGCGGCAGTCACTGCGCGGTTAATCCGCCGTCGACGACAAACTCGCCGCCGGTGACGTAGTTCGCGCGATCGGACAGCAGAAAGGCGATCATGTGGCCGATATCGTCCGGCTCGCCCATCCGCCCCGCCGGGATTGAGGCGTTGATGACGTCGTGCTGCTCTGGATTGTCCTCGATCGCGACCTTTTGCATGTCTGTCCAGATGACACCGGGGTGCACCGAATTGACGCGGATGCCCTGCTTGGCAACCTCCAGCGCGAGCGACTTGGAATAAAGTCGCACGCCTGCCTTGCTGGCGGCATAGGCCGAGGCGCCTGGAATGCCGACCAGTCCCGCGATCGACGACAGGTTCACGATCGACCCCGAGCCTTGCGCCTGCATCACCGGCAGCACCGCGCGGCAGCCTAGGTACACGCTGGTGAGGTTGACGGCCAATTGGCGATTCCAGGCAGCGAGTTCAAGGTCGGCCGTCCACTTCAGCACCGCGATGCCGGCGTTGTTGACGAGACCGTCGATGCGGCCGGCCTGCCCCTTCACTCTATCAATCAGCGCGGCCCAGTCGGCTTCGTCGGTGACGTCCTGCGCTACCCCGGTAGCGTCGAGGCCCTCGGCGCGCAGTTCCTTGGCGCGCACAGCGGCGCCGTCGCCGTCGAGGTCGGTAAGGATGACGGTACAGCCTTCGCGGGCGAGCAGGCGTGCGGTGGCGAATCCGAGGCCGCCGGCCGAAGCCGCGCCGGTGACAATGATGGTCTTGTTGGTCACTATGGAGTCTCCGATTTAAACGGTGGCGAGCCAAAGGGGGGCTTTAGACTGATCCTGCATGTCGTGACGGCCGATCAGGCAAGCGGCAGGTCGGTTGCAAGAACGGCATCGACGGCAGCTTGCTTGCGGATCCAATCGACATAGTCCGAGCGGCGGGCGAAGCCTCACTCGCCCATTCGCATCGGTCGAGCTAGCGGCCCGAGTTAACCATATCGATCGGCGCGCCATCCTCAACAATCCGATGGCAGGCAAAGTAGTCCACTGCGCCATAATCGCGCGCCGGATCAGCGGGATCGAACGCAATCACGTGCTGGCCGATGATGTGCTAGTTGGCGAGATGTTTGGCGAGCATGCCTTGCGCAAAGTCCACGACTCCGCCCGCTGGCCTTGAAATTGCCATATCGGGGGGCGAACCCAGCCAAAACCTCAACAGTTGCGGCGCGAGGTCCAGCCGGTCCTGGCCGCGTATGTAGCGAGCGGCGAGATCGCGTATTGCGTCTTTCGCGATCAGGGTAGGCAGATCGGTCATGCCGGCTCCTTATGTCGTCCTCTTCCGATTTATATTCCGCTCTTTTATTCGGGATGCGGATGGGGCGGTCGCCTGACAACAGGGCTAGGTCGGGGTGTTCAGTTTTGGCTGCTCTCCAGTGCAGCTACGGCCATGGTAAGAGCGATATCGAACCGCCGACGGAACTGCTCGGGCTCGCGCTTCTGCAGACTTTCGTTATCCGAGAGCACCATCATGTTGATGACCACGAGATAAGACAACGCGATACGGTAGTCACCAAGGTGCAGATCCTCCGCGGCGACCAATCTGTTAATCCTATCCAGAAGCCATCGCAGGTTGCGATTGAGATCGGGGCGTGTGTCGCCGGCATGGGGTACACCCAACGGACGCTGTTGGAGCAGGTATTTGCTCATGAACGCCGCATAGGTGTGTCGGCCCTCTTCGTCGATAAGGTCCAAAATCGGCTCGCACAGGATCTGCATGAGGGTGCGAAGATCAAATGGTCGGCCGCATTTTTCGAGCCTCGCAATCGCCGCGCCGCGCGGGGCTTCCATTTGCCATACGCGCCAAGCGAAGATCGCCTGCACCAGCGTTTCGCGATTGCCAAAGTGGTATTGCACGGCGTTCGTGTTCCGGTTGCCCGCCGCCTGAGCGATCTCGCGGAACGAGACGCTCTCGATGGAACGCTGGGCATAGAGCGATTCGGCTGCTGCGATGATCCGCAATTTGGTCTCATCAGCGAAGTGTAGGGGCGGCTCGGTCACGCTGCGTTCCGTACACGAACCCCGAGCGAATTCTAGTTCGCGCAGCACGGTTTGTCCCTTTCGTACAGGTGCGTTCTACGCCGTAGCCTTGAACGAAACCAACCCGCCCTGTCCATTAAAACAGGTGCGTTACCCCGATTAACGCGTATGTTTTAATTACCGGCCGCTCGACGCAGCGTTGCCTAGAAGAATGCTTGGGAGAAGATCACATGACTCGACAGAGCCGGGCAGTGCCCGTTCGCCACCGCACAACCGCAATCCGCGCCATGCTTCTGGCCGCTACTGCGGGGATCGGGCTAACCGATGCATCCGTTGCTATGGCGCAAACCGAACAGGCGCAAGAAGGCGGCATTGGCGACATTATCGTTACCGCCCGCAAGCGCCAGGAAACGACGCAGGATGTTCCGGTTTCGGTCGTCGCGATTAGTGCCGAGCGCATGCAGCAGTACGACCTTAGCAGCCTCGAACGCGTCGCCGCGCAGACGCCCTCGTTCTCGATCGGCCGCACCCCGTCCGGTTCCGGCGCCACGCTCGTGCTGCGCGGGATCGGTTCGAACACGACCTCGATCGGACTGGAGCAGTCGGTCGCCGTGATCGTCGACGGTGCCTATTACGGCCAGGGCCGAACGATCAACGAAGGATTCTTCGACCTGGGTCGGCTGGAGATCCTCAAGGGCCCGCAGGCGCTGTTCTTCGGCAAGAACGCGACGGCTGGCGTCGTTTCTATCACCACTGCAGACCCGGGCGACAAACTCGAAATCATCGCCCGTGCCGGTTATGAATTCACCGCAAAGCAGGTTTACGGCGAAGCGATCGTTTCCAGCCCGTTGAGCGATACGCTCGGTATTCGCGTGGCAGCGCGTGCCTCCAAGCAGTTTGACGGGTACTACAAACAGGAAGGTACCACCCAGACCTATCCTACGATCGACCGGACATCGACCGCCGTTCCGGGTACAACCACCCTTCACAATTCGGGCCCTGCCGGCGACGGCCGCGCGAAGGAAGCGTACATCCGCGGCACCCTTAAATGGGAGCCGACCGACACCTTCACCGCCGTGCTTAAAGCCAATTACGGCGTTAACGACAGCAACAACCCCAGCGCCGGATCGGTGCTGTACTATTGCCCTACGGGCGCGTCGGCTGGTAACCCGGCGATCAAATGCGGCCGGCGCTTCGCCTCGTCCGCGAACCGGACCCCGGTCGACATCGCGGCAACGCAGCCCTTTGCAAATTCCGATGGCGCGCAGGGCAACCAGTACAAGTCCTGGGCGGCGAACCTGGGGCTCACCTGGGCGATGGACGATCTGTCGATTTCGTCCGTCACTAATTACAACTGGAATCACAACACCTTCCAATTCGATGCCGACAGTCTTTCCCGTTCTGGCGCACCGGGTATCTTCGCGACCGAGGATTCGACCTGGCACGCTTTCTCGCAGGAAGTGCGCGCGCAGACCACGCTCGGCGGCTTCTGGGATGCTATGTTCGGCGGCTACTATCAGAAGACCAAGCGCGACTATGATGCATGGACGGTCTCTGGTGGTCTGGAAAACAGCGCGGCAACCCCCGGCTTCCGCCGCTATCTCGCCAACTCGAAGGATTCGCAGACCAACGGCGAAACCTATGCCCTGTTCGGGCAGCTAATAGTACGCCCGGTCGACAAGGTCGAGATCGCTGGCGGTGTGCGCTACACCTCGGAAAGCAAGGACAGCTACTTCCTTCAGCCCTATTCCCATCCAATCCGCGTGGCCCAGGGCATCTTCCTGCCGGGGGTGACCCTGCGTTCGAACCAGGACTTCGAGGATTGGTCGCCTGAAGCCACGATCACCTACAAGCCCACCAACGACATCACGATCTACGGTGCCTACAAGACTGCCTATAAGTCGGGCGGTTTCTCGAATTCCGGCATCTACAGCCCCAACGCTGGCCTAGCCGATTTCGAGTTCGATCCCGAGAAGGCCAAGGGCTTCGAAGCCGGCATCAAGACCACCTGGCTCGATCGCCAGCTGCGCCTCAACCTGACCGCGTACAATTACAAGTACAGCAACTTGCAGCTCGATTTCTTCCGGTCGGATATTTTTGCCTTCACGACGATCAATGCTGGCTCGGCACGCACCAAGGGGATCGAGTTCGAATTCCAGGTGGCGCCGCGCGCGCTGGCAGGGTTCGACCTGCATGGTAGCGTGAACTACAATCGTGCCCGTTACGGCGATGCGCAAGGCGCGCCGTGCTGGGCGGGTCAGACGCGTGGCGAAGGGTGCAACCTAGTCTACCTGGGTGCAACCGACAGCTCCCGACCGTTCGATCCGGCGATTGACACCATCGCCAACCGGCAGAATCTCAAGGGGCAACCTACCGCCAACGCCCCCGACTGGACCGGCAACCTCGGCGCGACCTATGAGGCACTAATGGGAAGCGGCGCCAAGGTCGCGTTCAGCGCTGACGCCCGCTACAGCAGCAGTTATCTCGCTTCGGCCTTCGGCAATCCTTATACCAGACAGAAGCGCTACGTTTCGCTGGACGGCACCATCTCGTTCACGACGCCGGACGAGCGTTGGCAGCTTCAGGTCATCGGTAAGAACCTGACCAATCGCTTCTACGCAGTCGGCGGTACTGACGCCCCCAATACCGGCTCGGGCACAGGAACGAACGCCGGCGTGGTGGCGGACCAAATCGGTTTCGCCAGCCTGCCGCGCACTGTGCAGGCACAACTCACCTTCCGCTACTAATCCAGCTCCTCAGTCCTCCCACTTGAGGGTCTCCGGCCGCCTATATGGCGATAACTGGAGACCCCCTTTTTTCTGCGGGAGGAGAGAACACTAAGAAGGATATGATGATGACCAGATCGTCGCGCCTGTGGGCAGGCTTGCTCGCCACATCCGCTCTCGTCTGCGCTTCGCCGGTGCTGGCTCAAGTGGCCGCTGACGCCGTGGGCCGGACCGTAGAGACGACTCATGCTCCGCGCTGGCCTGCCGGGCCTGAGGCGCCAAAAGGCGCGCCGAACGTGTTGGTGATCATGACCGACGATGTTGGCTACGGCGTCAGCAGTGCCTTCGGCGGTCCCGTCTCGACGCCGACGTTCGAAGGCCTGGCAAAACAGGGCCTTCGCTACAGCCGTTTCAATACCACTGCGCTGTGCTCACCCACCCGCGCATCGTTGCTGACCGGGCGCGAGCCCCACAACGTCAATATGGGCAACGTCACCAACCTGCCCACCGGCTATGACGGCTATACCACGGCTATTCCCAGGACCGCTGCGACGATCGCGCAGATGCTCAAGGCCGGGGGCTACAACACCGCCATGCTCGGAAAGAGTCACCTGACGCCCGAATGGGAGATGAGCCCCGCCGGCCCGTTCGACCGCTGGCCCACCGGCCTTGGCTTCCAGTATTTCTATGGTTTCCTGTCTGCAGATACGTCGCTCTGGAATCCAAACCTCGTTGAGAACGAAAAGGCGGTTGAGCAGCCCGAGGAGCGCGAATACCACTTCGAAAAGGACATCGCCGATCACGCCATCAGTTGGCTGCAGGCGCAGCGGGCCAGTGCGCCGGATAAGCCGTTCTTCATGTATTATGCACCCGGCGCCGCGCACACGCCGCATCAGGCACCGAGGGAATGGCTAGAGAAATTCAGGGGCAAGTTTGACCAGGGCTGGGACATGGTCCGGGAGGAGAGCTTCAAGCGCCAGAAGGCGATGGGCCTGATACCCAAGGATTCGGTTCTGTCGCCGCGCCCGGATTCACTGCCGGCTTGGGATACGCTCGATGCCGAGCACAAGAAGATTTCCGCACGGCTGATGGAAGCCTACGCCGCGACCGTCGCCTATTCCGACTTCCAGACCGGCCGGGTTATCCAGGGCCTTCGCGACAGCGGCCAGCTCGACAACACCATGATCGTCTTCATTGAGGGCGACAACGGATCGAGCGCGGAAGGCGGACTCGATGGCCTCGCTTTCGAACAATCGGCAATCACCGGTCACAAGGAGACATTCGCCGAACTCGCCTCGCACTACGACGATATCGGCGGGCCGAACGTCTACAACCACTTCCCGGCGCCTTGGGCCTGGGCGATGAATAGCCCCTATCCGTGGTGGAAGCAGATTGCCTCGCAGGCGGGTGGCACGCGCAACGGAATGGTTATTTCGTGGCCCGCGCGGATTAAGGACATGGGGACTTTTCGCACTCAGTATACCCACGTCAGCGATATCGCGCCCACCATTCTGGAAGCCACCGGGATCCAGGCGCCAGATACTTTTGAAGGCGTCAAGCAGCAGCCAATCGACGGCATCAGCCTGGCCTATAGCTTCACCGCGCCGAGGGCTCCCTCCCAACGACGCACGCAAGTTTTCGAGATGATGGAAAATTTTGGCATTTATCATGATGGTTGGATGGCCGGCACGCTGCCGAAGCGAATGGCTTGGGAAGTCGGTGTGGGCGAAGACCGGAAACTGAGCGTTGGGCCTGAGAATCGTAAGTGGACGCTATTCAACCTCGACAAGGACTTCACCACCGCGCACGATCTCGCTGCGAGCAATCCGGCCAAGCTCAAGGAAATGCAGGACCTATTCTGGAAGGAAGCGGCGGTCAACCACATCCTGCCGATCCATGATTACAGTGAAGGCTCGCAGGGCAGACCGACACTGGGCGGCAACCGCAGCCACTTCGTCTATCGCGCTCCGCTCAGCCACCTGAACGAAGATGCTGCACCGCACACCATAGGTAAATCGTTTACCATCGATGCAGACATCGATGTTGGTGCGAATGCCAAGGGCGTGCTGGTCACGCAGGGTGGCCGCTTCGGCGGCTACGCCTTCTACCTGAAGGATGGAAAGCCCGTGTTCCACTACAATGCTGTGGGCTCAGATCAGTTCACCATCCGAGGTACGAGTGCACTCGGCGCTGGTCGCCATAAGGTCACTGCGGCGTTCAAAGCGGACAAGGCGCGATTGGGCTCAGGCGGCACACTCACCATCAGCATAGATGGTAAGCCAGTGGGCAACGGACAGATCGGTCGTACCATTCGTGGCTGGATGTCGCACACCGAAGGCTTCGACGTGGGCATGGATACAATCACGCCGGTCAACACAGACTACACCGTAGCCGACAGTCGCTTCTCCGGCGCGATCCATCAGATTGACATCGATCTTGAGTGAGCGCGCGGCGCGACCAAAGCAGGTCTCACAGCCGCGCTGCTCCGGCTGGTTGTGCTGGCACTCGTCGGACCGCCGTTAGGTGGTTCATGATTACCCTTTTGGCGAGCGCCCGCACTCACCCGGCAGGAGCGATGTCCTGCCGGGATACCACATATGACGTATTCCGGTTCAAGCGCGCCAGCCGATGACCTTGGTTTCCAGATATTCCTCAAGACCCTCAACCCCCCATGCCCTGCCGACCCCGGAGTGCTTGTAGCCGCCGAAGGGCAGGTCGCCGTTGATTGGCGCGCCGCCGTTGACACTGATCGTACCGGAACGGATGCGGGTTGCGATCTTCATCGCGCGTTCGATATCCCCTGACCAGACACCACCTGAAAGCCCGTAGATGCTATCGTTGGCGATCCGGATGGCATCGTCTTCGTCATCGAACGGGATCACGACCAGCACAGGACCAAAGATTTCTTCTTGCGCGATGCGCATATCGTTGGTGACGTCGAAAAAACAGGTGGGCTCGATGAACCAACCGGTGCCTTTGTCGGGACGTAGTTCGCCGCCGGCTAGAAGCGTAGCGCCTTCGGCCTTGCCCAGCTCGATGTAGCTTTTAACCCGCTCCATCTGCTTTTTCGAGACGACCGGTCCCATCGAGCAGGTGGCGTCGTCGAAGTGCCCCCACTTGTCCGCGAAGCCATCGTAAGCGGCCTTCAGTGCTTCCTTGACTTCGTCATATCGGCTGCGCGGCACCAACAGGCGCGATTGCACGGCGCAGCCCTGGCCGGCGTGAAACACCAGGATCGACTGAGCGACGATGCGGGTGAAATCGGGAGTGTCCTCCATCACGATGTTGGCGGACTTGCCGCCAAGTTCCAGGAAGACGCGCTTCATGGTCTCGGCACCCTGGCGCATGATGTGCTTGCCGATCCCGGTCGAACCGGTGAAAGTGATGAGATCGACCCGGGGATCGGTTACCAGGAGCTCGCCGGCCTCAGCGGGATCGGCGGCGGTGATGACGTTGACGACACCCGCCGGAAATCCCGCTTCCGCTGCCAGTTCTCCGAAAATCGAACCCGCCAGGGGTGTGTCCGGCGCGGGTTTGAGGATGACCGTGCAACCGGCCAGCAGGGCGGAGACGACCTTCTCGGCGTTCACATAGAGCGGAAAGTTCCAGGGCGTGATCGCCCCTACGACGCCCACGGCTTCGTAGACTGCTTTGCGGCGCGTAACAAAGCCCATCGCCTCCTTGTCGCCGTAGTCCTTTTCCCACGCCAGCTTTGGGAAAACTGCCATGAGGTCGGCCCAGCTGTTCAGGCAGTTCGCGACCTGCGCGCGGTTCACCGCAACGAGCGGGGCTCCGACCTCGTGACGAGCGATGTCGATCAGGCGGTCGGTGTTGGCGACGAAGAGTTCGTGCAGCTTCTTCACCAGCGCGAAGCGCTTCTCATGGTTGGTCGACCAGTCGGTCGTGTCGAACGCGCGGCGGGCGGCGGCGATCGCAGCCTCGACATCGGCCGCGGAAGCATCGGCCGCCTTACCGACCGGTTCGCCGGTCCATGGACCGATATTGTCGTAAGTTCGACTGCCTTCTGCGGGGCGCATCGTGCCATCGACGTAGAGCAGGGCATCGGGGAGTACGCTCATCTCAGAAATCCTTCCGTTGGGCAAACCGAGCTTGATTCGCTCTTTGATAGTTTGTATATTCTCAATATGCAGAATATTGCAACATCAGGTATGACGCAGACGCAGCTCCGGTTCGTCGATGACCTGGCCGGCCTCCTGTCGGTCTGGAACATGCCGAACAACGCAGCTCGCCTTTATGGATATCTCCAGATCCGCGACGAGGCGGCAAGTATCGACGAAATCGCTCGCGACTTGGAAATGAGCCGCAGCAACGTTTTTAATGCGGCCAAGCTGTTGGAGCAGCACGGGAACGCGCGTCGGGTGGGAGAGCGCGGCTCCAAGCGCATCCGTTTCATCGCAGGGGATGATCCCGGGCTGCCGCTCCGGGCGCAGACTGAAACGCTCGGACGCACAGCAGCGCTTCTCGCGGTGAACAGCAAGACAATGGCGCCGGGGCCTTCTGCGGACCGCCTCGCCCGTCTCGCCCGGTTCCATGGCGACCTTAAGGTCGCGATGGAGAAAGTGATCTTTGCCGAGGCAGAGTCCGACGCAGCCTGAGTCAACGACAGCGGAAATGATAACGATCAAGTGGGAGTAGCTATGAGCAATGTCATGGATGGCGTCAGGGTCCTGGAAGTTGCCCAGTTCACGTTCGTGCCGGCGGCGGGCGGAATCTTGGCCGATTGGGGAGCAGACGTTATCAAGATCGAGCACCCGCTGCGGGGAGACACTCAGCGGGGATTCCTCAACATGGGCGGCGTCCAACTCGATCCGCTGCGGCACACGTTGATCGAGCATCCCAATCGCGGCAAGCGCAGCGTCGGGATCGACCTCGCTACCGCAGAAGGACAGGCCGTGCTTTACGAGCTGGCCAAGACCGCGGATATCTTCCTGACTAACTACCTTCCCCAGGTGCGCCAAAAGAACAAATTCGATGTCGAACACATTCGCGCGGCCAACCCGAACATCATTTATGCCCGCGGCAGCGCCTTCGGCGACAAGGGGCCGGAACGCGAAAAGGGCGGCTTCGACGGCACTGCCTTCTGGTCGCGAAGTGGTATAGCGGATGCGATGACCCCGCCGGAGCTTGACGGCCCATTGGGCCAGGCGATCCCCGCCTTCGGCGACTCCATCGGCGCCATGTTTATAGCGGGCGGCCTCTCTGCCGCGCTCTATCACCGCGAAAAGACGGGCGAAGCCAAGGTGATGGATGTTTCCCTACTGAGTTCGGCATGGTGGGCGTCGGGTGCACTGTTGGCGCAGATCATGGAAACCGGGGTGCCGATGAAGAACACCATGCCGGTCTCAGGCGGCTCCAAACGCAGCCCATTCAACGGCAATTACCGTACCTCGGACGGCGGCACGATAAATTTGTGCATCAACAGCCCGACCGGCCTGATCCGTGACACCTTCGAGCACCTAGGCCTGCCCGGCCTCGCTGAGGACCCGCGGTTTTGCGAGCCGGTCAAGCTGTTTGAGAATGCGGTCGCCGCCAGCGAATACATGGTTGAAGCTTTCGCAGCGAAGCCCTTTTCCTACTGGAAGCAGCACCTTAAAACGATGCGCGGGCAGTGGGCCCCTGTTCAGAGCTTCACCGATCTGCTCGAAGATGAGCAAGCGCTGGCCAACGACATGATCATCGAAGTGGATGGAGCGGACGGCGAACCATTGCGCCTCGTGCGGGGTCCGGTTCAGTGGGACGGTGAGCCTCTGGTGACCACAAGAGCACCGCAGGCGTCCGAGCACACTGAACTGGTCCTCATGGAACTAGGGCTCGAATGGGACCGGATTGAGCAGCTCAAGACATCAGGGGCCATTGCCTAGTCTTTGGCTAAAACGGACTCCTGACCCGGGAGAACATAGGTTTAACGAGAAGATCCGGGAAATCGTGCTCCTTGAAATGTATCATATGGCAATCGTAGGACGATAAGAGTTATGGGCATGAACAACGGCGATACAACGGTCGCCGTCTGCCCTGCATGCGAGGCTGCCCATGACGAATGCCGCCGACCCGATCCCCGACCGGCGGGTCCGCAAGACGCTGTTGGCCATCCGCGGCGCACTAGAAAATCTACTGCAGAACAACGCGATCGAGCAGATCACGGCCAAACAGATCTCCGCCGAGGCCGATATCGGCTACACGACTTTTTTTCGTCACTTTCCGACTAAGGAAGCGGCTCTCGCCGACCTCGCGGACCGCGAGGCGTCAGAGATGATCCAACAGTCTTTGCCATTGCTGCGGTCATCGGACAGTCTGACCGCCACCGTCAGGATGTGCCAGCATGTCGACAGCCGGCGCCGGGTCTGGTCGGCGCTGCTCCTCGGGGGTGCGGCACCGCTCTTACGCGAGCGGATGATCGTGCATACCACGGAGATGTCTGAGGACTGGCCACCAGCCCAGTCCTGGCTTCCGAGGGACACCGGGACAGCTTTGGTTATCGGGCTCGTTGTCGAGGTGTTAGGCTGGTGGCTCGCGCAGTCGCCTGAACTCTCGGCACATCAGGTCGCACATATCATGGATCGCCTGTTTATCGCTCAGGTGGTCGGAAGGTTGGAGTAAGCAACCTTACGCCTGCGGGGACCAGTTCTGCACGGCGTAATGTGCAGCGAAGACTGCCGCGAAAAACAACAACAGCCATCCGTCGCTCGTTCGGCGCACCCACGCCGGCGCCAGTCCCATTTCCATGAACTCGCGCATGATCACCCGCACCTTAAGCAATGCAATGAAGATCACCGCGGCCGAAATCGTCAGGTTCGGTTTCGTCGGGTGTCCGCCGCCCCCGGTGCCCAGCGACCAGGACAGCAAAGTGACCGAGACGATCAAAAGGAGCACGAGGCGCAGGCGTTTGCGGTTCGCGAGCATAGTTACCTCATAAGATAGAGCAAGGCGAAGATGACCACCCAGAGCAGGTCGATCATGTGCCAATAGGCAGCGCAGTTTTCCGTTACGATCTGGCTGCGCAGTTCGGGCGTTCTGAGATTGCGCACTAACACGCCCAGCACGATGAAGCCGCAGAGGACATGGAACAGGTGGATTGCCGTCAGGAAGTAGTAGAACATGAAGAAGCGGTTGGTGGTGAAGGTGTGGCCGGCCGCCATTCCATGTGACCATTCGAACAGCTTCGAGACAGCAAACACGGTTCCCAGTGCGATGGTCAACCAGGCGTTACGCGTTGCAGCATCGAACCGTCCTTCCCGAGCGGCGTTTACGCAGAGCGCGACCTGCCAAGAACTGACGAGCAGTATCAGTGTATTAAACATTCCCGCCGTCTGGTTGAGCTGAGCCTGCGATGTAAAGAACGTTGCCGGGTCAAGCGCGCGATAGACGAGGTAGAATACGAACCAACCGCCGAAGATGAACAGGTCTCCAATGATGTACACCCACATCGCGCCTTGCCCGATGGCGTGCGCCGGTTGACCCTCGCTTTGCTGCGGGGTGATCGTCATGACAGGTCTCCGCCTGCATGAGTTGAGGGTGCCAGATTAGAGCGAATCTTGTTGATCGCCTTATAGAAGACGACAAAATACATCATCTGCCAAGTACCGTAGACTACCATGTTCCAGTAGAAGGTGATCCCGCCGGTCCAGGTCATCGGCCCGTGTTGGAATATCCACGCAGGCGCTACCGTGAACTCGGTAGTCAGGTTCCAGATGCACGCAAAGCCGAACCACTTTGGCAAGATTTCATTGCGGTCGAGCAAGATAGCGACCACGAAGATAAATGAGCCGACGAAGAACACGCCCATCGTTCCCACGAACGTCAGGTTAGCAAATTCGTAGATGAATTGAAGCGCGCGTGGGTCACGGTCAGGCCTCAGCGCCAGGACCGAATAGGCGAAACCGTTGAGCATGGCGCCGGGCAAGGTACCTGCTGCCATCGTACCTAGATAGGCATAGGCCCAGGAACGATGCACCGTCATGTTCTTGATCAGAACCCAGATCAAGCCGATGTGCCAGCCCGGCAGACCGATCGTTAGGTAGAAAAGGATGTAGCCCACGCCTATTCCGCCATGCCGCAGGTCGAGCCACTGCCGGATCTCCTCGGCACCCCATGAGGGAGGGGGGGGCGGTTGCGTGCGCGCCAGCACGAAATAGGTGATCGTGAAAATTTGATAGAACACCGGCATCGACCACCAAACGATCCATAGTTCGATCTGGCGGTTGTGCTTCCAGTTCCAGGCCAACTTTCCAAATAGGCCGGTGCCGTGCGGCGGTGGAGTGGAGATCGAGGCGATCATCGCATGGCCTCCGTCGCCGAAATGCGATTCTCGTCCATGCGACCCAGCGTGCGCCAAGTCATCACAAACATCACTGCAGTCCAGGCTACATAAGTTGCGATGCGCACCCAAAATGACCAGATGCCGTCCCAAGCCAGCGGCCCTTCGAGCTTCACGGAGGCGAAGACCGCAGGCGCCAGCAGCACGACGGCGAGCAAATTGAACCACGCAACCCACCGCGGATAGATCGGGGTCGGTTGGCGGTCGAAGATAATGGCGAGGGCGAGCACTCCCGCCTGCGCCATCACGAAACTTACCGGAACGGTGAATGTCATCCAGGCCATATCATTGATGAGTTGGACGATGGCGGGATCGCGATCAGGTCGGAAGGCGGCGACTTGGAAGAACAAGATCGCGAGCGACATTATTGTGGCGGCCGATGTCGCGGTGCCCAGGAAACCATAAGCTAGGACTTCGCTGTTGTGGGCCATGCGTTTTATCTGGACGGTGATAAGCCCATAAAACGGTAGAAAACCGATGCCGAACCAGTTGAACAGGATCATGCCGTAACGGGTTCGGGCAAGGTTGTCAGGATCGGCATAGAATGCCGCGACCGCCTCGGCCGGAAGGCGAGGGGACATCGGCGGCGTGAATCCTGGAAAGGACAGGAAACACAAAAACCAGACTGCTGCCACCACCGGCGCGGTCCAGAGACAGATCCTTTGGCCTGCCGATCCCATCTCCATTCTCCCAATCCCAAGCCGTTATCTTTTATGAACCATTAGATCGTTTATGGAATTCCAATATCCATAACGCAACACAATGACAGCGGCTGTGGCGCGCACCATCGCCCCAGCGATCCCAATACGTTGGGGTAGATCGGAAGTCTTGCGACGGCGCCGAATGAGTGTTGCTACCAATTGGTCATGGGAAATCAGTAACGATTTGAAAAAACGCACCGCTTCTTCTGCTTCGCCCTGGCCCGGGGCAAGCATACGCTAACGGTCTGATGAACTTTCTTCGCACCATGGCGAGTGCGACTGGGACCGCCATTTCCTCGACGACGTTCAACGATAACGCGGCGGTAGTTCGCAACAAGGTGATGTCGAAACTCAACGGCGATGCGACCAGCGACGCATGTCAGGCGACCGGCTTTACGATCGTCATAGTCCGCCCTGACGATGGTTCGACCAAGGCATTTCGCTACCTGTCGCTATCGCGGCAGCCGTCTCGTGGCCACCGAAGAAGGGGCGCCGTAGGTGGCTGCGCTATTTGTATCCCAGCTGGCTCTATGGGGTGAACGGAGTGCTGGAGCAGGTGCGGACACCGACGATTTCCCGCAGGGAAATCCCTGAAGCAAGCTACGCCTCATGGCACTGTCATCTGAGAAGTGGACGGTGTGGTGTAGTATTCATTCGATAGGAACGCACAAAAGCTCCGCGGACAGCGCAAGAAATTCACCCAAGCTAACAGTATCTTCATGCGGCTGCTCAAATAGCGCCGCCAACTTGGCTGATTTGGCCGGTAACGGCTTAGTCTGCAGTATGGTGGTGGGTGATGAGAAGCTGACAGTCAGCAGCCCGTTGCAGTCACTGTGCGTGGCCAAGCCGGCGAACGCTCAGTGTCGGGTATTGGCAAAGAACCTGCCGCTCTAAACGTCGATAGGGAACGACGGCTTCGTCCCATGACAAGGCGTTCCGCTTCCGGCCGCACGCGACCAGCTTCCGCCGTTCCAGCGTGGATGCGCGAATGACTGCTCGCGCTGTAAAGAGCCATTCGCGAGTTTGACGGCTGCCGGGTTTTCGTTCCCGATCTGGACCGCAAGACAGTGCTCGGCTTCGGAATTTTCCAGGTGCCACTGTTCCACGCGGCGCGCGAACTGGCGGCGGGCGGACTGGTTGAGATATTGCAGGAGCATCGGCCGCCTTCGGTGCCGGTGTCTCTGCTTTATCCGCCCAGCCGCCAGTTCTCGCCGCGCGTCCGCGCGTTCATGGACTGCGCGGCTGGACGGTTCGCCCGATGGTCACGCCTCGGTCAATTCCTCGCTGAGCGCCCATAGACGCCGCGCCGCTTCGGGATCAATCGCATAGCCCAGCACCCCGCCCGGGCGCAACGAATCCGCCATGGTCGTCTCGACGCTGCCAGCCTCGGACACCTTGGCAATCTCGCAATTCTCGCAATAGACCCCGCCCATGCCGTCAAGCTGCGGACTGACGGCGCACCACAGGCTGGTCGCGGCCCCTTGCTCGGCCGACTTCAGGTTGCGGGCGGGATCGCGGATCGGATTGCCGGCGGCATCGAGCACCCCATGATCGATCAGCATTTGCCGGGGGATATGCTTTTCCAAGCCGGTGCCGGCAATCGAACCGGGATGCAGCGCGAATGCGCGGATGCCGTTCGCCCGCTCGCGCGCGTCGAGTTCGACCGCGAGCAAGATATTGGCGGTCTTCGACTGGCCATAGCCGAGCCAGGGATCATAGGCCCGGCGCGTGTAATCGAGATCATCGAAATGCACCGGCGAGTAGCGATGGCCGAAGGACGAGACCGAGACGACCCGCGCCTTGCCTGCCGCGCGCAATGCCGGGAGCAGCCGCTGGACGAGGCGGAAATGCCCGAGATGATTGGTCGCGAACTGCAGTTCGTGCCCGCGCGCATCGCGCTCGAGCGTCGGTACCGCCATGATCCCCGCACTGTTGACCAAGATGTCGAGCGGCAGTCCGGTGTCGAGGAACCGCTTGGCGAAAGCATCGATTGACTCGGGGTCGAGCAGGTCCATCGGCCAGATTTCCACGCCGCCCATGGTCGCGAGGCAGGCGCTGGCGCGATCAACATCGCGCGCCGGTACGATCACGCGCGCGCCGGCAGACAGCAGGGCGCGCACCGTCTCGGCGCCGATCCCCGAATAGCCGCCGGTCACGATCGCCACATGCCCGACCAGATCGATGCCGCGCAGGATATGGGCCGTGGTGGTGGCGGCCGAAAAGCCAGAGCCGATCGGGTGCTGGGGCGTGGTCATGGGGAACATCTCCTCGGAAAATATGCCCAAGGATAGGCTGGAGAAACGGAACTAAGAATACGTCCGAGTTCTCACTCCATTATCCATCGTTCAACACCATGCGTCGATAGTGGGTCGGCGCGACCCCGGCGACGCGCTTGAATGCGGTGCTGAACGCCGCTTCCGATCCATAGCCGACCGTCGGCGCGAGCGAGGCGATCGGCACGCCTGCGGCGAGACCGCGCCGCGCCACCCGCATCCGCCAGTCGGTAAGATAGGCCAACGGAGCCAGCCCGATCACCGCCTTGAACCGAACCGCGAAGGCGGTCCGCGACATGCCGGCGCGGCGCGCCAGTTCCTCGACGCTCCAGTCGCGCGCCGGCTCGGCATGGATCACCTTTAGAGCCGGCTCCAGCCGCAGGTCACCAAGCCCGCGCAGCCAGCCAGTGGCCTGCATGTCGGGTTCGGCGACATGCGCGCGAAGCACTTCGAGAAAAATGAGTTGGGCGATCGCCGCGCAGGCCTGATCCGAACCCATGTCCGGTTCGGTCTGCTCGCGCACGAAGGCATCGATCAGCCAGCCGAGGCGCCGGCTCTCCGCCCGCCCGGAAGGCAGATGGATTGCGGCGGGAAGGTGCGCGACCAGCATGTCGCCGCCAGCCAGGTCGAGGTCGATATGTCCCCCGAGAAAGAGCGAGAAAGAGGATGTCCTCGCCGCCAAGATCGACGATCTCCGGCACGCCTGCGTCGAACACCTCCAGGGCATTGCGCGGGGTGGTGTCGGCGTCGCTGGTGATGACGAAGCCTGCGCCGGCCTGCAGCAGGAAGACATCGCCTTCGCGCAGCGTGAACGGCGCGGCGATGCCATCCACCATCAGCAGGCTATTGCCCCGCGCCATGACGAAGAACTTGATCTTCTTCGGCGGTGGGAAGCGCAGTGCCCATCGACCGGCGGCCGTGAATCCACCCGCTGCCACCGCGCGGGCGTTCATCATCGAAAGGACGGAGGAGAAGGGATCGCTAGCCATGTCTGAACGATTGCACATATAACGCGGACGTTCAAATATTCATCGTTCCAAAGTTTGATTGCAAGGTGATTTCCACATTGCAGGAGGTTGTCATGACTCAATCAACAGGTGCGCCGCGCCGGGTGGCGATCGTAACCGGCGGATCGCGCGGGATCGGCAAAAGGATCGCCGAACGGCTGGCGGCGGAAGACTATGCCGTGGTCATCGGCTACCGGTCTGCGGCCGGGGATGCCGATGCCGCGGTCGCGACTATCGCGCGCGACGGCGGTACCGCTATAGCCGTTGCGGTGGACGTCGCCGACGATGCCGCCGTCGCGGGCCTGTTCGATGCGGCAGACTGCGCGTTCGGCGGCGTCGATGTCGTGGTGCATGCGGCAGCGATGATGATTACCCATCCGCTTGCCGATTTTCCGGTGGCCGATATTGATGCGATCCTGCGCACCAACCTGCTGGGCGCGTTCCTCGTCAACCGCCAGGCGATGACGCGCGTGCGCGAAGGCGGCGCGATCGTCAACCTGTCGAGCGCCGTCACGCGCGGCACCGCGCCGGGCTACAGCGTCTATACCGCCAGCAAGGCGGGGCTGGAGGCAATGGTGCGCACGCTCTCGCTCGAGCTGCGGGGTCGCGACGTCACGATCAACGCCGTAGCCCCCGGACCGACCGAGACGGAGATGCTGCGCAACGAATTCGCCAAGGCCGACGGCGACGCGCTCCGCCAGTTCATCGTTGGATCGACGCCGCTCGGCCGGATCGGCGAGCCCGACGATGTGGCGGACGTGGTGCTCGCGCTCGCCGGACCGCTACGCTGGATACATGGGCAGGTGATCCACGTTAGCGGAGGGATGGTGTGATCCGGCCGCTGGTTTGGGCGGGGGAGTCCCAATATAAGCACAACTTACAAAGGACATTAGCTGACGATAGCCGTCGTTGAGCTGGGCAGCGTGTACGACTGCTTCGTCCAAGCACCCGTTTCCGGCTCTCTACCAGAAACGGGCGCCAAGGGTTCAGATTTCTGTGTTTTCGGCAAGGGCAAGCGCGTCTTCCACATCGATCCCGAGATATCGCACGGTGTTCTCTATCTTGCTATGACCGAGAAGAATCTGGACAGCCCGCAGATTGCCGGTCGCTCTGTAGATGATCGATGCCTTCGTCCGCCGAAGTGAGTGGGTGCCATACTCGCTTCGCATTAGCCCGACCCCTGACACCCATTCGTCGACAAGCCGAGCATACTGCCGTGTGCTCAGGTGCCCATTAGGATCAACCCGGCTCGGGAACACATAATCGTCCACCGTGCCGCCCCGGCGCTCGAGCCACGCCAGCAAACTGGCCCGAGCATCTGGCAGCAGTTCGAATTGAACAGGCCGGCCTGTTTTCTGCTGCATTACGATTGCCCGCGTTCGGATTTGCCCGCCGCTGACAAGGCCGCCGATCTTCATCTGCAGCAGATCGCAACCACGAAGCTTGCTGTCGATCGCGAGGTCGAACAGTGCACGGTCTCGCAAGCGACGGCGCTGGTTGAGATAGAAGCGGATTTCCCAGATTTGTTTCGGTTTCAGGGCCCGCTTTGCGCCCACGGTCCTTCCGGCATTCCAGGGCGGGCGCTTGGTGGCGGTAAGTTCTGTTTTAGGCATCTCCATGATCGTTCTCCTATGGCCACATTGGCCATCTGCAGAACGCTTGCCGACGAGGATGCGCAGGACTTGTTGGGCGGCTCGTGTCGACCAGAATGAGCCGTTCACATTTACATCACCGAACGTCGGGTTCTGTCGAAGGCTGTCGTTGGCAGGCGCGGTAGAATGATCAGAAAAGCCCAGAGCCGGTCGGTCGATCCGCTTTCTTAGCACGGTGAACGGAAGGCGCGTATCGAGTTTAGCGCCTGGATCGCTCAGATCCGGCTGTGGTGTCGGATAGAGGCGCGACTTCCTCGGCCACTTCGTCTACGTGCGTGCATGGAGGGCTCGATGAAATTGAAACTTGCCATTGCCGTTTCCCTCATGGGAGTCTCTACACAGACCCATGCCGCGCTTTCGCCTGGCGATGTCGTTGCACCGTTTACGGTGGAAGCGGTAGAGAATGGTTCGGCAAAGCAGGTCGAACTCGCCGCGCTCCTTCAGGCTGGACCGGTGGTGCTGTATTTTTTCCCGTCCGCCTTCACCGAGGACGCCGAGACGCGGGAATTCGCCACAAATATCCAGAATTTCCGCGCTGCCGGGGTCACCGTGCTGGGCATGTCGCGCGATTCCGTCGCCTCGCTGACCGGCCTGTCGACAGGCGCTGCGCAGGGACGGTTCGCGCTGGCTTCTGCCGACGAGGCCCTGGTCAACGCCTTCGACGTCAACGACGGCGCCATGTTCAACACCCGCACCACTTACGTGATCGCGCCCTCAGGCAGGATCGTCTTCGTCCACAACGACGACGAGGTCCGCGATCACGTCAAGAAAACCCTCATCTTCGTCGAGGGTATCAAGAAGTAGAGCGTTCCCGCGTCATTCCACGACGACGCGGACCTCCTTGAAGTTGCGCAGAAGAGTCTTGTTGAACGGATCGACCTGCCCGTCACGCTGGCCGTTGACGGTCAAGCGCACGAGGTAGGAGCCCGGTGTCGGGAAGCTGAGCGTGCGCTTGACCTCTACCTTTTGCGTCGGCGTGGCGAGGTTGGTCGGGGCATCGTCGGCGCCGGCAACCGTCCAGAAATATTGGACGATCTTGCCGGTCTTCGGCGGCATCTCGAGCTCTCCGACCAGGTTCACCGGCTGGTTCGCCTTCACCGTAGCGCGATTGGCTCCATCGACCGCAAGCGTCATCACCGGTTGCAGGCCGCCGTGGTCGGCGGCCCGCGGCGCGGGCACGACCTGGCCGTTGCGGATCGTGTAGCGGGTGGACGGCGGCGGCACGACGCCCTTCTCCACCCAGGCCATCATATCCTGCATGGATTGCTGGAAGATGCCCGGCTCGCCGGCGCCGGCGCTGTGGCTGCCGTTGTCGTGCAGGTAGAAGCGCATCGTCTTGTCGGCCTTGGCCGCACCCAGGGCGTGCTGGACCTCCTCGGCATAGCTGACATTGAAGATCGGCCACGAGAGGTTGTCGTTCATCCCCTCCAGGATCATGATCTTGGTCTTGACCTCGCCCGTCTCGAAGCGTCCGCCCATCGTGCGATAGTTTGCGCCGTAGAGGACGCTGATGTCGGCGCGTTGCGGATACTTGGGCGATCCGTCGGCGTTGCGGTACTGGTCGTGGCTGCGGCTGCCGGGGATGTTGCTGTACCGCGGGTAGTAGTACATCGCGAGGATGAAGCGGTTGTTGACCCGCACCTTGCCGCCGACCTTCAATCCGTCGAGCAGGAGCTTGCTGTTGGTGATCGGCGAAGACTTGCCGAACACGTCGCTCTTCGTGCCGCTCACGGCCAGCGTCCCTGCGGCGGGATCGTACTTGCCCTGAAGGCTGAAGCGGCGGCGGTTGTCGCTGGGCTCGCCCACCACGACCTCCGGGTCGATCAGGCGGGTCTTGCCGTCAGGCCCATAAACGAAGAATTCGAGGTAGTTGTCGCCAGTGACACCCAGCCGGGGCAGGGTCGCCGGGTCGAACTTGATCACCGCCGGCGTACCGTCGGCGCCGGGGGTGATGCCGGTGATCGTCGCCCAGCCGTCGATCAGCGCCGCCTTCAGGTAGCCTGGTGGATTGGCGCCGGCGTAGCCCGACTTCGACCAGAAATCGTCCTCGTAGGTCGGGTCGGCGATGCGGATGTCGATCGGATCAACCAGTGGCACCAGGCTTTTGAAGTGGTTGCCGATCGCCGGCAACGGGTAACCGGCGGCGATGAACTCGTCGAGGACGGCCTTTTCCTCATCGTTGAGGCCGGCATAGATGTCACCGGTCCCGCCCGGCGCGGTCGCCGCGGCGATCGCATCGCGCTTCGCCTGCGGGATCGCCATGGTGTAATGCGCCTGCCACTGGAACGAGTGGAAGGTCCCAACGCCCTTTGGCCCGAGGCAATGCGGTTGCACCCCGTCCCAGACTCCGACCGTGTTCTCGGCCGCGGCCATGCTGACGATGCCGCCGCCGCTGCAGCCCCAGAAGTAGCTGTAGATCTTCGCGGTGTTGCCATAGAGCTTGTTGGCATAGGCCTTGGCGACCTTGGTCGCCGCCGCCTCGTGACGGTGGCTGGCCACCGCATTGGCGGTGCTGGCGCTCATCCAGTTGACCGAGAAAGCACCGTTGGTGAAGGCCATCCGGTTATCGACCACACCCCCGCCCGAGGGGTGCTGCTGCTCGAACGAGCGGTTCTTCCAGAATTCCCGCGCGGGAAACCGGAAGACATAGTTCTGCTGGAACAGCGTCGGGCTCTGGCGCACGTAGGGCGGCAGGGTCGCCGTTGTCCTGGTCGCCGGGAAATGCCCCGTCACCTGGGTGTAGGGGATCGCCGAGCCGCCGGGCACCTCGAGCGTGAGTTGCTCGGTCTTATCGACCACGAAGGTGGCTTCGTTGTAGTCGGGATCGGTGCAGGTGCCGTCGATCAGCAATTGCGGCTCCACGCCGACGTCCTTGTCGATCTGGCGGACGGGCGCGAACCGGCACTCGGCGGCGGCCGCGGGCGTGGTGAGGCAAGTCGATGCCGCCAGCGCGGCCAGGCCGAGCGTTCCGGCAGCGATAATCCGGTTCTTCATGATCGTCTCCCAATCTGATCCGGCACGCGCGGCGCAGCCGGTGGGGGCAACCCAAGGGCCGCCCCGTCGCAAGGTCAGAACTGCTTGCTCACCCCCAGGACGAACATGCGCCCGAAGGTGAAGCCGTTGGCGAAGCCGAGTTCGCTCGGCAGGTTGCGGCGCAGGATCGGCGGGTCCTGGTCAAACACGTTGTTGACGTTCACCGTGAAGCTCAGGTTCTTGAGCAGCAGGCTGTCGCCGGGCACGTCGTACTTGAAGAACAAGTTGACCGTGTTGAACGCGCTCACGCGGTCCTGGATCGGCACCGAACTGGTCGGCGCGATCCGGTAGCCGCCGGTGTGGTTCCAGGTCGCCTGGGCACGCAGCGCCCCAACGTTGGCGCCCAGCGAGGCCTGCAGGTACAGCTTGGGGCTTTCGGTCGCGAGTTCGTCCACCACCGGCGAGGTCGAGCTTGCCTGGGCCTTGCGCGACAGCGGCCTGTTGCCGTTGACCGACACGTCGACGCTGCCGAACCCGGTGTCACGCGTATAGTTCACGTCGAAGTCGACGCCCTTGACATGCAAGATGCCGAAGTTGGCAACGCGGAAGTCGACGAGCGAATAAACCAGCGTACCGCTGTCGATCAGCGGCTGAACCACGGCCGCTCCCCCTGGTGCGCCCGCGGCGAAATCCAGTACCTCGGCCGCCGAGAAACCCGCGCTGTTGGTCTGCACCTGTCCGGGATAGTTGGTGATGATGTCCGCGTTGACGAGCGGGGTCTGGAGTATGTTTTTGAAGTTGACGTCGTAGTAGCTGACGCTGGCGCGCAGCCCGTCGAGCGGCGTGAGGTCCGCGCCGATCGACCAGGTGTCGGCGGTCTGCGGCTTCAGGTTCGAGTTCGAGCCCTGCAGTCCGATCGTGTAGGCGCCGCTCGGCGGCGGATCGGCCGGATTCGGGAAGGGCACGAAGGCGAAGGAACTGATCGTGTTGCGCTGCGATCCGAGCTGGTCGAGGGGGGTCGGCGCAGTGAACGACGTGCCCCAGTTGCCGCGCAGCGTGACCCAGTCGGCCGGCTTGAACGTAGCGCCGAACTTGGGGTTGAAAGTGCTGCCGAAGTCGCTGTAATCGTCATAGCGGCCCGAGGCGGACAGCGTCAGCAGGGAGCCGCCATTGCCGTCGGACAGGATCGGCGCCCGCACCTCGCCGAAGACCGAGTGCACGTTGCGGCCGTAGGTGCCGTAAGGATAGCTCGAAAGCGTCCCGATGCGGATGTCGCTCTGATAGCGCTGCTGCAGCCGGTCGTTCATGTATTCGTAGCCTACCGCGAGACGCAGGTCGCCGCCCGGCAGCTCCAGCAGGCGTCCCTCGATGATGCCGCGGATGTTGACCAGGTTGTCGCGCGCCTGGCCGGCGATCTGGCTGTCGATCAGGTCCGCGACCAGCGCCGGATTGTTGGTCGCCACGTTGAACGGATTGAACGCGGTG
Source organism: Novosphingobium sp. GW821-FHT09E05 (assembly GCF_059416165.1). Taxonomy (NCBI): domain Bacteria; kingdom Pseudomonadati; phylum Pseudomonadota; class Alphaproteobacteria; order Sphingomonadales; family Sphingomonadaceae; genus Novosphingobium; species Novosphingobium sp. GW821-FHT09E05. The sequence continues at coordinate 439,705 of NZ_JBWKOQ010000002.1, forward strand.
GCCGTGGTCGTGCCGGCGCCCGCGGCGCTCAGCCGGGCATTGCTGATACCGGTGAGGCTGAACGCGCTGTCGCTCTCGCTCCAGTTGAAAAGCAGGCGCGCTTGCCAGTTGTCGTCGATGTCGCGCACGAATTCGGCATTGAAGCCCCATTCGTCCAGCCGGGTCTTCTCGCGCTGCGCATCGGCGCCCAGCAACGGTCGCAGGTTGAAGCTGACCGAGGCGAGATTGACCGCGGGGAACGTGCCGAAACCGGGAATCGTGACGGTCGTCGGCCCGAGCGCCAGGCCCGCCGGCAGGCTGGCCGCCGCATAGGGGTTGGCGGGGCTGACCGCGACGACGCCGGTCAGATCGCCGGTCTTCAGCGTGGTTCGCCGGCCGTAAAACGCCTTGATGTTCACGTTGGTGCGATCGTCCAATTCCTGGAACAGGCTGGCGATAGCGCCGTGGCGCTCGGCCTCAGGGATATAGACGTCGTTCTGCGAGTTGTCGCACAGGTTCTGGGTTCCGGCGACATAGCCCGGCGCGGCATAGTTGATCGAGGCCACCGTGGCGCCGAACGCCGGGATAACGGTGTTCACCGACAGGTTCGAGGATTCGCAGGTCAGATCTCGGCCGACATAGGGCTGCGCCGTATAGTCGAGATCGCGGATGAAGCTGCGTTCCCGGCCATAGAGCTTGTCGCTCTTGGAATAGCTGTACGAGACGTAGAACGATCCGCTGCCCCAATCCTTGCCCGCCGTGGCGCTGGCGTCCCACTGCCAGTAATCGTCGGCGAAGCCATAGTGCGCATCGACCTTGAGACCGTCGAAGCGCCGCCGGGTGACGAAGTTGATCGTACCGGCGACCGCGTCGGCGCCATAAGTCGCCGAACCGCCCTCGGTCACAACGTCGACCCGTTCGATAGCGCCGATCGGAATCATGTCGGGATCGACGGAGGCCTGGTTTACGCCGACCGAGGCGATGCGGTGCCCGTCGACCAGCACCAGCGTGGGCGAGCTTGCCGCCACGCTCGCCTTTCCGCCTGGCGACAGGTTGCGGATGTTGGGGCGGGTCACCTGGATCTGGTTGGTGGCGATCGCGAGGTCGGCCAGCGGCACCCGGTTGAAGTAGTTGGTGACCTGCGGAACCGAAGCGAGCAACTCGTTGGATGAGATCGCTGCTGTCTTCTGGATGGTGTCGGCGCCGAGGGTTATGGCATTGGAACCCACCGACGAGCCGCCGCGGAGGAGCGTGCCGGTAACGACGATCTCGTCTTCGACGGTCGGCACGTCCGGCGGCGCGCCGTCCTGAGCCAACGCCGTGACCGGCAGCAACCCGATTGCCGCCAAGCCCGCGACTGCGAGTGTGCGCGGACTCGCGCCGACGCGGCGCGCGCGCGCAATTCTCCCTTGGTACCCCATCAGACTCCCCTCTTCCCTGCGCCCATTCGGCGCGACGGCCTGTCGATTTTCCGGCCGCTATTTTTCGTATGCCTGAGTGTCGAGAAGCTGCCGGTCCGTGTCAAACATTATTTCAGTGGCTGAAAAAAGGACCGACTTTCTATCGCTAGGGCGTCGCGGTATATGGATCGGGATGCGCAGGCGAACCCCACACGCGAACCGTCTCGAGGTTCTCAAGGCTATTCGCGTGCATTCCCCGGTATCGCGAAGCGATCTGCCGAGATTGACCGGGCTCGCCGCAGGGACGATATCGCAGACTACGGGAGAACTCGTGGCGCGGGGCTTTGTCGTCGAAACGAAAGAGACGGAGAAGCGGTCAGGACGGCCACGGGTCTATCTCACGATCGCAGGCGAAGGCCCGCTGGTGCTGGGCGCCGTCATCTCCACGCACGAAACGCTGCTGATCACGTTCGTCGATCTGAACGGCACGATCCACAGCGAGAGTGAGTTGCCGTTCGCCCGGCCGAAATCGATCGCGGAACTCGCCAAGCGTGTCTCTGAAACCATCGAAACCGCGATTGCCACAAGTGGATTTGCCAGGGACCGCATCGAGCATGTCGGCATCGGCGTTCCCGCCCTGGTCGACAGTGTGCGCGGCACCGTCCATTTCATGGCCACGTTCGACGACGCGCCGTATCCTTTCACCGCCACGGTGACCGAGAACATCGGCCTGCCCGTCACCATCGAAAAAGGCACGACCTACAAGGCGCGCGCGCAGCATTGGCATGGGGCAGCGCAAGGCCATGACACCTTCACGCTGATCAACGTAGGACTTTCCCTGGATTCTGCGGCCTACAGCGACGGACTGCCTCGCGTCGGCACCCATGGTTTCGGCCCGGAGCTCGCGCATGTGCGAACCAGCGGCCCAGGCGACGGTGAGCCGTGCTATTGCGGATCACGCGGCTGCGCCACCACCTACGCGTCGATCTATGGGATCGTGCAAAGAGGGTTCGGCGCAATGGTTTCCCATATCGACCCGCGCAACGAGGCCGAGTTCGAGGCATTGTTCGTCGAACTTCTCGATCGGGCGTGCGATGGCGATGCCGATGCACGTGCCGTGTTCGAAATGGCCGGTGCCCATCTGGGCCAGGCCGTCGCGAGCTACATCAAGATTGCCGATCCCGGACTGATCCTGATCTCGGTTCCCGACATGCGCTTTGAACGGGTGATCCAGGAGAAGTTCTCGGCAGCTCTCCGCGAGGGGATGCTGCCGGCAGTGCTGAGCCTCACCGAAATACAGTTCACATTGCAACGTGCAGACTGGCATAGTCTCGGGACAGCTTCTCTTGCTCTTGAAAAGGCTTGAATTCCCTTCCTAAGCAATCGACGGGGTGCCATTGCAAGCCTTGGGTACTTCCCCGCTGACACCGTCGATCGTGAACGCCTGGCAGATGTCGACTAAGTGCCTGAGCTATCGGTCAGAGCAACCGGTTTGAACGAACAGCACGGCGCCCAATTTCACTTGGTCGGCGGCCCTATGCGGACAGACGCCGGATGACCGCTGCTGGCCAGACCTGCCATTTGACACATCGCTGGGGAACGGCAGAAAAGTCCCACGATCCGGCGTTCGCTTTAGACGGCAGTCGACCACAATACGCCGTTCTGATGCAGCGCTCGATCCGTCGGCTAAAGCCAGAACTAGCCATTCGCTCAGGTGAGGAATGGGACGGCATCGCGACGTCTCTCATCGTGGCGCGCGCTGCTGGGCATTGGCCACGACGAGGCGCACCAGCTCATGGTGGAGGAGGTCCTCGCCGGCCGCCATCGGCACGGAATAGAGTCCATAATCATGGTCGCGCGGCGGCGCATCGATGCCGGCAGAAAAGCCGGACTGGCTGAGGTCGTTGATGGCGCGGTTCAGCGTCCAGGCTTCCTGCTCCGTCATATGCGCCCGCGCCGCCTCGACGATGCAGCCTTCCAGCCAGCGGGTTCGCCGGCGCAATTCCGTCTCGTCGCCGATCGCCCGGCCGAAATGGTCATGCGGAAATGCCTGCTTCGCCGCTGCCCGGATCTGGTCGAAAAAGTCCGTGGGCAACACGCCGATCAGCCGGACAGTAAGCGCCTTAGCGATATCGGGCGGAATGATCGATCGGCGCCCTGCGGTATCCTGCGCCCAGACCTGTTTCGTCAGGATCGTCCGGGCAGCGCTGTCACCCGGTGTCCCGAGGTCGCGCGCGATGGCCTCGAAGCGATCGAGAAACAGGAAGAGGATGTTGGTCTTGCGCTTGCCCGCGCTGTGGCCCGCATCGCCCCAAGCCAGGGCCGTTTCGAGCAAGCCGGGGGCGCCGCCGTCGATCTGGAACATGGGAAGATCGGGCAGCGCGACCTCGCCAAACGGCATGCCAAGGTTCGTCGCCCACGCTCGCACATTGCGTAGGTCGCGGATCTGGCCGGTCGGGTACCTAGCGCGCGGATCGAACCGTGCCCGTAGCGCGACCGCGCCAAGCCGCTCCGGTCCGACCGCGCGGCGCAGCGCCGTCGCCATCTTGAGAAAGCGGCTTCCAGTGATCGCATCGTCGAGAAACAGCACAAACGGCGCGGCGACAACCTCGGGCAAGGCTGCAAGATCCCGGGCCGACATGTCCACTGTCCGACCATTGAGCGTCCGGTCGTTGCGCGGACACCCCCATTCGACAATCGAGACCTTCACGCCTTGCGCGCGCGCTACGCGGGCGAGGACGGCGACGGGCACCGTGTTGCCGAGCGGTGCCTCGACCAGTACCACCTCGTTGCGGCCGGATCGGAGCAGCCAGTCGGTGAGGTCGACGCAGATCTGCGCCAGCATGTTGAACTGCCCGATGGCGAGGCCATAGAGACCTTGTGCTCCGTGCCCCATCACGTGGTCGACCAGAGGCACGGCGATCGGCGCGCCATCGATGGACGCATTATAGTCGAACAGGATCGCCAGCGCCTGCGCGGCCATGAATGCGGCGGCTGCTTCCCCGTCGGCATCGCGCTGGGCATGGGGCGCAAAGAACTGCTGCCGCTTGCTCCAGAACTCGGCGAGGCTCGAATGAAAGACCTTGTAGGTCTCCATCGCCGGGATCGAGACCGTGTCCTGATAGCCGATATCCTGGCAGAACTGCACCAGCGCCGCCCGAAGCTCGCTCGGTTGAACGAACCGATAGCGCGAGGCGATCGCGGACGAGGTGCCAAACCTCTCCTCGTCCGCGCGTTGGAAGACCTGCATCGCGATGCCCCTTGCGCTCATATGATGGGTCGATCGCAGGAGGGCGCGCCGATACGAGCCCAGCCGCTGCGCCAGGCCTACCTGCGCGATGCCGTAACCTGGGGCATTGAGCATCATTTGAGCGTAAGGATCCGGGGCGGTATCTTGCGGTGGTCGATCGCATGGATCTCGTCGAATGGCAGCGCTTCAGCGATGGCCCCCAGCTTTTCGGCCATCACGTCCCAATTGTCGTCGGGCAGCCGCATCAGCGGTATGGTGATGAGCAGCGTACCGCCGTCATATTTGCCGGGCTTGTTCTTCTTGGCCAGACTGGCCTGCAGCCCCGCCTCTACCTGCATCTCGACACCGCGGCGCGAATGCATGACCCGCGGCCGCTTGAGCGCGGCGGCGTAGCGATCCGGCTTGGCATCGTCGGGGAGGCCAAGAAATCCGGCCTTCACCCCCTTGCCCCGCTCCGCGCCGGCGAGCGCGATCTCGGCGCGGCTTAGCGCGCCGGTCGCCTCGATTCCCCGCCACTCATCACCGTCCGTCCGGACCCAGGCATCATAGGCGGTATCGTCCTGCGGAAAGCGGATCCAGCCCGATGTCTGCTTCTTGGCGCGCAGGAAGGCGAGGATCGGCAGGACCTCGTCGGCCAGCACCTTCCAGGGCGGGCGCCGCTCGGCCAGGAGGGCGGACATCTGCTCGTCGCGCGGTCGATCGAACAGGGCATCGACCCGCTGGATGAGCTCGCTGATCTCTACGCCGTCATCGGCCGTCAGCCAATTGCACAGCGCTTCGATTGTTGCGCGATCCACGGGGCCGTCCTGGGCAACAGCGTCCGATTCCTCCGCCGCTTTCGCCACCTCACCATAGATGCCGCCGAGGCTCAGGAGGAGGATACCCTGATCATAGCCGACATGATCCTGGGTGATCAGGTCATAATCGCGAGGGCCGTACAGGCAGTAGCTGTGCGCGGAGGGCAACACCGTCAAGTAGAGCTCGCTGTCACGATCGGCATGGCTGAACCAGCGCCAGAGTTCCTCGCTTGAGGCGATATCGTTCGCCATTTCGAACGCGCAGCCGGCGTCCATCAGTATCTTGGCGACGCGCATCAAGCAGAGGTCCGAGATGCCAAACTTCGACCAGCGCCAGCGCTTGGCGTAATATTCCTCGGCCGGGGCATCCGCGCCGTAGAAGGGCGGCAGCGTGCCGACATTCTTTAGCAGACCGCGCTTCAACTGCGATCGCAGCCCTTCATAGCCGATCCCGACGATCTCGGCGGCGCGCGCGGTGGTAACGTAAGGGCGATCCATAACTCACTCAATTTGGTGTTGCGACACCAAATTAAACAATTCCAGATTGGTTTCAAGACACCAATCTGGAATTGTTCGCTCGTACTTGAGTTCTGTCGATGGAAACGCGTGACGGCGTATTCAAGGGAAGCGAAAATCGCCACATCAACTTCGTTAGCGCGCCGCCACCGAGGGCACGCGCTATCCCCGGTCAAGTTCGCGAAAACTGCCTGCCATCGATCGGCCAGACTTTCCCGGTCAGGATGACAGAAAATTCCGAGCTCGAACGTCGAGTTCCGGCAACAGCTGACGCTCGGGTTGCCGCGCCGAAACGTCGGGAATGTCCCACCACACGGCGTTGGAGACCGAGGCATCTGCCGACCCATACAAGACCTTCAGCGCCTGGCTCACGATCACTAGCTGCGGACGGTCCGCTATTCCGGCCCTCACGACCAACTTAAGTCCTTCAGCGGTCGGGACGCGAACGACCGGTCATCCTGAAGCCCACCGGCCGCCTCGCGTGAGCCGCCCTGGTTCCGGCCGTTCCCAGGGCAAATTCACCTCCCCAATCCTTGCCGTTCATTCATCGGCCGATGCGGGCTAACCGAACGCGCAGTTCTGGGTGGACGGTTTCGAACAGGGAGGGGCCACTTTCAAGTGTGGGCCGCGGACATCCGGCCGCTACTCGATCGCGACCCTGATCTGGTGCTCGGTTTCAGCGCGGCGCTTCGCGTGAAGATCATCGGCAGCCCCGATTTCGATGACCACCTGCCTGAGATCACCGGTAAACCGGAATGGTCCCTGGTATTGGCTGGATGCCGGCGCCCCCGTATCCTCGCCTATATCGAACGTCTCCGTGGCGCTGAAGCGGGCCGGCACGACATGGGCGAACTTCGCTTCGCCGACCGCTTGGCCATTGACGAATAGACGCCCGGTGCCGCCGTCGCCCCAGCCTGTGCCCTCCTGGGTATATTCGAACACTGCCTCGACCTTGCCGGCCGGCAGAGGATCGCCGGCGACGATCAGGTCCCGCTCGCGCGAGAAGAAGTTGTTCTCGTAGGCCAGCTTGCCATCCTTGACGAACAGCGAGTAGCCGCCCGAGCCGCCGCCGCAGCAGACGATCACCCCTTCCACCCCGGCTTCGGGCACATCGAACTCGGCCGTGATGCGGTGGGATTTGCCCTTCAGGTTCGGGGCGCTTCCCTCGGGCACACGTACCGTCCCGGGATAGTAGGTGAAGTGGGTCCTGCCTGCCGATACCGTCGGTCGATCGGGCACGTTGCCGCGCTCGGCGAACCGATCGTCGAGCGGGAAAACGCCGTACTTCTCCGCTTCGCTATCGAAGAGCGCCTGAAGTTCCGCCACTTTCTCTGGATGCTCGCCTGACACGTCGACCGACTGGCTGAAATCGGTGGTGAGGTCGTAGAGCTCCCAGTGGTCGTTCTCGAAGTCGCCCTTCTTGCCGATCAGCACCCACGGGACGCCGTGGCGGGCCGAGGCGATCCACCCCTGATGGTAGATCGCGCGATTGCCCATGATCTCGAAATATTGCGTCTCGTGCCGGGTCGGAGCGCTCGCGTCGCCGAAGGTATAGGTCATGCTGACGCCGGCGAGCGGAACCTGCACCACGCCGTTCACGCTTTCCGGCATGGCAATGCCCACGGCGTCGTAAAGGGTCGGCGCGATGTCGACGACATGATGAAACTGGCAGCGTACCCCGCCGTGGTCGGTGATCTTCGCGGGCCAGTGAACGATCAGCCCGGTCCGTGTGCCGCCGAAATGGCTGGCCACCTGCTTGGTCCATTGGAACGGGCAGTCGACTGACCAGGCCCATCCGACCGAGAAGTGGTTTTCATGCTCCGGGCCGCCGAGTTGGTCGATATGCGCCAGCATCGTCGGCACATCGTCGGGAAACCCATTCTGGGTCGCCATGTTGTTGATCGTGCCGTGCAGTCCCCCCTCGGCGCTGCACCCGTTGTCTCCCAGCGAAAGGACGACCAGCGTGTTGTCGCCGTTCGGACCACTGGTTGCCGCATCGATGACGCGGCCGAGATGTTCGTCGAGATGCGCGAGGAACCCGGCGAATACCTCCATCTGCCGGGCGAACAGGCGCTGCTCGTCCGCACTGAGGCTATCCCATGCCGGTATCCCTTCGGGACGCTCGCTGAGAAGGGCGTCAGGGGGAATGATGCCGAGTTTCTTCTGGTTGGCGTACACAGCCGCGCGGTGGCGGTCCCAGCCCATGTCGAACTGGCCTCGGAACCGATCGATATATTCCTTGGGGGCGTGATGGGGGGCATGCATCGCGCCCGGCGCCCAATAGGCGAACCAGGGATTGTCCGGGGCGATCGATTGCTGGCGGTGAATCCACGCGACAGCCTCGTTGGCAATGTCGTCGGTGAAGTGGTAGCCCTCGTCGGGAGTCCTCGGCGGCTCGACCGGCTCGATGTTGCGGTAGAGCTGGGGATACCACTGGTTGGTCTCGCCGCCCTGGAAGCCGTAGAACGTGTTGAAGCCCTTGCCGGTCGGCCACTGCTCGAACGATCCCGCCGCGCTGGTCTGCCAGTCGGGCGTGTCGTGCCACTTGCCGAACGCCGCCGTGTTGTAGCCGTGATAGCGCAGCACCTCCGGGATCGCGGCGAGGTCCTGGCCCCAGATGCTGTTGTAGCCCGGAAAGCCGGTCGCGCCCTCGGTGATGCCGCCCATGCCGCATTGATGATGGTTGCGCCCCGACAGGAATGCCGCCCGCGTGGGCGAGCATAGCGCCGTGTTGTGGAAGGCGTTGTAGCGAAGGCCCCCGGCGGCCAGCCGGTCGATATTGGGCGTCGGTATCAGCCCGCCATAGGTGGACGTGCCACCGAAGCCAAGGTCGTCCACCAGAACGAGCAGGATGTTGGGTGCGCCTTCCGGCGGCCGGATCGGCTGCGGAAAGTTCGACGTCGAGTCCTTGTAGGTCTTCCTGATGACGCCTTCGAAAACCGGTGCCGACAGGGGCAGAGCATGGTCGGTGCTGGGGTTCGATGTCATGATTGGCTCCAGATCTTGTGCAAGCGGCAAGCCGAGTTGGAATGCGATGCAATGGCGAGACATTATCGATTGGCACGGACGTCACGACATCAGGAATACCCCCAGCCGGCGTAGGTGATTTCCCCGACATCGCGCTGCGAGGCGACCATTTGCTGCTGAAGGGCAGCTTTGCGCGCGGTCGCCTGTCGGAAGTTCACGTCTGAAGGGTGGAAGCGGACACGAATTCGGTAGCGTATTACTGATGCTTCATGGCCGCCGCGAGGTGTTCATCAGGGTCGATCAAGTGGCTGTGATCGTCATTCCCCAAGCTGATTTCGGCCCACTTGATGGTGCCAGTGAAGCGCCCGTGCGGGGTCTTGTAGCCTTCGTAGACCGGCATTCCGGTATCGACGCCCAGGTCCATCCCTTCGTCGAACGAGAAGTAGAGCGGATGCGTGCGGGGGATTTGACCTGCCCCGGCAGACGCGCCGTCGACATAGAGGGTCAACGTGCCGCCCTTGGCGAGCCCGCCGCCCTCGTATGCAAACTCTGCACGAACCTCATGGTCGCCCGGGGCCAGCGGCGTGTCGACCAGCACCGTCGTCCGCTGCAGGCCGCAGAAGTTATAGTGGAAGCCGAGCCGGCCATCCTCGACAAATACCACCCAGCCTCCGGTACGCCCGCCTTGCGTCACGATGACGCCGTCGAGGCCCGCATCGGGCGCGACGATTGCGGCGGAGACGGTGAAGGAGCGGTTCTTGACGCTGATCGTCACGTTCTCGTTCAGCCTCGTCATGCCCGGATAGAGCCGGAGCGTCTCGCCCTGCACCAGCGTGGGGCGATGCGCGAGCACCGGGTTCATCCGCTCGGCCGCACGGTCGTCCAGCGGCAGGACATTGTGGCGCGCCGCCTCGATCAGGAACAACTGCTGCATTTCCGCAAGCTTTTCCGGCTGCGACTTCGCCAGGTTGTTCGACTGGGTCCAGTCTACCGTCGTGTCGTAGAGCTCCCATGCATCGTCTGAGAACGCGGGCGACACGCCGGTCAGGACCCAGGGCGTGCGGTGCTTGGTCTGCGCGGTCCACCCGTCATGGTAGATCCCGCGATTGCCCATGATCTCGAAATACTGGGTCTTGTGCCGTTCGGCCGCGCCCGCCTCGTTGAAGCTGTAGGCCATCGAGACGCCATGCATGGGCACCTGGGTAACGCCGTTCACGGTGTGCGGCTGCGCCAGCCCGGCAAGATCGAGGATCGTCGGTGCCACGTCGATGACGTGGTGCCACTGCTCGCGCACCTCGCCCTTGCCGGTGATGCCGGAAGGCCAATGGACGATCGTGCCGTTCCGGGTGCCGCCGTAATGCGACGCCACCTGCTTGGTCCACTGGTAGGGCGTGCACATCGCGTGCGCCCAGGCCACGGCATAATGATTGTAGGCGGTTGGCCCGCCGATCTCATCCACATGAGCTTTCCAGAAGTCGATGTTCTCGATTTCCGCGCCGCCGTTGGAGGCGGTGGTGATCATGAAGGCGCCGTTGAGTCCGCCTTCGGCCGAAGCCCCGTTGTCGCCGATGATGTAGTAGACCAGCGTCTCCTCGAGGATGCCCAGTTCCTCCAGCGCATCCACTACGCGCCCGACGTGGTGATCGGCATAGCTAAGGAAGGCTGCATAGACTTCCATCTGATGGGCCAGGATCGGCTTCATTTCGTCGTCGGTTTCCGCCCAGCCGGGAATGTCGGCGGGGCGCGGGGTCAGTACCGCATCGGCAGGGAGCACGCCGAGTTCCTTCTGTTTGTTGAAGGTGGCCTCGCGGACCGCGTCCCAGCCCTGGTCGAACTTACCCTTGTACTTGGCGATCCAGTCCTTCGGCACGTGGTGCGGCGTATGGGTCGCGCCTGGGGCGAAATAAACGAAGAAGGGCTTGTCCGGCGTCAGGCTCTTCTGTTGGCGGACGTATTCGATGGCCTTGTCGGCCAGGTCCGGCATCAGGTGATAGTCGGGATCGTCCGGCGGCTCGATCGCGGTCACCCCATCGACAAGAGCCGGCGTCCACTGGTTGGTCTCCCCACCGATGAAGCCGTAGAACCGCTCGAACCCGCTGAACGCGGGCCAGTGGTCGAACGGTCCGGTCGGACCGGCCTCCCATACCGGCACTTCGTGGCACTTGCCGAACTGGCCGGTATTGTAGCCGTTCTGGCGCAGGATTTCGGCAAGCGGCGTGCAGGAATTGGGCCGCTGCGAGCGATAGCCGGGCGCAGGCGTCGCCGTCTCGGTGATATGGCCCATGCCGACGGCATGGTGGTTCCGCCCGGTCAGCAAGGCCGCCCGCGTCGGCGAGCAGAGCGCGGTGGTGTGGAACCGGCTGTAGCGCAGCCCATCGCGGGCGAGTCGTTCGGCGGTGGGCGTGACACAGGGCCCTCCGAACGCGCTGGATGCGCCGAAGCCGACATCGTCCAGCATGATGAGCAGCACGTTGGGTGCGCCCTTGGGCGGCCTTGCCGGCGCGATGGGAGGAAAGTCCTCGCTGCCGCCCGCCTTGGCGTCGAACTGAACCGGTCCCGCGTATGTCTGATCGGGAATCGGCAAGGTCGTTCCGGGACGCAGGTCTGCCATCGTGCTACCTTTCGCATGGTGTGCGATGACCATGCAGCCACGGCGCACTAGCGGCCCATTGGGGTTTACCCTGAAAGAGCACGCGAACTGCCGGTAGCCTTTGGGCCGAATTATCCGCTTCTAGTGCGCGAGCGGAACGGCCAACTCCATTCGATCGCAGGGAACTAGACGATCCGGTTTGGGAGGAGACCGCCCTGATCCCGGACGTTCAGGACCCAAATCAGGCTCCCGATTCCGGCCCTTCATTCATCGCCTTGTCTGACGACCAGCAGCTTTTCTCGCATCGGATGCGTCGGACCAATCTGAACGAACGACCGCTTTCGAGCGTTGGAATTGAGCCGCTGTGCGGCGACAATGGGCGCAGAGCTGCCGCCACGCTGTAAGCCTTGGGTCCTTGCAACGGCAAGGACCCAAGGCAGTTTCAGATTTCAGTGCCCTCTGCGAGGGTCAAAGCGTCCTCCACGTCCACGCCGAGGTATCTGACCGTGCTTTCGATCTTCGTGTGCCCAAGCAAAATCTGGACGGCGCGGAGATTTCCAGTCGCCTTGTAGATGATCGACGCCTTGGTTCGGCGAAGAGAGTGGGTGCCATAATCTTCGCCAGGAAGTCCGATCCCCGTGACCCATTCGTCGACAAGGCGAGCATATTGCCTAGTGCTTATGTGGGCCGCGTGATCGGTACGGCTAGGAAATGCAAAATCCTCCAAGGATCCACCTCTCAGTTCCAGCCACTTGAGCAGGCTGGCGCGGGCATCAGTCATCAGTTCAAACTGAACCGGTCTGCCGGTCTTTTGCTGTACGACCGTAGCCCGTGTTCGAATTTTCCGATCACAAACGAGATCGCTGATCCTGATCTTCACCAGGTCGCATCCGCGAAGCTTGCTGTCGATCGCTAAGTCAAAGAGGGCCCGGTCGCGGACCCGCCCGTGCTGGTCGAGAAAGAAGCGGATCGCCCATATCTGACGGGGCTTGAGCGCTCGCTTTGCTCCAACCTTACGCCCAGCGTTCCAAGATACCCGCTCGCGAGCGGCGGGATCAAACTCTGACAATCCCATGACACATCTCCTGTGGCCGTAACGGCCATAGGTAGAACGCTTCAGGAGAGGCCGACCCCTTGTCGCCATTCAGCCACCCATTTTTCGTTCCTAGGTGCGGTCCGTCCGCTAACCGGCAGGTCGCGACCACATTAAGACATTTTTCGATTCGCGGATAAACGACCTATCATTTCAATTCCTGCCGTTTGCCGCTGTCTACTGGGTAAAAACCTACGCACTTTCTTTCAGTAGCCGATTAAGCAATTAAGACCGCAGCTTTCGCTCAGTGGAAACGGACTTAAATATTTGATCTGGCGCGGCAAAGCGTGGCATCGCTGCTGCCCAGTGGTATCGCTACAGAATCTTCAGCGCGATCATTCTACCCATGTGCGATCTAAGGGCGGCTCAGCATCGACCTTGTCGGCAATATTGACGTTAACGCCGGTCTCTTTGTTTAGGCGTGCCTCTTCCGCACGCCGCCAGCGTAGGCGTTCAAGACGCGACTCTTCGTCCCGTCGCTCTCTTCGATATTCATATTTTTCTATATTCTCTAAGGACGGTTCACCCCTGATATAGTCTTCGGATGGATGATGGCGCCGACGTATATGCGGCCCCGGCACAGATGATGCTATCCGCACATTCTCGAATTGGTGAAGGACGCGGATTTCACCTGCACAGCGCGCGATGAGCGAGCGCTCTCCCAACCAGAGAAGACGCTGATCCCCACAATGAAAGACCCCGCCCACAACCCGCATTCCTGCCGGCTCGAAGCCCCGTTGCACAAGCTGTGCAGTGAAGAGAAAAAAGGTAGCGGCCAGACTTACAATTGTTATCGCTAATGAGATCATAGTGGGATTACCACTTGCTCGCTGGCGGAGCCAAAACCCGGCCGCCGCTGCACCTGCGAGAGCACCAATATAGATTGCGTCTGGCATGTAGAGCCTGAGGTAGAAGATCGTCGAATGATACCAACTGGCATCGGAATCCCACACCCGAAAGTACTCGCGATTCAGACCGTCCCGCCCTAGGTAAAGTAGTATCAGAAGCCCTGTGCCGCAGAGCAATTGCCGCCTCTGTCGCAACCAGTCGACTCTGAAATAGAGCGTTCCGATCACAAGGAGCGGAGGTGTCCTCCCGAGCATTGCGAGCCCGCTCATGATCACGTCGGACGGACTGGCTAACGAGAAGAAATCGAGGTTCCAGAGCCGAAACACAAGGGCATGAGCGAGTGCTGCGAGCAGGAATGAACCTGCCGTAACGATCGAGAACAGCTCGATTACCCAAACCAATAAAGTCCGTGGTCTGCGGCTGCCAACATCCTCCATCACTACTGTTCACTCCGATTTAGTAGGCAACTGCACTTAAATCATTCGGTATTTCTAGCGCCTTCGCAAGTGATATGCGAAGCGTCGGCGAGGCCAACCTAACAAACTGCACCTAGGGGTGAACGCCCTAAAGTGGTCGATTTACGACGGCAATTCGCAAGTCCTTGTAATGCTCCGTCGATATCTGGATCCTGCGAATGACGGGTTCCTCCGAAACCTGTCATTCGCCGTCGCATCCGTAAACGGCAGCATCGTCCCACGACCCGGCGTTCGTCCACGGGGAAACCGACCCTTATACGACGCTCAACGCCCAAATTTCGATACCCAGGTACGGACGTTCCGCTATCCGGAGCGCAGCCGACCAGGTTCGGCCGTAGCCCCCGTTAGGGCAGCAACACTCGTTATGAGAAAAACCCAACGGTGATTGCAGGTGTTGACGATGCTGAGGGTGCCTTCAGTGTCTGTATTCAACAGACAGATCACTTTTCGGGTGCCAGCGCCTCAACGATCCTGCAATCTCCAATGGTGTTGCCTGAACAGCAATCGAGCTTGAGAACCAGTTCTGCGCGCAATTTGGCCAAATCCGCCAGCTTGCGGTCGATTTCGGCGATGTTCGCTGCCGTTATCGCATCGACTTCGGCGCAGGGAGCATCGGTGTCATCGGCCAGCGCCAGCAGCGCACGCACCTGCGCCAGCGAAAAGCCCAGATCGCGCGAGCGTCGGATGAACGAAAGCCGGGTGAGGTGCTCGGCCTCATACAGACGGTAGTTTCCCGCGCTGCGTGCCGGCGGCGGGATCAAGCCTTCCTTCTCGTAGAAACGTACCGTCTCGACGCGCGTATCGGTCAGTTTCGCCAGATCGCCGATTTTCATGCTTGACCCTATAGCGACTTCAGGGTGCATAGGTCCACGCCATATTCAACCTGACGGACGCGAATCATGGCGCACGACTGCTGCTCGAAGAAGGGTGACACCCTTGCCCTGCTGGCAGAGAAGAAGGACCGGCGACGGGTTCTGATCATCGTCATGGCCATCAATCTTGCGATGTTCGTAGCCGAGTTCGGCGGTGGGCTGGTCGCGCGGTCTTCAGCGCTCATGGCTGATTCCGTCGATATGCTTGGCGACACGATCGTCTATGCGCTCAGTCTCTACGCGCTACATCGCGGCGCGCGCTGGGAAGCCGGGGCGGCGATCGTCAAGGGCGCGATCATCCTTGCGTTCGGCGTCGCCGTGATCGTCGAGATCGCCAGCAAGATCGCCAATGGCGTGCCGCCTTCGTCATCGCTGATGCTCGGTTTCGGAGGGCTGGCGCTGGCAGCCAACCTGACCTGCCTCGCGCTGCTGTGGCGTTTCCGCAAGGCCAACGTCAACATGTCGAGCACCTTTGAGTGTTCGCGCAATGACGTGGCATCGAACGTCGGGGTTCTTGTCGCCGCTGGGCTGGTCGGTATCACCGGAACCGCCTGGCCCGACATCGCCGTTGGCGCCGTCATCGCGCTGATCTTCCTGCGCTCGGCAAGGAAGGTTCTGGCCGAGGCCGTTCCTGCCTGGCGCACTGCGCGCGATGTGACGGGAGAGAGTTTCAGGTGACACCGCCGCCCCAATCCCATAGCGCGGCAATGATGTCCTTTCGGCGCCTCTATCTCCTGCTGCTGATGCTGGTGTCGTCCTTCGTGACGAGCGCCGCGCTGCACGCTGCCGAGATGGCGGGGCCGGTGACCATCGAATGTTCTGGATACGTGCACAGCGAAGGCGACTCTGATGAGTCTCAGGGCGATGCCGACAAGGGCGTGCCTCATCATCACGCGGGCTGCCAGGGCGGGATTTCGGCCCTGCCGTCGCGTGAACTGGTTCCTGACATTTACCAGCTGCTGCATGCGCCTGTTCCGGCTGCGCGTTCGGCTGCTCTTGGCCGCTGGATTTCCGGCCCGGAACAGCGCCCTCCCATCGCCTGATTGAATTCCACCGGCGGACCGTGCGGGCTTGCCTGCGCGTGACGCCTGTCGTCATTCGATCAGGATTTCCTTCATGTACAGGATCATTGCGGCCTTGCTGGCCGCCACGTCTTGCACTGCCGTCGCGCAGGCGCAGGACATCGCCGCGCCCACCTCGGTGCAAGCGACAACCGGAACGTTCACGCTGAACGATGCTGTCCTGGCCGCCGGAGACAGCGCGCCTGCCATTGAGGCGGCGCAGGCTGGCATCACCGCCGCTGAGGCAGGCCGCAAGGTTGCCGGTCTCAGGCCGAACCCTGTTGTTCAGGGGCAGGTGGAGAACGTGGTGGGCACTGGCCCCTATCGCGGTCTTCGCAGCAACGAGACGACGGTCGGCTTCATGCAGACGCTGGAACTGGGCGGCAAGCGGCAGGCGCGCGTAGCCGTTGCCTCTGCTCAGCTTTCCCGCGCCGAACTGGAAGCGGCGATCATCGCGGCTGACGTGCGGCTGCAGGTCTCGCAGCTCTATGTCGGTGCCGTCGCTGCCGAACGGCGGCTGATGACGGCCAGGGACCAGTCGCGGATTGCCGGCGATGCGCTGCGAGCAGCCGGTATCCGGGTGCAGGCAGGCCGCGCATCGCCGCTCGAACAGCAGCGCGCCGATGTTGCGAGAGTGAACGCCGAGGTGAATGTGGAACGGCAGGAACGCCTTGCCCGCGCTGCCCGCATCAACCTTGAACGCCGTATTGGTCGCGGCATCGATGGCGCCCTGGATGTGGGCCTGCTCGATCAGCTGCCCTCTGCGGCCTACGGGCCCAGTGTTCCCATCACTCCGCAAGGCACTCTGGCTCTGGCTGCTGCCGATGCTGACCTAGCCGTGGCCGATGCAAACGTGAGACTGGCCAACGCGAACCGCGTGCCGGATCTCGATGTCGGCCCTTCGGTGCGGCGCCTCGAGGCGACCAACGACATCGCAGCGGTCTTCACTGTCTCGATCCCGTTGCAGGTCTTCAACAACGGTCGCGCCGCCCTGGCGCAAGCCAGTGCCCAACGCACCCAGGCCGAGGCCCTGCGCAGGGTCAGTGCGCTCGACATCGAACAGGCGATCACCAATGCGCAGGCGGAAGCGGATAATGCCGCAACGGCTGCGCGTGCCGCGTCCGGCCCTGCGCTGGCCGCCGCGCAGGAAGCTGCCCGGATCGCCCGCATCGGTTATCGCGAGGGCAAGTTCGGCCAGCTCGACCTGCTCGAGGCCGAACGCACGCTCGCCGACACGCGGGTCGCCGCGATCGATGCGCTTGCCGCCTACCAGAATGCCCGCGCGCAGATGGAGCGCCTGACCGCGCCCGCCGTCGCGCCTGAAGGGGGGAACTGATTACCATGAAGATGAACACGATAGCCTACGCTGCATTGCCGCTCACTCTGGCGCTCGCACTCGCCGCTTGTGGTGGCGAAGGCAGCGAAGATGCCGCGCCCAAGCAGGAACAGGCCGAAGGTGCGGGCGAAGCTGCTCATGCAGATGAAGGCAAGATCACGCTGACGCAGGAGCAGATCACGTCCGCCAGTATCCAGATCGGCCGGCCCGTGGTCGGTGGATCGGGAACGCTCGAGCTGCCAGCGACGATCGACGGCGATCCGCAAGGCACACAGGTCGTCTCCGCCGCCATCGGTGGGCGCGTGGTCGCGCTTAACCGCAACCTTGGCCAGTCGGTCGGTCGCGGGGATACGCTCGCCGTAATCGAGAGCCGCGAAGCGGCAATGCTCAAAGGTGAGGTCGAGGCCAGTCGCGCCCGACTGGCTCTCGCCAACTCAAACCTCGCGCGCGAGCAGCGCCTGTTCGCACAGCGGGTTTCGCCCAAGCAGGACCTGATCGCCGCACGCACCGCCGCCACAGAGGCACGGATAGCTTTCCAGCAGGCTCAGGGTCAGGTATCGGCGGCAGGCGCCGGCGGTGGTGGCCTCAACCGCCTTGGCATCACCGCGCCGATCTCCGGTCAGGTGATCGCCCGCAGCGTAGTGCTTGGCCAGACGGTGGACGCCAACGCTGAACTGTACCGCGTCGCCAATCTGTCGAGCGTCTCGCTGTCGCTCAGTCTGCAACCGGCAGATGCCGGGCGGGTGCGGCCCGGCAACACCGTGACGGTCACCGCGGCCGGGCGTTCAGCAGAAGCCAAGGTGACGTTCGTGTCGCCCGCGCTCGATACCGCGACCCGGCTCGTTCCGGTCATCGCCACCCTCGACAACCGCGCCGGTCAGTGGCGGGTGGGCGAGGCCGTGACGGCCTCGGTCCAGCTTTCGGGCGAAGGCGGCGGCGCCGTTGGTGTCGTGCGCGTGCCAAGCACGGCGGTTCAGACCGTCGAGGGCAAGAGCGTCGTCTTCGTTCGCACGAAGACCGGCTTCCAGGCCGTGCCTGTTACCCTCGGCGATAATGCCCGTGATGGGGCCGGCGGCAGCGTCGTCGTGCGCTCAGGCCTCAAGGGCACCGAGCAGATCGCCACCACCAACAGCTTCACCCTCAAGGCCGAACTCGGCAAAGGCGAAGCGGCGCACGAGGACTGAGCCATGATCGCCCCTATCGTCAACTGGGCGGTCCACAAACGCTGGCTCGTCCTGCTGCTGACCGCCATCGCCGCCGTCATCGGCGCCGCCGCCCTGTCCCGCCTGCCGATCGATGCAGTGCCTGACATCACCAATAACCAGGTCCAGATCAACGTTCGGGCGCCAGCGCTTTCGCCGGAGCTGGTCGAGAAGCAGGTCTCCTTCCCGATCGAGACGGCGCTCGCAGGGATTCCCGGCCTCGATTACACCCGCTCGCTCAGCCGCAACGGGTTCTCGCAGATCACCGCGGTTTTCGATGAGAGCACGGACATCTACTTCGCCCGCCAGCAGGTGGGTGAGCGTCTGACCGGCGTGAAGGAGAACCTTCCCGATGGCGTGAACCCCGAGATGGGGCCGATCGCCACGGGTCTGGGCGAGGTCTACATGTGGACCGTCCGCCTCGAACATCGCAAGGACGACAAGCACGTTCCCGGCGAGCCCGGAATGCAGCCCGACGGCAGCTACATCACGCCCGAAGGCGATCGCCTGACCAACGACATTGACAAGGCGACGTACTTACGCACCGCGCAGGACTGGATCGTCTCGCCGCTGCTCAAGAACACCAAGGGCCTGGCAGGCGTCGATTCCATCGGCGGCTATGCCAAGCAGTTCCTGGTCGGGCCCGACATCCAGCGCCTCGCGGCGATTAACGTCACGCTGACCGATCTCGCGACCGCTCTGGAGAAGAACAACACCAGTGTCGGCGGTGGCTTCGTCAACCGTAATGGTGAAGGTCTTGCGGTCCGCTCTGATGCGCTGGTCAGGAACGCCAGCGAACTGGGCAAGGTCGTCGTCGCCACGCGCGAGGGTGTGCCGATCATGCTGAACCAGGTCGCTTCGGTGAAGACCGGCCAGGCAATCCGCATGGGCTCGGCGTCGGAAAACGGCACCGAAGTGGTCGTCGGCACCGCGATCATGCGCATCGGCGAGAACAGCCGGGTCGTGTCGACGGCGGTTGCGGATCGCCTGAAGGAGATCAACGCCTCGCTTCCGCCGGACGTGATCGTGCAGCCGGTGCTGAACCGTACCGAACTCGTCAATTCGACGATCAGGACGATTGCCAAGAACCTCAGCGAGGGCGCGCTGTTGGTCATCGTCGTGCTGTTTGCGCTGCTCGGCAATTTCCGGGCCGCGCTGATTGCCGCGATGGTCATTCCGGTAACCATGCTGCTGACCAGCTTCGGCATGCTGCGCACCGGGGTGTCTGCCAATCTCATGAGCCTTGGTGCCCTCGACTTCGGCCTGATCGTCGATGGCGCCGTCATCATCGTCGAGAATGCGCTCCGGCGTATCGCCGAGGAGCAGCATCTCAAGGGCCGTCTCCTGAGGGTATCGGAACGTCTCTCCACCGTCGCTACCGCAGCGCGTGAGATGATCCGTCCCTCGGTCTACGGGCAGGCGATCATCATCCTCGTCTATGTGCCGCTGCTCACGTTGACCGGTGTGGAGGGCAAGACCTTCGTGCCGATGGCGCTCACCGTCATCATGGCGCTGGCCTTTGCCTTCGTGCTCTCGCTCACGGCGGTGCCGGCGGCGATTGCGATCTGGCTGTCCAACCGGGTCGAGGAGAAGGAAGGCCGCATCATGTCCTGGCTCAAGGCTCGCTATGAGCCGGGTCTGGACAAGGCCATGAAGCGTCCGGTGCTCACCGTGGGCTCGGGTGTCGTCGGGTTCGTCGTCGCCATCGCTGCCTTTATGACACTGGGCCAGGTGTTCCTGCCGCAGCTGGACGAAGGCGATCTGCTGATCCAGGCCCTGCGCATTCCGGCAACTTCGGTCCAGCAGAGCCAGGCCATGCAGGTCCCGATCGAGAAGATGGTCTCGAAGCAGCCCGAAGTGCAGTTCGTCTTTTCCAAGACCGGTACAGCCGAACTAGCCTCGGACCCGATGCCGCCCAATGCCACCGACATGTTCGTGATCCTGAAGCCCCATGACCAGTGGCCGGATCAAAGCGTGACCAAGGACGACCTCATCGCGCGCATGGAAAAGGAACTGAACAGGTTCCCTGGCAATGCCTACGAGATCACGCAGCCGATCCAGATGCGCTTCAACGAGCTCATCGCCGGCGTGCGCGGTGACGTGGCGGTGAAGGTGTTCGGCGAGGACTTCAACGCGATGAACGCCACCGCCGAGAAGATCGCAGGCGTGCTTCGCCGCATGCCGGGCGCTGCCGACGTGAAGGTGGAGCAGACCACGGGTCTTCCCATGCTCGACATTCGCGTCAACCGCGATGCCATGTCACGGCTCGGGGTCACCGCGCAGGACGTGCAGGACATCGTCGCCGCGACGCTCGGTGGACGCGAGGCCGGCATGATCTTCGAAGGCGACCGCCGCTTCCCGGTGGTGATCCGTCTGTCAGAAGCCCAGCGTTCGGACATCGGGCTGCTCCAGCAGGTGCAGGTTCCGGTTTCCTCCAGCGGGGCCAGTCTGCAGTTCGTGCCGCTCTCCAGCGTCGCGGATATCAGCGTCATCGATGGGCCCAACCAGATCAGCCGGGAGAACGGCAAGCGCCGTGTCGTCGTTCAGGCAAACGTGCGTGGCCGGGACGTCGGCAGCGTCGTCGCCGATGCGCAGGCTGCCATTGCCAGCCAGTTGCGCCTGCCATCCGGCAGCTATCTGGAATGGGGTGGCCAGTTCGAGAACCTCGCTTCTGCACGCGAGCGTCTCCAGCTCGTGATCCCCGCGTGCTTCGCGTTGATCCTTCTGCTGCTCTACGGCGCGCTGGGATCGGTACGCGATGCGGCGATCGTGTTCACCGGCGTGCCCCTGGCTCTGGTGGGCGGTGTGCTGCTGCTGTTCGCGCGGGGGATGGACTTCTCCATTGCGGCGGCGGTCGGCTTCATCGCGCTTTCGGGCATCGCGGTGCTCAACGGGCTGGTCATGGTCTCCTCGATCCAGGATCTGATGCGCAAGGGTATGGACCGGGCGGAGGCCGCTCGAACCGGGGCCATCCAGCGTCTGCGTCCGGTGGTGATGACCGCGCTCGTTGCCAGCCTTGGCTTCGTGCCCATGGCGTTGGGAACGGGTGCAGGCGCCGAAGTGCAGAAGCCCTTGGCGACGGTAGTCATTGGCGGGCTGATCTCGGCCACCCTGCTGACACTGTTCGTGCTGCCTACGCTCTATGCGCGGTACGGCCGCAAGGATGTTCCGCTCGACGGGTACCTCGACGAGCCGCAGCACCAGCCCGAAGGACCTGACGCCGCCCCGCAGGCTCACTGATGACTGTGGAGGAAATCGCCCGACGGGCGGTTTCCTCCTAAAGCCATCGCGGAAATGGAACTTGAAGGATGTTCGCGGAAAACATCCTCACTGCTCACTGCTCGCCGCTGCGAGCATGGACGCTATTGTCCGATTTTGGGGGCTATCGTCTCTGGCACCCGGAGTATGCCTTTGGCGCGCCGAAGACGACCCATTGTTGCCGTCCAGCCGCCCATTTCGCTTTCCTGTTTTCGGCCGGTCCGGTTTTCTCTCCGCAAAGGCCAGACGGCCAGATGGTTCGACACTCGAGGTGACAAGCCATCCGGCCTTCGAGCGTGGTGATCAGATCTGCACTTGGCCGCCGTCGACGAAGAGTTCGACGCCGTTGACGAAGCTCGCGTCGTCGGAGGCGAGGAACATCACGGCCCTGGCGATTTCCTCGGGCTGACCGATCCGGCCCGCGGGGATCAGGCTGGCGAGATAGTCCTTGGTGCCCGCCGCCTGCTCGCTGCCGCCAAAGAGATGGTCGAGCCCGGCGGTCTCGGTCACGCCGGGGCTGACGGCGTTGACACGGATGCGGCGATCCTTGAGGTCGAGTATCCAGTTGCGCGCGAAGTTGCGCACCGCCGCCTTGGTCGCCGAGTACACGCTGAAGGCAGGTGTGCCCGAAATGCTCGTGGTCGAACTCGTGAGGATCACCGAGGCTCCGTCCTTGAGCAGCGGCAGTGCCTTCTGGACGGTGAACAGCACGCCCTTCACGTTGGTGTCGAAGGTGCTCTGGTAGTGCTCCTCGGTGATCGCGCCGAGCGGCATCATTTCGCCGCCGCCGGCGTTGGCGAAGACCACGTCGATCTGCGCATGCTGCTGCTGGACCGCGTCATAGAGCCGGTCGATGTCAACGAGCTTGGCCATGTCGCCCTGGACGCCGGTGACGCGCCCGCCGATCGCCTTCACCGCAGCATCGAGCGTGTCCTGCCGCCGCCCGGTGATGAACACCGATGCGCCCTCATCGGCGAAAGCTTTGGCCGTCGCCAGACCGATCCCGCTGGTGCCACCGGTCACCACCACCACCTTGTGATTGAACTTCTTCGTCATCGTCTTTCTCCTTCGAGTTCCGGCGAACCGCCGTTGCCTGAACGAGATGCCTTCAGAACGATGATGCGTATAGACAGCAGATATGGCACTTAGCGTTCCACTGGAGGAACGATGATGCGGATCGACCTGAATGACTATGCCTATTTTGCCGAAGTGGTGGCGCACGGCGGCTTTGCTGCGGCGGGGCGCGCGCTCCGAGAACCCAAGTCCAAGCTGAGCCGCCGCATCGCCGGGCTGGAGGAGCGCCTCGGCCTGCGTCTTATCGAGCGCTCGAGCCGGCGCTTCCGCGTGACGGACACCGGTCTTGCATTCTACGAGCGGTGCCGAGCCATATTGGCCGAGGCCGAGCAGGCCGAAGCTCTGGTCCTGCAGGCGCAGGCGGAGCCTCACGGGCGGATCCGCTTCAGTTGTCCTACCGGCATGATCGAGCCGATCTCGAGTCTGATATCCACGTTCCTTGCCCGCTATCCCAAGGTGCGCCTGCAACTCGTCGCGACAGACCGCGCGGTGGACCTGATCGAAGAGCGGATCGATCTTGCCTTGCGCGTGCGCGCCGCGCTGACCAGCGATGCCGCGCTCACCATGCGCTCGCTAGGCAGATCGACGCGTATCCTCGTCGCCTGCCCCGAACTGGCAGGCCAGATCAAGCAGGTGGAGCAGATCGCAAACCTGCCGACGCTCGCCACCGATGACGCCGCCGACGATCTCGAATGGCACCTGGAAACCGAGGATGGCCGCAAACATGCCGTCCGTACCGCGCCGCGCATCGGCTGCACCGACATGGCAGCAGTACGCAACGCCGCCATCGACGGCCTCGGCATCGCGATACTGCCCGACCACGTTTGCCGCGAGGCGCTGCTCGCCGGCAAGCTGGCCCACGTGCTGCCCCACTGGCGCGGGCTCCAGGGCATCGTACATCTCGTTTTCACCACCCGCCGGGGCCTGTCGCCAGCCGTGCGGGCGTTGATCGATCATCTCGCGGCAGGGTTTCCCCGCGAGGTCGTAGCGACCACGCCCTGAGTTCAAGTTCGGGCAGACCGCGAGATCATGGCCGACCCTAATCGGCCGCTCAGCGATCAAATTTCTGTCCCTAGGTGCTGACGGTCTGCTATTGCGGCGGCTCCGACCAGAGCCAGTCGTTCCCATGTTGAATGGTAAACATCCGGTTCCGCTGAAAGCGGCCGATCGTCAGAGCGTGGCATCGATTTCCGGCGCGAGCAGGTCCTTCCATTCGTGGAGCACCGGCCGGCACGCCAGGTTGAAGATCAGCCAGCACCCGTAGACGACATCGACCGAATGCAGCGATCCCCAGCTGAGTTTGCCATGGGCCAGGTCGTTCCGGAGCGCGGGACCGGGCCGGAAGTTGAACAGGATGTCGATCTCGAACACAAAATCCTTCCCCCACATCTCCTCGAGATCCGATCGGTTCGCGGTGAGAAGAGCGCTGAGGGTCCGATCGCCCTGCAGGAGATCGGGTGACAGCTTCGACGGCTCGGCGTTCGACAGGACGAGCAGATGGCGCAGCGAGTTCTCCAGTTGCGGGAACAGAATGTGGGCTGCGGAGACGAAGTCGCCTTGAAACATACGGGCGAAGCCGAGGGCGAACAGGGAGCCATGCCCCCGAGGCACGAAAGGCGACCTCGCGATGATCGGCCCGAAATGACGCTCTTCAATCGTGAAGCGAGTGCAAAGCCTGCGGCGGCCAGGCTCGAGATAGCCCATCACGATCTGGTGACGGATGAAGGACATGTGACGGACGCATGCCGCCTTCAGCCAGTCCCCGTTGGGCCCACCCTCGACGGCCGGTGCGGAGATGCGTGCGGTTTCCTTGCCCTCGTCGTCCCGATAGCTGGACGAGAACATGCTTTCCACGATGGACCCATCCGCGTCCTGTCGGGCCGCATCCATTAGCTCGTCGGCCTTTCGCGGCTCAACCAGCAACATGAATTCAATGAAGGCCTGCGGGAGTGCCAGTTCCCCAAAGACCCGGATGGCCTCGGCCCGATCCTCTGACAGATCCATCGGCACCTCGAATGTGGCCATCTCGTCCTGCGCCGCGAGCTGCAGCTGGCGCATCTCCTCCATGAGCTCCTTTACTCGGGCCGCTGTCCCGGGAATTTGCCGAAGCTCCCCGATGGTGTCCTTGGTCCAGTCCGCGCGGGCAAGGGCTCCGCTGCACTGATCACGCATCTTGAGGGTTTGCTCCGCCGCCGCGATAGCGCAGCGCTTCTCTCCCTCCTTGTCGCCGAGCCGTGCGAGCTGCTGCGCCGCGAAGCTCCAGACCTGCTTCACGGCTTCGGGATACATTCCTCCCGGCGCTGCGGCGGCTAGCGTTTCCGCTTCCTGCGCGGCATCCTCGCGCGTCAACAACCCAAACGTCACGCCTGCATGCGCGAGGTCAACGAACTGAACATACCTCGCCTCTGCGATCACCCGATCATGGGCCCGGGCGAAGGCTTCCCTGATGCAGTCCGGCACCTCGCCACGGCTGTAAAGGAGGCCGGCAAGCTGGAACGCTCGCTTGATGGGGGCCACGACATTGTGGAGGTCGAACTCCACACCCGGAATGGACGAAGGGAAGGAACCGTCGAGCCGGCCCATGGCGAGTTCGCAATAGGCGTCGATCGCCGCCCGTCCGGCAGCGTGATGTCGACGGGAGTTCAGGAACGCCACGTCGCCGACGCGCGCTCGGACCGATGGATGCGGCAGCAGCGGCACCTGTTCGGCCAGGACGTCGGTCTGCGCGCCCCGGACATCCGACGGTATCATCGAGCGTCGCGTGCCCATCACGAGCATGGGGCCGAACACCTCGGCCGGATCCTCGACCCGCATATGGAGAGACATCAGCCCCGCGATCAGACCGAAGACCCTCCCGCGCGCTTCGCTGCCCACATCATGGGCGGCCCGTCCCTCGATCCGCAACACATCCTGCAGCAGATGGTCGTCCGCGTCTGCATGCTCACCGAGAAACGCATCAAGGCCGCTTCCCGCGAAATCCGCCGGCGAGGCGAATGTGAAGAGAGACTCTTCGGCGGATTCGGTGGTTGTAGACGACATGTGGTAGATGTCTCTTCCGTTTGGATCCAAGTCCATCCGAGATTAGCAACGCCCGTCAGCCGGACATCAAGCGCAGATCAGCGAGTTCCGGCTACGAGACTATTAAAGCTTCCCGGCGAGATCCTTCCAAGCGACCTTCGTAATACTCGAGTCCTTTAGCCAAGATGGTGCGTTCGATGGCGGAGCATCGCCTTTATACATCGCGATAACGCGCTTGCCGAGATCTAAGCTAGTTTTAACCTCCCATTCGACCCAGTTGCTACTCGCGGTATTCTCCGAGACGTAGACCACTGTCGTCGAGGATTGGTTGATACGCTCCTTCAGCCGCGAACGGATGTATTCCGCGCGTTCGCTGTCGTAAGGCTCACGCACCGAACGATCATTGAATTCAATGTCGCTGTTCTCGTTCTTGGCATGTGCGCGGACGAGGTTGACTTCGGCTATGTCCTTCATCGAAAAACTGATAAATACGTTCTTGCGCCCGCCCTGCAGCGCCTCCTTCGCTTTCTGCTCCAGTCCTTTCACATCTCCCAGCCGGCTGTAGCCGCCCCCGCCGCTGCCGCCCATCAGTCTTCTCCCTCGAAAACAAACTCGCGACAGGCAATGCACACGCCGCAAGGATCGACCTCTCCCAGATGACACGAATAGGAGCCGGCGAGTCCCTTCTCATCGGCCAGCCGCACCACGTCGCGCTTGTGGAACGCCGCGAGGGGCGCGAGTACACGGACGGGTCTCGCCACCGCCATGGCGAGTGTCGCCTCGGCCGATCTGAGGAAGCTCCCGGTCTGATCGGGAAAGAGGCTGGTGTCCTCATGCAGGAGGCCGATGGAGACGGCGTCCGCGCCGACCTGCGCGGCATAGGCCGCAGCGGTAAGCAAAAATAGAAGGTTCCGACCGGGCGTATAGGCGTCCTCGTACACCCGTTGGCCCGTATCGGTGAGACCGGATCGGATCAGGTGGCCGAATCCGCCAAGACCCGCCGTGACTGGTAGAGGAAGACCCAGCCTCGCCATGCCTTTCAGACAGGCTGCATACTCCTGTTCGCGGGCGCGCTGACCGTAGTCGATGAAGAGTGGATACTGCGTCAGCCCCTCTTCCTTGGCTAGGCATGCCACGAGGAGGGAGTCGAGACCACCAGAAACGAGGGTGACGACGCTCATTCTGCCTTCTCCTTGATCACTCTGGGGTTCGCGACACGCATTACTATCCAAACAGCCCAGTCTAGAAACCCGACCGGCAGGCCGAAGCCTGCGGCGTGATCCCTCAGTACGATCTCATCCCGCCGGTAGTCCGTCATCCTGCGCAGTGCGCGGCCGCCGCCTTGGCGCCCTTGCCGGCCAGCTTCACGAAGCGGGCTTTCACGATTACCCGGCGTGCCCCCGCACTGCCACGGCGCGATGCATCGCCGAGCATCCTTCCGGCAGCGACGCCGCGCCCGGTCCGAGCACCGGTGAAGCGCGGCTTGCCAGCTCCTCGCGACAGGCGCGAGCCACCCGCCTGGTTGACCGCCCGACCCAGGTCGTGGCGCATGGGCCGCTCCTTGCCGATGTGACCCAGCCACACGTCGAACTCGTCGTCCATCGCCGCCACCTCCTTGCCAAAACCAGCAATCAGGGGTCGCGCCCGCAAGTCTGCAAGGGCCTCCACCACTGTCTCGTGCCAAGCGCCTGTAACGGTACGATTTCTCGCCGATCTATCTCGCAACTGGAGGCGTGCTCACGGCTTCGGCCTTGCCTGTCTCTAAAGAAAACGACGTGCAGACAACCACTTAGTCAAGCTAGCGAGACAGGACCTTTAACTTGCCATAGCTCCTTCTCCTCCCAAATTCCCCCTGATCCGCTGCCACCATCACCATCGCCCTTCATGATGTTCGCTATATGTTCTATGAGTGCCCCATCACGTGAGTCGCGAAGAAGGACGGGCATATGGGTGTGCGGATCGAAGCCAGGGCGGGACATCGCCTGCAACTGAAAGGCGATGTCGAGACGATTCTCGATTTCCCGGTGCGGGGGATTGCCGAGGGATTCTCTCTGGCCTTTTCGGACGGAACGCTGGTCCAGGGCAGCTGTATTCCGGGCGGGAATGCCTGCCGTTTCGGCATCGCCAGCAAGGGCGCCGCGATGGCCCGGATCACGCGTCACGGCCTTGGTGACGCGCTCGATCTGGATTGGAATTTCGACTGGATCACGCTGGCGTGCGGTGCGCAGACGCTGCAGCCGGAAGTCAGCGCACAGGACGACGACGTGCTGCAACTGACGCTCGACATCGAGGTGCGCGAGGACGCCTGAGAGTTGGGCTTGGAGGGGTGTCGCTGGGCCAGTCGAGGGGCGGCAAAGGTCCATGCGCCCCCTGTTGAACGGGCGTCAGCCTGCTTCGCGGACTTCCGAGGCCAGCAGTGTCAGCCGCTCCTGGCAGACTTCCTGCACGAACTGGCCGAGCTTTTCGACGCGCTCGGCGAGCCAATTCAGGTCCTCTTTCGAGATGCGGTAATGCTTGGAGTAGCGCGCCTTCACGTAGGCGTCCTTCAGCTTCTCGAACAGCGCCCGCTCGCGCCGGGTATTGCGCGGCCATGCATCGACCAGCCGCATGTCGAGGCCCTCGGCCTGCGTGCGCAGAAAGGCAAGATTGTGGTTATGCGGGGTGTAGAAGGTGCAGACCAAGAGGACGCAGTGATAGAGACGTTCTGCGGCTTGATGCAGATCGAATGCGGCATCTCGTAGATACCCCTTTTCAGCATAGAAGCACGACCCCTCGAACCGCTTCATGGCCGACGGAAACCACTCGTCGAAGTATTCCTGCGCCATGGTGAGCGCCTGCTCGGGCGTCTTCGGCTTGGGCTCCGGGAGCGGCCTGTCGTCGGCCTCGAAGAGCACGACGCCGTCGCGTGCGATGTCCATGAAGAAGTAGCGGCCATGGGCAAGGCCATCGCCGACTTGCTGCCACGTATGGACGACGAAGTTGGCGGGCGTGCGCAGCCGCCCGGCCAGTTTCTCCTCGATCAGGCGCTGGTCGGCGGCAGTCCAGTGGGCGGCGCGGTCGGTCAAGTCCTTCTGGTTGACGATCACCAGCAGGTCGAAGTCGGAGACGTAACCCTTGGCAGTATGCGGCTCGTCCACCCAGCCGCCACGCGCATGGCTGCCGTAGAGGATGACCTTGAGGATGCGGCCCCGGCGGCGGCGCGCGGTCGCGTTCTCGTGCGCGGCGGCGAACTCCTCGAACAGGATCTGGACCACGCGGTCCAGGTCTCGCTGCTTGCTCGCAGGCAGATGATCGAGGTCGGTTTTCATGGGGCCAGAATCGCCGCTATTGCCTGTGTTGCCAAGTATAAAGTGGCTGGCCGGTCCCATTCGGAACCGGCCATTGCCTCAGTCACGCTGCCTTGGACAAGGCGTCGCTGGCGTCGATGCCGGGGTCCGCTTCGGCTTCGTCGCCCTCGGCGTGGTGTTCCTCCACGGCGGTGTCGGCCTCCGTGATCGTCACGATCCGCGCAGCTCGATCGGCGCTACCGACCCCGCCGCGCGCCGTGTAGGCGCTTGCGAGGAAGGTCATCCAGCGCGGCACCCAACTCTCGCGCTTGAGCCGCCCGTTGGTCCCGGTCAGGCAGTCGCGGATGATGCCGCGCTGCACCTTGGTGGTGGCCTTGGCGTTCTCAGCTGCAACCGTCTCGCCCGCCACCTCGGCGAGCAGATGGCCCATGACCTCGCGGTCCCGGACGGCATCGAGCATGGCATCGTCCGCCTGCCAGACCTCGGCCATGCTCACGGCCATGTGCTGGCCCAGCAGTTCGATCAGGCAAGTGCCCACGTCCAGCGTCTCGCCCATGACGACGGCCAGAACCCGCATCACATCGGTATCGTCCAGTGCGATCAACCGGGTCAGCAGGCCACCGATGCCCTCCCCAACAGGGTAGCTGCCGGTTACGGTCGGCGCCTCGGCATCCAGCCTGAGCAGGGCCAGCACTTCACGGCGCCGCGCATCGAACAGCGCTTCCGCCAGACATCCCTCGACGCTCTCGGCCACCGCATCGTTGGGGGCCTTCTGCGGTTCGACCCGTACGCTCCACAGGCCTGAACCCATGATGGCATGGGCGACCATCACCCGAAGAGACAGGCCGGTATCCTCCACCAGCTTCGCGCGCACGGCGGCATGTCGATGCAGGTCGATGTAAGCGTTCACGGTGCTCGATACCTCAGGCCGCACCACCTTCTCCAGCGCCTCGCCCCGCTCGAGCCGCCGGGCTTCCTTCAAGGTGACGTAGCCCTCGTGGAAAGTGACGTCGCCGCGATGACCGACGGCGACATAGACCCTGCCGCCCTTTGCCTTCGCGCAGGCGGAATGCTCCCACGCATGGAACGTCTCGCCCCTCGCCATGACGACGACCTCGCTCCATCCCGAGTCCCGCAGCGCCTCGGCCCGATTCTCCACTTCGGCCATCTGAAGCGGCCAAAACGCGTCCGAACAGGCGAAATAGGCCTCGTTTCCGAACAGATCGGCGATGATTTCAATTTTGTGATCGCCCGGATCGAACAGCGCAGCGCCGACCGGGATCGAGGCTCCCCCGAACAGCCATGCCTTGAGCCATGCCCCGGTGGGCGTCGCCGCCCGCTCGTCATCATGGAGCGCCAACCATTCCTTCTGCTTCGCCTTTGACGCCATGGTCAGATGCCGCAGCGACACCGCATCGATGCCGTCGACTCGGTACAGGTTGCGCAGCCGGGGCAACAGATTGCCGAGCGCCAAGGTGCGCTTCACCTGCAAGGCGGTCAGCCCGAAGGTCAGGGCAATGCCGTCCACGTCGCGCCCTTCGCGCACCAGCCGGGTGAAGGTTTCGCAGCGGGTCATTTCGTCGGGATCGAGCCGGGCGATGTTCTCGATCAGCGAGGCTTCCAATGCTGCCGCATCGTCGCCGGGCTCGATCACCGCGCAGGGCAGGTCCTCGATGCCGCCTCCCTCGTCCACCACGGCTAGCGCCGCATGATAGCGCCGCTTGCCTGCGAGGATTTCATAGGCTGGGCTCACAGCCTCCCCGGCCTGCGCCGCTCCCTCGGCCTCGCCCGAACCGATGATCTCGGTGCCGATGGCGCGCACGATCAGCGGCACCAGCACGCCCCGCGCTCGAACCGAAGGCAGGATGTTGGCGATGTCGCAGGTCTTCTTGGTGCCCCGCATGTTGAGGCTGGAGACCGACAGACGGGTGATGTCGATGTGCTTGAGTTCCATGATCCTTCACTCCTCTTCTATCGCGCGCATTGACCGGCCGGAGGGCGGGGTGGGCGACAGGAGCGGTCCGGCAGGCCCGCCGATCGAGGCGGGGCGCACCCGAAGGGCCGGAACGAAGTGGAGGACCTGGGCGCAGCCCAGGTTGCGCGCCGCCGCGGCGGGCCTAGAGGTGAGCGACGCCCACACCGCCAGCCGGCAGGCCAATCAGCAACGCCAGCGCGGCTAGCCGCGCTGTCCGCATCCGGAACGCGCAGCGTGCCGGCCTCTGCCAGTGATCGTGACGGCTATGCCGACGAGAGGCCGCAGGTGGCTCGGCCGGAGCCGCAGGCGGAGGTAGAGCGCGGCCGCGCCAACGGCGCGGGGCAGCCTCGCCTTCCTGCTCTTGATCGAATGATGTCGAACCCCGGGTCTCGTCATAGCCCCCGCCACGATGACCGACGTGGGAACAGACATGGACGAAGAACCTTGACCCTAGATCTGGCGAAAGCCGTCTCAGCCTATCTCGCCGCGGGCCTCGATCATTCCCGGGGATCTTCATCCCGGTGCGGCGTGACATCGCGGCTGTAGCTCTCGGCCTGGTCAACTCGGTTATATATAGCCTTGAGTTGCAGCCGAAACGCCCGCCTTAAGCAGGTCAAAGCGTCTTGAGTAATGTGGTGTACAGTATCGGAGTGACGCTTGGCAGTCGACCCCGCTCGTCTTCAACCATCCGTTGACCTGTGATCTCGATGACGGGCCTGCGATTGCATGGGCGGCACGATGCGCGGCTAGACGGCCGGCCTGTTGTAGCCGCAGAGCAGAAGCTGCAGTGTCCTTAGTATCGGATAGTTTTCGCTGATCGCATTTCTCCGCGCCGGCCCGCAACCAAGCACTTTGGCGCGGACCTCGGCCATGAATTCATCGATGGAAAGCAGCCGCCCTCCACCAAGTCCATCACGATCTTTCGGTCGATTGGGGCAGATCGCCACCTGCTCGATGGAAAGGTCCGAGGGCAGCCAGTTGAACATCTCGGTCAGAATGAATTTTCGACCGTTTTCGAACTTCGAGCGGAAGCGCAGTTCACGCTTTTCCCATGAATGCGCATCCGTAGATGGTTCGTAATGGACGAGATGGCTGGTGTGCGGATTATAGCCGACGACATCGAGTTCCATCGCCCACCCGCCATGAGCGAGACGCCCGACCTTCGTGTTTCGCCGGATAAGATAGCCCTGCCATTCGAGATATTCGCTGACCAGGCTCTCAAGGTGATTCATTCGGTAACGCTCGCCTTGAGACTAGGGCCGCCACAGTGCTCGACCGAACCTCGAAATGGAAGGGGCGGAACAGGGCCGCTCCCTCCAGTCATGCAGCTAGCTTGCCTGTCTCGATCTCCCAGAGACGGTCAACGGCTTCGGCGAATGTGTCCACACCGTTTTCCAACAGATATGACATTGTATCCAGCAACGTCGGAGGATTGTCGCAGGATTGAAGAGGCCGGAGTCCTGAAGGTGCTGAACGACGCCGCTGCGCGCCGTGTCCGGTCCTCGAAGAAATGAAAAGTTGATGGGTCGTCGTTGACTCGCGCCGCGGGGTCGACTGAAAGGCTCTGGCGTGCGGCCGTGACTTCCCATTGCGCACGTGCCTCCCGATTCCTCCGATGCGAGTTACTGATGCACGGTCCCGAAATTCTCGTTAGAACGCTGTCCATTCCCACGCGGACGGACAAGTTCGGCAACCGGTGGCAGTACCATTCGCGCAGCGACCATCATTCCAAGGTCGCCTGCTGGGGCGTCATATTCGACGTGCTGGCCAACACGCCGCTCCTTCGACGCCACGTCGAGGAGGGCAAGGTGTGCTTCGGCATCAACCACGAGATGCGCGACTTCGTCCACGATCGGAAGAAGGACCTGGATCTCGTGTTGTGCACCCCAGGAGGCCCCGCCTCGGGGCAGACCATGGCTTCCGTCGCCTCGGGTTACGGCATCGAACTGACGGAGGCCGAGCAGGCGACACTCGATAGGCTTCCTCGGTTGGTGCGCGCGCCCGTCGGGTCGGTCTTGATGGCACTCGAAGCGAAAGCGTGCATGACCGCGCACCAACGCGCGCTCCCTCGTCTGTACGACGAGCTCAACTCGTCCCACATGACGGTTCATGGTTCCGACGATCAGGCGATCGCGGTGGGCTTCACGATGGTAAACCAAGCCAAACGATACCTCAGTCCCGACCTGAACAAGAAGAACCGGGCCGACGATCCGGAATGGAGCACGCACAAGCAGCCGCGCGACGCGCAGCTTGCCGTCGACAAGATCAAGCAGCTTCCCCGGCGATCGAAGACCGGCGACGTGGGCTACGATGCGCTGTCCATCGTCGTCATCGACATGGCGAACGACGGTTCGCCAGTAAGTCTGGTCCAGACTCCGCCGGCGCCGCAACCGGGCGACATCTATCACTACGATACGATGATTTCTCGGTTGGCCAGCATCTATGCGACGCGGTTCAGGCATCTCTGAAGCTTGCGGCGCACACGTTGGCCATCGCATTCCCAAAGAACGACGACCGTGAAGCCTCGTGATCGCAGATTTCTGATGGCCCGGGCGTCACGGCTCCTATTGGCTCGAAACTTTTCGGTCCAGAAATCGACGTTCGATTTTGGTACCGTCGCGCGACGACAACCCGTGTGGTGATGCCAGAAACATCCGTTGACGAAGACCGCCCAGCGCCGCTTCTGGTTCGCGAAGTCGGGGCTTCCGGGAAGCGCCTTGACGTTCTTCCGGTAGGCTAGCCCCATCTCCCTGAGCATCGCGCCGACCAGAAGCTCCGCTTTGGTTCCGGTTCGCCGAATGCCGCTCATCCGTTTCGAGACGGCAGGATCTGGCTTGACGGGAATCACTCTGCGGCGACGGCCAACTCTAGTTCGCGAAACTCTTGCGGAGACTCCATGCGAGCGAGATGCTCGCGCAGCCGGTCCTGAAACCCTTCGGCGAAGCGCAGACTAGCGCGCTCCGTACGCGATAGGAAACCACGTGTGGCCCGGGCCGACAACGGCTTGCCTCCGTGCTTCAGGAAGTCGACCAACGGCGGGCGTTCCTGCCAGGTGGGATAGGCGCCGATGGCTACCGCATGGCGCGTGTCGCCGTCGAAGCGCGCAGCTTTCGGCCAGCGCCCGTTCTCAGGCAACGCGAAGTCACGCGCCCTTTGGTAAACACCGGGACGCGCAAGTCGCCCGCCCAACCAGCCGGCGACCGGCACGGAAACGGCATTGCCGACCAGTGACCACCGCAAGGAGGCGCGGCCGACCGTTTCGGCAGGCTGGGTCCAGTCTGTGGGAAAGCCTTGAAGCCGTTCGGCGTCGCGTATGTCCGGCGTCACGACGTGCCCGTCCGGCATCAGGATGGCGGGAGGGGAAGCGATGCCGACCGTCGATCCGTTCTTGAGAGTGGGAACTGCATCCGGGGCCCATCCCAGTCCTCGCAATCCTTCGGTCCAATAGAAGCCGTGAGCACGAGCGTCCAAGTTGGTATCGGGGATGGAGGGTTCTACTTCGTCGACCAGCACTACCGAAGCAGGATCGACGCCGGTCGTGGTGGCGACGAAGAGCACTCGCTCGCGGCGTTGCGGAAGAAAGGCCATGGTGTTCACCACCCGATAAGCCCAGCGATAGCCCCGCTCTTCGAACGCCTCGATCAACGTCGCCATGCCTCTTCCGCGATCCAACTGAAGCATGAAGGAGACGTTCTCCAGCACGACCCACGGCACGCGGCGATCGTCGAGCAGTCTGAACACTTCGCCGACGAGCCCCGACCGAGCGCCGCCGATGCCGGCGGTCCGGCCTGCCTGACTGAGGTCTTGGCAGGGAAATCCACCGACCAGAAGTTCAACGTCGCCCGGCAAGGCGACGAGGTCTCGCACGTCGTTTTCGCAGGGAACGTTGGGCATGTGGGCGGCGAGCACGGCCCTCGCGGGCGTCCATATTTCGCAAAGCAGCGCCGTCTCGTGACCGGAAAGTTCGAGCCCTCGCTCGAAGCCTCCGATACCCGCAAACAGTCCCGCTACCTTCACCGACGATCTCCTATGGAACCTGGAGGCGGACCCTAACCGCAAAAATCGGGGCTGCAAGGTTCAACCTATGTTCTCTCCCGCATCTTGATCTTCAACCCGCCGCTTTTCGCATCGCGGTCCGCTCCGGCACGCAGGGCATCGAGGTGATCGCTCCACCACTGAGCCATCTCGACCCGCTCATTCCAGTGTGCTCCCCGGTGATAGGCGGCACGAACCTTGTCGCCGTCACCATGCGCGAGGGCACGCTCGATCGCATCCGGATGCCACTTCCCGCTT
Organism: Novosphingobium sp. GW821-FHT09E05; assembly: GCF_059416165.1. Taxonomy (NCBI): domain Bacteria; kingdom Pseudomonadati; phylum Pseudomonadota; class Alphaproteobacteria; order Sphingomonadales; family Sphingomonadaceae; genus Novosphingobium; species Novosphingobium sp. GW821-FHT09E05. The sequence goes on from NZ_JBWKOQ010000002.1 coordinate 474,998, forward strand.
TCGTTCAGCAGCGTGGAGGCCATTGCGCGAAAGCCATGCGCGGTCATTTCGTCGGTGGCGTACCCGAGGCGTCTGAGCCCGGCATTGATGGTGTTGTCGCTCATGGGACGCGAGCGGGCCCTGATCGAGGGAAATACGTATCCGTCGGGGCCGGTAAGCGCACGGGCCTCCACCAAGATGGCAAGGACCTGGGTAGAAAGTGGCACCCGGTGATCCTTGCGCATCTTCGTCTTCGGAGCCGGGATGGTCCACAGTGCCCCACCAAAGTTGAACTCGTTCCATTCGGCATGACGCAACTCGCCGGGGCGAACGAAGACGTGCGGTGCCAACTGCATCGCCAGCTTGGTCAGCGGTTGGCCATCATAGCCGTCGATCGCACGCAGTAGCTTTCCTACCTGCGTCGGCTCGATGATGGCCCCGTAGTGGGTCACGGTCGGCGTCAAGAGAGCCCCGCGCAGATCGCGTGTCGGATCTGATTTGAGCCTGGCCGTCGCAACGGCGAAGCGAAAGACAGAGCTTGCCAGCTGCAGAGTCCGCCGCGCACTCTCAAGCTTTCCCTGCCTCTCGATCCGCCGAACGGCGGAAAGGACGTCGATGGGCTCGATGTCGGTGATGGGCATGTTCCCGATTGACCCCCTGAGCAGCGACAGCAGGTACTCGCTGCGGGTGGTCGTGGCTGGGGCCCAGGCTCTGTCTCCATCTTTGCGCCGCTTTTCACAGAACTCGGCGGCGACGGCAGTGAAGGTCACTCCCACCTGATAGCGGGCGTGTGCCTTGGCACGCCGCTTCTCGATCGAAGGATCTTTCCCCGCCGACACGAGATCGCGGGCCTCGTCCCGCTTTCGTCGGGCATCGGCGAGACCCACGCTCGGGTAGGTCCCGATCGCGAGTTTACCCTCCTTGCCGTGTATCCGGTACTTGAAGCGCCAGAGCTTGCCGCCGGAGGGTTGAACGAGGAGGAACAGGCCGAGGGTATCCCCCATCTTGTAGGGCTTGGCCCGAGGCTTCGCATTTCGAATCGCAACGTCCGTTAAGGGCATGACTTAATGCCTTTTCCCGCCGGGTGGCCCCCTTATGGGGGCCACCCGAATTGCCCGAAAGTTACCATGTCCCCAAATGGCCCCCACTCAGCGTGGCTGTGGGCGGATATGCATGGTCAAATCCGGACGAACCGGGACACGAAAGTCCCCGTTTTCCGAGGGTTTTATACCAGTTTCAGGGTGATTTTTGAAGGGCGAATGGAGCGGGTGAAGGGAATCGAACCCTCGTCGTAAGCTTGGGAAGCTTCTGCTCTGCCATTGAGCTACACCCGCATTTCAACAACTTAGCCTTGTCAGGCTTGTCGTTTTCCAGTGTGTTTTCCACTGAGGCGCCGGCCTAGTGCCACGACGATGGCCCTGTCGTCAACGCGGTGTTTTGCGATCTTGCCCACTGCCTTGACCATTTGGCGCAAGGGCCCGGGGCGCGCTTCCAGCTGGACTATCGAAAGACGAACCAGGCGATCGTCAGGATCAGCATCCATGCCGACATGTTGAATGTCAGGATCCAGGCGAGCTGGGTGCGACGCTTGACGGGCCGAAGTTTCCGGCCGCGGTCTATCGGGATGACATTTTCAGAGGTGAGGATCATGTTTCCACCTTTGGGCACTGCTTTCAAAGCATGACTCCAAAGCGCGGACATTTCTCCCTCAAGAAAGATCCAGCCTGGCGAAATCGGCGCCGATCCGGCGCCATTGCGCGTCACCGGTCTGGTTTGCGCCGCTCCTGCCGGTCAGGCCGCCTTGCCGTCCCGAGCGGAAGCGGCCGAATTCACCACGCGCAGGCAAGGCGCGCTCTGCACGACCTGGTTCCGCCCGTTCCGCTTCGCGTCGTAGAGCGCAGCATCGGCCAACGCGGCGAAATCCCGCTGGTCGCCGACGACCGTGTGCGCACAGGCGATACCTATGCTGACCGTGACGACGCCCGCCTCGTTGCCCGCGCGTAGCGACAGCGCCTCGACCGACGCGCGCATCCGCTCGGCAATCGCCGCGGCGCCCTGCGGATCGACATCGGTCAGGATCGCAGCGAACTCCTCGCCGCCGTGGCGGGCGATGAGGTCGGTTTCGCGGCGGACGCAATCGGCCAGCGCAAGCGCGACGCTGCGCAGCCGTTCGTCGCCGACGGAATGACCGAACCGGTCGTTCAACTGCTTGAAATGGTCGATGTCGATCATCAGCAGCGCCAGCCGGCCGGGCGCATCCTCGCGGCGGCCCCACTCGCGCTGGAGCACTTCGTCGAAGCGTCGCCGGTTGGGGATGCCGGTCAAGGCGTCGACATGCGAAAGCTGCTGCAGTTCATCATGTTCGGCGAAGCTCTGCAACTGCATCAACACCGTGCGGAGCCCATAGCCGAGGCAGGCCGCGATGCAGCCCGTGATCGCCATCCTGGTGTCGAAAGAGGCAAGCAGGACCGAAACGGTCAGCAGGGTCGCGGGTATCGCCAGGGGGCTTCCCGCCCGCACCACCCGGGCGAAATGCCGGAGCCTGGGCGCGCCTGCCTGGGCGCTGTTCGCGGTGAGCACGAGCCAGACAAGGAACAGGAACGGCAGGTCGATCACGAGGTCGGGCCAATAGCCGTACTGGGTCTCCGCCTGAAGGTGGTTGATGTAGGCGGCGCTGGCCAGATAGGCGAGCGCGTATCCCATCGCGGCGCGGAAGAAGTCCTGCCGCCGGCCGCTGTCCGCAAGGAACCGCAGGCAGGCGAGCACTGCGATGTAGCCGTTCTCGATGTCGAACATCAGCTTGAGCGCGGCGAGGTTGTTCGCCTGCGTCCCCGACGCCGTGCTCAGGTGGTTGACGTATTCGTAGAACAGATAACCGAGCGCGGCGGCCATGGCCGCATCGAGAAGCCGCACCGGCCACCGCTCGTCCTCGGGGCTCGCGAGCGCGAAGATCAGCGGCACGCCGTAGAGGACGTAGAGCAGCATGCTCAGCCGGTCTTCGCTGCTGATCGCGAGGAACAGCGTGGCGACCATCGTGGTCGCCATGCCGCCGGCCCAGCACAGCATCGCCGCGCCCATCGGGAGCCACCCCTCGGCGCCCTGCTTCATCCCGCGATAGAGGCAGGCGCCCGCCGCAGCCATCGGCGCCATGATCAACCATCCAAAGGAGACTTCCATCGCCCGGTCACGCGCGATCGCCACGGTGCCGGCATGAGCCGCCAGGAACAGGATCGGAAGCACCGCAGTGACGGTCGATGAAGTGTGCCGCATGATTCTTTCCTTGGGCAGGGCACTGTCCCATCATCGTTTGTCACAGGCGTATTGCGTTAAAGTTAATTGCGGTTCCTCGTTTTCGACGGAGCCGCGCGACCACATCCTTCAGGTCGGCGTGCGTTTCCCGGCCATCATGCGCGCCAGTTCCGGGCGGTTCGTGGTCTGCAGGTGCCGCGCCGTCTCGACTTCGATGTATGCGCCGATCGGCAGGTCTTCGGCCGAGACGAAGTTCGCCTTCATCAGCCGCAGCGCCAGCGGATCGCGAGCGGCGAGGCTTTCCGCTAGGGCCAGGGTCTCTTCCTGCAGAGACTCCGGCGGGAACAGCCTCGTGATGAGGCCGAGCCGGTGGGCCTCCTCGCCCCCGAAGCGATCGGGGAAGAACAGCAGTTCACGCGCCCTTGCGCCGCCGATGATATGCCCGAGGCTCCAGGCCAGCCCCATGTCGCCCGATACGCCCACGTTCAGGAACGCCGTCGAGAACCGCGCGCGCGCCGTCCCGAAGCGCAAGTCGCAGGCCATGGCCCAGCCCATGCCCGCGCCCGCGCAGCCGCCGTCGATCGCGGCGATGGTCACCTGCGGCATCGTGTGGAGCAGGCTCGAGGCATGGTACATCGCGGTGGGCTCCATCGGCGACGGGCGGGCGTTCTCCTCGGGTGATCCGCCGATGTCCGCGCCCACGCAGAAGTCGTCTCCCGCGCCGCGCAGGACGAGGACACGGGCATCGCTCGCGGCGATCTCGTCGACGGCGGCGTGAAGGTCCTCGCACATCGCCACCGTCACGCCGTTGCGCCGTCCGGGGCGGTTGAGCGTCACGCGCGTGATCGCGCCCAGCCGTTCCACCAGCACCGGTCGGGACGCGCTCACAGCGGGTCGGCCCAGACCGGCGACCGCTTCTCGAACAGGGCCTTGCCGCCTTCGCGCACGTCAGGCCCCGCGAACATCGCCCGCACTTCGGGAAGGCCGAACATCTCGCGGTTCGACGCTTCCATGCCGAGGTCATAGTAGGACTGCATCACCGCCTTGGTCGCGATGATCGAGGCGGGCGAGCAGGCGACGATCTCGTCCGCCCAGCGCCGCGCGCAGGCGAGCAGTTCACCATCGGGGACGACTTCGGCGACCATGCCCCACTCGAGCGCCTGCGCGGCGGGAACCTTGCGTGCGGTCAGGAGCATGGCATGGGCGCGCTTGGGCCCGAGTTCCTGCACGATGCGCTGGATGCCGCCGCCCAGCGCCGCAAGACCGACCCTGGGCTCGGTCAGCCCGAAGCTGGCGCTTGTCGCGGCGACGATCACGTCGCAGGCCAGCGCCGCCTCGAACCCGCCGCCGAGCGCGAAACCGTTGACCGCCGCGATCACCGGCTTACGCCTGTCGAAGCGCCAGACCAGGCCGGCAAACCCGGTTTCGGGGACGGGCATGCCCTTGAACGCACGCGGGTCCTCCTTGTCGAAGGGCGTGCGCAAATCAGCGCCGGCGGAGAACGCACGCTCGCCCGCGCCGGTCAGGATCGCGACCCAGAGCGAGGGGTCGGCCTCGAAACGGTCGAACACCTCGCCCAGTTCGAAGTTGGCCTCGCCGTGCAGGGCGTTGCGCATGTCCGGGCGGTCGATCGTCACGGTCATGACGGGTCCGTCGATCGCGACCTTGCAGAACTGCGTTTCCATGGCGGGTTCCTCTCTCCTTCGTATCGCCCCTGTTGAAAGCGGTCGCGCTTGCCTTCAGGATCGTGGGGCCATGATACAAGCATCGACCATCCTTTCCTTTGATACGCCCGGCCGCGGCTTCACGGATATCACGGCGGCGATGGCCCGCTGGCTGGACGAGAGTGGCATCGACGAGGGCCTGCTGACGCTGCTGTGCCGCCACACCTCGGCCTCGCTGCTGATCCAGGAGAACGCCGCGCGCGAGGTGCGCAGCGACCTTGCCGCCTGGCTCGACCGCCTCGCCCCGGAAGGCCCACACTACGCCCACGACGACGAGGGGCCGGACGACATGCCCGCACACCTCAAGGCCACGCTGACCGGCGTGAACCTGCAGATCCCGGTCATCGGCGGGCGCATGGCTCTCGGCACCTGGCAGGGGATTTACCTTGCCGAGCACCGGCGCATGCCGCACCGTCGGCAGGTCGCGGTGCACCTGATCGGCCAATAAGCGGATAAGAGAGGGACGATGGACGAATTCGACATTGCCGAGCGAGAGGCCCACGTCGTCGGCTGCGGCCCGCGCATCGCCGCCGTGTCCGGCGAGGAGATAGACGAGGCCTCGCGCGCACTGATCGTCGCGGTTAGGGCTGGGGCGGGCGCGCCGCCGATGGTCGAGGTGCCCGAATACATGCGCACCGTGGTCAAGCATCCCGACATCTTCCGCTGCCAGATGGAGATGGGCGCGGCGCTGTTCCGTGGCCGCATCCCGCCGCGTGAGCGCGAACTGGCGGTGCTGCGCGTCGGCTGGCTGTGCCGCGCGCCCTACGAATGGGGCCAGCACGTCGCCATCGGCTACCGCGTCGGCCTGGGGCCTGAGGAGATCGCCCGCGTGCGCATCGGCTCCGCCGCTCCCGGCTGGAACGAACACGAGGCGGCGATCCTGCGCGGCGTCGAGGAACTGATCGACGACAAGGCGCTGTCCGACGCGACCTGGGACGCCCTCGCCCGAACCTGGGACGAGGCGCAGCTGATCGAATTCCCGATGATGGTCGGCCAGTACGTCGCCACCGCCTACGTCCAGAACAGCCTGCGCATCCCGCTCGAGGGCGGCAATCCCGGGCTGGTCCACGCTTGAGCGAGCCAGACGCCTCCCCCGCTCCCGTCGGCGGCGACATGGTGAAGCGCCACCGCCTGCCGACGCGCATCTGGCACTGGATCAATGCGGTGACCCTGCTCGTCATGCTGATGAGCGGGCTGATGATCTTCAACGCCCATCCCCGCCTCTATTGGGGCGATTACGGCGCCAACTTCGACCACGCCTGGCTCAAGGTCGGCTCGGCGCGGACCGGGGCGGGCGAGCAGGGCTACCTCGAGCTCGCCGGGCGGCGCTGGGATACCACCGGCGTGCTCGGCCTCTGGACCGACGCGGACGGCCGGGTCCAACGCCGCGCGGTGCCGTATTGGGCGACGATCCCCTCGAACTACAGCCTCGCGATCGGGCGAATCTGGCACCTCGCCTTCGCCTGGGTGCTGGCGCTGGGGCTGCTGTTCTACCTCGCGTGGTCGCTCGTCAGCCGCCACCTGCAGCGCGACATCCACATCCGCCCCGCCGAGTGGCGCCCCTCCCACCTGTGGCACGACATCCGCGAACATGCTCGCCTGCGCTTCCCCACCGGCGCCGCGGCGCTGCGTTACTCGGTGCTCCAGAAGCTCGCCTATGCCGCCGTGCTGTTCGGCCTGCTGCCGGGCATGATCCTGACCGGGCTGGCCATGTCGCCGGGAACCGACGCCTGGGCGCCGCTGATCGGCGAGGTATTCGGCGGCCGCCAGTCGGCCCGCTCGGTGCATTTTCTCTGCGCCTTCGGGCTGGTGGCGTTCTTTGTCGTCCACATCCTCATGGTCGTGCTCGCCGGTCCGCTGAACGAGCTACGCTCGATCGTCACCGGCTGGTACCGTCTGCCGAAGGAGAGAGGCGAATGAGCCTGATCCTCTCCCGCCGCCGCCTGATCCGCGCGGGTGTCGCCAGCGCCGGCGGCCTGCTGCTCCCCGGCTGCGAGCGCCTGTTCGACAACAAGACCTTCCGCGGCACACTGGAAAGCGCCGAGGACCTGCACCGCGCCACCCAGCGCACGCTCGGCCGCGATGCCTTGGCGCGCGAGTACCCCGAGGCGGACATGTCACCTCAGTTCCGCGCCAATGGCAGCCGCGAGGTGGCTGACCCCGCCTACCGCCAGCACCTCGCGCAGGGCTTCGCCAACTGGTCGCTCAAGGTCGACGGCCTGGTCGAGCTTCCGCTCGCCATCCCGCTCCACGCGGTGCGCGACCTGCCCCAGCGCGCCCAGATCACCCGCCATGACTGCGTCGAGGGCTGGAGCGCGATCGGCCGCTGGCAGGGCCCGCGCCTTGCCCTCCTGCTCGACATGGCCCGGCTCCGGCCCGAGGCGCGCTACCTCGTGTTCCACTGCGCCGACCTTTACCACGGCAAGCCCTATTACGAATCGATCGACCTCGTCGACGCCTTCCATCCGCAGACGATCCTGGCCTGGGCGATGAACGGAAAACCGCTGGAGGAAGCGCATGGTGCGCCGCTTCGGCTGCGGGTGGAGCGGCAACTGGGGTACAAACACGCCAAGTTCGTCGCCCGGATCGAGGCCGTGGCGTCGCTGGAGGGTATCCACGGCGGCAAGGGCGGGTACTGGGAGGACAACGGCGCCTACGCCTGGTACGCCGGAATCTGAGGAACGCCGCGGGTTTCCGGCCCACTCACGGCCGGTTGCACACAACGCAAGTTGATGAAACCCATGCGCCGGCGGCACTTGATGGATTTTTCAAGGAACGCTCCGGTTCGGCGCGGCGCACCTGCGGGAAGCGCGCGGCGAGGATGGCACAGCGGCGACGTGTAGGAAAATGCGGCATCCCGAAGCGACGAAACGGGGGAGGCTGGCGCCGGTTTGCCTTGCCAAGTAATCGACTTGTCACAATAAGGCCCCATGCAGGACAACCGCATCAGCCCCCCCGCCCGTATCCAGCGCAATGTCCTGGCGATCGGCGAGCGCAGGTTGCTCAACTGGCTCTGTGCCCGCATGCCGGCCTGGGTCAAGCCCGACCAGCTAACCGCGCTGGGCATGGTCGGCGCGGTCCTGATCTTCGCCGGATACGCCACCAGCCTGCTCGACGAGGACTGGCTGTGGCTCTGCATGCCCGGTTACCTGCTGCACTGGTTCGGCGATTCGATGGACGGCAGCCTCGCTCGCTTCCGCCATATCGAGCGCCCGCGCTACGGCTATTTCCTCGACCACAGCTGCGACGGTCTGGCGACCTTCCTGATCCTGCTCGGCATCGGGGTGAGCCCTTACGTCAGGCTCGAAGTCTCGCTCATCGCCCTCGTCGGCTACCTGCTGCTGTGCATCCACGCCTTCCTGGCCGTGCGCGTGCTGGGCGAGATGCGCCTGTCCTACCTGTCGGCCGGTCCCACCGAACTGCGCCTGATCCTTATCAGCCTGACCTTCGCGATGCTGATTTCCGGTGACAAGCAGCGCGACATGGAGGCCATGACCGGGTTCGACTGGTTCGTCGGCGGCGTCGGCTGCGTGCTGATCGCAATCTTCGTGGTGCAGACCGTCAAGTCCGCCCGCAAGCTCGCCCGGATCGAACCCAGCTTCTAAACCCGGCTGGCCTCCGGGCTGCCTCCCAGAAATTCCATCTGGACTAATGATCCCGATTGCCTCATATCTCGTTGAGAACAGTGTTCTCGGCTGACAGTGAGTCGGCGGGAAGATCGACGGGAGAGGAACATGGACAAGGTGTGGCTCGACAGCCTGCTGGCGGCTTACCAATGGCAACTTTCGCTCTATGCGGCGTTCGGCATCGTCGCGCTGACGCTGGCCGGCAAACTGCTGGCACGGCTCGAGCCGACGCTGCGCAGCGCCGTCCGGGCGAACGGCTCGGCCTATGCGAAGAAGATGGAAAACCCGCGCTACGCGGCCAACCAGTCGATGAACCGCAAGTGGGGCGCGGCCTTCACGCTTGTCATCTTCGCGCTGATCCTGCCCTTCTGCCTCACGTCCGCTGCCCAGCCGTGGTGGCGCGTGGTCGTGGACTGCGCTGTGATCCTGATGGTTTACGACTTCTTCTACTACCTGATGCACCGCTTCCTGTTCCACGACGGCGGCCTGCTCGGCGGCCCGCTGATGTGGGTCCACGCCGTCCATCACCGCCAGCACAACCCCTGCCGCGACGATTCCAGCTACATCCACCCGCTCGAAGTGGCGATGGGCCTCGGGCTCTACACCGCCTGCATCTTCGGGCTGTCGCTGCTGATGGGCGGCTTCCAGGTCGTCACCGTGGTCGTCACCTGGGTCGCATTCTCGCAGATCAACCTGCACAACCACGACCTGTGGGAATCGGACCGTTTCCCGTTCCGCTACCTCAACACCATGTCGGTGATGCACCACAACCACCACGCCCGCTTCACCGGCGGCAACTTCGCGACGATCACCCTGCTCTACGACTGGATGTTCGGCACGCTCGACCGGGGCGAGGGCTACAAGGGCGCGGAATACCAGCGTCGGCCCAAGGCGGGCGCGAAGGGCGCGGAGGCGGCGTAAGGCCTACCCTCTCCGTTCGTGTCGAGCGTAGTCGAGACACCGCAGCGCTGTGCGTGGTGTCTCGACTACGCTCGACACGAACGGGAGTTGGAGCGCTCACTCAATCCCATAAAACCCGTCGTCCCCGCGCAGGCGGGGACCCCGCTTGTTCTCCTCACGTCGCGCAAGGCAGCGGGGCCCCCGCCTGCGCGGGGGCGACGGGGTTTTGTATTCAGACGAAGTTTGGAATGGGATGCCGTGGCGGTCCGGGACCCGATGCCCCCGGAAATCAGCCCTTGGGGGCGATATCCGCGAAGGCCGTCTCGAAACGCTCGCGGGTGTGCGTGGGAGCAGCCGGCTCGGCGGCCTGCGTGCCCGGCGCGTAGATGAAGCCGAAGGCCGGGCTGGCGCGCAGGCCCAGCGACTGGGTCGGCGAATACCAGACGCGCACGTTGCTCCAGTCGCCCTTTTCCGACACGTCCTCGGCCATGGCCGAGGGCTCGATCATGCCGGGGCGCGACCAGTTGGCGTGGTTGAGGACGACATGGCGCTCGTCGACGATCTTGCTGACCACCGCAACATGGCCGACGCGCATCGCGCCGCTGGCCTTGAACACCAGCACCGATCCGGCGCGCGGGCTCTGGCCGCGGGCATAGGTGCCTTCCGCCTGGTCCCACCAGGTCGCCGCGTTACCGTGGAGGTCAATTCCCGAGTGCGCCCGCGCATAAGGCACGCACTGCAGCGGCTTGGCCACGGCGGGCGTCGCCAGCGAAGCTGCGATGGAGATGGCGAGGGCTGCGACCACGGGAACCATTTTCATGGACCAGAGTTATAGCGACCAATGATTGCTGCGATAGCGAACAGGCCGGGCGACCGTCGCCTTCGCCGCACGGTTCATCGCTCAATTCGTCGGCCTATGGACAGCGGTGGAACGTTTCGGCGCAGCCCGATGTAAACGATCGGCAGGAAATGCCCATAGCCCTGCGAATCAAGGTGTTGGCGCCGGACAGCATTTCATCCGCAACGTCGTCCCGGACCTGATCCGGGACCGCTGGCCGTCTTCAGGCACGGCCGGGCCGCGAGCCGCCGCACTGCACGGTATCGCCCCAAGGGTACCCGGCGGTCCCGGATCAGGTCCGGGACGACGGGATCTTTCTGCACTCGCCTTGACGATCACCCCGAGGCCGCGTCCACCTCGTGTGCGACGACCTTGCCTCCTACCCTCGTCATCCCCGCGCAGGCGGGGATCCCGCTTCTTGTACGCAACGATGCGCGAAGATCGGAGCAAGCGGGGCCCCCGCCTTCGCGGGGGCGACGAAGTGTTCAGGTGAGAGGGCCGTTCCCGCCGCTCAACCCGCCAGGGCGAGCTTGGCGGCGTCCTCGCGCACCACGCGCGGCTGGTCGGGCCAGATGCCACGGGTGTCGTAGACCAGCTTGTCGGCGCGCTCGGCCAGCGGGACGACGCGGAACACGTCGTGGTCCACTAGAACAATGAGCACGTCGCAGGTCTCCAGCGCCTCGTCGATGTCGATATGGGTGACGCCGCTGTCGGTGAACTCTATCGGCAGCTCGGCGGCATAAGGCTCGACCACCGACATGCGGCTGCCGAACTTGCGGGCGAGACGGCTGGCGACGAAGCGTGCCGGGCTCTCGCGGAAGTCGTCGATGTTGGCCTTAAAGGCGAGGCCCAGGCAGGCGATCCGCGCGTCGGGGTGCGCCTCGACCAGTGCTTCGGCCTTGGCGATGACGTGGTGCATCTTGCCGTCGTTGACGCCGCGCGCGGTGCGGATCAGCGGGGTTTCCTCAGGCGCCGAGTGGACGATGAACCACGGGTCCACCGCGATGCAGTGGCCGCCGACGCCCGGTCCCGGCGAGAGGATGTTGACGCGCGGGTGGCGGTTGGCGAGGCGGATCACCTCCCACACGTCGAGCCCCATGCGGTCGGCGACGATCGACAACTCGTTGGCGAAGGCGATGTTGACGTCGCGGTAGGCGTTCTCGACCAGCTTGGTCATCTCGGCCGAGCGGGCGTCGGTGGTGACGCATTCGCCGCGCACGAAGCGCTTGTAGAAGGCCAGCGCCTTGCGCGCGCAGCGCGGGGTGATGCCGCCGATCGAGCGATCGTTGTTGGTCAGTTCCTCGAGGATGCGGCCGGGCAGCACGCGCTCGGGGCAGTAGGCGATCGAGATGTCGGGCGTCTCGCGGGTCAGGCCGGGGATCTTCAGGTCGGGGCGCATCTGCGCGATCATGTCGCGCATCTTCTCGGTGGTGCCGACCGGCGAGGTCGATTCGAGGATCACCACGTCGCCCGCCTTCAGCACCGGCGCGATCGTGCGCCCGGCGGCGAGCACGTAGGAAATGTCGGGCGCGTGGTCGCCCGCATCGTCTTTCTCGAACGGCGTGGGCACGGCGATGACGAAGACGTCCGCCGGCGCGACCTCAACCGAGGCCGACAGCAGCCCGCGCGCGACGACGCCCTGGACGAGGCCGTCGAGATCGACTTCCTCGATATGGATCTCGCCACGGTTGATGGTGTCCACCACCCGCTGCGACACGTCGAGGCCGAGCACCTTGCAGCCGGCGCGCGCGATCACGGCGGCGGTGGGCAGGCCGATGTAGCCGAGGCCGACGACACAGACGCTGGGCTTGTTATCAGATTTCATGCGCGAGCAGCTCCACGATTCGGCGCGCGGTCTGCCCATCCCCGAACGGGTTGTGGGCGCGCGCCATGGCCTCGTACGCGGTTTTATCGTCGAGCAGGGTTGATAATTCGGTAACGATCCGGCCAGCGTCGGTGCCGACCAGCTTTGCGGTCCCCGCCGCGACGCCTTCGGGCCGCTCGGTGGTCTCGCGCATGACGAGCACCGGCTTGCCGAGCGCGGGCGCCTCCTCCTGCACGCCGCCGCTGTCGGTCAGCATGATCTCGGCGATGGCGAGCAGGCGGGCGAAGTGCGGATAGTCCAGCGGCTCGATCAGCGCTACGTTGTCGAGCCCGGCGAGGCCCTCTTTCATCACCTTGCGGACATTGGGGTTGAGGTGGACCGGGAAGATCACCGCGACGTCGGGCCGCTGCGCGATCGCGCGGATGGCCTGGGCGATGCCGGCCATGCCCTCACCGAAGTTCTCGCGGCGGTGGCTGGTGACGCCGATGATGCGCTTGCCGGCGAACCGCGCCTCCAGTTCGGCGAGGCCCGAGGCGAGCGCGGGGTTGGCCTCGATCGCGGCAGTGACCCAGTGCAGCGCGTCGATCACGGTGTTGCCGGTGACGTGGACGCGTTCCGGCGCCACATTCTCGCGCAGCAGCGCCGCCTCGCTGGTGGTGGTCGGCGCGAAGTGCAGGCTCGCCATGGCGCCGATGATCTTGCGGTTCACCTCTTCGGGCCAGGGGTGGTAGATGTTGTAGGAGCGCAGCCCCGCCTCGACATGGTCGACCGGGATCTTGCGATAGTAGGCCGCCAGCGCGCCGGACATGGCGGTGGCGGTGTCGCCCTGCACGATGACCCGGTCCGGCTTCACCGCGTCCATCACCTTGCCCAGCCCGGTGAGCAGGTTCGCGGTCAGCGCGTCGAGCGTCTGGTCGGGCTGCATCAAGTCGAGGTCGTGGTCGGGCACGATCCCGGCGATCTCGAGCACCTGGTCGAGCATCTGGCGGTGCTGCGCCGAGACGCAGACCACGCATTCGAAGCGCGGATCGGCCTTCAGCGCATGGACGACGGGAAACATCTTGATCGCCTCGGGCCGGGTGCCGAAGACGACGAGGATTCGTGCGGGGCTGTTCATGGCGGGCGGGATAGCAGGCGGTGGTTAAGCGAGGAATAACCGCCGTCGTCCCCGACTTGATAGGGGACCGCTGGGCATTCTTGAGGCCATAGGTTGCCGTGGGCCACTGCGGGGAAGCGCCCCTGCAGAACCTCGCGCGGCCTTGCCAGCGGTCCCCGCCTGCGCGGGGACGACGAAATTGGGGCGCGCGGTGGACAAATGCCGTGTCTTGGGCAAAGCACTCACCATGGCAATTCAGAGCGACAAGTGGATCCGCACCCAGGCCCAGACCAACGGCATGATCGAGCCGTTCGTCGAGGCGCAGCGCCGGGACGGGTGCATCTCCTATGGCCTCTCCTCCTACGGCTACGACGCGCGGGTGGCGGACGAGTTCAAGATCTTCACCAACGTCGATTCGGCGGTGGTCGACCCCAAGAACTTCGACAGCAACTCCTTCGTCGACCGCAAGACCGACTGCTGCGTGATCCCGCCCAACTCCTTCGCGCTGGCCCGCACGGTCGAGTACTTCCGCGTGCCCAAGGACGTCCTGGTGATCTGCTTGGGCAAGAGCACCTATGCGCGCTGCGGGATCATCGTGAACGTCACCCCGCTGGAGCCGGGCTGGGAAGGCCACGTCACGCTGGAATTCTCCAACACCACGCCGCTGCCCGCCAAGATCTACGCCAACGAGGGCGCTTGCCAGTTCCTGTTCCTCCAAGGCAACGAGCCCTGCGAAGTCAGCTATGCCGACCGCGCCGGCAAGTACATGGGCCAACTTGGGGTGACGCTGCCGAAGCTGTAACCACGCTGACAGCCGTCGTCCCCGCGCAAGCGGGGACCGCTAGGTACCCTTGAGGCGATAGCTTTCCGACAGCCAGCCGCAAGCCCGTGCCCCGCCGAAAGTTGGCCGCGGCCCGGCCAGCGGTCCCGGATCAAGTCCGGGACGACGTTACTGTGCGCGGGAACAAACCCGCTCTCCACCCACTTCTCCCCGCATGAGATAACCTCGCCGGGAGACGTGCCGTGTCGAAGATCGCCGCCATCATAGGGCGCATTCTGATCGCCCTCATCTTCATCTTCTCCGGAGCGGGCAAGCTCATGGACATCGGCGGGACCGAGACGGCAATCGTCGCTGCCGGCCTGCCCTCCGGCCTTGCCATTCCCGTCGCGCTGTTCGAACTGCTCGCCGGCCTGTGTCTTGCCGCCGGGTTCATGGTGCGACTGGTTTCGGTACTGCTCGCCGCCTTCGTGGCGCTGACCGTGCTGTTCTATCATTCGCAGATCGGCGATCCAATGCAGCGGATCATGGCGCTCAAGAACCTCGCGATCATCGGCGGTCTCGCGCTCGCCTTCGCGCATAGCCAGATGTGGAGCCACTACTACGCGATCTCGCGCGAACGCCGCGGTGAGCTTGCCGCCCGTACGTCGGAAGAGCGTCTGCGCGACGCCGAACTGCGCGCCGCCAAGGCCGAAGCCCGCGCCGATGCGCTGGCACAGGGCACCACCGTCGCCCCTGGCACCGCCTACGAGCCGCGCACTGTGGTCACCGACGTCAACGGCGACGTGGTCCCCGTCGCGCGCCGCCGTAACCGCTTCTTCGACTGGTAAGCACCACTCCCCAAAGGGGAACTTGACCTCCCGCCGATCGACGCTGACCATGCGTTCAAAATCGGCGGGAGAAGGCATGTCTGATACGACCCTCGAGGCGCGCCTCGACGCGCTGGAGACCCGGCTGCGCGACGCGGAAGACCAGCTCGAAATCCAGAACCTGCTGATGACGTACGGCCCGCTGGTCGACAGTGCCACCGCCGAGCCGGCAGGGGCGCTCTGGGTCGAGGGCGGCGGCTACAGCTTCACCCTGCCCGATGGTGGCACCAAGCGGCTCGAGGCACCGGACGAGATCGCCGGGATGTACGGCTGGCCCGGCCATCTCGATCTCGTGAACACCGGCTGTGCCCACCTCACCGCCACGCCAAAGATCACCGTGCGCGGCGACGCGGCCGAAGCCTCGGGCTACTCGGTAGTGATCCTGCGCGAAGGGGAGCGCTGGTTCCTCTGGCGCGCGGCGGTCAACCACTGGACCCTGAAGCGCACGCCCGACGGCTGGCGCATCGCCGAGCGCCTAAACCGCGCGCTCGACGGCAGCGAGGACAGCCACGCGATCATGCGCAAGGTGCTCGCCGCATGAGCCGCTTTGCCGGCAAGGTCGCGATCATCACCGGCGCATCGACCGGGCTCGGCCCGGTCATGGCGCGGATGCTGGCGGACGAAGGCGCCAACCTCGTGCTTGCGGCGCGGCGGCTCGAACTGGTGGAGGAAGTCGCCCAAGGCATCGGCGCAAATGCCATCGCCGTGCGCGCCGACGTCACCGACGAGGCCGACGTCGCCGCCATGGTCGAGGCGGCGATGGGCCGCTGGGGCCGGGTCGACGTGATGCTGAACAACGCCGCCGTCCCCGGCGTCGACAGGTTCATCTGGGAGCAGACCGTCGACAACTTCCTCGACACCTACAAGGTCGACTGCATGGCCGCGATGCTGTGCACGCGCGAGGTGCTCAACCGCTCGATGATGGCCCGGCGCACGGGATCGATCGTCAACTTCTCGTCGAGCGCGGGATGGGACGGCATGGTCCGCAAGAGCCACTATTCCGCCGCCAAGGGCGCCTTGCGCATCCTCACCAAGACCATCGCGCGCGAAGTCGGCGCATACGGCATCCGCTGCAACTGCGTGGTCCCCGGCGCGATCGGCACCGACCTGATGGTGAACTACATGAAGCGCGTCGCCGCCGAGCAGGGCAAGTCGCTGGAGGAGATCGAGGCCGGCATCGTCGCGCCCCTTCCGCTCAAGACCTTCTCCACGCCCGAGGACGTGGCCCGCCTCGCGCTGTTCCTCGCCTCGGACGACGCGCGCACGATCACCGGGCAGTCGGTGAACGTCGATGCCGGGCTGGTGATGTCGTGAACCTCGAAGACCTGCTTGCCCGCGAGGCGATCCGCGACCTGATCGCGCGGTACACCACCGCCGGCGACCGGCTGCGCGTGGACGAATTCGTCGCCTGCTTCACCGACGACGCGGTGATGGAAAGCGAGCGCGTCGCACCCGAACGGCTGTTCCGCTACGAAGGGCGCGCGGAAATCCGGGCTTGGCAGGAACGCTGGCTGGCCGGTGACGGCGGCACCCACGGCGCCACTTTCGTGCGCCACCACCTCTCGACCTCGAAGATCGACCTCGTTGATCCCGATACCGCGAGCGGGCGCACGTACTGGGTGGCCTGGACCGACATCGGCCCCGACCACGCCGGCTACTATCTCGACAGCTTCCTCAGGGTCGAGGGCGAATGGCTGATCGCCCACCGCCGCGTCCGGCTCGACTGGGAGGCGGAAGGGAGCCTGTTCAAGAGTGCAGTCGCCAACTCGCATGGCTGATGCAGCCGTGATACGCTGTCGCCCCCCGCAGGGGCGGGCCGCTACGGCACTCTAGGGGGGCCGTAGCACCAAGGAAATTGACGCGGCTAGCCGAGCGCTCATTCTGCAGGAAGTGATCGGGAATAGAGAGACGAATCACACGCGGAACCTCGACCATTGACGAGGCGGTCAAAACCCAGCATGAGCGCCGTCGCACGATGGGGCGGTTAGCTCAGTTGGTAGAGCATCTCGTTTACACCGAGAGGGTCGGGGGTTCGAGCCCCTCACCGCCCACCATCCGAAATGCATGACGGTTCTTTAGAAATCGAAAATCCGGGATCACATCACCGCGAAGATCATACCGATGACGAGCACCCACAACGCGGCATTGAACGCGAGTATCAGGAGCACGTCGAACCTGGGCACTTCGATGACGACTTCGCTGGCGTTCAGCATGGCGCACCTTTTTGTCTGCGTCGCTTTTGGCAACCTCTCGTGCAATACAACGGCGTATCACGCATGAAGTTCCGGCGAACTCTGTGATGCAGACCTGCATCTCCTTCCCCAAAATCGTAGCATTGCAGGACATACCTTCCGCGACTGCTCGCGCACGCCGAATATTCGTGTATTGATGCGGGTTTACTACCTAAGACGCCCTAGGACATGACACCGACCGACGCCCTTGCAGAAAAAGTCTATGTCGAGCTGGTTCGCAGTCTCTATGCGAACGTGCTCCCGTCCAAGATCATGCTCGGGATCACCGGGCTTTATGTCGTGCTGATCGGCCGCAGCGCGCACGACGGAATGCTCTGGGGCATAGGCATCGCCGCTTTCGCCGCATGCCTGCTGCGAGTCAGCATCACCACGGTCGTCCGCAGGAAGGCCATGACCGCCGCGCTCGACCGCCCGACTGCCCGTCGGCTGGAACTGACTTTCGCCGCCCCTTATTACCTCTTTTCCGTGCTGCTGGGTGTGCTTGGTGGCTATGTCTTCGCAAAAGGTGCCCAACCGGCGCAGATGCTGACGATCTGCGTATTGGTAGGCTATTGCGCGGGCGTCGCCACCGGCACCGGCCTCAGGCCGCTGGTCGCCATTCCCAGCATGGTGATGGCGCTCTGCCCCGCCGTTACCGCCTCCGCGTTGCAGCTGGAACCGATCCATGCTGGCATGACCCTGATCGCGCTGGCCTTCCTCGCGGGCGGATCGCAATCCGTTCTCGCGCAGCACCGGCTGGTGAAGACCGAGATCGGCAAGCGGCTGACATCGGTTTCGCTGGCCCGGCGTGACGGCCTGACCGCGCTGCCCAACCGCCTCGCCCTGCGCGAATACTTCGACGAAAATGCCCAGCTGCTTGGCGCTGGCAGCGTGGTGGCGGTCCACTACCTTGATCTCGACGGCTTCAAGCCGGTGAACGACCGCTACGGCCACGCGGTGGGCGACGAACTGCTCGCCGCCGTTGCCGAGCGGCTGCGCGGCGCGGTGCGCAGCGGCGACACCGTCGCGCGGCTCGGCGGCGACGAATTCGGCATCGTCCAGTTCGGCCTCAACCGCAACGAGGAAGCGGACCTGCTGGCCCGCCGCATCATCGCCGCCATCGCCCAGCCCTTCCAGCTGGGAAGCGACGTCATCGAAATCTCGGCCTGTGTCGGAACGGTCCTTTCGAACGAGAGCGGAACCGACCTCGAGACCCTCCTGCGTGCCGCCGACGCCAAGCTCTACCAGGCCAAGCGCGACCGCCCGCCGGCTACCGCAATCGCCGTCTGACCTCAGGCTTGCGCGCCTGCGCGGATCATGCCGAAGCCGTGGAGCAGGTGTTCAAGCTGGCCATCGGGGACCGGCGGGAAGGCGAGACCAGCGCCGCCCTCGCGAATGGCACCGATCTCGGCGGCGACATCTTCCAGTGACCATTCGGGGCGGTAGAGCCCGGTATTCTCGGCGACCCAGGCGCGCGCGAGACGCCCGCCCATCGCCACGTACATCTCGCCCGTCGCCTCGCAGTCCTCGTGGCACAGGTACGCGACCATCGGCGCGACTTGCTCAGGCTCCATCGGCGGGAATTTGCTGGTGTCGATGCCTTCCGACATGCGGGTGACGGCGGCCGGGACGATCAAATTCGAGCGCACGTTATGGTGCTGGCCCTCGATCGCGGCGGTGTTCGACAGGCCCATGAACCCGGCCTTGCACATCGAGTAGGTGACGTTATCCGACTTGCCGTAGAGCCCGTTGATCGAGCTGGTCAGCACGATCCGGCCGTAACCCTGCGCCATCATGTGCGGGAACGCCTCGCGCACGACGTGGTAGGCACCCTTGAGGTGCACATCGAGCACCGCCGTGAAGTCCTCGTAAGCCAGCTCGCTGAGCGAACCCCGCCGCACGTTGCCGGCCGAGTGGATGAGGATGTCGATCCGCCCAAAGGCGCCGATCGCGGCGTCGATGATTGCCTTGCCACCCTCGGGCGTGGCGACGCTGTCGGTGTTGGCGACGGCCTCGCCCCCGGCGGCGCGGATCTCGGCGGCGAGCGCCTCGGCCGGGCCTTCCGCCGTGACGTCGCCCGCCATCGAGACGCCGGGGTCGTTTACGACGATCCTGCAGCCGCGGCTCGCGAGCAGCAATGCATGGGCGCGGCCGAGGCCCCGCCCGCCGCCGGTAATCACGGCAACGCGGCCATCGAAACGAAGGTCTGACATGGCTGGCTCTCCCGCTGGCCTGGCTTATGCGCGCGACCTTACCGCCACCGCGCGTTCAGGCAACGATACCCGAGGCCCTGAGCGCCGCGATCCGCTCGGGCGATAGATCTAGCACCTCGGCGAGGATCGCATCGGTGTGCTGGCCGAGCACCGGGGGCGCCTCGGGCACCGGCTGCTCGGCGTCGGTGAAGCGGATCGGGCGGTTGACGATCGGAATCGGCCCGAGCGCCGCGTGCTGCGTCTCGACCACCATCCCGCGCGCGACCGCCTGCGGCTGCGCCAGCGCCTCGGTCACGCCGAGGATCGGGGCGTGCGGCACTTCGTGCTCGGTGAAGATCGCGACCAGTTCGTCGACGCTGTGCTGCGAGGTGAAGGCCGAGACGATCGCGTTGACCTCCTCGCGCGCGTCGCGGCGCTTTTCCAGTGTGTCGTAGCGCGGGTCGTCGCACAGTTCGCCCCGGCCGATCGAACGGCAGACGCGGCTCCAGAAACCCGGCGTCAGGCAGGCGATGACGATCGAGCCCTCGCGCGCCGGGAAGATGCCGTAGGGCACGAGGTTGGGATGCTGCGATCCGACGCGCTGCGGGTCGGTGCCGCTGAAGAAGGCGAGCTGCGCGATGTAGCCCAGCATGCCCATCATGCCGTCCATCAGGCTGACGTCGATGTGGCGGCCCACGCCGGTGCGCTCGCGCTCGTAAAGCGCGGAGATAATGCCGATCGGGCCGTTGATGCCGCCCACGAGGTCACCGATCGGCAGGCCCAGTTTGGTCGGCAGCCCGCCCGGCTCGCCGTTCATCGACAGCGCGCCGGACATGGCCTGGAGCACGATGTCGAAGCTCGGCCGGTCCTTGAGCGGCCCGGTCTGCCCGTAGCCCGAGATCGAGCAGTAGATCAGGCGCGGGTTGAGCTTGTGGAGTTCCTCCCAGCCGAGCCCCAGCCGCTCCATCACGCCGGGGCGGTAGTTCTCCACCAGCACGTCGCAGCGCGCGGCGAGGTCCTTGACCAGCGCCAGTCCCTCCGCGCTCTTGAGGTCGACGACGATCGACTTCTTGCCGCGATTGACGGCGAGGTAATAGTGGCTCTCGCCGTCGCGCGTGGGTGGAAACGTCCGGGTCTCGTCGCCGGTGCCCGGCGGCTCGATCTTGAACACTTCTGCGCCCATGTCGGCCAGCGCAAGGCTGGCGGCCGGCCCGGCCAGGACGCGCGTGAAGTCGATCACGCGGACCCCTGCGAGCGGCCCCGCCCAGGTGGAAGCTGCGGCCTCGCTCATCGTTTCATACCAGATTCCGGCGGAAGAAAGCGACGATCTGGTCGTAAGCGTCGCGCGCCTCGGGAAGGCCGAGGTTGTAGTAGTAGCAGTGGCCCATGCCCTCGCCGACGATCAGCGTCGAGGACACGCCGGCCTTGAGCAGTTGCGAGTTGGTGTAGATCGCAGGGCTGAGGTCCATCGAGCGGGTGCCGGTGATGATCAGCGCCGGCGGGAAGGTCGCCATGACGGCGAGGTCGTAGGCGGGCCAGGCGCTGGGGTCCTTCGCGTCGCACCCGTCGAAATAGCCGCGCGTGATATCCATGCCTGCGCTGCCGTCAGACGGCGGCGGCGGGAACGAGGCGTCGATGTAGCCGGCAAGATAGGCGGATTCGCCCGTGCCGAACGGTACGCCGCCCGCTCCGAACACGCCGACCGCACCCGCCTGCGGCAGTCCGTGCGCGGGGAGCCAGGCGGCGGCCTGCGCCGTCAGCGCGCCGCCCGCCGAGCCGCCGTAGATGCCGATCCGGCCGGGCGCATAGTCCGCCAGTAGCGCCTTGTAGACGGCGGCGACGTCCTCGACCCCGGCCGGGTGCCGGTGCTCGGGGGCCATGCGGTAGTTGACGCTGATCACCCGGTAGCCGGCCAGCACCGCCATCGGGATCGCCTCGATCAGCGCGATGCCGTCCCAGCCGACCGTGAAGGCGCCGCCGTGCAGGTTGATGAGCACGCGGTCCCGGTCATGGCTGCCGTCCGCCGGAGTGACGTCGAGAACCTCGACGCCGCCGATGGTGGTGGAGGCGATGTCGACCGGGAAACTTGTCCGAAGGCGGGGTAGGGACTGGGCCGCGTAGGCGTTGATCTGCTCGCGCCGCACGGCGATGTCGGGCTCCTGCCCAGCGGCGTCGAAGGTCGGAATGTCGGCGCGCGCGCGCTGCGCCGCCGCGGCTTCCGGGCTGGCGAGGGTGGAGACAGGCAGATCGAAGCCGGGCACACAAACGGTCCCGTCTGGCTGGAATGTCGGCCTGCTGTCGGCGCCGTCTGCCATGCATTCTCTCCCGCCTGCCGCAGCCCTTCATAGGCCATCGGAATTCGCTGTCGCCGAGTTAGAGCGTGACCGTCCTACCTTGCCCCGTCATTCCCGCCTTCGCGGGAATGACGGACAGGTTTCAATCACACTCTATGTTCGACGGCAGGGAAAGCAACGTCACCCCCTCGTGGGCAGTTCCGCGACCGAGGTGCCGAACGCCGACAGCTCGCCGCGATGCGTGGTCGCCTTCTGCGCGACCTCGACGTAGCTCTTGCCGTTCTCGACGAACTTGCGCGTCACTTCCCCGGTGAGGATCATCGCGTCGCCGTCGGGATTGTGGCGGCGGATCTGGCAGCTCGACTTGTGCAGGAAACCGTCGTCGCCGATCCAGTCGGTCATGTGGTGGGTCAGCCATGAGCAACGCTCCGGGCCGTAGTCGTAGGCGCCCGGCGCGCCGACTTCGAGCGCGAAGGCTTCGTCCCAGTGCACGCGCTCGGGGCAGTCCGGCACGTTGAAGCGGTTGCGGATGCCGAGGCCCGGGTGGGCCTTCTGCATCTTGTATGCCAGCTTGTTGGCGCGGATGTAGAGGCCGCCCCAGCCTTGCGCGTAGCAGATGAAGCCGGTGACGGTCATCGGGCCCTTCATCATCGGCGGCAGCTTGTCGCCGACATTCACGTCCTCGAAGTAGCGCGGGATGGCGCCGCGATGCTCTTCCTGGTCGTAGATCTCGTAGAACTCGTCGAGCTGCTCCTGGGTGAAGGGCTCAACGCGGCCGCGCGCCTCGGTGTACTTGGTGCCGCGCTCGCGCGCTTCGTCGCGGTCGGTGCGGAACACCCAGCTGTCGGCGCCGGCGACCTGGTCGCCATGCTGGTTGTAGAAGTCGACGTGGTAGATCTGCTGGAACGAGCGGCCGGCGAACTTGGTCTGGTGCTCGACCAGGTCCTTGAGCGAGGCCACCGCGCTGATCGTGTCGTTGCGCAGCACCGGCTTGTGCCAGGTCCAGTCGGCGCCCGCCCACATGGCGTGGACGCCCGACAGGCCGCCGCAGTAGCCCGAGATGATGCGGCTGGTGGTGAACAGGAACGAAGGCAGCGCGACGAGGGTGCCATACTTGGTCTTCGCCGCGTACTCGGGATCGCACCAGAGCGGGTTGTCGTCGCCGATGCCGTGCGCGTAGTGGCGGATGGCGTCGCGGGTGGCTTCGTAGTTCCACGGCTCGACGGTGTTCTCGATCTTGATGCCGATGCGCTTGCGCAGATCGTCGAGGCCTTCCTCGGTGATCTTGGGGAACTTGTTCTTGGTGGGTTCTGCTGTGGTAGCCATTTCTCTACTCCTAGATCTCTATCGAATCTCTGAACTCTGTCTCGTCGCCCCCGCGTAGGCGGGGGTCCCGCTTTTTCCTTCCCTCGCCGCGCCCCGACCAAGCGGGGTCCCCGCCTTCGCGGGGACGACGAGGCTGTGTAATCAGGCCACCGCTTCCGCCGCCTTCGCTGCCTCGCGGTCGCGCAGCATCTTGCGGTGGACCTTGCCGGCGGGGTTCTTGGGCAGCTCGTCGACGAACTCGACGATGCGCGGGAATTCGTGCTGGGCGAGGCGCTCGCGGGTGAAGTCCTGCAGTTCGCGCACCAGCGCGTCCGAGCCTTCGCAGTTGGCGACGACGAAAGCCTTCACCACCTGCCCGCGCTGCTCGTCGGGCACGCCGATGACGCCGCACTCCATCACATTGTCGTGGCGCAGCATGGTGTTCTCGATCTCGACCGCGGACATCGTCCAGCCGGCGGAGATGATGACGTCGTCGGCGCGGCCGCAGTGGTAGAAATAGCCGTCCTCGTCCGTCTTGGCGCGATCCTTGGTGGTCATCCACCCGCCGCCCCGCCAGAGCATCAGCTCGCCGATCTCGCCGGGATCGCAGACCGTGCCGTCGATGCGGTGGACCTCCAGCTTCTGCCCCGGCACCGCTTTGCCCAGCGTGCCGGGCTTGACCGTGAAGTCGTCCGCGCCGGGATAGTTCACCAGCACGACGCCGATCTCGGTGGTGCCGTACATCGAGCAGGCGGGAACCTTGAACCACTGGTCGATCCACTCCAGCGTCGAGGGATCGATCGGCTCGCCGGTGAACGACAGCTTCTCGAAATGGAACTGGAAATCCGCCGCCTTCCCGCTGTTCTTCATCATGCGGTAGTGGGTCGCCGCCGCCGACATGTTGGTGATGCCGAAGTCGTCCAGCGCCTTCATCAGCCGCACCGGGTCGAAGCGGCCCGCGAACGTCCCGGTCGTCACGCCCATCGCCAGCGGCGCGAGCGTGCCGTGCCACAATCCGTGGCCCCAGGCGGGGCTGGAGGGGCAGAAGAACTCGTCGCCTGGCCGGATACCGGTGCCGTAGAGCGCCGCGAACATCAGCGTCACCAGCGTGCGGTGCGAGTGCTTGACCGCCTCGGGCAGCTCGCGCGTGGTGCCGCTGGTGTACTGGAACACGGCCATGTCGTTGGCCTTGGTCCTGGGCGTATACGTGGTCGGCAGATCGGACAGCGAAGCCAGGAACGCCTCGTCGGCGACGACTACACGGGGTTTGCCATCGACCGCGACCGAGCGGGCGAGGTCCGCCTTCTCGGCATTGGTGATCAGCACCGAAGGCTCGCAGTCGCCTACCCTGAGGCGTAGTGCGTCGGGGCCGAACAGGGTGAATAGCGGCACCGAGATCGCGCCGGTCTGCATCGCCCCGAACAGGCAGACATAGAACGAGAGCGACGGCTCCAGCATGAAGGCGATGCGCTCGCCCGGCTGGATGCCTTCGGCGTCGAGCCAGTGCGCGAACTGCGCCGCGCCCGATGAAATGGTATCGAAGCTGATGATCTCGTCGGCGCCGTCGCCATGGGCGATGCGCACCGCCGCGCGGCCCGAGCCGTCGGCATGGCGCGTCACGCATTCGTGCGCGATGTTGAGATGCTCGCGGTCGCCGTCGAACAGCTCCCACAGCGCCGCCGACGAGGCGTGCGCCTGCGCATCGGCGTAGCGCGTGTAGTCGGTAAGCCCCGTAATTACCTTGGCCATCAACCGTCCCGTTCGTTCGACCGACTCGCTTCGGCCGGAGATTGTTCTTGTGTTCAGCAGGGTGTTGCACGGCATGGTTGTTTTTGTAAATATTGAATGTTATTCACTATATTGAATGACGGACCTCGACGACACCATGAAGGCCAGCAAGGCCCCCGCCATCGCCCGTGCCGCGGCGGTGCTCCGCCTGCTCGGCAAGCGCGGCGTACCGATGGGGGTGCAGGCGATCGCGCGCGAACTGGGACTGGTGCCCAGCACCTGCCTCTACGTGCTGCGCGCGCTGGTGGCCGAGGAACTGGTGGCTTTCGACGCCGATACCAAGCGCTACACCCTCGATGCCGGCGTGCTCACGCTGGCCCGCGCGTGGCTGCGGCGCGACCAGTTCAACGACCTCGCGCAGGCCCCGCTGGACCGCCTCGCGCGCGAGTTCGGGATCACCACGCTGGGGGTGCAGGTCTTCGGGCTCGACCACATCATCGTGACCGCGATGTCGCAGTCGGGGCAGAACTTCCAGCTCTCCACCCAGGTCGGCAGCCGCTTCCCTGCCTTGGTTTCGGCCACCGGGCGCTGCATCGCCGCCTTCGGGAACTACCCGGTCAGCGCGCTGGAGCCGCGCTTCGAACACTTGCGCTGGGACGAGGCGCCGAGCTGGGACGAATGGCTCGCACAGGTCGAGGACGCGCGCGTGAGCGGCGTGGCGGTGGATGCCGGGCACTACATCGCCGGCGTCACGGTGATCGCCGCGCCGGTCTGGAAAGGCGGCCGCGACGACATGCGCCGGCCGGGACATGCCTTGGTCGCGATCGGCATCGGGGCGGCGTTGCGGAGCGAACTGCCGCGGCTGAAGGAGGCCTTGAAAGGCGCGGCGCGGTCGCTTGGGGAGCAGTTGGAGGGGTAAACAACAATGCTGTGTCGCCATCCTGATCGCTCAGAACCGCTGCAAAGGTGAGTGATCCCACCGGAAGACTCCCGTCGCCCCCGCGAAGGCGGGGGCCCCGCTTCCTTGCGCCCTAAGAAGAACAAGCGGCGTCCCCGCCTTCGCGGGGACGACGAATTGATTTGTTGATTCACAAGCCATCCAAACGAAGGATTCAGGCCTCAAACGGGGGCGTATCCGCCCTAAGCCTTCTTCTTCAACAACACCGTCCGCAGCATCGACAGTGCAGTCTCCCCGCGCTGGTTGGTCAGCTCGTGCTTGAACACGACGATCCCCTGCCCCGGCCGCGACTGGCTTTCGCGCATCTCCACCACCTCGCTCGAACAGGTGACGGTATCGCCGATGAAGGTCGGCTTGGGCGTCACCACCTTGTCGAAGCCGAGGTTGGCGACGAGCGTGCCGACCGTGGTGTCGGCGATCGAGAGCCCCACCGCGAGGCTGAAGGTGAAGGTCGAGTTGACCAGGATCTGCCCGAACTCGCTGGCCTTGGCCGCCTCCGCGTCCAGGTGCAGCGGCTGCATGTTGTGCGTCATCGCCGAGAACAGCAGGTTGTCGGTCTCGGTGACGGTTCGGCTGGGCTGGTGGGTGATGCGGTCACCGACCTGCCATTCGTCGAAGAAGCGTCCGGGCATTATTCGGTCTCCTCGATCTTCACCAGCAGCCCGTCGACCTGCACCTGCTGGCCGGCGCTGGCGTTGAGTTCGGCGACCACGCCATCAAACGGCGCGGTGAGCGTGTGTTCCATCTTCATCGCCTCGAGCGTGAGCAGCTTCTGGCCCTTGGTCACCGCCTGCCCCTGCACAACCTCGACGGCGATGACCTTGCCCGGCATCGGCGCGAGAATGGCGCCCGATCCGGCGGCCGCCCCATGCGCACCGTCTCGCCGCCAGGGTGCGAGCAGCCAGGCCTGCCCCTGCTCGGTGACGAGAACGCCGGGCATCGGCTCGTCGCTGCCTTCGCCCTCGAGTTCGACCTCGATCTTCTCGCCGTCGAGCACGAACCATGCGCTGCGCACCGCCGGGGCGTTGAGCCTGAGGCCGGGCGCCATGGTCGCCGGAACCAGCGCCTGCGCGGCGACCCGCAGCGATTCGGCCGAAGGGACCGGCGGCTCGGCCAATGCCTCGCCGTCGCGGCCGATCAGCCCGGTGTCGACCTTGCCCGCCGCGAAGTCGGGATGCTGCAGCGCCTTGACGAGGAACGAGGCGTTGGTGCGCACTGGCCAGACCGCGCTGTCCTCCAGCATCTCGCCCAGCCGCTCGCGCGCTTCCTCGCGGTCCTCGCCCCAGGCGATGACCTTGGCGATCATCGGGTCGTAGAACGGCGAGACTTCGGCGCCTTCGTACACGCCGGTGTCGATGCGGCCGCCCTCGGCCTCACCGAACTGCAGGAGTTCGAGGCGGCCGATGCTGGGCAGGAAGCCCTTGGCCGGGTCCTCGGCATAGAGGCGCGCTTCCATCGCCCAGCCGTCGATCGTCAGGTCTTCCTGCGAAAGCGGCAGTGGTTCGCCGCTGGCCACGCGCAGCTGCCATTCGACGAGATCGACGCCGGTGATTTCCTCGGTGACGGGGTGCTCGACCTGCAGGCGGGTGTTCATCTCCATGAACCAGATACGCTCCGCATCGAGCGCGCCCGAACCGTCGGCGATGAACTCGATCGTGCCCGCGCCGACATAGTCCACCGCCTTGGCAGCGCGCACGGCGGCGGCGCAGAGCGCTTCGCGGGTGGCCGCGTCCATGCCCGGTGCGGGGGCCTCCTCGATGACCTTCTGGTGGCGGCGCTGGAGCGAGCAGTCGCGCTCGAACAGATGGACGACGTTGCCGTGCTTGTCGCCGAAGACCTGCACCTCGATGTGGCGGGGCGATGCGATGTACTTCTCGATCAGGACGTGGTCATTGCCGAACGAGCTTGCCGCCTCGCGCTTGCACGAGGCGAGCGCGTCGATGAAATCGGACGGGGCCTCGACCAGCCGCATGCCCTTGCCGCCGCCGCCCGCGACCGCCTTGATAAGCACCGGATAGCCGATCTTCGCGGCCTCGGTGGCGAGGAAGTCGGGCTCCTGGTTGGCGCCCATGTAGCCCGGGGTCACCGGTACACCCGCCTCGGCCATCAGTGTCTTGGCGGCATCCTTCAGGCCCATCGCGGTGATCGACGAAGGATTGGGGCCCACCCAGACGATGCCGGCGTCCATCACGGCCTGTGCGAATTCCGCGTTCTCCGACAGGAAACCGTAGCCGGGGTGGATGGCCTCGGCGCCGGCCTGCCGGGCGGCGGCGAGGATCTTCTCGCCCACCAGGTAGCTTTCACGCGTCGGCGAGGGGCCGATGTGGATGGCCTCATCCGCCTCACGCACATGCAGCGCCTGCGCGTCGGCGTCGGAGTAGACCGCGATGGTGCGGATACCAAGCTCGCGCGCGGTGCGGATGACACGGCAGGCAATTTCGCCGCGGTTGGCGATGAGCAGGGATGTGATCATGGGATTACTCCAAATCCTCCCCGGAACGGGGAGGTGCCCCGCAGGGGCGGAGGGGCCGAAGGCTCTCGGCAAAAGCAACGATCGCGGTCGCGGCGACAGACACATCCGCGAGAACTTCCTTCGCGGCCATGCGCAGGACGTGCCAGTCCTTGCCGGCAAGAACCGCATGGCGACGAACATCAGCGGCAGGTCGATCGCCCCTATCGTGCGCGATGCCGTCGATCTCGATCAGAAGGCGCACTTCGACGCAGGCAAGATCGGCGACGTACCCTGCAATCGGGAACTGGCGGCGGAACTTGAGACCCACCGGCTTTCCGCGAAGCTCACGCCAGAGCAGGACCTCCGGCAGCGACATGTCCTGCCGCAGCTTGCGGGCAAATCGGACATTGCCTTCGCTTGCGCCAAGGGTCCGATGCCGGGCACGTCCGCGGTCTTCGCCGGAACGGATAGGAGAATTGTCCGCAGAATGGTGGTGCGGGGGAGGCGCCTCGCCGCTCACGGCAGTCGTACCGGAGAGCTCCCGGCCCCTCCGTCAGCGCTTCGCGCTGCCACCTCCCCGTTCCGGGGAGGAGTTGGTCTCCACGCCCTCACATCCGGAACACCCCGAAGCGGGGCGCCTCCGCGATCGGTGCTTCGAGACACGCTTCCAGCGCCAGGGCCAGCACGTCGCGCGTCTGCACCGGATCGATCACCCCGTCGTCCCACAGCCGCGCGGTGGCGTAGTAAGGGTTACCCTCGTCCTCGTACTTCTCGCGGATCGGTGCCTTGAAGGCTTCCGCCTCTTCGGCAGACCACTTGGCAGCATCGCGGTGGACCGTCGCCAGCACGCTCGCCGCCTGCTCGCCTCCCATCACCGAGATGCGCGCGTTGGGCCAGGTGAACAGGAAGCGCGGATCGTAGGCGCGGCCGCACATGCCGTAGTTGCCGGCGCCGAACGAGCCGCCGATCAGCACCGTCAGCTTGGGCACCTGCGCGGTGGCGACAGCGGTGACGAGCTTGGCGCCGTGCTTGGCGATGCCCTCGGCCTCATACTTGCCGCCGACCATGAAGCCCGAGATGTTCTGCAGAAACAGCAGCGGAATACGGCGTTGGCAGGCCAGTTCGATGAAGTGCGCGCCCTTCTGCGCGGACTCCGAGAACAGCACGCCGTTGTTGGCGAGGATCGCCACCGGCAGCCCGTGGATATGCGCGAAACCGCAGACCAGCGTGGTGCCGTAGAGCGCCTTGAACTCGTGGAACTCGCTGCCGTCGACGATCCGGGCGATCACCTCGTGAACGTCGTAGGGCGCGCGCACGTCTTCCGGGACGATGGCGTACAGCTCCTCGGCCGCGTACTTCGGCGGGCGGGGTTCCTGCCGGGCGAGGTCGTGGCGATGCGCCGGGCCGAGGTGGCTGACGATGTCGCGCACGATGGTCAGCGCGTGCTCGTCGTCCTCGGCGAGGTGGTCGGTGACGCCGGACTTGCGGCTGTGCAGGTCGCCGCCGCCGAGGTCCTCGGCCGAGATGATCTCGCCCGTCGCGGCCTGCACCAGGGGCGGGCCGGCGAGGAAGATCGTGCCCTGCTCCTTCACGATGACGCTCTCGTCGCTCATCGCCGGGACATAGGCGCCGCCCGCCGTACAGCTGCCCATGACGCTGGCGATCTGCGGAATGCCCGCGGCGCTCATCTGCGCCTGGTTGAAGAAGAAGCGGCCGAAGTGGTCGCGGTCGGGGAAGACCTCGGCCTGGTTGGGCAGGTTGGCGCCGCCGCTGTCGACGAGGTAGACGCAAGGAAGGCGGTTGGCCTGGGCGATTTCCTGCGCTCGGATGTGTTTCTTGACGGTCAGCGGAAAGTAGGTCCCGCCCTTCACCGTCGCATCGTTGGCGAAGATCATGCACTGGCGGCCCGAAACGCGGCCGATCCCGGCGATCAGGCCGGCGCCCGGCACCTCGTCGCCATAGAGGCCATTGGCGGCGAGCTGGCCGATCTCGAGGAAGGCCGAGCCGGCATCGAGCAGGCGCTCCACCCGGTCGCGCGGAAGCAGCTTGCCGCGCGAGACGTGGCGGTCCCGCGAACGCTGATCGCCGCCCAGTGCGGCCTTGGCTACCCGTTCGCGAAGCTCGGCCACGAGCGCGCGGTTGTGGGCATCGCGCGCCTTGGCCTCGGGGCTGTCGAGGTTGACATTGGTCTGCAGGACCGGCGCGCTCATGCCTCTTCCTTTTATATTTCGATTTGCCACGTCTATCTAGGCAACCGAGCCGGGCAGCGGAAATTGAAAGTTTCCGTAGCTTGCCATAGACACTGTCTATGATCGACCAATACCTCCTGCGCTATTTCCTCGCCGTGGCCGAAACCGGCGGCTTCGGCCGCGCCGCCAAGCGGGTGAGCGTCACGCAGCCCACGCTGTCGTCCGGAATAGCCAAACTGGAGCGCGAACTGGGTGCACGTCTGTTCGACCGCGACAGTCAGGGCGTGGCCCTGACCCCGGCCGGCAGCCGATTCCTTGTCCGCGCACGGCGGATCGCGGCGGAATACGAGCATGCACTGGTCGAACTGAGCGAAGTGACCGATCCGACGCTGCTGCGCATCGGCGTGCTGAACACCATCCCGACCCCGTGGATCGAGGACTGGCTGACCCGCCACCGCGCGCTCGGATCGGGCGAAGCGCTGGAAATCCTGGACGGCACCGAACGCGACATGACCGATCGCCTGGAGCGCGGCAGGATCGACGTGGCGCTCACCGCCGTGCGCCCCCACCATGCGCGATTCCATCCCGAGGTGCTGGCGCGCGAACGCTACATGATGGTGCTCCCCCCGGACCATCCCCTGGCCGGCGAGAGCGAAGTCGAGGCCGAGCAGCTCGCCCGCGACCGCATGGCCCTGCGCCGCCACTGCGAGGCCCTGCCCGAAATCAACCGCTTCTTCGTGGCGAGGGGTGTGCGGCCGCGATTCGTGCTCAAAACCACCAGCGACGAGCGGGTGCTCGCGGTCGTGCGCAGCGGCGCCGGGGTGGGCATGATGCCGGAATGCTTCGCCTCGGGGCCCGAGCACTTCGTCCCGGTGCGCGACTTCGAACTGGTGCGCGAGATCGGCCTGCTCCACGCCGGCGAGGCGCATATCGCCGGGGCGCTGGCCAGCCCGTTCATCGGCCTCGTCCGGGCGCATTACCGCAAAGGGTGACCCTTACCGGTCGGCTTTCCGGCGCCTGAGCGCGAGGACGTAGATCACCAGTGCGGTAGCCGCGAACAGGAACCACTGGCCTGCGTAGGAGAGGTGGTTGTTGGGCAGTTCCGACGGGTCGGGGATGGCGTTGGCCTGGAGCCCGGCGACCGGCGGGTCGGCGACGAGGCGCGGACCCGGCGCGATCACCCCGCGGACCGGGCCGCCCTTCCAGCCCTCGCCCGCCAGCGGCTGCTGCGACCAGCCCATCACCACCAGCGCGGTGCCCCCGCCCGCAAGCGCGCACCGGGCAGTCTGGGCGATGCCGGACTCGCCCGCCGCATTGCGTCCGGCGATGCCGCTGCGTGCGCCCAGGTGCGCGCATTCGAGGTGCGAGCGGCGGTAGAGCAGGTCCTCGCCCGGGCCCTTGGAGGTCCACTCCACCGGCGCGGGGTTGCCCTTGGCCGCCGCGTAGTGCGCCAACAGCCCCTCCTTCTGGTGCAGCCGCTTGAGCTGCCAGAAGCCCAGCGCGACCATCAGGCCAACCGCGGCGAGGACGACGATGGTGGCGAAGACGGGAATGCGGCGCATGGTGTTCCTGGCGCTGGAGATTGGATGCGAAAAGGGCAGCCGAAGCGAAGTCCGGCTGCCCTTTCGTTTGCGTATCGACCGGGTCGAACGATCAGTGCGTCGGGTAGCCCCAGCCGCCCCAGATGTAGACCGCGACGAAGAGGAACAGCCACACCACGTCGACGAAGTGCCAGTACCAGGCGGCGGCCTCGAAGCCGAAGTGCTGGCGCGGCGTAAAGTCGCCCTTGTAGGTGCGCACGAGGCAGACGATCAGCATGATCGTGCCGACGATGACGTGGAAGCCGTGGAAGCCGGTCGCCATGTAGAAGGCCGAACCGTAGGTGTTACCACCGAAGCCGAAGGGCGCGTGCAGGTACTCGTAGCCCTGGATGAACGAGAAGAACACGCCCAGCAGGATCGTCGCCCAGAGGCCTTTCTTGAGGCCGTCACGGTCGCCATGGATCAGCGAGTGGTGCGCCCAGGTAACCGTGGTGCCCGAGCACAGCAGGATCAGCGTGTTGAGCAGCGGCAGCGCGAAGGGGTCCATCACCGCCTCGATCGCCTTGGGCGGCCACTGGCCGCCGACCACCTCGGCCAGCGTCGACGGGAACAGCGAGAAGTCGAAGAACGCCCAGAACCAGCCAACGAAGAACATCACTTCCGACGCGATGAACAGGATCATCCCGTAGCGCTGGTGCAGCTGGACGACCGGCGTGTGGTCGCCCGCGTGGGCTTCGTGGACGATCTTGGAGAACCACATGAACATCGAGGCGAGCAGGATCGCCATGCCCAGCCAGGGCACGAACTTGCCGCCGGGCATGTCGTGCATGAACAGGACCATGCCGGTGGTGAAGGTGAAGGCGCCGATGGTCGTCGCGAGCGGCGCGATGTCCGGCGGCAGGATGTGGTAATCGTGGTTCTTCGTGCCAGCCATGGTGCCTTCGTCCCCGTTCATCCAATCTGTCTTCCGTATGCGTCGCGCCTTGGCGGATTATCACGCAAACGGTTCCCGTGGCGGCCTTAACCGCCTGCTTGAGTTCGGTCCAGTGTCTTTGCGTCGCCTGTAGAGGTGACGTGGAAAGTGTAGCTCAGCGTGATCTGCTGGACGTCCTTGTTGTCGGGATCATCCAGGATCGCCGGATCGATGTAGTACAATACCGGCATGCGCACTTCCTCGCCGGGCTTGAGCACCTGCTCGGTGAAGCAGAAGCACTGGATCTTGTTGAAATAGCGCGCCGCCTGTTCGGGCTCGACATTGAAGCTGGCGGTGCCGGTCACCGTCTTATCCGAAGTGTTCCTTGCCCAGAACAACGCCATGTCGCGCGCGCCGATCGACACCGTGTCGGTGCGCTGCAGCGGCTTGAACTGCCAGGGCATGCCGCGCTCCACATTGGCGTCGAAGCGGATCGAGATCGTCCGGCCGCTGTCCTGGACCGTCGCCGCCTGAGCCTCGTCGACGCGTTTGGTGGTACCGCCGAAGCCGGTCGCCTCGCAGAACATCCGGTAGAGCGGCACCGAGGCATAGCCCAGGCCCAGCATTGCCAGCGCGGCCGAAAGGGCCATCAGCCCGGTCCGCCGGTTGCGGGCCTTGCGCAAGGGCTGGAGATCGGCGGCGCTGGTCATCGCATCAGCTCATCTTGGCGATCGAGATGAAGAAGATCAGCACGACGAACGCGGCAAGACCGAGGCCCAGCACGCGGTTGCGGCTGCGGCGGATCTGCTCCGCGGTCTTCTGGATACGGGGCTGGGTCATCACGAATATTCCGATCAGAGGGCGATGAAGCGGTCGGCGACGAGCGCCGCGAACAGCGCGAAGAGGTAGAGCACCGAATAGGCGAACATCTGCTTCTCGGGCTTCATGGCATCGTCCGGGCCGGTCCGCTCACGCAGGCCGACGCGGACCGCGAAGGCGAGGAACACCGAGGACAGCACCAGCGCCGAGACGCCGTAGACCGCGCCGGTGTGCTCGTCGCCCGGCAGCCACCAGGGCAGCGCGCTGAGCGGCAGCAGCAGCACCGAGTAGACGAGAATCTGGCGGCGGGTCGAACGCTCGCCCGCGACCACCGGCATCATCGGGATGCCGACCTTGGCGTAGTCGGTCTTCACGAACAGCGCGAGCGCCCAGAAGTGCGGCGGGGTCCACATGAAGATGATCGCGAAGAGCACCACCGGCATGAGCGAGATATGACCCGTCGCGGCGACCCAGCCGATCAGCGGCGGGAACGCCCCGGCTCCGCCGCCGATGACGATGTTCTGCGGGGTGCGGGGCTTGAGCCAGATCGTATAGACGACCGCGTAGTAGACGATCGAGATCGCCAGGATCGCGGCGGCCAGCCAGCCGATCGCGACGCCCATGAGGAAGACCGAGGCGGCGCACAGGACGCCCGCGAAGTCGCGCGCGGTGGTGCGGTCGAGCCGGCCCTGCGGGATCGGGCGCTGCGCGGTGCGCTTCATGCCGGCGTCGAGGTCGGCCTCCCACCACTGGTTTAGCGCGGCGGCGCCGCCCGCGCCCATGGCGATGCATAGGATGGCGGTGAAGCTCAGTACCGGGTGGATCGACTGCGGCGCGGCAAGCAGCCCGCACAGGCCGGTGAAGATGACCAGGCTCATCACGCGGGGCTTGGTCAGCGCGAAAAGGTCGCGCCAGTCCGCCGGAAGCGGGGCGCTGCTGCTCGCGGCGGGCGCGGGGTTGGGAATCGTCATTGTCATTCGATCATACACCTGCGGGCGCCGGTAAAGCGAGAGCCGTGAAAAGGAGAGGCCCCTAATGCAAGCAATCCAGGGCTGCTCGCTCGAGTGGCCCTGGATCGTTGTTTGGCGGCTCGGCTGCATGGAGCCGGGCGGGTCAGTGGTGGACGGTATCCCCGATGACAGGAAGCGTCTCGAACTGGTGGTAAGGCGGCGGGCTCGAAAGCGTCCACTCGAGCGTGGTCGCGCCTTCGCCCCAGTAGTTGTCGGCAGCCTTCTTGCCGGCGGTGTAGGCGTATACGATGTTGACGAACCACACCACGAGGCTGGCGGCCATCACCATGTAGCCGATGGTGGCGACGTGGTTCCAGTGCTCGTAGGCCTCGGCATAGTCGGGGTAGCGGCGCGGCATGCCCTGCAGGCCGAGGAAGTGCATCGGGAAGAAGATCATGTTCACGCCGATGAAGAAGATCACGAAGTGGACATGCGCCAGGAATTCCGAGTGCATGCGGCCGCTCATCTTCGGGAACCAGTAGTAGAACCCGGCGAACAGCGCGGTGACCGCACCCAGCGACAGCACGTAGTGGAAGTGCGCGACGACGTAGTAGGTGTCGTGCATCACGTCGTCGACGCCGCCGTTCGCCAGCACGACGCCGGTGACGCCGCCCACGGTGAACAGGAAGATGAAGCCGAGCGCCCAGACCATCGGCGACTTGAAGGTAACCGAGCCGCCCCACATCGTGGCGATCCACGAGAAGATCTTGATGCCGGTGGGGACCGCGATGACCATGGTCGCCGCGGTGAAGTACATCTTGGTGTTCACCGAAAGGCCGGTCGCATACATGTGGTGCGCCCAGACGATGAAGCCGACGACGCCGATCGCGACCATCGCGTAGGCCATGCCGAGGTAGCCGAACACCGGCTTCTTCGAGAAGGTCGAGACGATCTGCGAGATGATGCCGAAGCCGGGCAGGATCATGATGTAGACTTCGGGGTGGCCGAAGAACCAGAACAGGTGCTGGTAGAGGATCGGGTCACCGCCGCCCGAGGCGTCGAAGAAAGTGGTGCCGAAGTTGCGGTCGGTCAGCAGCATGGTGATCGCCGCGGCGAGGACCGGCAGCGAGAGCAGCAGCAGGAAGGCGGTGACGAGCATCGACCACACGAACAGCGGCATCTTGTGCAGGGTCATGCCCGGCGCGCGCATGTTGAGGATGGTGGTGATGAAGTTGATCGCGCCCATGATCGAGCCGGCGCCCGCAAGGTGGAGCGAGAAGATGCCGAAGTCCACTGCCGGTCCCGGCGAGCCGCTGGTCGACAGCGGTGCGTAGACCGTCCAGCCGGTGCCGGCGCCGTTGCCGGTGCCGCCCGGCACGAAGGCCGAGCACAGCAGCGACACGAAGCCCGCGACCGTCAGCCAGAACGAGATATTGTTCATGCGCGGGAAGGCCATGTCCGGCGCGCCGATCATCAGCGGCACGAACCAGTTGCCGAAGGCGCCGATCATCGCTGGCATGACCATGAAGAACACCATGATCAGGCCGTGGGCGGTGATCAGGACGTTCCAGGTGTGCAGGGTCGTATTGAAGTCCGGGTTCACCGCGCCGAACCAGCGGGCGAAGGTATCGAGGTACTGGATGCCCGGGTGGTTGAGTTCGAGGCGCATCATGCCCGAGAAGGCGCCGCCCACGATCCCCGCGATGATCGCGAAGATCAGGTACATCGTGCCGATGTCCTTGTGGTTGGTCGACATGAACCAGCGGGCGAAGAACGCCGGCTTGTGGTCATGGTCGTGGCCGTGCCCGTGGTCGTCCGCGTGGGCCTGGAAGTGATCAGCAGTGGTTGCCATGGTGGGACCCTGTCCTGGAATTTTCTGTTATTCGGCTTCGGCGGTGGCATCGACGGCCGGAGCCTCCGATGCGTCCGCTGCCGGAGCCGGTGCTGCCGCGGCGGCCGCGACCGGCTTCTTGCCGGTGTCGATCGCGCCGCCGGCGTGGGTCAGGACCCAGGCGTTGTACTTGTCGCGCGGCAGGGCCTCGACCGCGATCGGCATGTAGCCGTGCTTGGCGCCGCAAAGCTCGGAGCACTGGCCGTAGTAGACGCCCGGCTTCTCGACCACGAGGACCTTCTCGTTGATGCGGCCCGGCACGGCGTCGAGTTTGAACCACAGCGAGGGCACGGCGAACGAGTGGATCACGTCGGCCGCGGTGATCTGCAGGCGGATGGGCTCACCCACCGGCACGACCATGCGGTTGTCCACCTCGAGGTGCGAGGGGCCGTCCCAGGGCTTGGTGCCGACGTTGCGCACGCCGTTGTTGATGACCGGCTGGCCCGCGATGTTGAGCATGTTCGAGATGACCTCGAAGTCGCCGTTGTCGGGGTAGCCGTAGGTCCAGAACCACTGGTTGCCGGTGACCTTGATGGTCAGCGCGCCTTCGGGGGCGGGCTTGTACTGCTTGGCGATGAGGTCGATCGAAGGGACCGCGATGCCGATCAGGATCAGCACCGGGACCAGCGTCCACACCACTTCGAGGAGGGTGTTGTGGCTGGTCTTCGAGGCGACCGGGTTGCGGCGGCGGTTGAAGCGCACGGCGATGACCACCAGCAGCGCCAGCACCAGCACGCAGATCAGAGTGATGATCGGCATCAGGATGATGTTGTGGATCCACTCGCCGTATTCGCCGGTCTTGGAGAACTGGGTCTGCAGGCCGTAGGCGCCGTCGATCGGCATGCCGATACCCTCGACGGGCTTCATCGGGACGTAGCTGCCCGCGCCCGAGGCGACCGCGGCGCCCTGCGCGGCGCCGGTGGCAAGAGCGGAAGGCGCAGCCGGAGCGGACGAGGCCGCACCTTGCGCAAAAGCGGGGACGGCGGCAGTGAGGAGAGCGGCCACGGATAGCCCGAGACCTCCGATTGCCTGCCCCAGGCCATGAATAGTTTTACCGAATGTCATGGTTTTTTGCGCTTCCACTTCCTTCGAACGCGCATCCGATTCGCCTCGGCTTGCGCGCACCCCTGTTTTGGAGGCATTCGCCCCCTTTGGCCGGGCGTATACGCGCGCTTGCCGCGTGTCTCAAGCGCCTCTAGGGGAAATTTTGACGCTAGGCGCGACACAAGTGCGCCAGATCAAAGCAAATCGCTCCGGAGGTATTGTCCGTAATGACCGAAGAAGAGGTCCTCGCCGAGTTCCGCGCCAGCAAGGCATTGCTGGAAGGACACTTCCTGCTGTCCTCCGGGCGCCACAGCGCGCACTACCTGCAGTGCGCCCGTGTACTGATGAACCCGGCCCGCGCCGCGCGCCTTGCCGTCGCGATCGCCGCGAACCTGCCGCACGACATCCGCAGGCAGATCGACAAGGTCGTCTCGCCGGCGATGGGCGGGGTCATCATCGGCCAGGAGATGGGCCGCGCGCTGCAGGTCGACGCGATGTTCGTCGAGCGCCCGACCGGCACCTTCGAGCTGCGCCGCGGCTTCTCGCTCGAGCCGGGCGACAAGGTCCTGATGGTCGAGGACGTGGTGACCACCGGCCTCTCCAGCCGCGAGGCCATCAAGGCTATCGAGGAAGCAGGCGGCCAGGTGATCGCCGCCGCGTCGCTGGTGGACCGCTCGGCCGGATCGGTGGACCTCGGCGTGCCGTTCTTCCCGCTCGTGGCGCTCAACTTCCCGACTTACGCGCCCGACGAGCTGCCGGCGGACCTCGCCGCCACCCCCGCGATCAAGCCCGGCAGCCGGGCGCAGGCGTAATTTCGTGAGCAGCGTGCACAACCCCGCTCGGCTTCGCCTGGGCGTCAACATCGACCACGTCGCGACGATCCGCAACGCGCGCGGCGGCGAGCATCCGGACCCCGCGCGGGCCGCGCAGATCGTCGC
Organism: Novosphingobium sp. GW821-FHT09E05; assembly: GCF_059416165.1. Taxonomy (NCBI): domain Bacteria; kingdom Pseudomonadati; phylum Pseudomonadota; class Alphaproteobacteria; order Sphingomonadales; family Sphingomonadaceae; genus Novosphingobium; species Novosphingobium sp. GW821-FHT09E05. Next base: position 513,327 of record NZ_JBWKOQ010000002.1, read on the forward strand.
GCAGGCCGGCGGCGACGGCATCACCGTGCACCTGCGCGAGGATCGACGCCACATCCGCGACGAGGACCTCCAGCGCGTGTTCGAGGCCACCGGCCTGCCGATCAACCTGGAGATGGCGGCCACCGACGAGATGCTGGCGATCGCGCTGCGGCACAAGCCCCACGCCGCCTGCATCGTACCCGAGCGGCGCGAGGAGCGCACCACCGAGGGCGGGCTCGACGCGGCCGGCCAGCACAACCGGCTCGCCCCGATCGTCGCGCGCCTGACCGATGCGGGCATCCGCGTCAGCCTGTTCATCGCCCCCGAGCCGCGCCAGATCGAAGCGGCGATGCAGCTCGGCGCGCCGGTCGTGGAGTTCCACACCGGCGAATATGCCCATGCAGAGGGCGAAGCCGTGCAGCACGAGCTGCGCCGCATCGTCGACATGGCCGCGCTCGCCGCCAAGAACGGCATCGAGCCCCACGCCGGCCACGGCCTCACTTACGACAACGTCCAGCCCATCGCCGCCATCCCGCAGCTGGCGGAACTCAACATCGGACACTACCTCATCGGCGAGGCGATCTTCACCGGGCTGGAAACCAGCGTGAAGAAGATGCGCGCGCTGATGGATGAGGTGCGGTGAATGGATAAGGCGGCATGATCATCGGCCTCGGCTCGGACCTTTGCAACATCGAGCGGATCCAGAATTCGCTCGACCGCTTCGGCGAGCGGTTCCTCCAACGCGTCTTCACCGAGGTCGAGCAGGCCAAGGCCGCGCGCCGTCCGCATACCGTCGCTGGCACGCTGGCCAAGCGCTTCGCCGCCAAGGAGGCCTTCTCGAAAGCGGTCGGAACCGGGTTCAAGGCCGGCGTGTTCATGAAGGACATCGGCGTGGTCAACGCCCCCTCGGGCGCTCCGACGCTGGCGCTCACCGGCGGAGCGAAGGCCCGGCTGGACTCGATGATCCCCGCCGGGCACGAGGCGGTCCTCCACCTGACGCTCACCGACGACCATCCCTGGGCGCAGGCCTTCGTCATCATCGAAGCCCGCCCTTCCGCTCCCGCCTGACCCGAGTCCCACCGCCACCATGACCGAGCATACCGCCCCGATGGCCCCGCTGCCCGCACCCCAGCCGGCAAAAGACGCGAAGGCCGCAACCAACTGGCTGCAGGAGCTGCGCGGCCTGTTCCTGATGCTGCTGGGCGTGCTGGCGTTCCACTCGTTCATCGCCAAGCCTTTCTACATCCCCTCGATCTCGATGATGCCGGGGCTGCTGGTGGGCGACCGGCTGGTGGTGTCGAAGTACCCTTACGGCTGGAACTGGTCGTCGCTCAGCTTCCACCTGCTGCCTCGCGCGACCTTGCGCATCCTCGGGCAGGTTCCGGAGTACGGCGACATCGTCATCGTCGTGCCCGGCAACCGCAAGGCCGACCTCATCAAGCGCGTGGTCGCCCGCCCCGGCGACCGCATCGCCGTGATCGACGGGCGCATCCGGCTCAACGGCAAGTTCATCCCCCGCGAGATCGAGCCGCCGGTGCAGATCGCCGCCGACGACGCCCTCACCTGCGAGGGGCAGGAGCCCGGCCACTGCTACGACGGCTTCGGCCAGTACCGCACCCGGCTGCCCAGCGGCCGCGAGGTCTACGAACTCCCGACTTACCGTGAAACCCTGCCCAACGGCGCGAGTTACCAGGTGATCGACTATATCACGCAGGACCTCGACAACTATGCGGAGATCACGGTGCCAGAAGGCCATGTCTTCCTGATGGGCGACGACCGAGACCGTTCGGCCGACAGCCGTGCACCGTTCTACGTGAACGCACGCGGCGAAGGCGAAGGCGGGCTCGGCGGTCCGGTGCCGCTTTCGGACATCGGCGGGCGAGCGGAATTCATCACCTTCTCGCTTGACGGCACGCAGAGCTGGAACCCGCTGACGTGGTGGAGCGCGCTGCGTGACGGGCGCGCCTTCACCAGCCTGCGCCCACCGATTGACGCCGCCCGCATCCAGCCCGAGGCCGCGCGCTGATGGCCAGCACGGGCGGCCCCGAACCCGAAACGGGGGAAGAGGACGCAACCCCCACCCGCCCCGGGCCGACCGACATCTCCGACCCGCTGATCCGGCACGAGGCGCGCAAGGCGTTCGTATGGATCGGCATGGTCGCCCTCTTCGCGCTTGGGGTATTCCTGTCACAGTCGCTGCTGGTCATCTTCGGCGGCATCGTCTTCGCCGCGTTGATAGACGGCGGCGCCCGCATGATCGGCCGCGTACTGCCGATCGGGCGCGGGTGGCGCGTGGCGCTGGTGTTGCTCGCAGCGATGCTGTTCATGCTGTGGCTGGCGCGCTTCGCGGGTAGCCAGATCACCCAGCAGGCCGCCGAACTCCCCGACACGATCGAGAGCCAGTTCCACCGCGGGCTCGCCTGGCTGGCGCGGCACGGCATGGAAATCAGGGTGCGCGACGTGCGCTCGATCGCGCAGGAGGCGATGGGCGGCATCGGTCAGGTCACAGCAGTGCTCGGCGGACTGCTCGGAGGGCTCACAACACTGTTCCTGATCCTGGTTCTGGGCATCTACATCGCGATGGAGCCGCGCCTCTACCGCCGCGGCGTGGGCTGGATGCTGCCGGTCGACCGCCGCGACCACTTCGAGACGACCGCGCAGGTCATGGGCCGCGCGCTGCGCCGCCTGCTGTTCGGGCGCGTCATCGGCATGACCGTCGAGGGGCTGTTCACATGGTTCATGCTGCAACTGTTCGGCGTGCCGATGGCGGTGCTGCTCGGCCTCATCACCGGCCTGCTCGCCTTCCTGCCCAACATCGGCGCGCCGATATCGGGCGCGATCATGGTGCTGGTGGGCTTCTCGGTCAGCGCCGAGATGGGGGTCTACACGATCTTCGTCTACCTGCTCATCCATCTGATCGACGGCTACCTGATCGTCCCCTACATCGCTCGCAAGACCGTGGACCTGCCGCCCGCGCTGGTACTCGCCGCGCAGCTCATCATGGGCGTGCTGTTCGGTCTGCTTGGCCTTGCGCTCGCCGATCCGCTGGTGGCGATGATCAAGATCTGGCTCGAACGCGAAGCCGCCCGTAACGGCGGCGAACCGGCCGAGGATGTCGGGAAGCTGGAGAGAGCCTGAGTGGCGCGCAAGTTCCTGTACCTGATCGCGGCCGTCACCGTCGCGCTCCTGCTGCTGATGGTGGCCCTGCGCGTCTGGTCGGACGACCTGACCGAGCTGGCCTTCGTGCCCGGCGTATCGTTCTCCCCGCAGAATGCCATGGCCTCCCAATCGTGGGAGAACCCGGCGATGTGGGTCTCGCGGCCCGGCCTCAAGGACGATCCTGCCTCCTGGCTCCCGCCCGGCGTCGCCCCGCCCGCGCAGAAGCTGCCGGTCGCCGTGTTCTTTATCCACCCGACCAGCTACATCGCGCGCGACGCCTGGAATGCCGCGCTGGACGACCGGACCAGCCGCGACCGCGCCGCCCTGTTCGTGCGAGGGATGGCGAGCCCGTTCAATGAGGCCGAGGCACTCTGGGCGCCGCGCTACCGGCAGGCGGCGGTCGGCGCGTTCCTCACGGACAAGCCCGAGGCGACGCAGGCGATCGACCTCGCCTACCGCGACGTGATCGCCGCCTTCGAGGTCTTCACTCGCCACTTGCCCGAAGACCAACCGATCGCGCTCGCCGGGCACAGCCAGGGCGCGTTCCTGCTGCGCCGCCTGCTGCGCGACCGTGTGGCCGGTACGCCGCTGGCCGACCGGCTGGTGGGCGCCTGGGTGATCGGCTGGCCGGTCTCGCTGGACCACGACCTGCCGCGCATGGGCCTCCCCGCCTGCGAGCGCGCCGACCAGCCGCGCTGCGTGGTCAGCTGGCTCACGGTCGCCGATCCCGCCGACACCGAGATGCTGGCGCGCGCCTACGGTCGCCGCACCGGGCTGGACGGACAGTCGGTGGCGGGCAGCGCGTTCCTGTGTACCAACCCGCTCACCGGAACCCAGAACACAGGTTCGGACGCAGCCGCCAACCTCGGCACCCTCGTCCCCGACTTCAAGGCCGGCGGCGGCGCGCTGACAGCTGGCGTGGTTCCGGCCGCCTGCGGACCCGACCATTTTCTCCACATCGGCGAGCCGCCCAAGCTCGACATGGGGCCTTACGTGCTTCCCGGAAACAACTACCATCTCTATGACGTGACGCTGTTCTGGGCCAATCTCCGGGCCGATTTCGAAAGACGCGTGGCCGCATGGCAGACAGCACACAACCCGCAGCGCTGATTACGACGGGCGCGCTCGCCTTCCGCGACGTGCTGCCCGGGCGCGGTGGGCTCATGGGCCTCGACCTCGGCAGCCAGACCATCGGCACCGCGTTCGCCGACGCCGGCTGGCGCATCGCCTCGCCCGGCAAGACGCTCAAGCGCGGCAAGTTCGGCGCCGACAAGGCGCTCATGCAGGAACTGATCCGCGAGCGGTGGATCAGGGGCATCGTCATCGGCCTGCCGCTCAACATGGACGGCTCGGAAGGCCCGCGCGCGCAGTCCAGCCGCGCCTATGCCCGCAACCTTTCGGTGCTGGGCCTGCCGATCCTGCTGTGGGACGAGCGCTGGTCCACCACCAGCGCCGAGCGCGGGCTCATCGACCAGGACATGAGCCGTGCCAAACGCGCAACGCGCATCGATTCGGCGGCGGCGGCGGTGATCCTCCAGGGCGCGGTCGACGCCTTGGTCGGCGGGCTGTTCTAGAGGTGTCATCGATCCTGCACCAGCAGGACCGAGCCTACCCCAGCATCTCCCGTCGTTTCACCGCCGCCACCGCGACGACGCGGCTGCCGCAGCCTTCAGCCTCGCGCCAGACGCGGTCCTGCGCCTCGATGCCTTGCGCGGCGCCCGCCAGCGCCCGCCAGGCCACGAGGCGCATGCGGTCGCTGGGGTGATGGCGGCCGAAGCGGGTGGCGAGGTCCTGCGCCTCTTCACCGCCCAGCGCGACGGCGATGCGCAGGAAAGTCTCGCTCGGCCCATGCCCCAGCACCCGCGCGATACGGCGCTCCTCCAGGTCGAACACATAGTGGTCCATCCAGCCGTTCGCCGCGTGCTCATGCGTCAGCGTCAGCGCCACCGAGAGCGCCGGTGGCGGGTACGGCACGTTGACGTCGCGGTGCGCACGGCAATGGATGAGCTGGCCGGGCTCGAGCTGCGAGCGGCCGAGACTGCGCAGTTCAACCGGCTCGCCGCTCCAGCCGGCGACCGCCGGATAGAGATACTCGTACTCGTCGAATGTCACGCCCGGGCCGAAATAGCCGAGCGTGAGGAAATCGTGGTTGTAGTCGCGCGCCTGGCCATAACCGAAGGCGTCCGGGCCGCTGGCGTGCAGGGTGCGTTCGTCCGCCGAGGGCCAGATGCTGGCGCTGATCGAATAGTGCCCCCGGCCCGGCGCGGCGAGGACGACGCGGTTGCCCGAGCCCCCGCCCCCACCCATTCCCGCCAGGCGGCTCGCCGTGCGGCCTCCCGGAGACCGGCCGGACAGCATCTCTATGAGAACGTCCCCCAGGAAGTCGCGGTCGTTGCCGAGACGCCGCAGCCAGTTGGCGGCGTGGGCGACGCTCTCGTCCTCCGAAGGGTCGAAACCCCACACGGCGAGCGCCTCGCATACTTCTGCCAGACTGGCCGAAGTCGGATCGGGCGCCGCGATCAGGCGGGCCATGACGCCGCCCGCCTGAGGTCGGGTCGGGATTGCAGCAGCACCGCAAGCAGCGAAGCCGCCTGCGGCCCGAGGGGATCCTCGGGATCGGCGGCGACCTGCCCGAGCAGTTCCACGCCGGCCAGCGCATCGAGCGCGATCACTTCGCGCAAGCTCTGCCAGCGCAGCGCCTCCCCGCCGCCGCCCAGCGCCACGCGCGCCATCTGCGGGACCGCGTCGATCCGCTTCATCCGGCCGAGAAGTTCCACGACCAGCTCGTCGCGGCCGTCTTCCCGGCGCGCGCTGGCCTGATGTACCAGCGCCCCATCGGCCAGGGCGTATTCGCGCACCGGTTCATGGTCGTCGAGCCGGCGTTCCAGCCGCAGGACCGCCATGACGCCTTCGACGCGGCGCACCTCGAACAGCTCGCGCGGGCCGAAGCAGTGGTAGGCGGTGCCCGCCGCCAGGTCCACGCGGCCGGACCCGAGCGGCGTACCTGCGGCCCGGTCTCCGCCAAGGCGCACATGGTCGGCCCATCCCGTTCCCGCGAGCACCCGGTTCCACGTCTCGACCGGGCGGAAGCGTGCGGTACGCGGGAGCGGCAGGACCGCGAGCGGGGCACCGTCGTAGGCCACAAGCGACAGCATAGCGGCGCCCGCCTCCGCCAGCACCAGTTGCGGGGCAGCGTCCCGGCCTGCGTGGCGCAGCGGCAACTGGCCAAGCGGATGACCGTCGAGAGCCGCCAGCCCCGCAGCGATGAGACTGCCGGCAAACGCCTGTGCGCGCGTGGCCGGCCCCTCGAACATCCGGGCCAGGGCCTTGCAACGGTCGAGCGGGGCGCCGCACCCGAAGCGCTCCATGGCCGCCAGCACGGGCGCCACCATCGGCTCCGCGCGCCACGCGCCGAGCGTCCTGGCGAGCGCGTGCTGGCCGCGCTCCCACTCGATGTCGTCCTGCCGAAGAGCGGCCAGCGCGCCGCGCAGTTCCATAACGGGCGTCAGTCCTGCCGGTGGAACGGGTAGAGGCAGGACCGCAGTTCTGCGTGATTGTCGTCGTTGGCGTCTGTCCGTGCGCAATCGTCCCGGCTGCCCCACACGCCTGTCGGCGCGGCGAGGTCGTGCAGGAGAGCGCGGCCGACAGGCTCTACCCGTCGCCACTGCGCTGCCGCGTCCACATGTATCGCTGCCATGCTCGAAGGTCCCATGTCGAGACTCCTGCCGCATCCCCAGCTGATATGTTGAATTAAAAAAATGTCATCGGCAACTGCCACAGTAAAAGCCGATAGCCTTCGACGAATACATATCCCGGCGACAAATCGCCCGTGGGTGATGGAGCTAGACGAACGCGGTTTTTTCGGGGTTGTGGAGCGCTAACCTCCGGTGGGAACCTTCAGTACGACCGTCAGGCGGCCCGTTGGATTATCCGACGGCATTGCGCCATCGACCCTGCGCACCGCGTCGGCGCGGGCCCGGTCGAGCACTTCCGCACCGATTCGCGAATCGTGGACAACCAGGTCGGCCGCACCGAGCAAACGGGCTTCGCGAAGCGTCAGGTCGTCAGGGTCCCAGCTGCGCAGGGTGATCTCGAACACGCCAGCCTCCCCCGCCTGTGCTCCCGCCAGCCATGCCGCTACGGCGCCGGCGTGGTGCTCGGCCAGGGGATCGAGCGCGCCGCCGGCCGCCAGCGCCGTATCGAGCGCACATCGACGCTCACCGGCCTCGGGAAACCGCTGGCGCAGCGCAGCGCGCGCCGCGCCCAGCGCAGCGGCCAGCGCGCCCAGCGACTGCGGCAGCAGCGCCTCGAGCCGCAGCCTCAACTGCTTGGCAAGTCCCGCCGATGCGCCCCCGGTGCCGACCGCGATCAGAACCGGCGAACGGTCGAGAATGGAGGGGACGGTGAAGTCGCAGAGCGCGGGACGATCGGTAGCATTGACCAGCATTCCGGCCGCACGGGCTCTGGCCACGTCGGCCTCGGCGGCAGCCGCGTCCTCGTGGGCGATGAAGGCCAGCCGCGCCCCGGCCGCGATGCCCTCGGCAAGGTCGGTGAGCACCACCGCACCCCCCCGCTCGACCAGCCGCCGCTTGGCCTCGGCCCCCTCGCCCCCGCCCAGCACCACGACCGGGGTGCCGGCGATGCGGTGGAACAGGGGCAGGGTTTCGATCATGGCGCCAAGCCTAGCAGGCCAGGCTCAATCCAGCCAGTCCGGCACCTGCTCGGCGGCGAGGATGGCGGCGGGTTCGATGCGACTCGCGACGATCGCCCACCTGTCGCCGTCGACCATGACCTCGGGCACCAGCGCGCGGCTGTTGTACGTGTTGGCCATCGTCGCACCGTAGGCCCCGGCAGTGCGGAACACCGCGAGGTCGCCAGCCTTCACTACGTCGATCTCGCGCCCCATGGCGAAGGTGTCCGAGCTTTCGCAGATGGGGCCGACGATGTTGGCGACCATCGTCTCGCCCGTGGGGTTCACAGCGGCAAAGTCGTGCCAGGCGTCGTACATGGCGGGGCGGGCGAGGTCATTCATGGCGGCGTCGACCACCACCCACGGCCTGCTGGTGCCCTCCTTGACTCGCACCACTTCGGTGACGAGCACGCCCGAGTTCCCCGTGATGACACGGCCCGGCTCGAACATCAGGGTGACGCCCCAGCCTTGCGCGACTTCGCTGACGAGGCGGCCGTAGTCGGCAGGTGTCGGCAGTTCGTCACCGGCCTTGTAAGGCACGCCGAGGCCGCCGCCGAGGTCCATGTGCGTGACGGTTTCGCCCTGCGCGCGCAGGTCTTCCATCAGCGCGCCCATCTTGAGGAAGGCCTGGCGCGAGGGTTCGAGATCGGTGATCTGGCTGCCGATGTGGACGGCGAGCCCGCGCATCGCCAGCCCCGACAGCGCCGACAGGCGGGCATAGATGCCCGCGGCGCGGTCGTAGGCGACGCCGAACTTGTTCTCCGCCTTGCCGGTGGAGATCTTGGCGTGGGTCTTCGCATCGACGTCCGGATTGACGCGCAGGGTGCAGGTGGCGCGGGCACCGAGATCAACGGCCAGAGCGGCGAGCTCCACGCCCTCCTCCTCGCTCTCGAGGTTGAACTGGCCGATCCCGGCGCGCAGCGCGGCGGTCAGTTCGGTGCGGGTCTTGCCGACGCCCGAGAACACGATGTCTTCCGGCTTCATCCCCGCGGCGAGCGCGCGGTTCATCTCGCCTTCGGAGACGACGTCGGCGCCGTAGCCTTCCCTGGCGAGCAGGCGCAGCACCGCGAGGTTGGGGTTGGATTTCACCGCGAAGGCGATGTGCACCTTGGGCAGCGCCGAGAGCGCCTCGCGGAATACCCTGGCGTGGCGCGCAAGCGTGGCGCGCGAATAGACGTAGACGGGGGTGCCGACTTCACGCGCGATGGTGCCAAGCGGCACCTGCTCGGCGTGGAGTTCGCCGTCTACGAGTCCGAAATGATCCATGGAATTTTCGCTGCCTTACTGGGGCTGGGGCGCTTCGGGCGGCGGCAGATCGAAGGGATCGTCCGCGCGCTCCTCGGAGCGGGTGCGCAGCTCGACGCTGCGCTCGGGAATGGCGACGGGCGATGCCGTCAGGAGTTCGGTCGCCGAGGGTTTGTCCGCCCGGCCGTAAGGCGCGGGCGGCAGTTGCTGCCCCGGTTTGAGCGCGAGGGGCGAGCGCTGCCCGCAGGCGGCGAGCGCCAGGACCATCACGATAATCGCCATCTTGCGCATCGACTTACTTCTCCAGACCCAGCGCCGCACGGGCCTCGGCCACCCGCAGACGCACCTGGTCGGGCGCGGTGCCGCCATGCGACTTGCGCGCGGCGACCGATGCCTCGACCGAGAGCGCCTTGAATACGCGCTCGTCGATGCGGCTGTCGATGGCCTTGAGGTCGTCCAGCGGCAATTGGTCGAGCGCCATGCCCCGGCCCTCGGCCAGCTTGACCGCGGCGCCGGTGATGTGGTGCGCCTCGCGGAAGGGGATGTCGCCCTCGCGCACCAGCCAGTCGGCAAGATCGGTGGCAGTGGCGAAGCCGAGTTCGGCGGCGCCGCGCATCCGGTCGATGCGGAATTTCGTCTCGGCGACCATGCCGGTCATCGCCGCGATCGACAGCGCCAGCAGGCTGGCGGCCTCGAACACCGGCGGCTTGTCGTCCTGCATGTCCTTCGAATAGGCGAGCGGCAGGCCCTTCATCGTCATCATCAGTGAGACCAGGCAGCCGGAAATCCGACCCGCATGGCCGCGCACCAGTTCGGCGGCGTCGGGGTTCTTCTTCTGCGGCATGATCGAGCTACCGGTCGACAGCGCATCGGGCAGCGTCACGAAGCCGAACGGCTGGCTGGCCCAGATGATGAACTCTTCGGCGAGGCGCGAGAGGTGCAGCGAGCACTGCGCGGCGGCCATCAGGTAGTCGAGTGCGAAGTCGCGGTCGGACACCGAATCGAGGCTGTTGTCGGTCGGCCCGTCGAAGCCGAGCGCCTGCGCGGTCATCGTCCGGTCGATCGGGAAGCCGGTGCCGGCCAGCGCCGCCGCGCCCAGCGGGCTGCGGTTCATGCGCTTCCTCGCATCGGCGAAGCGGGAGCGATCGCGGCCGGTCATCTCGTAGTAGGCCATCAGGTGATGGCCGAGCGTGACGGGCTGCGCGGTCTGCAGGTGGGTGAAGCCGGGCATGATGCTGTCCGCATGCTCATCCGCACGGGTGACCAGCGCGACCTGGAGCGCCTCGAGGCCGGACAGCGCCTGGTCCATGGCATCGCGGACCCAGAGGCGGAAGTCGGTGGCGACCTGGTCGTTGCGCGAACGGGCGGTGTGGAGGCGTCCGGCGACCGGCCCGATCAGCTGCGCGAGGCGCGATTCGGTGGTCATGTGGATGTCCTCGAGGTCCCAGTCCTCGGGCACGCCCTGCGCTTCGTACTCGGCCGCGACCGCGTCGAGGCCGTCGCGGATGGTCACCGCGTCCTCGCCCGAAACGACGCCGCAGGCGCCCAGCATCGCGACGTGCGCCTTGCTGGCGGCGATGTCCTGCCGCCACAATGCCTTGTCGAAGGGAATCGAGGCGTTTATCTCGCGCATGATCGCCGACGGTCCCTGCGCGAACCGCCCGCCCCACATTGCATTGGAGCCCCCACCCTTGCCGTCATTCACATCGCTCAAGTCGCTCGTCCTGTGTTCGCTCGCCGGGGCCTCGGCCCTCCTGATCGCGGGCTGCGATAGGCAAAGCGACAAGCAGGCGCAACCGCAGGCTTCCGAAGGTGCGCAGCAGGCGGGGCCAGCACAGCCCGCCGCCAAGTCCGACAAGCTCGACCGATCGCACAAGGGCGAGGCCATGCCGACCGTCAGCCTCGTCGACAATACGGGCGAAAGCCTCGACCTGTCCTCGTTCAAGGGCAAGCCACTGCTCATCAACTTGTGGGCGACCTGGTGCGCGCCGTGCATCGCCGAGATGCCCACGCTCGCCAAGCTGATCGCCCGCGAGCCGGAACTGGGTGTGACGATCCTGCCGATCTCGCAGGACACCGGGCAGGCCGACAAGGTCGTCGAAATCCTGCGCCGCCGCGAACTCGAGCAAATCGAGCCGTGGATCGATGAGCAGGGCGACCTCGGCTTCCAGTATGGCGGCAACCTGCCGGTGACCGTACTGTTCGACACGCAGGGCAAGGAAGTCTGGCGCTACACCGGCGGCAACGACTGGACCTCGCCCGAGGCGCTGAAGCTGATCGCGGAAGCGAAGTGACGAGTTAGTTGATGAAGTGCATGCGCGCGGCGGCCTTCCTGCAAGGCTACCGGGCGGTGGATGGATCGACGATGCAAAGAGCCGAATGCGAAGCTAGCAGGCGTCGGCGATGTAGGAAAATCGGGGTCGCCGCCTCCCCTCGGCGTTTTTGGGGTCTGTTCAGCGACCCTGCGCGGCATGGAATACGGCCAGCTGCGCCGCGAACGCCCGCTGGAACGCGGGCCGCGCCTCGCCGCGTGCGACGTAGGCGGCGAGGCTGGGATATTCCTCCACGAGGCCCGAGCCCGCCAGCCGGCGCAGCACGGAGACCATCAGCAGGTCCCCGGCGCTGAAGGTCCCATCGAGCCAGTCCGCCTCACCGAGCCGGGCGGCCAGCTGGCCCAGCCGTACGCGAACGCGGTCGTCGAGCGCGGACAGGCGCGCGTCGTACCAAGGTTTGCCGGCGTCGAGGAACGGCGCCATGTCGTGCTCGGCCACCGGCGGCTCCACCGTGCCCAGCGCGGCGAACATCCACATGATTGCGCGCGCCCGCCCATCCGGATCGTCCGGGAGCAGCCCGGGGTGGTGCTCGGCGATGTGGAACACGATCGCGCCCGACTCGAACAGGGCGAGCTTACCTTCCTCGTATGTCGGTATCTGGCCGAACGGGTGGATCGCGAGGTGCGCCGGCTCCTTCATCGCGGCGAAAGAGACCAGGCGCACGTCGTAAGCCTGGCCGACTTCCTCCAGCGCCCAGCGCACCGGCATATCGCGCGCAAGGCCCCGGCCCCCGTCGGGCGAGGCTGCGAAAGCGGTGATCGTGGGCTTCACGGGCAAACTCCGGCCGGTTGTGCGGGGTAACCCGCAAGGCAGGCTTTTCGCGGGCCGGAGTCAAGCCGACATCCCCTCGACCCCGCGAAACGGAGACCGCTGGGTCCTCTAGAGGCGATGGCTCTCCGGCGGAAACCTCCGGCGGGCGCCCTGCCGATGCGTGGGCGCGGCCCGGTCAGCGGTCCCGGGTCGGGCCGGGGACGACGTTATGCCGGCGTGGCCAGTTTGGACCCCACCGGCAGATAGCCCGGCGGCGTGACCTCGGTGAACCAGATAAGCCGCCCGTGCGCGGCGTCGGGGTGGATGGCGAAGCGGTCGTCGGTATCACCGATCACCGGCAGGCCCTTGCCGTGCAGGTACGTTGCGGCGGAGGCGGCGTTGCGGACCTTGAAGACGAGGTGGTGGATGCCCTTCACGTCGCGCGCGTGGTCGGCGATCGCCGAGCCCTCCGCGCCTTCCACCGCCTCGACCACGGTATCGCCCATGGCGAAGGCGGCGACCCGGGCATCGGGCAGGTCTCTTTCTCCGATCTCCGGCCATTCGAGCTTGCCGGCGAACAGCGCGCGCGCCTCGGCCAGCGAGGGCGTGGTGACGCCGACCGCCTGCAGGCCCTCGATGCCGAGCGGGTGCGCCTCGGGCGTCCACTGCGGATCATGGCGCGGGTCGTTCGGCATGTCCTGGCGCACGATCTCCAGCCGCACACCCAGCGCTTGCCCGCGTGGCACCAGGAAATAGTGCGCCTCCATGCCCGGATCGTAGTGCCGCTTGAAGCCGCGGCCTGCGAACCAGGCGTCGGCGGCGGCGAGGTCGGTGGTCTTGAGCGCCAGCCCGATCCAGCGCATCGGCATGGCCGAGCGGCGCAGCATGTCGCCCAGCGGATTGCCCACTTCCGCCCCGCGACCGGCCGGCGCGATCGGGATGACCATGGTGTCGCCCACCATCAGCAGCGATTCCTCGCGGTCGAGTCCCAGCGCGGCGGTCTCCGGGGTGACGAGGATTTCGTAGGCGGTCCTTGCGCCGAACACGTCGCGGAAGAAGGCATCGCACTCCGGGCGGTCGGCATTGTCCGCGAGGGCCCAGCTCACATGAACGAGGGGGAACTGCATGAGCGGGTCATCCTGCATGGAGGCGTGGGGCGGCAGAACCATGCCTCCACCTCATTCGTCATCCACACCCTCATCCGTCATCCCCGCGAAGTCGGAGATTCCGCTTGTTTCTGCAGCGGGGCGGAAGGAAGCGGGAGCCCCGCCTTCGCGGGGGCAACGGGATTTGTTTAGTCGACGGAAAACCGGCGCAGCGACCGATCAATACGTCTTGGGCGCGCCCGTCCCCATGAACTTCGCGAGGTTCATGTGCAGCGAGCCGACCGAGCGTTCCATGTAGGGGTTGGGCTGCGCACCGCGGAAGCCGACGTTCTTCATGCCCTGCTGGACGGCCGCCATGTTGTTGAAGTCCTGCTGCAGCACCGGCGGCCAGTCGCCCGGCTCGGTGTACTCCCACTCCGTTTCCGGCGCTTCGCCCTCGGGATAGAGTTCGTAGACCGCCGCCTCGAAGATGCACATGTCCGGGTCGCCCTTGTAGGGGCGCGCCTGGTAGCAGAGCATGTTGTTGACCGCGTGGCCGATCTGGAAGTTCGGGAAGATCTGCCAGGCGGTGCCGGCCTGCGCGGTGTGCTGCGGGTCGACCTGCGCCCAGACCACGCCGCGCGCCTCGTCCTCCTTGCGCGCGGTGCTGATCCAGTAGGCGGAGACTTCGGCGGGCGGGGTGCCTTCGGGCAGCTCGTCCTTGAGGCGATTGGCCACCGCCACCAGCGTGGTGGTGGTGTTGGTGTTGGCATTGGCCCAGGTGAAGTTCTGCATGTCCGCCGTGGTCAAGCGCGGGTCCTCGCCGGCGCCGAGGCGCAGCTTGCCCGAGTCCTCCTCCTGGCCCTTGGGCGCTTCGTAGCCGATGTTGGAGTGCAGCCCCTGGTTGCGGGCCCAGCCGCGAAACTGGCCGAATTCCATGAACTCGGGGTGAGTGGAGGAGACGTGGTAGGTCTCGCAGAAGGCTTCCATCGCGACCTTCCAGTTGCATTCGAACACCACCCACTTGCGCCAGCGCGGGCGCATCTTCTCCAGCCCGTAGGGGTCGAGCATCCCGGCGGCGGGGTGGAGGTATTCGGCGAGCGGCCCGGCTTCCGGATCGAGGTTGATCCAGATCCACCCGCCCCAGCTCTCGACCTTGACCTTGCCGAGGTCGGCGAGGCCATCGCACAGGTGGCCCTGCCAGTCGTCCTGGTGCTCGACGTAGGTGTTGGTGCCTTCGAGGTCGAAGGTCCAGCCGTGGTAGCCGCATATGAAATTCGGCCGGCTGCCGCGCGCGTTGCGCTTGCCCTTGGGGGTGTCGACCAGCTTGCGGCCGCGGTGCGGGCAGACATTGTGGAAGGCGCGGATCTCGTCCGCCCCGGCGCGCACGATGATCACCGAATCGTCGAGGATGTCGAAGGTGATGTAGGAGCCCACCTTCTCGATGTCCTCCATCCGCCCGGCCTGGAGCCAGACCTTGCGCCACAGCTTGCTGCGTTCCGCCTCGGCGTATTCGCGCGAGATGTAGGCCTCGGGGGACACGTTGACCGGGGCGACCAGCTCTTCCGGCGCCTGCACGATCTTGCCGATTTCACCCATGGTATCCTCGTATCCTTGTGCCGATTTGCGGCGGTTATCTCATTATTGGCACGGCGGGGCAAATCGCCGGTGCGGTTACCGGCACGACCAGCGATCCCCCTTATCCCGTCAACGGCGTTCAATGCGCCGCGTAGGCCGCCTTGCCCCTCGGCAGGGTGCCGATCGCAACGCTGCTCGCCGCCATGAAGCCGAGCGCCAGCCACAGGAAGCCCGAGTAACTGCCGGTCCGGTCGTAGAACTGCGCCGCCGCGAGCGGCCCGATCGCGGTGCCGATCGACAGCGCCGCGAGCAGGCCCCCGTAGAGGCCGCCGAAGTTGCGCAACCCGAAATGGCGGGTGAGCAGGTAGACCACCACGTCGATCTCCGCGCCCAGGGTCAGCCCGATCAGCGCCGAGGCGCCGATCATCGCCGCCATAGAGCCGCCGCCGAGCAGGAGCAGCAGGCAGCCCGCGACCGGCAGCAGGAACACCGCCGCGCCGACCAGCGAGGCGGGCAGGCGGTCGAGCAGCAGGCCCGTCCCCAGCCGCCCGGCGAGCGAGAACCAGCCGATGACAGACGCGATTCCCGCCGCCGCCATCGGGCTCGCCCCGGCGTCGCCGAGGATCGCGGTGAAATGGACGACGAGGGCGATGATGGTGAAGGTGAACAGCAGGCTCGCCACGAACAGGCGGTGGTAGACGCTGGAGCGCAGGCCGTCCTTCAGGCTCGCGCCCGGCAGGTCGGCGGGTTTCGAGCCCAGGTCCTCGACCTTCTGCCGCCGGCCCTTGTCGTAGCGGCCGTGGAAGAACACGAAGATCACCGGGAAGGCCACCGCCAGCCAGATCGCGGCCTGTGCCGGGAAGGCCGCGCGCCAGCCGAATGCGCCGATCAGCGCGGTCGCCATCGGCGGGAACACCCCCGCCGCGATCGAAGCGCCGCACAGCGTCACCGCGAAGGCCATGCCCCGGGACGCGGTGAAGCGCGAGGCCACCGCGCTCGTCCAGACCGAGGCCTGCACCGGCAGCGCCGCCAGCGCGATCAGGCCCCATAGCAGGTACCAGTTGAGCAGCGAACCGTCCGCGCTCCCCAGTAGCGCGAAGGCGAGGCCGAGCAGCACCAGCCCCACCACCCCGAACCGGCGCGGGCCGAAGCGGTCGACCGCGAGGCCGATGAACACCCCGCCCACCGCCTGCACCAGCGTGGCGATGGTGAGGCCGAAAGTGACCTCGGTGCGGCTCCAGCCGAACTCGGCGGCGGTGGGGCCGTAGAACGGGCCGATGCCGTAGATGTGGATGACGCTGGTGGCATAGCCCAGCCCCGCCGCCACCGGCAGCAACGGGTTCGCGCGCCATTCCTCGCGGGCGGTGGGAGGTGCGGGGGCGTGCATTTACAGCCCGCCCTGTAGAGGACGGACCACTTCCGCTGCCCCACCGCACCCCGTCATCCCCGCGCAGGCGGGGATCCCGCTTCCTGTCGCGAGGTCGAAAGAACAAGCGGGATCCCCGCCTACGCGGGGATGGCGGGGATTGGGGCAGAAAACGTGGTTTCGCATCAGACCCCTCAGTCCCCGTACCGCAGCTCGACCTGCGTGGCCTCGCCGTTCGGGCCCATGGGCGAATCGTATTCGATGCAGGTCGCTACCGGGTTCTCGTGCCCGGCGAACAGCTTGTCCTCGTCCGCCTTGGTCATCGGCAGGCGCTCGGGCGAGGAGATGATCGCCTGCGAGCGCTCGAAATCCTCGCGGCTGTTCCACCAGATTTCCATGATGCAGTCGTAGCCGCTGTCATGGACCTGCCCCGTGATCGGGTTCTTCTCCGGCACGAGGTAGCGCCGCACGTAGCGTACCGCGCCCGGGATCGCCGGGGCCGCACCCATCTTCTTCGCGAGCTGCGAGTGCTGGTTCTCGTAGTAGTCCATGAACTCGTCCATGGTCATGTCGGGGCGCTTGCGGAAGAAGCAGATCTGCTTGAGCATCGTGGCGGGCTCCCGTGTCAGACGCGGCGCAGCGCGAGGACGGAGCCCTCGGCGTCGGCGGAGAGGTAGACGGTGCCGTCGGGGGCGACGGCCACGCCGTTGAAAGTGTTCATCGGCCCGCACATGTCGCCCACCCCGCCCAGCTGGATCGGCTGCGCGCCGCCGGGGCCGCCGATCGGCAGGCCGCTCGCGAGCGTCTCGCGCGCGCCGCCCGACAGGTCGCAGGCGACCACGGCGTTGGCACCCGGATCGGCGACGTAGAGGGTGCCCCCGGCGATGGCGAGGCCTTCGGGCCGCGCGAGGCCGTCGAGCACTGTCTCCTGGCGGCCGCCGACCAGCTTGACCACGCGGCCCGCGCCGCTCTCGGCGACGTAGACGCTGCCGTCGCCCGCCACCGCGACGCCCATCGGCCGGTCGAGGCCCGAGGCCAGTTCGACCACGTTGCCGCCCTCCTGCGCGAACACCTTGCCGGTGCCGAACTCGGCGAAGACCGCGCCGCCGTCGGGGCCGACCGAGACGCCCATCAGCCGGTCGTAGCCGCTCGCCAGCACTTCGGTTTCGCCCGCGGCCGGCTTCCAGCGCGCGACGTCGCCGTTGGCGGTGGTGACGATCCATTCGTCCGCGCCGCTGGCGACCGCGTCGCGAATCCAGCCCGGGAAGCCCGGCGAGAACAGCATCCCGGCCAGCTGCAGGTGCTCGCCCGGCCGCAGCAGGTAGGCGAACCCGCCGTCGGCGACGAGGACATGGCCATGCTCGTCCACCGCGAGGCCAAGCGGCCACTGCAGCCCCTTCTCGACCAGCGGCTTCGTCTTGCCGGGCTCCACGATCTCGGTGATCGAGCCGTTGATATGGCTGACGAACGTGCGCCCGTTCACGAAGGCGACGTTGTCGAGCCCCGGACCGATGTCGGCGAGGATCGACTTCTCGCCGGTGCGCGGGTCGATCTTGAGGACCTGCCCCGAATAGACCTGCGTCGAGACGATGTAGCCATCGGGGTGGAACTTGACCGAGTCGGGCACGCCGAGGTCTTTCGCCACCACCTCGGGCTCGCCGCCGTCGAGGCCGATGCGCCAGATCTCGTTGGCGCCCTGCGCGGGGAAGTAGAGCTTGCCGTCCGGGCCGACCTCGAAGGCGTTCGCCATCGGCACACCCTCGTAGATCACGCGGGGAGCGCCGCCGTCGCGGTCCAGCTCCATGATCCGGCCGCCGATGCGCAGTTCGCCCGCGATCAGCCGGCCCTGGTGGTAGGTGATCGGGTTGGCGACCGGCATGTCGCCGTGGATCACCCGGTACTCGCCCTGGGGCGTCATCATCGAGACGCGGCCCATGGTGATCTCGGTGCAGTAGAGGTTGCCCGCCTCGTCGAAGGCGAGGTCGTCAGGCCCGACGATGCCGGCGCCGTTGGGGCTGATCGTCTCGATCACGCCGCTGTCGACGTCGATCGCGCTGACCATGGAGCCAGCGACCTGCGCGACATAGATGCGCCCATCGGCGCCGGTGCGGATGCCGTTGGCGCTGGCGAGGCGGCTGGCGGGGGTCATGCGGTGGATCGCCCAGCCTTCGCCCGGGGTGGCGGCTATCGCGTTGGAATTCCGGCCTGCGGCTTGCAGCATGTATACACCTCTCTCCATCGGCGCGGGCCGAGTCTTTTGCCGATTGGTATAGGCAGGTGTCCCCCCACGCAACGCGGCCCACCCGCCTCCACCCGGCATCGCCCCGGCGACGGGCCTACCGTTGCCAAGTGGGAAGGCGTGCGGATATTCGTGCGCCGAACCCATAATCAATCCGGCCGGGCGTCGCGCCGGAACGCCGAGCGCAGGGCGCCGCCGTTCTTCCGACAAGCCGACCCGCGCCGCACGAGAGGACGCCCGACCATGCCGACCCCTGCCCTGCGTTTCGACGGCCGCGTCGCGGTGGTCACCGGCGGCGGCCGGGGCCTTGGCCGCGCCTATTGCCTGCTGCTCGCCTCGCTGGGCTGCAAGGTGGTGGTCAACGACCTCGGCGGCGCGATTCGCGGCGATGGACCGGATACAAGCGTCGCGCAGGAAGTCGTGGACGAGATCGTCGCGGCGGGCGGCGAGGCCATCGCCAACGCCGATACCGTCGCCACCCCTGAGGGCGGCCGCGCGATCATCCAGGCCGCGCTCGACACCTGGGGCCGCATCGACGCGCTGATCCATAATGCGGGCAACGTGCGCTACGGCACCATCCGCGACATCGCCTACGAGGACTTCCGCAGCGTGCTGGACGTCCACCTGCTCGGCGCCTTTCACGTCGTCCAGGCCGCCTTCGGGCCGATGTGCGACGCGGGCTTCGGCCGCATCGTCCTGACCAGCTCGATCGGCGGCATCTACGGCAACAAGGCCTGCGTGAACTACGCCGTGTCGAAGTCGGGCATGATCGGCCTCAGCAACGTCGCCGCGCTCGAGGGCGAGGACTTTAACGTCAAGTCCAACGTCATCGTCCCCAGCGCGGTCACGCGCATGGCCGAGGGCATCGACGTGTCGCAGTACCCGCCGATGGACCCCGAACTGGTCGCCCCCGTCGTCGCCTGGCTGGCGCACGAGGCCTGCTCGGTCAGTGGCGAGATGATCGCCTCGATCGCCGGGCGCATTGCCCGTGCCTTCATCGCCGAGACGCGCGGCGCCTGGCGGCCCGAATGGACCATCGAGGACGTCGCCGCCGCCGCCGAGGCGTTCCAGGACAAGGGGCCGGAGAATCCACAGCTGCTCGACTTCGGCCTCCACGGCCACGTCGGCCACATCGGCTACAGCTTCGCCATGGCGCGATCGGGAGAGCGATCGGTTACGGATGCGGATGCTTAATCAACAACACTGTTGACAACTAAATGCGCCAAATCCACATCGCATCCATAGGGCGCCGCCTCGCGGCAGAGTCGCCCGCACGACAGAAAGTGGGACCGGAATGATCTGCCAGAAAACCAACGTGCCAGCGCCTGAGGAACTCGACATCCCCGCGCTCAAGGCGAAGTACATCGCCGAGCGCGACAAGCGCCTGCGCCGCGAAGGCGGCGAGCAGTACGTGCGTCCCACCGGCGACTTCTCCGACAACTACGCCCACGACCCCTTCACCCCGGTGGCGACGCGCGATCCGATCGTCGAGGACCTCGACGTGGCGATCCTGGGCGCCGGGTTCTCCGGCATCCTGGCGGGCTACCACCTGCACAAGCAGGGCGTCTCCAACGTGCGCAACATCGACCACGCGGGCGGCTTCGGCGGCGTGTGGTACTGGAACCGCTACCCCGGCGTGCAGTGCGACAACGACGCCTACTGCTACCTCCCGCTGCTCGAGGAAACCGGCTACCTGCCGAGCAAGAAGTTCTCGGACGGCTGGGAAATCCAGGCCTACTGCCAGAAGATGGCGACCGACTTCGAGCTGGTCGACAAGGCGCTGTTCCACACCCTCGTCGAAAGCATCACCTGGGACGAGACGATCAAGCGCTGGCACGTCAAGACCAGCCGCGGCGACGACCTGCGCGCGCGCTTCGTGGTCATGGCCGGCGGCGTGATGAACATGCCCAAGCTGCCCGGCATCCCCGGCATCCACGACTTCAAGGGCAAGATGTTCCACACCAGCCGCTGGGAGCACGACTACACCGGCGGCTCGTGGACGCAGCCGGTGCTCGACAAGCTGAAGGACAAGCGCGTCGCCATCGTCGGCACCGGCGCCACTTCGGTGCAGGCGGTGCCCTATCTCGGCAAGTACGCCAAGCAGCTCTACGTGCTCCAGCGCACGCCCTCGAACATCGACGAGCGGCCCAATCCGCCGACCGATCCCGACTGGGCGGCCTCGCTCCAGCCCGGCTGGCAGCAGGAGCGCATGGCGAACTTCCACCGCGGCGCGCAGCAGTTCTTCCTGCCCGGCGAGCCCGACCAGATCTGCGACATCTGGACCGAGATCAGCCGCAACCTCAACATCGAGCTCGAAGCCGACGGCAACCCGCAGCTGCCGATCGAGGAGCTGCTGGCCCGCCGCGACGTGGTCGACTTCCAGGTGATGGAACGCCTGCGCCGCCGCGTCGACGAGCAGGTGTCCGACAAGGAAACGGCAGAAATCCTCAAGCCGTGGTTCCGCTTCATGTGCAAGCGGCCGCTGTCGAACAACGACTACTACCCGACCTTCAACCAGCCCAACGTCAAGGTCATCGACGTCTCGCCGACCCAGGGCGTCGAGCGGATGACCGAGAAGGGCTTCGTCGCCGACGGCGTGGAATACGAGGTCGACCTGTTCATCTTCGCCTCGGGCTTCGAGGTCACCTCCGACCTCAAGCGCCGGTGGGGCATCGACACCGTCGAGGGTGAAGGCGGCCTGTCGATCTACGAGCACTGGACCAACGGCCCCAGCACGCTCCACGGCGTGACCACCGACAAGTTCCCTGGTATGTTCTACATGGGCTATATCCAGGGCGCGACCAACTCGAGCACCACCGAGCAGTTCGGCCGCCAGGCCGAGCACCTCGCCTTCATGATCGGCGAGACCGTGCGGCGCGGCGCCGACAAGTTCTCCGCCACGGCGGAAGGCGTCGCCGGCTACGTCCAGCACTGCCGCGACAACGAAGTCGACATGTCGGAATTCCAGCAGGGCTGCACGCCCAGCTACTTCAACAACGAAGGCGACAAGGAGCTCAAGTGGGCCCTGTTCAAGGGCTACCTGCCCGGCTGGGACGCCTGGCGCGACATGCTCGCCGACTGGCGCAAGACCCCGGACCTGCCGGGCGTCGCGTTCGAGACGCGGGAAACCGTGAGCTGAGATTTGAGAGCTCTGGAGGAGGGCGGGGGCGGCAGGTCGAAGGACCTGTCGCCCTTGTCGTTTCACCCGCCGCCGAAACCCTCGGCCTGGATGACGGTCAGGTTCTCCGAGAATGCCGGCGAGAGCTTGCGCTCGATCTTGCGGCAGCGGTCGGCGTGGTCGATCAGGGCCTTGGCGATGTCGCGCAGGATCCCGGTGTCCAGCGGCGCATCGCCCGCCAGCCGGGCCAGCAGGTCCCGCTCCTCGAGGCCGAGCATGCGCGCCGTCACCCGCTGCCCGCCCAACGCCTCGACGGCCTGCGTGAAGAGGGCGAGCTGGACCATCGAATCTTGCGGCATGGTGTCGGGAGCTTTCAGGTCGGGACTTGCGAAGCCGAGCGCTCCGGGCACACCGGCCATAGGCCCCGGCACCGGGTATCCGTCAAGTCAGGCACCGCTGGAAGCCGTGGGCGAAACGGATGACTGCCCACCGCCCTCCCGTTGGAGGGGGTTAGGGGCGGGATTACCGCCCGGTCCACTCCGGCTTGCGCTTTTCCGCAAAAGCGCGCGGGCCTTCCTGGGCGTCGTGCGAATTGTAGGTCAGCTCGTGCGCCGCGCGGGCGGCGGCGAGCGCGGCGCTGCGGCCCATTTCGGTCGAGAGCATCACGGTCTCGCGCGCGGCCTTGACCGACAGCGGCGCGCCTTCCAGCACTTCGAGCGCCAGTTCGATCGCTGCGTCCAGCACCGCGCCCGGCTCGGCCAAGCGGTTGACGAGGCCGATCTCGTAGGCGCGCGCCGCCGTAATTGGCTTGCCGGTGAGGACGATCTCCATGAACACGCGCTGCGGGATCATGTGGATCAGCGGCGCCGCCCAGGGACTGCCGCGCCCGACCTTGACCTCGGTGATGGCGAACTTCGCACTGGTCGAGGCGACGCACAAGTCGCAGGCCTGCGCGATCATCCAGCCGCCCGCGAAGGCGACGCCGTTGACCGCCGCGATGGTGGGCTTGGACAGCTCGATGGTGTCGTAGGGCAGCGCGTACATGTCGCGCGGGGGGACCGCCATGCCGGTCTCGACCATCTCCTTGAGATCGCCGCCCGCGCAGAAGGCCTTATCGCCCGTCGCGGTGAGGATGGCGATGCGCGCGCCGTCGTCCGCCTCGAACCGCGCCCACGCGGCGCGCAGGCCCTCGCGGACCTCGCGGCTGAGGGCGTTGCGCTGGTCGGGGCGGTCGATGGTGATGACGGCGATGCCGTCCGGGCGGGCGTCATACAGGACGGCGTCGGTCATCTCAGAAACCTCTCTTGGCGATCTCGAACGCGGCGCGGTCGAGGTCCTCGCGGAAGTCGGGGTGGGCGACGGCGACGAGGCGCCGGGCGCGTTCGGCCAGCGTCTGGCCCTTGAGCCGGGCGGCGCCGAACTCGGTCACCACCACGTCCACTTCGCTGCGCGCGCTGGTAACCGGCCCGGAGAGCGAGGACACAATCTTGCTCAGCGTCCCGCCCTTGGCGGTCGAGGCCAGCACCATCAGCGAGGCCCCGCCCGGCGAACGGGCCCCGGCGCGCACGAAGTCCACCTGCCCGCCAGTGCCGCCCATGTAGGCCGCGCCCGACTGCTCGGCATTGACCTGCCCGGTGAGGTCGACCTCCAGCGCGGAGTTGATCGTGACGAGCCGGGAGAGCTGGCCCAGCACGCCCGCATCGTGGGTGTAGCTCGTCGGGGTCATGCGGATCGCCGGGTTGTCATGCGCCCAGTCGTAGAGCCGCCGGGTGCCGATCAGCGCGCCGTTGATCGAGACGCCCCGGTCGATCTCCTTGCGCGCATTGGTGAGCACGCCCGCCTCGGCGAGGTCCACCAGCCCGTCGCCCAGCATCCCCGAGTGGACGCCGAGGTCGCGGCGGTCGTGGAGCCGGCGCAGGATCGCATCGGGCACCGCGCCGACGCCCGTCTGGATCACCGAGCCGTCGCCGATGAACTCCGCACAGAGCCGCGCGATGGCCTCGTCGGTGGCACCGATCTTCGCAGGCGCGACTTCTACGGGGGCGCGGCTGACCGGCACCGCCACGTCGATGGCGCTCGCCGGGATCATTTCGCCCGGCACGTAGGGGACAGCCTCGTTGACCTCGGCGATGACGACGCGCGCCTTGTCCACGGCGGCGCGCACGTAGTCGGAGATGAGGCCGCACGAATGGTTGCCCTCAGCGTCGGCCGGGCTGACCTGGACCATCGCCACGTCGCAGGGCATCACGCCCGCGGTGATCAGCGGCGCCACCTGGCTGACGTGGACCGGGATGACGTCGAGCAGATTGGCCTTGGTCATCGCCCGCAGCGCCCCGATCGCGCCCATCGACGACAAGCGGAATGCGGGCGCGCTCTCGGGCGTGAACAGGCCGGAGAAGCTGGTGGCGATGAACGCCTTGAGGTCGCCGATGGTGGGCCCCTGCGCGATCAGCGCCTCGACCAGCGTTGTGGGTTCACCGCAGGCCTGGCCGAAGACGATGTGGTCGCCGGGGCGAAGGTATTGGGTGAGGTCGAGGTTTTCCGGCGCTATCATAATGACGTCGTCCCCGGCTCGACCGGGGACCGCTGGCCGGGAACGGCCCACCCTTCGGCGAGGCTCCGCGTGCGGCGAGGTAGGCGCGGCTCGGCCAGCGGTCCCGGATCAAGTCCGGGACGACGACGAACGCCAGCCATTAGAGCTTCCCCGCCTGCCGCAGCAGTCGTTCCGCGCGGGCCAGATACGGCCGGTCGAGCATGCCGCCCTTCCAGCCGATCGCGCCGACGCCGGGGTTGGCGGCGAAGACGTCGACCACTTCCTGCGCCTCGGCGATCTCCGCCTCGGTGGGGGTGAAGGCCTGGTTGATCACCGGAACCTGCGCCGGGTGGATCGCCATCATGCCGCGGAAACCGTCGCGGCGGACCTTCTCGGCGCGGGTGCGCAGCGCGTCAAGGTCGCGGAAGTCGGCGCTGATCGTCTCGATCGCGGTGACGCCCGCCGTCGCCGCGCCCAGCACGGTGAGGCTGCGCGCCAGTTCGTAAGTGAAGGAGTACGAGCCGTCCGGGTTGCGGTTGGACGAAGCGCCAATCGAATCGGCAAGGTCCTCCGCCCCCCAGGTCAGCGCGACGACGCGCGGCGCGCCCTTGTAGTCGCCGGTGTGGAACATGCCCTCGGCGGTCTCGGTGATGAGCACGATGACGGGGGTGGAGCCTTCCTCGATCCCGTTCGCCACTTCCAGCGCGGAGAGGCAGTGGTCGAGCTTCTCCACCTCGGCGCGACCATAGACCTTGGGCAGCATGATGCCGCCGGGATGCGCGGGCATGACCGCGGCGAGGTCGTGCAGGGTGTGCGGGCCGTCGAACGGGTTGATGCGCACCCACAGGCGCGCCCGCTGCTCGGGGTGGGCCTTGATGAAGTCGTGGACCATGGGGCGCGCGGCGGCCTTGGCGTCGGGGGCGACGGCGTCCTCGAGGTCGATGAGGACGATGTCGGCGTCGCCTTCCGTCGCCTTGGTCATCTTCTTCTCGCTGTCGCCCGGCGCGAAGAGCCAGGAGCGGGCGGTGGAAGGCTGGTGCCGGGGTGGCTGGTGATCGAACGGCATTTTCCAGATGTCCTCTAACCTCGTCGCCCCCGCGCAGGCGGGGCCCCGCTTGGTGTTCACCCGCCGCGAGGAAGCGGGATCCCCGCCTTCGCGGGGATGACGGTGATGTGTTGGGCCCTTGCTTGGCGGCCAGCGGTCCCGGGTCAAGCCCGGGACGGCGCAAACCTTCTCAGTACGAGCGCGGCAGTTCCAAAACCCTCTCGGCGATGTAGTTCATGATCTGGTGCGGGCTGACCGGGGCGATGCGCGGGATCAGCACTTCGCGCAGGTAGCGCTCGACGTGATATTCCTGCGCGTAGCCCATGCCGCCCATCGACATGACGGCGGTCTGGCAGGCCTCGAACCCGGCCTCGGCGGCGAGGTACTTGGCGGCGTTGGCCTCCACCCCGCAGTCGAGCCCCTTGTCGAACATGGTCGCGGCCTTGAACACCATGAGGCTCGCCGCCTCGACCTGCATCCAAGCCTTGGCGAGCGGGTGCTGGATGCCCTGATTCTGCCCGATCGGCCGCCCGAAGACGACGCGCTCCTGCGCGTACTTGGACGCCTTCTTGATGGCGATGCGGCCAAGCCCGGTCGCTTCCGCGCCGAGCAGCACGCGCTCGGGGTTGAGGCCCTGGAGGAGAATCTTGAAGCCCTGCCCCTCGGCGCCGATGCGGTCTTCCTCGGGGATGAACAGGTCGGTGATGAACAGCATGTTCGAGCCCACCGCGTGACGCCCCATCTTGGGGATCAGCTGGTGCTCGATGTGGGCACGGTCCAGCTTGGTGTAGAACAGCGTCAGCCCCTCGGTCTTCTTCTTGACCTCCTCCAGCGGGGTGGTGCGCGCGATCAGGAGCATGCGGTCGGCGACGTGGGCGTTGGTGATCCAGATCTTCTCGCCGTTGACCTTGTAGCCGCCCGGCACCTTCTCGGCGCGGGTCTTGAGGCTGGTGGTGTCGAGGCCAGTGTTGGGCTCGGTCACCGCGAAGCACATCTTCTCCTCGCCCGACAGGATCGGCGGGATCATGCGCTGCTGCTGCTCCTCGGTGCCGAACAGGGCGACCGGCTCCAGGCCGAAGACCGGGCCGTGGATCGCGGAGGCCGCGGTCATGCCGCCGCCGCTCTCGGCCACGGCCTGCATCATCACCGCCGCCTCGGTGATGCCGAGGCCAGCGCCGCCCACCGATTCGGGCATGGCGACGCCGAGCCAGCCGGCCTGCGCCATCGACAGGTGGAACTCGGTCGGAAATTCGCCGCTGCGATCCTTTTCGAGCCAGTACTCGTCGGGGAACTGCGAGCAGTGCTTCAGGACGGCCTCGCGGATATCCTGCTGGTCCTGGTTGAGTGTGAAATCCACCTGGTTTCGGCCCTTCTTCCCGGTTTCCGCCCGTTCCGGCGCTGGCGACGGCGTAGCAGCGCGAAGGGGCCGAGACAACGGCGTTGTTCCGATATCGGTTCGTCGAACGAAAATACGCATGGATTTGATTTCGACGTTGGGTTAGGTTTGCTGGGACAAGAAGGATCGCCGCAAGGCCTCGTCCCCCTCCTCGTCATTCCCGCGAAGGCGGGAACCCAGCTGATGACGGTGCCTGTCGAACGGGCATCAGATGGGTCCCCGCGTTCGCGGGGATGACGAAGTTAGGCAGGTGGAGCGCTGGCGGCAGAGGTGGAGAGCGGGATGGCCGAAAAGGCAGACATGACGGCGCCGGGCCCCCTCGCGGGCATTCGCGTCGTCGACCTCACCAGCGTGGTCTTCGGGCCCTACGCCACGCAGATCATGGCGGACATGGGCGCCGAGGTGTTCAAGATCGAGCCCCCCGCCGGCGATAACACCCGCTGGATCACCACCGGCCCGGTCCCGGGCATGGGCGGCATCTACGTCAACGTGAACCGCGGCAAGCGCGGCCTCATGCTCGACCTCAGGCAGGACGCCGACCGCGCGACGCTGCGCGCGCTGATCGCCACCGCCGATGTCTTCATCCACTCGATGCGCGGGAGCGCGATCGCCAAGCTCGGCTTCGACTACGCGGCCGTGAAGGCCATCAGGCCCGACATCGTCTACACCAACTGCTACGGCTACTCCCGGCGCGGGCCCGAGGGGGACAAGCCCGCCTACGACGACACCATCCAGGCCGAATGCGGCATCCCCCACGTCCAGGGGCTGATGAACGGCGAGCCCGGCTACGTCGCCACGATCATGGCGGACAAGGTCGCCGGTCTCCACGCCCTCTACGCGACGATGATGGCGCTGTTCCACCGCGAGCGCACCGGCGAAGGCCAGGAGGTGGAAGTCACCATGTTCGAGGCGATGTCCTCGTTCATGCTGGTCGAGCATGCCAACGGCGCGATGTTTGCGCCGCCGACGACGCCCGCGCACTACCACCGCGCGGTCGAGCCCAACCGGCGGCCCTACCGAACGCAGGACGGTTACGTCGCCGCGCTGGTCTACAACGACAAGCACTGGGACGCCTTCATGGCCTCGGTCAGCCCGCCCTGGGCGAGCGAGGAATTCTCCACGCTCGAGAAGCGCGCGAAGCAGATCGGCCGCGTCTACGGACTGCTGGGCGAGACGTTCCTCACCCGCACCACGCAGGAATGGCTCGACACGCTGCGCGCCCTCCACATCCCCTGTGCGCGCCTGCAGACCACCGACGAGCTGTTCGACAACGCGCAGCTCAACGCCATCGGCTTTTTCGAGGAAGTCGAGACGCCGCAGGGCCCGGTGCGCTTCCCCGGCGTGCCGACATGGTTCTCGGCCACGCCCGGCAAAGTGCGCGGACCGGCGCCGATGCTCGGACAGGACAACGAAGCGGTGCTGGCGGAACTCGCCAACGCGCCTGCAAGCGTCGCCCCGGCGATGGTCAGCGAGTCGAAGTGAACAGGACTGTTGATTTCACCTGACAGCATCGAAAGGCTTGGGCTAACCACCTGCCCAAGCCGGACCCTGGGAGCGTGATCGGTATCCCCGAACCTCCCTTGAAGACCTAGCGACAACGGATCGGAAGAAAGGCAAACCACGATGTACGACGACCAGCCCCAGGCGGAAGCGCCGGCCAAGTCCTCCACGGGCACCCCCGTATTCAAGCGCATGCTCGACCTGTTCGAGGCCGAGGGCATCAAGACCCTGTTCGGCATCCCCGATCCCAACTTCGTCCACCTCTTCCTCGAGGCCGAGACGCGCGGCTGGACCGTCGTCTCGCCGCACCATGAAGCGTCCGCCGGCCACATGGCCGCCGCCGCCGCGCGCATCACCGGCAAGCCCGCCGTCTGCATCGGCACCCTGGGCCCGGGCATGGCGAACATGATGCCCGCCATCCAGTGCGCCAAGGTCGAGAACGACCCGGTCATCTTCATCGGCGGCCAGCGCGCCCGCATCACCGAGCGCCGCGTGCGCCGCGGCCGCATCCAGTTCGTCCGCCAGGAGCCCATGATCGAGGATTCGGTCAAGTTCTCCAGCTCGATCGAATATGCCGACCAGACCGACGAGATCGTCCGCGAGGCGATCCGCATCGCCATGTCGGGCACGCCGGGACCGGCATACATCGAATTCCCCTCGCACATCATCCTCGAGGAACTCGACCTGCCGCCGGTGCTGCCGCCGCACCGCTATCGCCTGACCAACCAGGGCGCCGACGGCGACCGCATCCTCGAAGCCGTCGAAGCCATCCGCAACGCCAAGAACCCGGTGCTGCTGGTCGGCCACGGCGTCTACACCGCCAAGGCGGGCGCGGCGGTCAAGGAACTCGCCGACCTGATGCAGTGCCCGGTCGTCCAGACCTCGGGCGGCACCTCGTTCATTCCGGGCCTGGAAGACCGCACCTTCCCCTACGGCTTCTCGGAAGCCTCGATCGACGCCGTGGTCGAGAGCGACTGCTGCGTCGCCCTCGCCACCGAACTGGGCGAGCCGAGCCACTACGGCCGCTGGCGCCACTGGGTCGACAACGAAGCCAACCGCAAGTGGATCTACGTCCAGCAGGATCCGACCGCGATCGGCGTCAACCGCCCGATCGACATCCCGTTGGTCGGCGACGTCCGCGCCGTCGTCCCGCAGCTCGTCCGCGCGCTGAAGGACACGCCGCGCAAGGCGTCGGAATCGCTCTCGGAATATATCCAGCGCGATGCCCAGCAGCTCGAGGAACTGGCCGAGGACGCCGCGTCCAAGCCCGATGGTTCGACCTCGAAGATGCACACCAGCCAGTTCGTCACCGAGGCGACCAAGGCGTTCCCCAAGGACGGCATCCTGATCCGCGACGGCGGCGCCACGGTGATCTTCCAGTGGACCTATTCGCAGGCCAAGCCGCGCGACGTGATCTGGAACCAGAACTACGGCCACATCGGCACCGGCCTGCCTTATGCGACGGGCGCCATGCTCGCCGACCAGGCCGAGACCGGCAAGGTGCGCCCGGGCATGCTGCTGACCTCGGACTCCTCGTTCCTGTTCCACATCGGCGAGCTCGAAGTGGCCGTGCGCAAGGAGCTGCCGCTGGTGATCGTCGTCGGCGTCGACTTCCAGTGGGGCCTCGAAGTGGGCGTCTACAAGCGCACCTTCGGCAAGGGCACCAAGGAAACCGGCGTCCACTGGTCCGACAAGGTCCGCTTCGACAAGATCGCCGAGGGCTTCGGCGCCGCCGGTGAATACGTCGAGAAGGCCGCCGACATCGGTCCCGCCATCGAGCGCGCCTATGCCCGCGGCGGCTGCACCGTGATCCATGTGCCGATCGACCCGGCCGCGAACTCGGAGGAAATGCCGAACTACAACGAGTTCCGCACCTGGTACGCTGAAGGCACGCAGTAATGCCTTCAGCCGGAAAGACCGCTTTCCGGCCAAGTGGGCGCGCTCAGGCGGCGCCCAGATAAAAACGACGATGCCCGTACCCGCCTTGCGCGCGGTGCGGGCATTGCCTTTAGTCCCCAGCACAAACCTTGGGAGAAGGTCATGCGCAACTACACGCAGTTCTACATCGACGGCCAATGGGTCGCCCCCGTCACCCCGAAGACCGCCGAAGTCATCAATCCGGCCACCGAGGAAGTCTCGGGCGAAATCTCGCTCGGCTCCCCCGCCGACGTCGACAAGGCCGTCGCCGCCGCCCGCCGCGCCTTCGCCAGCTATTCCGAAACCAGCGTCAAGGAACGGCTCGACCTGCTCGAGGCGATCCAGGCCGAATACCTGCGCGGCGAGGCCGAACTGGGCGAGGCGATCATGGTCGAGATGGGCGCGCCCACCTCGCTCGCCAACGGCTTCCACACCCTGCTCGGCAAGGGACACCTCGGCACCGCGATCGAAGTGCTGCGCGAGTTCAAGTTCGAGGAACAGCGCGGCGTCACCATGATCCGCAAGGAGCCGATCGGCGTCTGCGGCCTCATCACGCCGTGGAACTGGCCGATGAACCAGACCTGCGTGAAGATCTTCCCCGCGCTAGCAGCCGGCTGCACGATGATCCTGAAGCCCCCGCAACTCGCCCCCTACTCGGCGCAGATCCTCGCCGAGATGATCCATGCGGCCGGGGTTCCGGCAGGCGTGTTCAACATGATCCAAGGCCAGGGCTCGGTGATCGGCGCCGCGCTCTCGAAGCACGAGGACGTCGACATGATCTCGTTCACCGGCTCCGAGCCGGTCGGCGTGCAGATCACCAAGGACGCCGCCGACACCGTCAAGCGCGTCGGCCTCGAACTGGGCGGCAAGAGCGCCTGGATCGTGCTCGACGATGCCTCGCTCGCCGCCAACGTCGCGGGCGCCACGGCGGGCATGATGGGCAATTCCGGCCAGACCTGCTCCGCCGGCTCGCGCCTGCTGGTGCCGTCCTCGCGCATGGATGAAGTCCGCAAGGTCGCCGCCGAGGCCGCCAACGGCGTCACCGTGGGCGATCCCACCGGCAACTTCGCGATGGGCCCGGTCGTCTCCAAGAGCCAATACAACATCATCCAGGACTACATCGAGAAGGGCGTCGCCGAAGGCGCCGAACTGATCGCCGGCGGCCTCGGCCGTCCCGATGGTCTCGACAAGGGCTGGTACGTGAAGCCCACCGTGTTCATCGGCACCAACGACATGGTCATCTCCCGCGAGGAGATCTTCGGCCCGGTCCTCGTCATCATCGGCTACGACGACATCGACGACGCCATCGCCATCGCCAACGATTCGAACTTCGGCCTCGGCGGCTACGTCTCGGGGGAGGACATCGAGGCCTGCCGCGCCGTCTCGCGGCGGATGCGCACCGGCGCGATCTGGGTGAACGGCGGCTTCGACTTCCACGCCCCGTTCGGCGGCTACAAGCGCTCGGGCAACGGGCGCGAGTGGGGCGAGTTCGGGTTCCACGAATACCTCGAAGTGAAGTCCGTAGTCGGCTGGGGCTGACGGTTTAGGAAGGGGCAGACACCGGGGCCATTCGCCTCAGGTCTTCCCCTTCCCCCAACCGACCCGACCCGCTAAAGGCGAACCCGTGGGCACGATCAGGCATTTCTTTCGGGACCGACCGGCGCTGGCGGCATTGCTGCTGGCCGCCGCGCTGTGTCTGAAGGCGCTGGTCCCGGCCGGCTACATGCCCGCCGCGCCCGATACCGGGCTGATCGTCGCGCTGTGCTCCGGCTCGATGCCTGCCGGCACCACGATGACGATCACGATCCCGAAGAAGGGTCCGCATCAGGACCATAACACCACCACCGCCGACCACCCCTGCGCCTTCGCGCCACTCGCCGCCGGAATGACCGGCGCCGACCTCGCGCCGCTGGTGCTGGCGGCGCTGGCCTTCGTGTTCGTAGCCGCGATCGTGCGCCAGCCGCTGGCGCTCCGCTGCACGCCCGCGCGCATCCGCCCGCCCAGCCAGGCCCCTCCCCCCTTCACCTGACGCCATAGCCACGCCGTAGGCCCAGCGCCCGCGGTCGTCATGCAAGCCCGCGCTGCCCCGCCAGCGCGCGGCCGTTCAGGTGAATTTTCCATGTTCCGTACCTTGCTGGCGCTCGGCGCCGCACCGCTTGCCCTGCTGCCGTTCCACGCCCTCGCGGAGGAAGCCCCGGGCGACACCATCCTCGTCGTCGGCCAGCGCGAGCGCGACATCAGCCTCGACGCGCGCGGCCTCTCGGTCAGCCTCGGCGACGAGCAGTTCGCAGGCGTCAACGCACGCAACGTCGAGGACCTGATGAAGTACGCGCCCGACTTCTTCGTGCGCACCCGCTACGCTGGCGATTCCAACGGCGTGCCCGGCTTTCGCGGCACCCATTCCACCCAGAGCGCCCGCACGCTGGTGATGGTGGACGGGTTCACCGTGTCCAACTTCCTCGGCAATTCCTTCGCCTATGCGCCCAAGTGGGGCGTGGTCGGCCCCGGCGAGGTCGCGCAGTTCGACGTCGTCTACGGGCCCTATTCGGCGCGCTATGCGGGCAATTCGATGGGCGGCGTGGTCAACATCACCACCCGCTCGCCCGAGCGGACCGAGGCCTTCGCGGCGGTGCAGGGCATGGCCCAGCCCTACGACCAGTACCGCACCCACGACACCTACCGGGGTTACTCCGCCGAGGCCGGCTTCGGCTTCCACCAGAAGGACGGCCCGTGGTCGCTGCGTCTATCGGGTCGCCACTTCCGCAACACCGGCCACCCGCAGATGTTCTACGGGCTGACGCCCTCGGCGAGCGCCGCCCCCGCGACGCCGGTGACGGGCGCCGTGTTCGATCCCAGGCAGGCCATGGCGGGCGCGCCCGGCACCGCGACCAACCCGATGTTCGCCGCGCAGAGCCCGGCGCGGATCACCCAGGACCAGGCCAAGCTGCGCCTCGGTTACGACGGCGCATCCGGCGTGACCGGCGAATTCCTGCTCGCCTACTGGCACAACCTCGATAGCCAGACAGCCCCGGACTGTTACCTGCGCGACGCGGCGGGCAACCCGGTGTGCGACGGCCTCGTCTCGATCGGCGGGCAGAAATACACCGCGAGCGGCGCCAACTGGTCGCGCACGGTGCGCGACGAACTGCTCGCCGGCCTCAAGCTCGCCGCGCCGCTGTCCGACGCGGTGGTCGTGCAGGCCAACGTCTCGACCTACCGGATCCTGCGCGCGGACGGCTTCACCTCGAAAGGCTACAATGCGGGGGCCAGCGACGGCGTGGGCACGCTGGCAAGGCAGGGGCCGACCTGGTGGTGGACCGGCGAACTTTCGCTGACCGCCCGGCTCGGCCGCCTGGAACTGGCCGGCGGCGGCAGCGCCAACCTCTACCGGACCGACCTCACCAACTACGCGCTCGCCGACTGGCGCAGCGATGACGGCAAGGCGTTCTCCACCCGCACCTTCGGCAAGACCCGCAACCTCGCCGCCTGGGCCGAACTGCGCGTGCCGTTCGATCCGGTGACCCTGACGCTGGGCGCCCGCTACGAGGACTGGCGCGCGTTCGACGGCGGGCTGGCGCGCCTCGGCACGGCGGGAGCGACGGTCACCAGGCTCTACCCCAGCCGCCATGCCGACGGCTTCCAGCCCAAGGCCGCGCTCGAATGGGCGGCAGGTCCCGATACCCGCGTCCAGCTCAGCCTCGCGAAGGCCGCCCGCTTCCCGACGGTGGGCGAGCTGTTCCAGGGCAGCCTCAACGGCGACGGCACTTTCAACCGCGACAGCTTCGACCCGAACCTGCGGCCCGAACGCTCGACCGACGCCAACCTGCTCGTCGCCCGTGATTTCGGCCGCGTGAAGCTGACCGCCTCCGCCTTCTGGCAGCGGGTGAAGGACACGATCTTCTCGTTCACCGGGTTCAACCAGAACGGGGTGACCACCTCCAGCTACAAGAACATTGACCGCACCCGCCAATACGGCCTCGAACTGATCGCCGAGGCCCGTGACGTGGCGCTGCCCGGCCTCGACCTCGACGCCAACGCCGCCTGGATCGATTCGGTCACGCTGCGCAACGACGCCGCCCCCGCCGCCGAGGGCGTGCAGTTCCCGCGCATCCCGCGCTGGCGGATCAACGGCAACCTGCGCTACCGCGTCGCCGAGCCGGTGCTGGTCTCGGTCGGCGTGCGCTATGCCAGCCGCCCGAACACCGACCTGTTCGGCCTCCAGCGCGGCGATACCTACGGCTACACCTCCGAGCTGTTTGCGCTCGACGCCAAGGTCAGCTGGGACGTGACCGCGCAGCTGCGCGTCAGCGCCGGGGTCGACAACATCACCAACGACCGCGCATGGGTCTATCACCCCTACCCGCAGCGCAGTTTCCTGCTCGAAGCGGGGTGGAAGCTGTGAGCGGAACGGAAATGCGCACCGAACGCTGGTACCGCGCAGTCTGGCGCTGGCACTTCTACGCCGGGCTTTTCTGTTTGCCCTTCGTGCTTTGGCTGTCGGTGACGGGCGGGATCTACCTGTTCAAGCCGCAGATCGAAAACGCGCTATATGCGCCTTATCGCGGCGTTAAGCGCACCTTGGCGCCGAGCCTCGCGCCCGACGCGATCGCCGCGCGCGCCGTGGCGGCGGTGCCGGGATCGGTGCTCCACAAGTACGTGCTGCCCGAAAACCCGGATGATGCGGTGCAGGTGCTGGTGGGCCAGGGCGCGCAGGACATACGCGTATGGGTCCACCCACAGACCGGCGCGGTGCTGTACCAAGTGCCCGAGGAAGACCGCCTGATGCGCGTGATCTTCCGCCTCCACGGCGAAATTCTCGCCGGAAACCGCGGCTCGGCGCTGGTCGAGGCGGCGGCGTGCTGGACCATGGTCATGCTGCTGACCGGGCTGTTCCTGTGGTGGCCGCGCGGAGGGACACGCCTCGCCGGCGTGCTCTACCCCCGCCTGCGCCGCGGCCGCGCGCTGTTCTGGCGCGACATCCATGCGGTGACCGGCCTGTGGGTCTCGTTGGGAGCGCTGTTCCTGATCGCCTCCGGGCTGCCCTGGGCCAGCGCCTGGGGTGACTATTTCCGCCAGGTCCGCGCCATCACCGGCATGGCCTACGGCGCGCAGGACTGGTCCGCCGGTGCGTCCGCCGACGCCGCCAACCGCGTCCGCGCCGACGCCGGCATGCGCGCAATGCTATCCGAACATGCCGAGCATCACGGCATGACGAAGATGCACATGGCCCCGCCCCCGGCCGCACTCGACGCCGTCGCCGCCCGTGCCGCCGCCCTGCACTTCGCCGCCCCCGTCGAAGTCAGCCCCCCGACCACCCACAGCGCCCCGTGGCAGGTCCGCAGCCAAGCAGAGAACCGCCCGCGCCGCGACAGCGCCGAGATCGCCGCCGACGGCACGCTCGTCGGCGTGCAGCGCTTCGCCGACCGCCACTGGATCGACCGCGCGGTCGGCTACGGCGTCGCCATCCACGAGGGCGCCTGGGCGGGCCTTGCCAACCAGCTCGCCAACCTCGCGGTGCTGTGCGGGCTGGCGGCGCTCTGCGTGTCGAGCGTCGTGCTGTGGTGGCGGCGGCGCCCGGGCGGCCAGCTCGGCGCTCCGGTCAGCCTCGCCGCGCTGCGCCATTCCTGGGCGCTGGTGGCGCTGGTCCTCGCGCTGGCGCTGGCGATGCCGCTGTTCGGGCTCTCACTAGCCCTGGCCTGCGGCCTGGAAGTTACGCTCGGGCGCCTGTCCCCGCCGCTTCGCCGATGGATGGGCTGGCGCGCGAGCGCCGTCTCGCCCTGATCGGCCCGAAGGCGATCAGGGCCCGGCCGCCCGCAGCCGCGCCTCGTCCTCGCGATCGATCGCGAGGAGCGAGGTGCCCCGGGTTTCCGCCATCACCAGCGCCGAAACCACGCTGATCGCGCCCGCTCCCAGGATGTAGAACGCGATCGGCAGCCAGTCGTCGTAGGCGCGCAGCAGCGCCGTCCCGATCAGCGGCGCCCACGATCCCGCGAATATCGCGGTGACCTGATAGCCCAGCGACACGCCGGAGTAGCGCATGCGCGTCGGGAACATCTCCGCCATGATCGCCGGCTGGGGCGCATACATCAGGGCGTGGACGATCATCCCCATGAAGATCGCCGCGAGCACCACCGCGAGATGGCCGGTGGCGAACATCGGGAATGCCGCGAAGGGCCAGGCCATCGTCAGCACCGCGCCCGTCAGGTAGACCGGCCTGCGCCCCACCCGGTCCGCCAGCCCCCCGAACAGCGGGATCGCCATGACGTGCAGGATATGCGCACAGAACAGCAGCGTCAGGATGTTCGTCGTGTTGACACCGATATGCGACAGGTAGGTGATCGAGAACGTGACCACCATGTAGTAGAGGATGTTCTCGCCCACACGTAGGCCCATCGCGGTGAACACGCCGCGCGGATAGCGCCGGAACACCTCGACCAGTCCATAGCCCGCATCGGCGCGTTTCTCCGCCTCGGCCTTGGCGGCCTCGAAGATCGGCGAATCGGCAACCTGGGTACGGATGTAGTAGCCGACCCCCACGATCACCGCCGACAGCCAGAAGCCGATCCGCCAGCCCCAAGCGAGGAACTGCGCGTCGGACAGCGTGGCGGACAGCACCAGCAGCACGATCGTCGCCAGCAGGTTGCCGAGCGGCACCCCGGCCTGGGGGAAGCTGCCCCAGAACGCACGGCTGCGGTTGGGGCTGTGCTCGGCCACCAGCAGCACCGCGCCGCCCCACTCCCCGCCCAGCGCGAAGCCCTGGATGAAGCGCAGGCTCACGAGCAGGACCGGGGCCCAGTAGCCGATGCCCGAGAACGTCGGCAGGCAGCCCATGAGGAACGTGGAGGCGCCGATCAGCATCAGGCTGAACTGCAGCAGCGACTTGCGCCCGACCTTGTCGCCGATGTGCCCGAACACCACCCCTCCCAGCGGACGCGCGATGAAGCCCACCGCGTAAGTGGCGAAGGCGGCGATCACGCCGTCGAGCTCGTTCGTGCCCGCCGGGAAGAACAGCTTGCCGAACACCAGCGTGGCGGCGGTGCCGTAGAGGAAGAATTCGTACCATTCGACGATGGTGCCGGCCATCGAAGCCCCGACCACCTTGCGCAAATAGGGCAGGTCCGCCGTATCTTCGTGATTCGCCGCTTGCGCCACATCCTGCTCCCACTTCGCTTCCCTGCGAACGTAGCGGCTCCATCGCCGGCGTGACCCCCTTATTTTCACCAGCTGAAAAAGAGCCCCGCAGCGGTGTTGCCCGCGCGAACGTGCAGGCAGCGACGCTGCGTTGTATTTCAGCTTGTTGATGTTGGAGAATGGTGCCGCTTACAGGATTCGAACCTGTGACCCCATCATTACGAATACGAGCGATAGAACGGCAGAAATCCACGGTTTCCGAGGCTTCTGATGCCGGAATTTGCCCAGGCTTCCGGGTTGCCCAAGCGATACCCAGATTGTCCTGAAATCCGAACTGGGCGTCTTCCTATTGAAAGCACTTTGGCTCGGTGAACTTTGGAATTTCGACCCGGTCAGAACCCGATGTGAGAGCCTTCAAGATCATTGATTGACTGTGCTGATTAACGCCTAGAAAGTAACTGGAAATTGCCTTTGCACTCTCGCCAGGACGTGGTTCATGAAGCTTTCAGCATATGAGAAAAATGCCTTAGTAGAAATTGAAGCATGGAAGAACCCGCCAAAAACTTGGTTCAGCACGGCGACGAGACTTTTAACAAAGCCAGTAGACATTGCTGGCGAAGCGATCATGAGCACTCCTTACGTTGGCGATGTGATCAAGAAGGCAATGACTGGAATTATCGGGGTCGCAAACGATGCAGCCCAGTGGAGCGTAAATCCAGAAGTAATATTTAAAGAATTCAGGGGAGATGGCCATGAGGTTTCATGCTTAGACGATATTTCTAAGCTTGATCTTCAGCAAGTTGATCGGACCGTCGGCTGGCTCGCCGCTAAATATAAAGGGCTGCTGTTCGCTGAGGGTGCTGCCACTGGCGCTGTCGGGGCTGTTGGGCTCGTCGCCGATGTCCCTGCGCTAATGGTTGGTTGCCTGCGAGCAGTTGGAGAATATGCCACCTATTACGGTTTCGACATAAACAACCAAAAAGAGCGAATTTACGCTCTGAATGTCTTGGCCCTATCCTCAAGTCCGACGGACGCATCAAAAGCTGCTGCAATGGCTCAACTGACAAAAATCTCCGGAAGTCTCGCAAAGCGGGCGACTTGGCAGGAATTGGAGAAGAGCGCTTTCGTGAAATTAGTTCAACAGATCGCAAAAGCGTTGGGCGTAAGACTTACTAAGGCAAAGCTGGCTCAGGTTGTACCCGTAGTTGGATCTGTAGTCGGCGGCGGATTTAATGCTTACTTTGCATCGAATGTCTGCGACGCTGCTCACAACCTCTATCGCGAGCGCTTTATAATGGAAAAGTCGGTCTCACTTCAACAGCAAACCCCCGATGCTCCGGGTGTTTTGGAAGCGTAATTTGGCAGCGTGAATGAACCTACAGGGGAGGATTGCCTCCCCACCTATCCATGCATATTGTTCCGACAAGCCGCGTTGTCAGCAGCCGAGGCCGTTATGGAATATCTCGCTAAAGTTAGATCATGGTGAATATTACCATTCCCGGTCGCAACATACCAAACAATTCATTTAACGTTGTTCGGGATAATTGAGTATTATTTTCACCATACCCCGAAACTTTCCAATTGAGACTGCAGCATGGTTCGCTTATTTGGATTTTTGGCCATTTTGTGGATTGCTATGAGGACGTTCGAGGTATTTGGCGGCGTTGGCGTTGTTATAATGGTTGCTGTCTTTATCGTATTCGCCTGGCAAATGAACAGACTGGAACCAAAGACGCAGAAATCTCGTTCCGCGAAAACAAAGCATAGCCATCGACCTGTTGTTTTATCGGCTGCTCACTCTCCAGCACCTCGCCAAACTTCCTCGCCGCCAGTCACCAGCAATAGAACCCCTGCCACGCATAACTCGATTGATGCTGCGCTTAGTAGCTTGCCCGCTACGCTTCTGAATCGTTCTGGATCGGTGTTCTACACCGGACCTGAGGCATTCACGGAAACGCGGCCAGTATATCTCCTCGGCCTTAATCCAGGCGGTAATCCCGACAAGCAGGCCTCCGAGACAATCGGCACGAGCATCGCCGATTTTCGCGCTCTTACTCGCCAATGGTCTGCTTACGCCGATGATAGTTGGGAAGGCGCGGCGCCGGGGACATGGGGGCTCCAGCCTCGCGTTCTTCACATGCTGCGAGAGCTTAACCTAGATCCTCGCCTTACCCCGGCAAGTAACGTCGTCTTCGTACGATCAGCGACAGAGGCCATGCTGCAGGCTGAGAAAAGCCATTTGCTCGACATGTGCTGGCCTGTCCATCAAGCCGTGATCGACACGCTTAGCGTCAAAGCCATCATCTGCTTTGGTGGCACCGCCGGAAAGTGGGTGCGGGAAAAGGTCGGAGCGAACCAATTACTCGATAGCTTTCAGGAGATGAATGCTCGACGCTGGAAGAGTGAAGCTCATCAGGCGGCGAATGGCCGGACGGTAGTGACTGTCACGCATCCCGGCCGCGCCGACTGGCGAAACCCTGCCGCTGATCCGACGCCGCTTGTCTCGCGGGTGTTGAATGGTTGGGACTGCAACGGCCAGTTGTGAAATATAGCAGTCGTTTGCCGATTTCGTTAAAAATGGCGGCAAAAGGGGCGCACAGCAGCCCCTCCCAAAAAAATAGGTTCAGTCATGGTTTTCATAAACCGCGTTATCTGCCGGCTATGGCCGTAAGGAGAATGTCCGGATTTGAGACGGGTCGCGGGGATAGCCGACGCTCACGCGGAGTCGGCAGCCGACCAGATATCTCCGTTCCGACGCGGTGCCGGTAATGGCAGTTTACGCCGACACCGGCCATTCCGCGCGTCATGTCCCGTTGATCAAAGCCGCTGACAAAGGCGACGTACTCGGCACCAAGATCACATCTTGAAAGCTGCCGCTGGTTCAGGTTGGGGATTTGGTAAGGTGTCGCCGTAATTCCCCGCATCGTATGGGATAGCATGGAGGGTCGCGAAACGGATCTGTGGATTAACGGCGGATCGGTTTCGCAAGTGGATTAACGCCGCTAATCGCACTCACTCGTTAGGCGAGGGCGTCAGCAATCTCGTGCGCCATTCGAGTGCGGACAATCCGACCGTAGTTCTTCAACTGCCCGCCGATCGGTCGCCCAAGCGGACCGAATGTTTCGATAGCGCGCTTTGCGTACGTCCAAAACGTCCATGTGTCGTAGCTGGCGGCAGGGTCGAATTCCTCGACTCGTCCGTACCGTTGCATAAATTTGGCGGCGTCAAATCGGCTCTCGATGTATGCTTGATCCTTGCCAAGATATCGCCGCACCAACGCACGCGCCTCGGCACGTATCGACCGTGTTACTTTCCTATACAACCGCGACAGCGTTGCATCGCGTAGGTATGCCGCACGTCCGTCGTATCGAAAACCGAGGTATTCGAGGCCGTTTTCGCCTTGCTCGCCGTGTAGCTTCTCGAACGCCTGTCCGCCGGGGGCGGGGGAGTATTTTAGTACGGACGTTTTCTTCGCTTTGATAACGATCTGCGATCCGTGCTTTTGAATCTCCGCCATAGCGAAGTCACGCGCGGCTAACGCTTCCGGTTCGCCGCCGGGAATGACGATGATAATATCGTCGGAGTAACGGAAAAATGCCCCGCCGATCGCATCGACGTACGCTTTCAACGCGCTGTCGAAGTCGATTAGGTACAGGTTCGCGAGCATGTCAGAGATTGGCGAACCCTGCGGGATGCCGAAATGATTTTTGTTCGTTTCGATCAAGCTGGCGACCGTCCCACCTTTGCCGCAAATTTTCTCGCGAAAATCGGCATTAGTACATAGCTGTCGCGGCATGTCCTTGAAGCCCGTCTTGTAAACGGGAATTCTACTCGAACCTTTTGCCTGCCATGTGAGATAGCCGAGCCGCTCGTAAGCTGCGTCCCGATCGACGATCGCATATCGTGTAATAGCGCGGAAGACTGCCGCATGATCGTGCGGCAGTTCTGCCGCCCCCAGCAATCCGCACCATTTCTGCCGCAGCAATTCGTGGTCGATGCTCTCGAAAAACTTGCTGATATCGAGCGTCACAACTGCCGCGTTGCCGTAGCCACGTATGACGTTGAAGGCGTCAAGAGCGAAGTCGATGTTGGACTTCCCTTTGCCCTCCGACGTTGTCAGCTTGCGATACGCGATTACGTTTTCGCCAAGGCCTCGTGCTACCAAGGCCGCTTCGTAAGGCTCGCGAAGAATGTGCCGATAATAGGAATAGATATAAGCGTCGCGTCGGCTTGCGAATCGCAGTTCCCGTACCTTCTTGTCGGATTTGTTGCCTTGTTTGTCGCGGAACGGTTGCCACTTTTCTTCAAACCGCATGAACGGATAGAAGCTGTTGCGTGCAACCGCATCGGGATCACGTACCAGCTTCTCGATATCTTTTAGCCGTATAGGCTTATCGAAGTGCGGGTAATGCTTAAGTGTCGGAATCCAATCGATCACGCCCGCTCCACGAGAGGGGGGAAAAGCAATCCGCGCCCCATGCGGACATTTCCTTTCGGAAGCGCTCCTCCCCCAGCACAGATGTCTGTCGAGCGCCAAAACACTCTAATGGGACTTTGTTCGAACATAATCGTATATAATGTCGGTATGATCGCCGCGACTTTCGTCATGGCCAATCATCCAATCATCTTCTTCAGCGAGGCTACAATGAACCGCACCATCTCGAAAATAATTGTTGACGTTATAAACAACCCACTCCCGCACTTTCGATAGGGATAGTGTTAACATAGCACTGCTCAGGGCTATCGTAAACGCCGCCATAACAATTTTCGTACAGTGTCATGTATGCGCCACAGGTTGGACAACGTACGGCAGAATTCCAAGGGCGCAATACCCAATTACTTCAAAGGACTATCGGCGTCGCGGCTCACGGTCGGGACGACGAGACGGTAGAATGATGCAATGTGAAGCGTTAACGCGGGATTGCAGATGAGTCAGGAACATCAAATGGGTGGCAGCTTCATGGCTGCCAACATCAGAACCCGACATTCCGGTCCGTCCAACCGCCTGGACGTAGGAGAGATGGCATATTGGTGGGATGAATCGCCGGATTCGGCATAGGCGGACACTTCGAGTAGCGGCGCCGATCGGCAAGAATGTCCCAGCTCTGGTCATTGGCAGGAGGTATGCTGATAGGTGCACTGATTTCCCGGTCGAACGGCAAGGTTGGGCGCAGGGCGACCGTCCCTTCATGCCAGCCGGTTCGGGTTCACATAAGGGCCGTTATCGGCGCAGGCGCTCGGCAAACAATTCGAGCCTTATGGATGACCGCTCAGTTCGGCAGCAACTTGAGCAGCGGCAGCATGGGCCTCGGCAGACGGAAGCCATCGAAACCGTTGGCGTCGTAAAGCTCGCCCAAGGGTCAACCATCATGGCAATCGGCGCTGTAGCCTTGGCAAATCGCAAAAATAACAGGAGGAACCCCGGACCTGCGCGTGGCAAAATCCGGGGCGAAGAGGGGTTACGATCGGGTTGCGTTCCAAGCGGGTTGCCGGATGCCGAGGAAAGCCCGCTTCAGTCTTTGCGCGATCACCCCGGCAGAATAGTCAGTCCCGGTCACGATCACATCGACCTTGAGGGTGTCCCTATGTTCGTAGACCTTCTGGCCCGCATGGTGCTTTCGACCACTCGGGCTGGACCTGACGAAATCGAGCAGGCGCTTCATCAGGCCGCCTTTCGAATATTCCCGGCCGCAGCCGATGTAGACAACCTGACCATCCAAGCGGAAGCGGAAGAGGCCAACTGACGTGCGTAGATCGACATGGCGCTTAGCAAGTCCCCCACCCAAGGGCTTCCATTCCCGGTTCCATTCTGCGCAAGTGCGCCCGGCAAGCTGTAGCTCAGTCATACGGTATTCTCTATGTTGGCCGCACCGCCTTGGCAGTCGATGACAAGGCGGCAGCGAAGGTTAAAGAAAGCCCCGGACCAGCGCAGGGCCAATCCGGGGTACAGGTGGATTATCGGTTCAGATGGTAGTGGCCGTCATCTGAGCGACGCCAAGGTCCGCCTTTGTCCTTGTCGAGCCTGATCCCGACGTGCTGCTGGTCGAAGCCAAGTTGGGCGATCCGGGCAAGAACCTCCGAGCCAGACATAGAGCCAGGGCCAAGGCACTCCCCGATGAGCACGGTCACCCGATCGTTCCGGTTCACTTCGCGAGTGGCGAGGAATGCGTCGAGTTCACGAAGGTTTTGCTGCAACCCATCATCGAACATCAGGCAGCCCTCATTTTGGCTGCTCCGGCCTCAACTGCGGACAGCAGCGTTTCATTGGCGAGGTGGCTGTAGCGTTGAGTCGTATCGGGGCTGGAATGGCCCAGAATCCGGCCCACGGCGTAGAGGTCCACGCCGCTGTTCACCATGAAGCTCGCGGCGGAATGCCGAAGGTCGTGGATGCGAACATCAAGAAGACCCGCGACTTTCCGTGCGGTATTCCAGGGGTTCTTGAGATCGGTGAACGGCTCGCGAGTGACCGGGTTCGGAACCAGCCAATCGCACTTATCCCATCGCCGCAGGCCTTTGATGACTTCGACGGCATCGGCGGAGAGCGGGACATACCGGGGCTTCCCGGTCTTCGTGTCGGGCAGATATAAAGCACGCTGCTCAAGATCGACGTTCGACCATCGGGCTTTCAGGATTTCCGTTTTGCGCGCCCCGGTGAGCAGGAGTAATTGAACGATAGCGGCAAGCTGGGTGCTGCTCGACGCCTTGCAGGCCGTCACCAGACGCTCCGCCTCTTGAGCAGTCAGGAAGCGCTCCTTCTTATTGTTAAACCTCGGCCTCGGCACGGCCTTCACCGGGTTGAGCTGTGCGCCGGGAATGCCCCATTTGGCCGCCAGCTCGAACGAACGGTTCATCGTGACGCGTATCTTCTCGACCGTTGCCGGAGCGAGGGTTTTGCGCAGTTCGGC
This sequence comes from Novosphingobium sp. GW821-FHT09E05, assembly GCF_059416165.1. Lineage (NCBI taxonomy): Bacteria > Pseudomonadati > Pseudomonadota > Alphaproteobacteria > Sphingomonadales > Sphingomonadaceae > Novosphingobium > Novosphingobium sp. GW821-FHT09E05. Next base: position 557,296 of record NZ_JBWKOQ010000002.1, read on the forward strand.
CAGCCACGGCGCTATGGCCTGCGTGGTGATCTCGTTGAGCCTCAGCTTACCCCACCGGGGAAGCAGATGACATCGGATGACCCGCTCGGTGTTGTGAGGAGTCTTCTGGTATGTCTCGTTGTGCTCGATGTGCTGGCGGGCAACCTCGGCGTAGGTCGGAATGGCTTTCCTCTCCGCCTTCGCAGCCGCCGGATCACCGCCGAGTACCACTTCGGAACGCAAGCGCTGGGCGACACGGCGAGCCTGATCGTAAGTGATGTCGCCGTACATGCCGATCTTGCGCTGGCATTGCTTGCCGTGGTCGTTCGAGTAGCGCAGGAGGAACGTCTTGCCGCCACTGGAGCGGCATTCCAGCATGAAGCCGGTGATCGAAGTATCATAGTAGTCGGTTCGCTTCTTTCCGGGCTCGCAGCGCGCGGTGAGGCAGAAGGCAGCATCGAGCTTAACCTTTGGCATTGTTTGATTCCTTGACCTGATGATGAAAGCCGCAGGGCGCGGCGAATGGGCGTGATAGGACGGGCCCGGAACGCTGGATTTCGGCGTTCAGGGTGACTCCAGCGACTGAATTTGTTGCTCACAGGACGGGAGACGTCGATAGCGACGCCTCCCTCTTGCGCTCAGAATAGCGCCTCCGGGTGAGCGTCTGCGGCGGACGGCTGGTCCGAAGGCGGTGAAGCCGGTTCCCCGGTTTCCAGCTTCACCACCTTCCACGCCTTCCGTTCGGATGCGTCCACCTGCTCCAGCACGAACCCGCCAGTGACGCGGTTCATGTTGCGCTTGAGATACCAGCCGAGCTTTGAGCGGTTGATCTTGCCGTGGTCCATAACGGGCATATCGATCAGCGCCTCTTCGATCTCGGTGCCGTAAACATTGTCGAGCAATCGGCGGAGGGTCAGGGTCGTGCTGCCATGCTTCCCATGCCAAGCGGCAAGCAATGCCCTCAGTAAGTCCGCGTCAGGGTCGGCTTGCATCTGCTGGATCAGGTTAGTCGCAGGGTCAGGCAGGCCGAGCCAGATAAGCGGGTGCCTGCAATAGTCTGCCCACGCACTGCCATAGCTCGCGAGCGCCGACACCGATGTCCGAGGGCTCCCCGCCTCTTTCCACCCCTCAACGAGCGTCAGTACATCCATGACGTAGCGCTCGCGGTTCTGGCGCAGCGCAGCCACTGGGTTGCCCTTGTATGAGATCGTGCCGGGCGTCTCGGCGCGTGTGTTCAGATTGATAGTCAGTACGCGGCGGCATAGGTCGCGCAGCGGACCTACGTTGTTGCCGGAACCCAGGACCAGCGTGTTGGTCGACACGGTAGCTGTCTTGCTTTGGCCCAGTATGCGGTCGGTGACTGACCGGGAAGTGAGCATGCGATTGATGGCGCCATGCGGAATCCAGTCCGTGTCCATGTCGTCAAACTCGATGACGGCGGGGCTCCCCAGCAGCACAGCGATGATCGACTTCGTCGCTTCCTCTGATGTCTTCGGGTAGCTCATGCGTGCGGGCGTGCCGGGTCCGGCGAAAAGCGAGAACAGTTCGCAGAGATAGGACTTGCCGGATCCTGGCGCGGGCGCTTTCACGTGGAAAGCTGGGGCCAGATCGATGCTGGGCCGAACGACTGCGGTCATGGCGGCAGACAGCGCAGCGGCCTTGTCGGTTTGATCTGCGAAGTGGAACTCTTCCAGCAACCCTTCCAGCCGGGCAAGAGCTTCGCGTGCGGCAGCCTCGGTTCGTCCGACCGGCGGGAACGCTGCCCCGTCAAAGACGCCGAGACGCTGCGCCGTGGCATCGTAGCCTGGATCGGTCAGCAGGACGCCATCGGTCTCCCTGTAGTACGGCTGACGTGCAAGGCCCTTGATCTTGAGGAGATGACGATATTCCTCGGCGCGGCAGAGGGTTGTGACGTGCCGCAGCGACGGATCACAGCGAACCCACACGTCTTTGCCGCTCAGGAACTTTTCCCAGTCGCAGACGCGGGAAAGCATCAGCGTGACGTCCGCTTCGCTCAGCGGCTTGAGTCCCCAGTCTCCGGTCATGAAGTCGTGGGCAGCCTTCACGATCAGTCCCCCGGCTTGGAAAACATTGGATTGCTTGGCCAGTTCGGCCTCTGCCGCATCCACGACGTTGTGCATTTCGCCGCCTACGATGCGGATGGTTGCCCGGTTACGCCCCTGCGTAGGCGTCAGTTCGAACTGCTCCAGCAACTGCCGGATACGGTATTGATCCTTGTGGGAGTGCTGGCAGCAAAAGCCGCCGATTGAGTGCGCGTTATCGGGCTCGAAATAGACCGAGCCGGTGTCCAGTTTGTCCGTGTGTTCTTCCACCCACGGGCAGGTGACGTCGTGCTTTCCGGCAGAAATCTGCGCTTTGTAGAGACCGCGCGCCTTGAACGCCGCTACGACGGGGTGCTCTTGACTGCGGGGAACATAAACCCCACCGTCACTTGGAGACCCCTGCGCGGGCGTCTTATAGGCCGTTGGCGGTGTTTCACTTTCGGCAGCAGGGACCAGCGCCGCCAGTAGTTGGTCGGACGAATAGCTTACCTCCGGACTCCAGCCGTGCAGTTTGCATCGAAACGGCCCCTTTGGGGTCGTGTACTTTGGCTTACCGTTGACGCCGTTGGGCAACCTCACCCACCGAGACATCCCCAGCGCTCCTCGGTCCGTCAGGTCGGCCTTCGCAATCTGCTTCTGGAAGTCATCGACATCGCTCGCATCCTGCAGAGGCGGAGTCAGCTTGAAGCCGATCTGAAAATTGCCGGGGCTGGTTTCTAGTTCCCACGTCGGTGCCACCCCTTTGATCAGCGCCGGATTTACCTTGGTGCCGACGTCGTCCAGGACCAGGACGTGATAGCCAGCGGCATATTCCTTTCGGGCGGTCGGAGCGCCATCCTCATCCGACGTGAAGCTTGCGCAATTGAAGTATGTATTATGATCATCTGGGCAGACGCGCTCGATGCGGTCGGCCTGATGCGCAGTCCAGCCGCCGGTTTGCGGATCGCCGGATTTGCCTGCCACGATCGCGCGTGCACCATCCGGAAGTTCGGTGAAGATTGCCTCTATGAATCCGGCGTTGGTCAGCTCGAAGCCGGTAAAGGGGGTAGAGCCGGTGCTTCCGCACGAGTCACCGCCTTTACCGCCTTCAGTACCATCACCCGGCGCAGACGCTTCGACGATGAGGGGGCGTCCAGGCGCTTCAACCGGCTTCCCGGCTTCCCCTCTTTCGTTTGGCCCAGAAACCGGCATTGTGTCGTTAGCGGCCATCAGGCCATCGCCTGCGCGGGCCGTCGAGTTGAAGGCAGAAAAATCGATATCGCTTAGGAGGACCGGCGATGTGGCCGCTCCGGATATTTTATCAGTCAAATGCACAGTGCTACTCCGCACCATCGACCGGAGGATCGAATGGCGATGCATAGTCAGGACTGGCGAGGGGTCTCACGCGAGCGCTGGACACACCTCACCCGTCGTGAAAACGCAGGGTTAAAGTGGATCAGCACTTGCGAAGAAGCAGGCGACTCGAACTCATAAAATGAAGTTTCGGAGTGCAGCTGTCACAAGAAAGCTGAGAGTCGGATAACATAGGTAACGCGTGGGTCAAGCCCTGATGCAGCTGAGGCGGACGAAGCTCAGAAGCGCGGGTGATCCGTCACCATCGCATGGCGAACTTTGCCGTAATCCCAAGCGCGACGATGCCTACGCACGCGAGCGGTTGAGCCTGAACCAGTCCGGCAACAATACAAAGGCCGATAAGTCCCAGCATTTCGCGGGGGTGCGACACCAGTCCGTAGATCATCGCCGCTAGTAGCAGAAGCGCGAACGCCGCTGCCACTGCCTGCGCCGCTGCCAGGACCACACAGGCGGTAATGAGGACGCCCAGCATCCTCATGCTGCATACCTCCGGCACATCTGGCGCAGGTCTGGCAGGAGCCCATCAGCGTCCTCCACGAACAGCACGTAGGCGAATGTGCTGCCGGCCGTGACGATCATCTCGTACCACCCGCTAAGATCAGCCAGATAAGCCCAGTAAGGGCGAAAGTCTGCGCTTCCGAACCGTCCTCGATCGATCGGATCAGTGAGAGGCGAGAAGCCCACCTCCTTTATGATGTCTTCCTCCGTATCCCCCGGTTCGATGACAAGGTATTCGGTCCACTCGGCGAGGTCGCAGTCCGATGTCAGCAGCGCGGTGAATCGGTTTTCGAGCAGGGAAAGTAGCTGCGGATTGAGGTCGAGCGTCAGCGTATGCGCCATCGCGGCACGGTCGAAGATCGTAATCATGGCGGGTGTCTCCTGGACATAAAAATGCCCGCGAAGGCGAAGACCTTGCGAGCGTCGGATTTGCTGGGATGTTGTGTCCGAGAAAGGCTCTCGGCGGCTGGGTTATGCGCTACATGCCGTTGTGGGCTGGCGGCTCGGTCGCGGCATCGGTGGCGTCGGATATGTCGATGGCGTGGGTGCGAACGATTGCCAGCAAAGCAGGGTCGATGCCTTCGCGGTCAGGTACGAGGATCACCACACCACTTCCATCGTCCCCGGTCACGAAAGCGATTTCGCACCAGCCATGATCTATGGTGCAGGCTTCCCACTCAGGTTCGCCGCTGATGGCGACGCCTGCGGCCTTCTCTATCGCGCACAGGTTGTCGCCTGGGTCGATGATGATGACCGGGCCCAGCTCGCCGACTTCGCAGCCAGCTTCATGCAGGTGGTGTCGATACAGTACCAGCCGCCGCATCAGCCACGGGTTGAGGTATGTGGCCAAAGCGCGAGCCATGGACTCTGGATTGTCAATTATGTGCATAATGGCTCCAATGAAAAAAGGCCCCCGGATCGCTCCAGAGGCCTTCAAGGTTTAATGGTGATCGGGGGGCGCTATTCGACTTCGATCTCTCCGATATCCTCGACTGAACAGTCGTCAGCACGGAGATTCGCCTTGACTGTTCCCGTCCTGATCGCGCCAAAACCGTTTTCTGCGCGGAAAGTCATTGCTACGTCTTTGCCGTCTTGGTCGGGCACAATCAGCACGGTTTCAACGTGTTCGAAAGCATCGGGATTGTGCAGGCTTGCCTTCACTGGATCCTCCAACGCAGGCAGACGATGCCCCCACGAGGAGAAACACCGCTCCAGCTTGGCATTCATATTCGCAAGCTCGTCGATCGCAGTCTTTGTGTCGGTGAGCTCTCGCTCTGCCTCTTCTTGCTGGCGACTAGCTTCGAACTCGCGATCTGCCCTGGCCCGCTGCTCTCGTGCCTCTTTGGCGCCCTCGGACGTGGCTTCCCATACCGGCTTCATCTGGTCTTCGTAGACGCCGAACAGTATGAAAACAGGAATGATGGCTAGGTAGGCAACCAACTTGCCCTTGCCTGGGATGCGAAAGAAGATCGGCGGCACATGTATGAAGGCAAACGCAGTCACTGCGCCGATCGTGACATACAGAAGAGCAAGGGGAGCGCCCGGAATATTGGCTTTCTGAAGCTCCATCGCGGTAAATGCCGCGGCGAAGATAGCCATTAGCGCGAAAACAATCCATTGAATTAGGCGCGCAAGTGCAGACAGAACGCCTCGTTTTGGCGCGTGAATGGGTTCGTCCATAAGGACTCCTGTGAGAAATGGTGAAATGGAGCGGTGCCGCGAGCGCCGCCGGTGCGTTTACCGAATTTGCTGGAACGCTCGCCGGCAAGCCGTTCGGACACGCCATCGGCGTGGACACGTAAGCGTCTTGGTCTTCATCGGATGTCCCTCGCGATAAAGGCCAAACGACGGCCTCATCGGCGCGGAGGATATCGGGCTGTAAGGCCAACGCCAGCAAAAATGAGATTCATAGTCCGTGGTCGGATCGTCGTCATTCCGGCTGATGCTGGAGGATGGACGTCCGGCAAAGATTAGCGGCCAACATGAAGCGGTTGCGCAAGGAGCGCGGCTGGTCACAAGAGACGTTGGCTGACGAGGCTAGACTTGATCGTACCTACATCAGCGGCATAGAGCGGCAGGTGAAGAACCCCACCATCACCGTCGTGGAGCGGATCGCAGTCGCCTTGCAGTGTGCATTAGGGGACTTGCTCGACTGACATAATTTATATATATCAATAGCTTATCAGATAAGATGGTCGGACTAGCTCGTTTTAAAGCATGCACTTTCTTGCTTCACATCGTCCTGTGGCGTGTTCAGCTCTTGGGCGCGAACCTTCGTCGCCACCGCAAGCTGATGGGCGTGTCCCAAGAAGAGTCGCGCTGGAGGCGGACCTGGAGCGCTGCTATATCGGCGACTTGGAGCGCGGCGCGAGGGACCCGTCTGTTCGGGCTCTCGGTCGATCGGCGGACGCGCTAGGCGTGGCAGCGCACGAATTGCTGCTCTCCAGATAAGATACCCAGAGCCCGCAAACATCTCGCGGGGTAACTGGGCTTAAACGCCTTTAATATAAGGTCTACCCACGCGAAATCTTCTGGGGTGGTCTACCGTATGACGCAGGCATGGAGAATCGAACATGGCTCGGGGTTCGCCACACTCTACAGCGCACTTCGGATGCCCCATTCGTCCAGGCGAGGTCCCATGGATGCGGCCCGTCGCGCTTTGCGATCCGCTATTGAGGGCATCGCGGCTGAGCCTGGCCACATTCTAGAGGGCGTCTACTCCTCCACGATCGACGGATTTTTTGATGTTGAAAACGTCGTGGTCTACAACATCGAGACTGCAACGTTTCGGAATGGTGCCCACCATGGCCTCAGTGCTCGCCGCTCTAGATCTCTCGACGAATCGAAGTTGGAAGAGGGGTTCCGGCATCGACTGCACTACCAGCTAGTTGCTCGGCCCACGGCTCCGTCTGAGCCAATCGTTCACCTTCAGTTTGCACCAACCAATTTTCGGAACGTGTTCGCTGTATGGTGGGCTGCCGCGAACGGAACCTTGCTCAAATCGGGAATGGTTTCCGGCCGATATGGCCTTCACATTGAACTCAGCGCTGATCCCTTGCCGTCTAATCCGGCGAGAAAGATGAAAATTTTGTTCGATGGAGTGATCGCCGCTCTTCAGCGGGAACAGGCGTTGGATCCAAAGGTCGTGGACCGGCTTTCGCTGAAACACGGCATAGATGGAGACATTCTTCAACAGCGGTTCTCAAAGCCAGTTGCTGCGGCTATCGCCTCATCGAGGCGGGCACAACTCGTCCGGCCCTTTGGCACCGGTGTACAATGGCATCCAGCCGACGATCTCTGCGAAGAATGCACGCTCATCGTTAAGAAAGACTATAATCCGCTTTGCGATGTCTATGTATACACACTTTAACAAAAAGCATGTATTAAAAATAACCATCGATTAATTTATACAACCAAAAGCTCAGATATAAGTATATTCTTAATCAATTATGCGGCATTTTATTCGCGAGAACGGTGGTGGCGCAAATTATCGATCAATAGTATAAATTTTTACCGCAGAAAATTGGAATACGAGCTTTAGCAGCAATTACCTCTCAGAGGTATGCATTGCGCCAAGCAAGGTTGGAAACGCTAATGAAGGGCGGAATAGGGACAGTTTGGGGTATGATATCGTAATTGGGGCTAGCAGCTAGAAGTTCAGATTTCTCAATGGCTCCATTCGGTTTCACTCTCAAATTACCCGAATCGTAAAGTCGATGAATATCGACGCGCATACAAAATCCATTATCTCGCTGGTCCGAGCCGTTCTGCGAAAATGGAATAATATGAGCCGCTTCCAGTATCTGAGGAATCTTCTCTCCCGTAATTATGCAGCTATTATTAAAACCTTGCATGATTCGGTTTCTGAACGCCCCCTGACCTGCTCTCGCCATCGAAAGCGTAAGCACCCGCTGGCGTTCAATCATTGACGGTAAGCTCGAATCCCTTACTTCTTCGATTGCCTCGTCAGCATCTTCTTCGCCCTCGAAGATTGAAGGACCGATTGGGTCCACAGCATTATCGACGTCGAAGATTTCGGACAAATAAAAGCGTCGCTCATCCCTGCTGGGCATCGAAGCATCCAGCCGAAGCACCCCAAAGTTTGCCAAAAATAGTAAAAACTCGCGCGCTAAGCGCTTGTCATTCGCCGCGGGCGCGCAGTCAGGCCACGTAGCGGTACTCAGGACACCTCGACGATAAAGTAGTACTGTTTCAGCAATTTTACGAGGCGGACTAAAAATGCCCGCAAGAGGTATAACAACTTTCACCAACTCAATATTATTGAGGGATGCTTCGCCACTACCCGCACGGCGCCCTAGAGCCTCGATGACTTCGAGAATTAGTTTGAGAGGTCTAATTTGAAGACCAGCAGCAACCCAAACAGCCATTTCTTCGGGAGTGTACGTCACCGGATTGGGCAGCACGGTTTGCTGAATCATTAAAGCTGCAAACTCGCCAGCTGTCACTCCGCCGGAAGCAACTCGCCTCCCAAGATCTGTCAAAGTAATCAAGCCCGGCTGCGGAACCAGTAATCCAGTTCCTCTCCAGTACTGCCCTGAATTACGGAAAAGATTTCGTGTTTGATCACGAGCAAGCGTCACGGGTGAATCCGTATCATCTTGAACCGCTTGTAGATCATCTTTTAGTGCCGCACTGCTAAATACGTCACCTTCGTTTCGCCATAGTGCCCTTAACACCCCCAAAAACACGGGAGCCTGCAATAGGCTCTCGCTAGGTTGGACGCTAAGCCACCGCCATTTATAGCTGGAAAAGGGCTTGGCTGGTGTCATGCGGCCCTGGACTTTTGTGTTCGACGCATCTCGGCCTCAATCAACATTTTGCCTATAGCCTCACCCAAAAGAGGCGGTACTGCATTCGCAATTTGCCTATACGCCGACGTTTTAGTCCCAACAAAAAAGAATTCATCCGGGAACGACTGGACGGCAGCTAATTCGCGAGCGGTCATTCGTCGATGATTGCCTGGATGATGCAAAACTACCACCCCGCCACGGTCATCACCTCTGGCAGTAACTGTCGGCGCCGGTTTCGTTGGGTCGATATGACGATGACCCAAATGTCCATTGAACCTCAGCTTATATTGCGAACATTGGTGGTTGAGGTGTGAGTTCGGCTCAGTTGGTTCCTTAAAATGCTTAAGTGCTTCGCCGACGGTCAACCATGGTATCAAGCCGAGAGCCTCCGCCTTTTCGGGCGTCGCGTGAGTAGGAGCGGGGGGGAACGCAAGCTGATTGCTCAGGTCGTTCCTGACCCCGACAATTAGCAAACGCATACGCTTTTGAGGAACGCCATAGTCTGCGGAATTTACCACTTCCGCGCTTACGTCATAGCCAATTCGCTTGAAGTCCGCCAAAATATTGCGAAGGACTTGACCACCAGCCATCGACGCGAGGCCACGTACATTTTCCCCAACAAAGTAGGTTGGCTTTTTAGCGGCTACCACGCGAAGCATTTCTTTATATAGACGATTTCTTGGATCTGCTGTTGTGCGCGCCCAGTTTGCAACAGAAAAACCTTGGCATGGGAAACCACCGACAACGACATCACAATCCGGAATATCATCAGAATCGACGTCGCAAATGTCTTGGGTGGAGATGTGCGCACTAATATTATGCCTATAAGTGGCCGCCGCGTCGGCAAAAATGTCATTTGCCCAGACAATGTTTAGACCCGCGCGGGCCAACCCGCTGTCGAGACCACCCGCGCCGGAGAAAAGGGAGACTACACGCATGTTAAGCAGCGACCTCAAATGCTAGCAAAAGGCTTTCGCCCAAGAATCGACCGAAACGAACTGGCACGGCGTTTCCGACCTGCCGGTACATCGAGTTGAGCTTGCCGAAGAAAACGAAGTCGTCCGGAAAAGTCTGAACGGCTGCCTGTTCCCTCACTGACATGCGCCGATGGTTTCTGAAATGCTGGAGTGCACAAACGCCTCCTCCTCCATTACCTCTTGCCAAAATTGTCGGAGACGGCTTGTTCGGATCTGTTTCACGATGACCCGTGAAGTTCCTATTGGTAACTTTGTATTTTGAGAAAACGTGATTATGCAAGTCACTGACCCCGTTCGGCTCGGGGATATGAGCCAATGCCTCTGAGATCGTAACCCACGGGGCCAGTCTCTCCGTAGCAGCCTTTAGAGGAGCGGCGTGCGTCGCTACCGGGAATTGAAACCTGGCACCCGGCGCTACATCACGGCGTGTGCCAGCAATAATCACACGCTGACGTGTCTGCGGCACCCCAAAATCAGCGACATTGAAAAGACGTTTATCCACGACGTACCCAGCTTCGCTAAAATCTTGTTCAATTTTTTGAATTGCTCGGCCGCCCGCTAGGCTCAATATACCTCTGACATTTTCTGCTAAAAAATATTTAGGCTGTTTATCGCGAATTATGCGAAGAAATTCGAGATACAGTTGATTACGTACGTCATCCTCAAACCGTAGTCTATTCGCTTGCGAAAATCCTTGGCACGGGAACCCACCTACCACGACATCTCCGTCGGGAATCTCATTGCTTGAGATACCAACAATGTCGCCCAGCACGATCTCGTCGCCGATATTTGCTCGATACGTCGCTACTGCGTCGGCATCAAAATCATTAGCCCAAATTACTTGATGACCGGCCTGGATCAAGCCCAAATCAAGGCCCCCAGCCCCAGAAAAAAGGGAAATCACACGCATTCGGTCATCTGGCCTTTCTCGGCATGCTAAGCGGTGCTGAGCGCTGCACCCCGTCAAGACATACTTTTGCGACCAATGAATCAGCGGCTGCCCAGGGTCAAGGTGTTTCGCGTTTGTTCCTAAAAAGGTCTGCGGATAGTCCGCCTCTCGCGCAACGTAGGTGCTGATCGCCTATTCGGAATTGGTCGACGCAAAGGCAAGGCATGCAAGGCCAAGCCATGCAATAAACGCGATCGGCCGCCTGCAAAGTCGCAGCGGTTTAGCCTGATCAGCCAACCGAATCGCCCCGGTCCAAGGCGATTGCCGTCGATCTCGGAACGCTAGCTGCTCGGTCGCTGGGCCGTACTTCCGGCACCGTCGGGAAAGTCTCCAGCCCTCCCCGAGATGCGGAGCAGCGCTTGTAACTGGGTGAATTTATTGGCGGCCCCTCCGCCCATGCATGCCAGTTCGAGCCAATCGACCGAGGCAGCTTCAGCAAGGCCAAGAGACGGATGGCCGCGACGTCTAAGACCACGAGTATCCGAATCGTTGATTACCCTATCAACCGCTCGCATCTAGCCCGCGAAGCATTGAGGAGGTGGAAAGCATGGGGAACACCGCCGCCTCTGCCGGAAAGCACGTTCGTGTCCGTCGTGTCCCGTGATCAATCTCAACCGGGTTTAACGTGGTTTCCGGCCCAAAGACGCCCCAGCCTTGACCCAAGCGCTCCCCAAGCTGGAGAGCTCTTCCCGTGGGAAACCGCCGATGTCTGGGTGGAAGTGCCTTAAGGAAGGTGGTGCCGCTTAGAGGATTCGAACCTCTGACCCCATCATTACGAATGATGTGCTCTACCGACTGAGCTAAAGCGGCGTGCCTTACGGGCAGGCGGGCCATTTACATGGCAGAGGGGTCGGACGCAATCGCCTTTCGCGGCATTTTTTGCGCGACGTGGTCGAGGCCTTGGGAGCGCCTTGACCACACGTTCATGCGGCGAAGGTCCGAGGTGCGGATCGGATCATCGCGGCAATCGGGGCGGGGCGGGGCGGGGCGGGCGAAAGGTAGCCCTGCCCCAGTTGACAGCCCATCTCGGCGACGCGCTGCGCTGCTGGGGGTCTTGACGCCCTCCGTCACCACCTGCCTGCGCCATGGCCGAAGCCGATGATGACGCGGAAGACCCTTGGCTATGGCCCTCGTCCCGGTCCGCGTCCTCCGCCCCCTGTCCGCACTCAAGCGCCAAGGGCGGGCATACCTGCGGGTGATATTCCCGATCCCGGCTTTGGGCGCAGACGGCCGGACATCGGCGATGAGACACGAAGCCGTTGCCGATGTTCGATTTATTCGAACTTAACACTTCATTTTATCCGACTTTCTCGAATGCGTGATATGAGCAAAAAGGTTCTCACCGGGCAGCAAACGCCCATTCAGGAGGAGTTCTCGAGATGACTATCACTCCCACCCCGACGGCCACCGCAATCCCCGGCAAGTCGCTGATATCGTACGATAACCACGCGCTCGTGCTGATCGATTTCCAGTCGCAGATGGCTTTCGCCACCAAGTCGATCTCCGCCGAGCTGCTGCGCAACAACGCCGCTCTCATCTCGCGGGCCGCCAAGTCGTTCGATGTGCCGACCATCCTCACCACCGTCGCCGAGAAGAGCTTTTCGGGCCCGATGTTCGACGAGATCGTCGAGGCCTTCGACGGCCAGCCGATGCTCGACCGCACCAGCATGAACACATGGGAAGACGCTGCGGTGATCGAGGAAATCAACCGCATCGGCAAGCCCCGCATCGTCTTCGCAGGGCTCTGGACCTCGGTCTGCATCATCGGCCCGGTGGCCTCCGCGATCGACCAGGGCTTCGAGGCCTACGTCATCACCGACGCCTGCGGCGACATCTCGACCGAAGCACACGAGCGCGCGGTGGAGCGCATGATCCAGCTCGGCGCCGTGCCGATGACTTCGCTCCAGTACCTGCTCGAATTGCAGCGCGACTGGGCCCGCACCGAAACCTACGACAGCACCACCGGCATCGCCCGCAAGTGGGGCGGCGCCTACGGCCTGGGCATCGCTTACGCCAAGACTATGTTCGGCGCTTCCGAAGGCGGTCACTGATCTTCCACGCCGCCGGCGTGGCCTCACCCCGTCCGCCGGTCCCACCCCTTTTCTTTCCCCACCTCCACACCAGCAAGGAACAGCATCATGGCTTACGTAACCACCAAGGACGGCGTCGAGATCTTCTACAAGGACTGGGGCCCGAAGGACGCCCAGCCGATCGTCTTCCATCACGGCTGGCCGCTTTCGTCGGACGACTGGGACGCCCAGATGCTGTTCTTCCTTGCCGAGGGCTACCGCGTGATCGCCCATGACCGCCGTGGCCACGGCCGCTCGGCACAGGTGAGCGAGGGCCACGACATGGCCCACTACGCCGCCGACGCCGCCGCCGTCATGGAACACCTCGACCTCAGGAACGCCGTCCACATCGGCCACTCGACCGGCGGCGGCGAAGTCGCGGCCTATGTCGCCCGCCACGGCATCCCGCAAGGGCGCGTCGCCAAGGCGGTGCTGGTGAGCGCGGTGCCGCCGATCATGCTCGAGACCGAGCGCTATCCCGGGGGCCTGCCGATCGCGGTGTTCGACGGCCTGCGCGGCGCGCTCGCCGCCAACCGCGCCCAGTTCTACCGCGACCTCGCCGGCGGCCCCTTCTACGGCTTCAACCGCGAGGGTGCCGAGGTGTTCACGCCCGTAGTCGACAACTGGTGGCGCCAAGGCATGATGGGCGGCGCCAAGGCGCACTACGACGGCATCAAGGCCTTCTCCGAGACCGACCAGACCGACGATCTGAAGGCCATCACCGTGCCGACGCTCGTGCTCCACGGCGACGATGACCAGATCGTCCCCTACCAGCACGCCGCCGTGCTCTCGGCCGAGATCCTGCCGCACGGGACGCTCAAGATCTACGAGGGCTACCCGCACGGCATGCTGACGGTCCATGCCGACGTTCTCAATCCCGACCTGCTGGCCTTCGTGAAGGCCTGACGAAAACCTCTGCCGGCCCGCTCCTTTGCCATGTCTTCCCCGCGAAGATGCCGAAAGGAGCGGGCCATGCCACGCCCGAGGAGACCCGCATGAAACCCTATCTTCTCTCGCTTGCCGCCGGGCTGCTGGTGGGTGTCGTCTACAGCTTCCTCGGGGTCCGTTCGCCGGCGCCGCCGATGATCGCGCTGGTCGGCTTGCTGGGCATCCTGCTCGGCGAGCAGCTGGTGCCGCTGGCGAAGAAGGCGTGGGTGTCCGAGGACGTCGCCCACTTCGTCCAGACCGACTGCCGCGACCATGTGCTCGGCCGCCTGCCGGGTGACAAGCCCGCGCGGACGGCCGACGCATGATCACCCGCCGCCAGACCATCGCCGGGGCCGCCGCGTCCTCGCTCCTGCCCACCCTGCTTCACGCCCAGACGAACCGACCGAAGGACGCCCCCATGACCGACACGATCATCATCAACGCCAAGGTCACCACCCTCGACCGCGCCAACCCGGCCGCCGAGGCCGTGGCGATCCGCGACGGCAAGTTCCTCGCGGTGGGCTCCGAGCAGGAAGTGCGCGCGGCGGCGCCCGAGGCGACGGTGATCGATGCCAGGGGTCACCGCCTGATCCCGGGCCTCATCGACAGCCACATGCACATCATCCGCGGTGGCCTCAACTTCAACATGGAGCTGCGCTGGGACGGCGTGACCTCGCTGTCCGAGGCGATGGCGATGCTGAAGGCCCAGGTCGACAGGACCCCCGCCCCGCAGTGGGTGCGCGTGGTCGGTGGCTTCACCGAGCACCAGTTCGCCGAAAAGCGCCTGCCGACGATCGCCGAGCTGAACGCGGTCGCCCCCGATACCCC
>NZ_JBWKOQ010000003.1:0-397788 GCF_059416165.1 Novosphingobium sp. GW821-FHT09E05
GGCATCCAGTCGGGCTATGCGCACGACAGCTTTCTGTCGATCAAGGCCATTAACTGCCTTTCGGCTTTCCACCCATTCCCGACACAAGCGCCACCTTCCGCACGTCCCGATAGCCGCCGGTCGCGCCCTAGCCTGGCAGCACCGGCAGGCGCACGGTAAAGGTGCTGCCCCTCCCCTGCCCCTCGCTCGCCACCGCGATGGTGCCGCCGTGGAGCGCGACCAGCCGCCGGACCAGCGCGAGGCCTATGCCAAGGCCGCCTTGCGCGCGGGCGCGGTGATCCTCGACCTGGGTGAAGATCTCGAAGATCTGCGCCTGCATCGGCGGCGGGATGCCCACCCCGTCGTCGGCGACCGCGATCTCGACCATGGCGCCGTCCAGCCTTGCGGTCAGGTCGATCCGGCCGCCCGCGGGCGTGTACTTGGCGGCATTGTTGAGCAGGTTGGCGACGACCTGCGCCAGCCGCGTGTAGTCCGCCTCGAGCCACACCGGCGCCTCGGGGATATCGACCGACAGGCTATGCCCGGCAGCATCGATGTTGTGCCGGCTGCCCTCGATCGCCGAGAGCAGGATGTCGCCGAGCGCGACGCGGCCGGTCCGGAGCGAGACCTTGCCCTCGCTGATCCGCGAGACGTCGAGCAGGTCCTCGACGAGGCGCGCGAGGTGGAACAGCATGCGCTCCATCTGCGCGCGGATCTCGTCCGCCTGCTCGGGCGCGCGGGGGCGTTTCAGGAGGTCGAGCCCGCTCATCAGCGCGGCGACGGGATTGCGCAGTTCGTGCGCCAGCACTGCGAGGAACTGGTCCTTGGCGCGGTCCGCCTCGCGCAGCGTCTTGGTGACGGCGGCCAGCTCGTCGCGCTGGGCGGCGATCTGGCGGCGCTGGCGGTAGAGGTCGAAGAAGACGTCGGCCTTGGAGCGCAGGACGTGCGGCTCGATCGGCTTGTGGATGAAGTCCACCGCCCCCGCCTCGTAACCGCGGAACCGGCGCTGGCTGTCAGAGCTGCCGGCGGTGACGAAGATGATCGGGACATGGCGCGTGCGCTCGTTGCCGCGCATCAGTTCGGCCAGCTCGAAGCCGTCCATCCCCGGCATCTGCACGTCGAGCAGCGCCAGCGCGACATCGTGGCGCAGCAGCTGCTCCAGCGCCTCCTCGCCCGACCCCGCCTTGAGCAGCACGAGGTCGTCGCGCCGCAGCAGCGCTTCCAGCGCCAGCAGGTTCGCGGGCAGGTCGTCGACCAGCAGGACGTGGACCGGAGCCTCGGCGCCGGGTTCGAGCATCTGCATCGCCGCCGCCATCACCGTGCCCCGGCTTCCAGCAGGGCCGCGATGATGCCGTCGAGGCCAAGCACCGTCGCTTCCCGGCAAGCCGCCATCGCCGCCTGCGGCATGGCGCGCGCGTATGCCGTCGCCGGATCCTGCACGAGTGTCACGCCTCCCGCTTGCCCCACGGCCCGAAGGCCCAGTGCCCCGTCCTCGTTGGCTCCCGTCAGCACCACGCCGACGAGGCCCCGACCATAGGCGTCCGCAGCGCTTTCGAACAGCACGTCGATCGAGGGCCGGGAAAAGAACACCGGCTCGTCCGCGGAGAGCGAGATCGTCGCGCCCGGCTCGACCAGCATGTGGTAGTCGGGCGGCGCGAAGGTGACGGTGCCCGGCTCGATCGGTTGCTTGTCCTCGCCCTCGCACACGCGCATCCGGCATTTGGCCGCGAACAGCGTGGTGAGTTCGCTGCGCCGCCCGGGCGGTACATGGACGACCACCAGCACCGGCAACGCGTAATCCTCGGGCAGCGCGGGCAGGATCTGCAGCAGCGCCTGGATCGCGCCCGCCGACGCGCCGATCGCCACGGCCCCGGGCGCGCTCAAACCTTGCGCCTCTGGTAGATCTTCTCCTCGCGCACGAATTCGGAGAAGGCCTGCGCATGCTCGGAAAAGCGCAGGCTTTCCTTCGATCCCAGCCCGAGGAACCCGCCGCGCGCCAGCGAATCGCGGAACAGGCCGACCGCGCGGTCCTGCAGCGGCTTGTCGAAGTAGATCATGACGTTGCGGCACGAGATCAGCTGCATCTCGGAGAACACCGCGTCAGTGACGAGGCTGTGGTCCGAGAACACCACCCGCTCGCGCAGGGTCTTGTCGAACACCGCGCCGCCGTAGCCGGTGGTGTAGTAGTCCGAAAGCGAGGCCTTGCCGCCCGCCAGCCGGTAGTTCTCGGTGAACGCCGCGATGCGGTCGAGCGGGTAGATGCCGCGCGCCGCCGCGTCGAGCGCTTCCTGATTGATGTCGGTGGCGTAGAACAGCGTGCGCTCCTCCAGCCCTTCCTCGCGGAACAGGATCGCGAAGGAGTGCAGTTCCTCGCCCGCGCTGCACCCGGCGATCCAGATCTTGAGCGAGGGGTAGGTCTTGAGGTGCGGCACCACCTTCTCGCGGATCGCCTTGAAGTAGGCGGGATCGCGGAAGAAGTCGCTGACCTGCACGGTCAGGAAGCGCACCACCCGCGCGGCGACGGCGGGATCGTGGAGGATCCGGTCCTGCAACGCGGAGAAGGTCCTGATCCCCTGCCGCTCGCGCGCCTGCCTTAGCCGCCGCTTGATCGAGGCCTGCGCGTAGTTGCGGAAATCGTAGTGGTACCGCCGGTACAGCGCCTCCAGCAGGAGCCGGATTTCGATGTCCTCGATCTTCTCGCTGTCCATGCCGCTTTCGTTCATGGATCAGGAGCCCATTTCGCTGCAAGTTGTTCCCGCCGGACGACGGGCAACCGGTCCCAAACCCGCATCCGGACGAGATTTCACCATCCGCAGGTTCAGCGCGGCATCCAGACGCGGACCAGCGACAGCAGCTTGTCCACGTCCAGCGGCTTGGCCATGTAGTCGTTGGCGCCCGCCTCGATGCAGCGTTCCTGGTCGTCGGGCATGGCCTTGGCGGTCAGAGTGATGACCGGCAGCTTCGTCCAGCGCGGGTCCTGCCGGATGATGCGCGTGGCAGTGAGGCCGTCCATCACCGGCATCATCACGTCCATCAGCACCAGGTCGATGCGCCTGTCCTCGTCCCCGGCGGCGGTCTCCAGCGCGTCGAGCGCCTCCTGCCCGTTACGGGCGATCTCCACCAGCGCGCCCTGCGGCTCGAGGATGTTGGTGAGCGAGAAGACGTTGCGCACGTCGTCCTCCACCACGAGGATGCGGCGCCCTTCGAGGATGGCGTCGCGGTTGCGCGCGGCACGGATCATCGTCTGCTGCTCGGCCGGCAGTTCCGTCACCACCTGGTGCAGGAACAGCGAGACCTCGTCGAGCAGGCGCTCGGGCGAGCGGGCGCCCTTGATGATGATCGAATCCGAATACCGGCGCAGGCGCTGCTCGTCCTCGGGGCTGAGGTCGTGGCCGGTGTAGACGATGACCGGCGGGAACGAATAGGCGTTCTCCTTCGACAGCGTCTCCAGCAGGCTGAACCCGCTGGCGTCGGGCAGGTTGAGATCGAGCACCATGCAGTCGAAAGTCTGCGTCCTGAGCGCCTCGAGGCAGTCGGCCGCGCTCGCCACGCCCACCGTCTCGACATCGCCCGAGGCGAGCAGGCGGCCCACCGCGTCGCGCTGCACGTCGTCGTCCTCGACGATGAGCACGCGGCGGCTGGATGAAGCCAGCTTGGAAGCCAGCGCGTCGAGCACCGAGGCCAGTTCCTCGCGCTTCACCGGCTTGATGAGGTAGCCGATCGCGCCCAGCGCCAGCGCGGTCTGGGTATGGTCGCTGCCGGAGACGACATGGACCGGGATGTGCCGCGTCTCGACGTCGCGCTTGAGGCGGTCGAGCAGGGCGAGGCCCGACTGGTCGGGCAGGCCGACGTCGAGCACCACCGCGTGCGGCTTGTAGGTGCGCGCCAGGTGCAGCGCTTCCTCGGCGGTGCCGGTGACGAGGCACTGGAAGCCCATCTCGCGCGAGATGTCGCGCACGATGCCCGCGAAGGCGGCGTCGTCCTCGACCACCAGCAGCACGCGCTGGGCGGAGGTGAGCGTCTCGCGGTCGTCCTCGACCTGGCGCGGCAGCGGCGCCGCGGGCCGGGCCGAGACGGCGGCCGGGGCAAGGGCCGGCATGGCGGCCATCGGCGCCGGTTCGGGGCGCTCGGCCACGTCGCCGGGATGGTAGGTGACCGGCAGCGAGAGGGTGAAGCGGCTGCCCTGCCCGGCGACGCTCGTCAGGCTGATCGCGCCGCCCAGCAGGCGTGCCAGCTCGCGCGAGATCGAGAGGCCGAGCCCGGTGCCGCCGTACTTGCGGCTGACGGTGCCGTCGGCCTGGCGGAAAGCCTCGAAGATCGCCTGCTGCTGTTCCTCGGGAATGCCGATGCCGGTGTCGGTGACCGAGATCAGCAGGCGGTCCGCCCCGTCCGGCTCGACGGCGAGGCTGACGGTGCCGGCCTCGGTGAACTTGAAGGCGTTCGACAGCAGGTTCTTGAGGATCTGCTCGAGCCGCTGGCGGTCGGTCTCGATAGACTTGGCGCATTCCGGGTCGATGGCGATGGCGAATTCGAGGTTGCGGCTGGCGGCGATGGGCTGGAACACCTGCCGCAGGTCGCTCGCCATGCGTTCGACGAGGAAGGATTCGGGGCGGACCTGAAGGTGCCCGGCCTCGATCTTCGAGAGGTCGAGGATGTCGTTGATGAGCGCCAGCAGATCGTTGCCGGCGGACTCGATGGTGCGCGCGTACTGGATCTGCTCGCCGGTCAGGTTCTCGCCCCGGTTGTCGCCCAGCAGCTTGGAAAGGATCAGCAGCGAGTTGAGCGGCGTGCGCAGCTCGTGGCTCATGTTGGCGAGGAAGTCGGACTTGTAACGGCTGGACTGCTCCAGCTCGCGCGCCTTCAGTTCCACCGCCGCGTTCGAGCGGGAAAGGTCGTCGCGCTGGTTTTCCAGCAGCTGCGCCTGCTCCTCCAGCTGCGAGTTGGTCTGTTCCAGCTCGACCTGCTGCTGTTCGAGGTTGGCCTGCGATTCCTTGAGCGCGCGGCCCTGCTCTTCCAGTTCCTCGTTGGAGACGCGCAGCTCCTCGCTCTGGACCTGCAGTTCCTCGGCGTGGTGCTGCAGCTGCGCGCGGTAGCGCGCCGAGCGCAGGGCGACGCCGACCGAGGCCGAAATCTCGGAAAGGAACGCCAGCGTCTGCGGGTTCACCGGCTGAAGGAAGCCCAGCTCGATCACGCCCTGCACGGTCTGGTCCGCGAAGACGGGGGCGATGATGAGGTGGCGCGGCTTGTCGCTGCCGAAGGTCGAGCCGATCTTGAGGTAGCCGTCGGGGATGTCCGCCAGCAGCACCGGCTCGCCGTCCGCCGCGACCTGGCCGAGCAGGCCCTGGCGCAGCGAGAAGCGCTCGACGATCTCGGCGTCGGCGGGCACGCCGTAGGAGGCGATGCGGCGGTAGTGCCCGCCGTCGGAGGCGAAGATCGCCCCGGCCTGCGCCCCCACGAAGCGCACGAGGAAGGCCAGCACGCTTTCGCCCAGCGGATCGAGCGGCTGGTCGCCGAGCATCGCGGCACCGAGATCGACCTGGCCGCTCTGCAGCCACTGCCGCTCCTCGGTCGCCCGGGCCGCGCGGCGGACCAGCAGGCCGATCACCAGCGTCAGCACGATCCCGAGCACGCACGACAGCACCCCGCTGACCCAGGCGGACTGGTAGGCGGCCTCCATCTCGGCCTGCCGTTCGACCCGGAGCCGCGCTTCCTCCTGCTTCATCACGCTGAGCTGCGAGCGCAGTTCGTCCATCTCGATCTTGCCGCGATCGGTTTCGACGATCGCAAGAGCGGCGGCGGCCCCGGCGGTGCGGCGGGTGTCGATGGTCTCGCGCAGTTCGGCGAGCTTGGCGTCGACGTGGTGGCGCAGCGGCGCCAGCCGGGCCTGCTGCGCGGAATTGTCGCGCGTCAGCGTGGCGATCGCGTCGAAGCGCGCGTCGACGTCGGCGATCGCGGCGTTGTAGGGGTCGAGGTACTTGTCCTTGCCCGTCAGCAGGAACCCGCGCTGCCCGGTCTCGGCGTCCTGAACGGCGGACAGCAGCTCGTCCATCGCGACGATGACTTCGTGCGAATGGAAGATCCTCTGCGAATCGTCGCGCAACGTGCGCACGTTCAGATAGGCGACGGTGCCGCTGGCAACGAAGAACAGCACGGCGACCGCGAGGCCGAACAGGGGGCGGATATCGAAGCCCCGCTTGGAGGTGGGAGCAACGCGACTGGAATTGACTTGCATCTGCCTGCCAGGATGGGAGCACGGGGGAGACACCGCTTGCGGTGGAATCGCGCCGAGATCAAGGCATTCCGACCGGCTTGCCCCGATGTCCGGCGCGGCGATGCCGGGCGCGCCCGCCGCCGCGAGAGGCTGGGCGCACCGCCACGGGCGCTACCCCGTTGCAGGACCGGCGCGGGCAGGTTCGGAGAGGTACGCGTCCAGCGCGGCTTCGACATCGGCGCCGAGGTGGAGGCCGAGCTTCGAGCGGCGGAACAGGATGTCGCGCCCCCTGCGCGCCCATTCCTGGCCGGCGAGGTAATCGACCTCGGCCTGGTAGAGATCGCCGCCGAAGTGGCGGCCGAGCCCGGCAGGATCGGCCGCGCCGCCGAGGATCGCCTCGGCCCTGGTGCCATAGGCACGGGCCAGGCGGCGCAGCAGCTTGCCCGGCATCGCCGGGTGGCTGGTGGCGAGCGAAGCGACGAAGCGCTCGAAGTCGCCATCCGGGATATCGCCGCCCGGCAGCACCGCGCCCGAGGTCCACGCCCCGGTCGCGGAGGGCAGGAACGGCGCGAGCTTCTCCAGCGCGTGCTCGGCCAGCTTGCGGTAGGTGGTGATCTTGCCGCCGAAGATGTTGAGCATCGGCGCCGCCCCGCCTTGCGCATCGAGGTCGAGCACATAGTCGCGCGTCACCGCCGAGGCGCTGCTGGCGCGGTCGTCGTAGAGCGGGCGGATGCCGGCGTAGCTCCACACGAGGTCGCCTTCGCTCACCGGCTTCGCGAAGTAGCGTCCGACCGTGTCGAGCAGGTAGCGCGTTTCCGCAGGCGAGATGGCGGCAGCACCGGGCGCCTCGCCCCAGGCCTCGTCGGTGGTGCCGACCAGCGTGTATTCGCCCTGGTAGGGGATGGCGAAGACCACGCGCTTGTCGGGGTTCTGCAGCAGGAAGGCATGGTCGCCCTCGTAGAGCCGGGGCAGGACGATGTGGCTGCCCTTGACGAGCCGCACGCCGCGATCACTGCGGGCATCGGGCACGCGGCCGATCACGTCGGCCACCCACGGCCCCGCCGCGTTGACGAGGATGCGCGCGCGCACCTCGCGCGCACCGAGATCATCGGTGATCGTCGCCGTCCATTCGCCGCCCGCGCGCCCGGCCGAGACCAGCCGGGTGCGGGTGCGGACCTGCGCGCCTCGCGCGGCGGCATCCACGGCGTTGAGCGCCACCAGCCGGCTGTCCTCGACCCAGCAGTCCGAATAGACGAAGGCCTTCATCGCCCCCGACCTGAGCCCGTTGCCCCTGGCATCCCTGTCCAGCCGGGCGATCGTGCGCGTGGCGGGCAGGACCTTGCGGCCGCCGAGATGGTCGTAGAGGAACAGCCCAAGCCGCACGAGCCAGGCCGGGCGCGGGCTGTTCACCTGCGGCAGCACGAAGGACAGCGGCCAGATGATGTGCGGCGCCATTCCCAGCAGCCGCTCGCGTTCGATCAGCGCCTCGCGCACCAGCCGGAACTCGCCGTATTCGAGATAGCGCAGGCCGCCGTGGATCAGCTTGGTGCTGGCCGAGGAGGTATGCGAGGCCAAGTCCTCCTGCTCGACCAGCAGCACCGACAGGCCGCGTCCCGCCGCGTCGCGGGCAATGCCCGCGCCGTTGATCCCGCCGCCGACCACGAGGAGATCGAAGACGGTGTCGTCCGGCACGGGGGAGACTGCGGGCGCTGTGGGATCGGACATCGACCATCCTTTTTGGGTTCGGCGGCGGGCCGGCCGGCCACCGATTGACCTGCCGCCCTATATGGTTAGGAGATGAGCCTTGCCAGCATCAATCGCGATGCCTGAGCCCACCGACCACGAGCGCCATTCGGCCCTGTCGCACGGTTGAACGGACGGAAGAGACGAGAGTGCCAGCAGCTTCGCATGTCCTCGCCATAGACCAGGGCACGACCTCGACACGCAGCATCGTCTTCGATGCGCAGGGCCAGCCGCTCGCCGCCGCCCAGCGCGAGTTCGCGCAGCACTACCCGCAGGGCGGCTGGGTGGAGCACGACCCCGAGGACATCTGGCGCGACGTCGTCGCCACCGTGAAGGAGGCGATCGGGCAGGCGGGGCTCGCCGCCGCGGACCTCGCCGCGATCGGCATCACCAACCAGCGCGAGACCGTGGTCGTCTGGGACCGGGCGAGCGGCGAGCCGATCCACCGCGCGATCGTCTGGCAGGACCGCCGCACCGCCGGCACCTGCACCGCCCTGCGCGAAGCCGGACACGAGCCGCTGGTGCGGGCGCGCACCGGCCTGCTGCTCGACCCCTATTTCTCGGGCACCAAGCTGGCCTGGATCCTCGACGCCGTGGAGGGCGCGCGCGCGCGGGCGACACGCGGCGAACTGGCGTTCGGCACTATCGACAGCTTCCTGCTCTGGCGGCTGACCGGCGGCAGGGTCCACGCCACCGACGTCACCAACGCGGGGCGCACCCTGCTTTACGACATCCACGCCCAGCGCTGGGACCCGGAGCTGTGCGACCTGCTGCGCGTGCCCATGGCGATGCTGCCTGAGGTCCACGACAGCAGCCATGTCTTCGGCGCCACCGATCCCGACCTGTTCGGCGCGCAGATCACCGTCGCGGGGATCGCGGGCGACCAGCAGGCCGCGCTGTTCGGGCAGGCCTGCTTCGCGCCGGGCACGGTGAAGTCCACTTACGGCACCGGCTGCTTCATCCTGCTCAACACCGGCGAAGAGGCGGTCGCCTCGGAGCACGGGCTGCTGACTACGCCCGCCTACCGCATCGACGGGCGCATGACCTACGCGCTCGAAGGCTCGATCTTTGCCGCCGGCGCCGCGATCAAGTGGCTGCGCGACGGCATCGGCATCATCACCCACGCGAGCCAGACCGACGACATGGCGACGCGGGTGGGCGGCAACCACGGCGTCTACATGGTCCCCGCCTTCGTCGGCCTCGGCGCCCCGCACTGGGACCCCGAGGCGCGCGCCGCGATCACCGGCCTCACCTTCGACACCGAGCCCGCCCACCTCGCCCGCGCGGCGCTGGAGGCGGTCGCCTACCAGACGCTCGACCTGATCGAGGCGATGGTGGCCGACGGCGGCAGCACGCCCTCGGCGGTCCGCATCGACGGCGGCATGGCGGCGAACGAATGGCTGTGCCAGTTCCTCGCCGACATCCTGCAGCTCCCGGTCGAGCGGCCCGAGCATCTCGAGACCACGGCGCTGGGCGCGGCCTTCCTCGCCGGGCTGGCGGTGGGCATCTGGGCCGACCTCGATGCCGTGGCCGCAACCCGCTCGAGCAACCGGCGCTATCTGCCCGTGATGGACATGGCCACCCGCGGCGCCCTGCTCGACGGCTGGCACCGCGCGCTAAAGGCCACGCTAACGCGGCGCTAATGCCGCCTTAACGCACTCCCTTGCGCAGCGCGGTCAGGTCGATGCCGTGCTTGTGGACCTTGTAGTAGAACGTCTTGCGCGGAATCCCGAGCCGCGCGATCGCCGCCCCGATCTCCCCGTTCGCGGCCAGAACCGCGGCAACAATCGCCTCGCGCTCGAACGAATCGAGGCGCTGGGGCAGCGTTTCGCCCGGGATTTCGCCGGCGGGGCGGGGCGCCGCTTCGGTCAGGCCCAGCACGAAACGCTCGGCATAATGCGCCAGTTCGCGCACGTTGCCCGGCCAGTCATGGCTGGCGAGATGGCCCTGCACCGTGCCCCCCATCTCGGGCAAGGGCCGCCGCAGCCGCGCCGCCGACGCGCCGGCAAGGTGGGCGAAAAGCGCAGGAATGTCCTCGCGCCGCTCGCGCAGGGGAGGCATCCGCAGCCGCAGCGCCGCCAGCCGGTAGAACAGGCCGGGCGCGATCTTCTCCGCAAGCTCGCCGCCCTCGGTGCCACCCGTGGCGATGACCCTGAGGTCGAGCGGCAGCGGCTCGCGCGCGCCGGGACTGCGCAGGGTCCGCTCCTCGACCAGCGCCGCCAGCCGCGCCTGGAGCGGCCGCGAGGCCTGGTCGATGTCGTCGAGCAGCAGCGTGCCGCGATTGGCCGCCGCGATACTGGCCTCCCCGCTCGCCGCGAACAGCTCGTCCTCCAGCGCGTCGGGCAGCGCTCCGCAGGCGACCGCCAGAAAGCGATGGCGGACACGCTTGCCGGCGCGGTGGATCAGCCGCGCGAGCAGTTCCTTGCCGGTGCCCGTCTCGCCCTCGATGAACAGGTCGATGTCGGCATTGGCGAGCGTCGGGATCATCTCGCGCAGCCGCCGGATCGCGGGCGACTGGCCGACGAGGCCCGAGGGCTCGTCCCCCGACGCCTCGGCCCGCAGCCGCCGGTTGTCGAGCGCGAGCGCGCGCGCCGTTGCGGCGCGGTCGGCGGCGGCGACCAGCGCCGCGGGATCGAACGGCTTGGTGAGGAAGTCCCAGGCCCCGGCCTTGAGCGCGTCGACCGCCATGGTCACGTCGCCGTGGCCGGTCACGAGGATGATCGGCAGGTCCGGGTCGCGCTCGTGGAGGGCGCGGAACAGCTCGATCCCCGACATATGCGGCATCCGCACGTCGGTGACCACGAGCCCCGGCCAGCCCGCGTCGATCGCCGCCAGCGCCGGTTCGGCAGCGGCGAACGCCTCGACCGCGAACCCGGCGAGGGTCAGCACCTGCGCGGTGGAGACGCGCAGGTCGTCGTCGTCCTCCACCAGCGCAACGCGGCGCGCCCCGCCGTTCACGGCGCCCTCCGCAGGGTGATCTCGAAGCAGGCGCCCTCGGCCGACGGCAGCAGCCGGAGCGTGCCGCCGAAGTCCTCGGCGATGTCCTTGGCGATCACCAGCCCGAGCCCGAGCCCCGATGGGCGGCTGGTCGCGAAGGGGGTGAACAGGCGGTCCGCCACCTCAGGCGCAATACCGGGACCATTATCGCGCACGAGTAGCCGCACAGTTTTGTCCCGTGCGTCCAGGGTCACGCCAAGATGCGGTTCGGGGTGGCTTTCCAGAGCCTCGAGCGCGTTCTGCAGCAGGTTGACCAGTACCTGCTCCAGCCGCACGCGGCCGCCGAATACCAGCAGGCCGGGGGTATTTTCGGGCCGCTCGAACGTGACATGAGAAAGCCGCTCCTTGAGCAACAGGCAGGCGCCGTCCACCACTTCATCCAGCGCGATCGGCCCGCCCGCACGGCTACCCTTGCGCGCAAAACCTCGCAGTTCCGCCGTTACGGTGCCGATCCGCTCGGCCAGCCGGTCGATCGCCTTGAGGTTGGCCCGCACGTCATCCTGCGCCCCCATGTCGAGCAACTGGCGCGAAGTGGCCGCATAATTGCGGATCGCGGCCACAGGCTGCGCCGTCTCGTGCGCAACGCTGGCGGTAACCTGACCCAGCGTCGCAAGCCGGTTCGCCTGCCTCAGCCCCTCACGCAATTGCGCCGCATGTTCCTCGGCGGCGGCGCGTTCCTCGATCTCGCGGCGCAGATCGACGGTGCGTTCGGCGACAGCAGCCTCGAGCTGGGCGGTGCGTTCGGCGCGGCGGCGGCCCCGTTCGCGCAGGAACAGGGCAAGCGCGAACAGCGCCAGGGTCGCCAGCGCCGCACCGACCTGCGCGGCGCGCACCGTGGCCTCGACCCCGCGCAGCGGAAGGGCGAGGTTCACGCGCCAGCCGGCCGGGCTGGGCCTTGTGGTGGTCAACAGGAAGTCGCCGGGCACACCCGGAATCGCGACGTTTCCGCCGCGCCGGACCACGTAGGGTGCCGGGCGCAGGTCGCCGACGCCGATGATCGCGCGCTCGATGCGGCTGCGCTCCGGCGCCAGCTCGCGCGTCGCGGCATAGCGCCAGTCGGGGCGGCTGGTGACGAGGATCACCCCTTCGCGGTCAGTCACGAACGTGAGGCCGCTGGCCTCGCGCCATTGGTCCTCGACCCGGCCGAACTCCATCTTCATGACCACCACGCTGCCGCCGGCACCGCGGCGGGCGAAAAACAGGCCGGGCCGTTGGCTCACCGTACCAAGCGCGAACTGTTCGCCCGCACCACTTTTCAAGGCAGCGCGAAAATAGGGGCGGAAGCTGTAGTCCTTGCCGAGAAAGCTGCGAGGATCGCGCCAGTTGCTCGCTGCCAGCGTCAGCCCGTCGCGGCGGATGACGTAGATGATCGGAGAGCCGAGCTGGCCCGACAACCGCTCCAGCTTGGCGTTCATCACGGCTTCTGCGCCGGGCCGCCCGGCAACCAGCGCGACGAGGTCCTGGTCGTCCCCCAGCGCGAGGGGCAGCAGGCGAAAGCGCGCGACCTCGCTGGCGAGCAGCGCCTGGCGCAGCCGGGCGTCAGCCGCCGCCTGCTCGGCAAAGCGCGCGGTGACGCTGCCGCGCACTGCCGCTCCGACGGCGAAGGCGACGAGCAAAGCGCAGGCCAGCCCGCCCATGAACCAGAGGATGTTCCGTGCTCGCATCACGCGAATCCGAATACGCCGGGACACATCTATGTGCAAGTTCCTGCACTTTCCCCTCGTGGCTAGGGCAGATATCTGGACAGCCATGCGGAGGCGTTATTCGCAACCCATTGAAATTCCATAACTCGTCGTTTTTCTCAATTCTCTTTGCGCGCAGCGCACGAGAGGGCAATTTAGTCAGGCTCGAGCACCGCCCCAGGCGTTGCCGGCCCTAGAGGATGAGACAGGTCGCCCCATGAACACCATTGCCTCCACCGCTCCGTCGCACGCGCGCCCCGGCCGCTGGTACACCCACCTCTATGTCCAGGTGCTTGCCGCGATCACCGCCGGCGTGCTGGTCGGGCATTTCTACCCAACGACGGGCGAGGCGCTGAAGCCGGTGGGCGACATGTTCATCAAGCTGGTGAAGATGGTGATCGCGCCGGTCATCTTCCTGACGATCGTGACCGGCATCGCCGGCATGCGCGACCTTGGCTCGGTCGGGCGCGTGGCGGCAAAGGCCTTCGCCTACTTCCTGTTCTTCTCGACGCTGGCGCTGATCGTCGGCCTGATCGTCGCCAACGTGGTCCGCCCCGGCGAGGGCTTCAACATCGACCCCGCCACGCTCGATGCCAGCAAGGTCGTCCAGTATTCCGAGAAGGCGCACGAGACGACGCTGCTCGGCTTCCTAAACGGTATGATCCCCGACACGCTGGTCTCCTCGCTGGTGCAGGACAACATCCTGCAGGTGCTGGTGGTGGCGATCCTGTTCGGCATTTCGCTCGCCTCGATCGGCGATCGCGGCGCCAAGGTCCTCTCGATCCTCGAGGACGTGTCGGCCGTCATCTTCAAGCTCGTCTCGATCGTCATGAAGCTCGCGCCCATCGGTGCGTTCGGCGCGATGGCGTTCACCATCGGCAAGTACGGCGTCGGCAGCCTCGCCAACCTCATCCAGTTGGTGGCCACCTTCTACGCGACCTCGATCCTGTTCGTGGTCGTCGTTCTCGGCGCGGTGGCAAGGCTCTGCGGCTTCTCGATCTTCAAGCTGATCGCCTACCTCAAGGGCGAACTGCTGCTGGTGCTGGGCACCTCGTCCTCGGAAAGCGCGCTGCCCGCGCTGATCGAGAAGATGGAGCGCGCCGGCTGCCCCAAGGCCGTGGTCGGCCTCGTCGTCCCTACCGGCTATTCGTTCAACCTCGACGGCACCAACATCTACATGACGCTGGCGGCGCTGTTCATTGCGCAGGCCTGCAACGTCGACTTGACGCTGGGGCAGCAACTGCTCCTGCTGAGCGTCGCGATGCTCTCGTCCAAAGGCGCGGCGGGCGTGACCGGCGCGGGCTTCATCACGCTGGCGGCCACGCTCTCGATCGTGCCGTCGGTGCCGGTCGCGGGCATGGCGCTGATCTTGGGCGTGGACCGCTTCATGTCCGAGTGCCGCAGCCTCACCAATTTCATCGGCAACGCGGTAGCCACCGTGGTCGTCTCGCGCTGGGAAGGCCGCCTCGACCACGCGGCGCTCGACGCCGCGCTGAACGGCCATGCCATGCCGATGCCGGCCCACGCCCTACCCGCCGAGTAAGCCAGCCCACCCAGACACGCCGCGCGGCACACAGGACGCGCGCACAAGGGATATAGCATGACCACCGTTTCCGCGCGGCTCCTGGCCGCCACCCTTTCGCTTGCCTCCGTCATCGCGCCCCAACTGGCGCGCGCCGAGGCGGCAAAGGCCGCCTATCCGCTGGCTTCCAACGGCGACGCCGCCGCCAAGGACGGCTACGCCCTCTCCCGCTGGGCCGAGGACTGGACGTCAAAGGCCGACCCGGAAAAGCGCGACGACCCGCTCGACCGGCTCAAGTTCCTGCCGCTGGACGACGACGGCGACGTCTACCTGACGCTGTCAGGCGAACTGCGCCTGCGGGTGAACGAGTCGACCAACCCGAACCTGCGCGAGGCCGATGCGCAGCGTCAGGACATCACCCGCGTGGTAGCGGGAGCCGACCTACACATGGGCCCGCACCTGCGCGCCTATGGCGAGCTGGCGCATGGCGGCATTTCGGGGCGCAACCTTGGCGTACCTGCCGCAACCCTGCGCAACGACCTCGTCGTTCAGCAGTCCTTCGTCGAGGCCAGTGCCGAGATCTCGGGCATCGACTTCGGTGTGCGCTACGGACGCCAGGAGTTCACCGACGGACCCAACCTGCTCACCTCGCAGCGCGACAACAACACCATCCGCTACACGCTCAACGGCTGGCGCGCGTGGGCGCGCGGGACGACTCTGCGCGCGGGCATGTTCGACATGCGCCCCACCGCCTACGGCGATCTCGGCACCGATGACGACGTGAACGATCCGGCCCGGCGTTTCTCAGGCGTGAACCTCGGCTTCGTGCTGCCCAGCACCTTCCTCGGCAAGTCGAGCCTGGTGCTCGATACTTTCCTGTGGCGCCGTCACAACGACGTCGGCGCCTGGGGCGGGCGCATCGGTCCGGCAACGCGCAAATACGTGGGCGCGCAGTTGAAGGGCGACGTCGGTGCGCTGAACATCGACTGGTCGGTCAACCACCAGTGGGGCTACTACCTCGACCAGGACATCGACGCCTGGCAGGCCTTCATCGCCCAGACCTACCGCATCGGCGAGGGCAAGACCGCCCCGCGCGTCGGCGTCCATTTCGACTATGCGAGCGGCGGCGGCGGATACGGCGACGGCAAGCTGCGCAATGCCTATTCGCCCTTCGGCAACAACATCTACTTCAGCTACCAGCTGTTCCTCACGCCCTCGAACCTTGTGGCACTGACCCCCAACGTCAGCTTCACCCCGTTCAAGAACGCGCGCATTACAGCCGAGTACGAACTGGCCTGGCGCGACACCCTCCACGACGCGGTCTACCGCGCCAATGGTCAGCCGTTTGCGAATACGCAAAACGTGCGCGCCCGCAAGATAGCCGATCTAACGCGCCTCCAGCTTGTGTGGAACCTGACTCCGCGCGTCTCCTTCACCGGTCGATACGAGCACCTCGACGCCGGCCCATCACTCACCGAGGCGGGCTATCACAGCTCCGATTTCCTCGCAGGCTGGATCAGCCTGCGGTTCTGACCTGCCCCTCCCTGGACAAGGTCGGACGTCGTCCCCGCGAAGGCGGGGGCGACGGAAGTTTTCGTGGGGACGGAAGCCTTCCGCGCGGGTCCCCGCACCGCCCTCAACTCTCCAGCATGCTCGCCCGCAGCTTGGAAATGTCCGCGTCGGTGAACCCCAGCACCTGCTTCAGATACCCCTCTGACCCGCCATATTCCTTGTCGAGGTAGGCAAAAAACTGAACGATATGCGAGGCGCCGTTCCTGGTGAAAAGCGGCTCGGGCTGGTTACGCTGCGCCTCGCTGCGGGCGAAGTAATGTTGGACTATCGGGTTGTCCGGGTAATCCTTGGGATCGATCTTCGGCATCTCGTACTGCGGACGACGTAGGGCGGTCGAGAGGTGGTAGTCCCTGACAATCGTCTCCCGATCCACGCCCAGCACGTCATAAAGCAAGGCGGTTGCGATTCCTGTGCGGTCCTGCCCCGCCGAGCAGTGGTAGAGCACTGCGCCGTCGTTGGCGATAAGACGCTTGAAGATCGCGCGATACTGTGGCGCGAGCAGCTTCTCCATGCCCCTATAAAGGTTCTCGCCGCCACCCTTTGCGAAGTTCGCCATCAGGGGTTTGAGCGAATAGTCGTTGGCGAGGAACAGCGCGCCCGTGCGATCGTCGAGCTGGTCCGGCGCGACCTGCCGTTCCTCCAGACTGCGCAGGTCGACGACGCTGCCGATATCGAGCTGTCCCAGCAGTGCGTAGTCCGCATCGGTCAGCAGCGGCATCGCGCCCGAGCGGAACGCCTTGTCCCATTTCACCGCCTTTCCGCTTTTCGTCAGGTAGCCACCGACATCGCGAAAGTTGCTGCCCTGTTGGACCGCAACGACGCGCTCGGCGATGATGGTGTGCCTGCCGCCCTTACCCACGAGGATGACATAGCGCCGCTCGTTCGCCGGGATCGTCAACATAAGCTTAGTGCCCTTGCTGCTGGCGGCGAAGCGGTGGTCACCCTTGTCGAGCCTGGTGTCGGCGCTGATCCAAACCGCGACGGGCGCGGAATCCTCGCGCACCAGCTCGACGGTCTGCGCGTCCAGGCGGGTCATCGTCGCCAGTTCGCGCGCCGACGTGGGCGAAGCAGCGAACGCCGCGGTCAGGGCGATCAGCGCATTCGCGGTCATCTTCTTCATTTCAGGTCCTCCCGGTCAGAAGCTTAAAGATTCCCCTGTATGGACAGGGTAACGATAGAACGAATGTATGTATTTTGAGTGACGCTCCCCGGCGATCGGTGAGTAAGGATCAATCGGCCCGGTATTGCTCGATTGCAGCCCTGGTCTCTGCTACGCCAGATTGTGCACCTGCTCGCCATCCTATTTATAGGCATTCGAAAAAGCGTCATGGAACCATCATCTGATCGATTTGTCCAAGCCGTTCAAGGCCTTTGGGAGAACCACGGCAGCGCCGCATTGTCTGCCCGCCGCATCAGTTTGCTTGCTGGCGCGCCGGTATCGTCGATCTACCATCATTTCGGATCCCTGGAACATTTGTTTTCATCCAGCCAGCAGGCATCGCTGACGCGAGCCGACGCATGGATGAACGACCGGCTGACACAGTTCGAGGGCCTGACGGCCACGCCGGTCGCCTTTCCGGCCTTCTTCGCAGAGATCGTCGACGAATGGTGCAATGCCCAGCGCCGCCTCGCCTTCGTCTGGCGCGAGTGCCAGCTTCTGGCCGAATTCAACCCGCTGTTCTTGCCGTTGTCCGCCGAGTGGGACCGCCTCTGGTCCGGTTTCTGGCGGGAGGCGGGCGACCGCTTCGCGCTGGGGGCGGGCGCGCACATCGCCAGCCGCGTGTTCGAGAACGAGAGCTTCCTGCACATGATCCGGTGGCGCCGCCTGATCGACCGTGCCGCACTGGACGAGACCGCGCAGGTACTCGGCGCCTGGCTTGCCCGGCAACCGGTGCCCGAGACCCCGTGGCGCGATTTTGCCCGCGCCGAGGCCAACCGCTCGATGCCGAGCCTGCGGCAGCGCGACGATACCGCCACGCGGATCGTCAACGCCGCCGCGGAGTTGATTGCCGATGTCGGCGTCGCGCGCCTGACGCACCGCGCCGTCGCGGATCGCGCCGGGCTGACGCTCGGCATGGTCTCGCACAAGTTCGCCACCAAGTCGGCGCTGCTGGAAGCCGGGTTCGAGGGGCTTTACACCGCCAGCCTGAACAACATGAAGGGCAGCCCGGCGTCGCTCACATCCCCGGACCGGGACACGGTGCTGGCCGCGATCGGCGACATGATCCTGGGCGGCGCAAGCGTGCGCGGCAGCGACGAACTGTTCGTGGCGGTGGCGCGCGACTCCTCGCTCAGCGAGTTCGGGCTGCAATTGCGCTATCTGCGGGGCCGCACCTCGCTTGGCACCCTGCAGGCGCTGGTCGGGACGGGACGGGCGATAACGCCGACGGAGGCGTCGCTGTTCTCCTCCTTCACGACCTCGCAGATCCGATGCTTTGCGGGCGCAGAAAAGCCGCTGGCCCAAGCCGGCATCCGCAGCGAAATTGATACCTTGCTGGATTTGCTGACCTGACGGCGGCTGGCGCACTGGAATTCTTCAGGCGAAGCAACCATCTGGGAGCATATGGGCTCCCAGCCGCGGGCAACCCACCGTCCTTCCCCTTCGGATCGGAAACCTCGATGTCCCACTCACACGACGCCGAAGCAGACCTCGAAGGCATCAGCGACTACAAGGGCCCGGCGGGGGGCTGGGGCGCCCTTGGCGCAGTCGCCCGCACGGTCGCCGAGCAGATGCGGACGAGCCCGGACACCCGCGCGCTGCTGCAGATGAACCAGCCCGACGGCTTCGACTGCCCGGGCTGTGCCTGGCCCGACCCCAAGCACACCTCCTCCTTCGAATTCTGCGAGAACGGCGCCAAGGCGGTGACCTGGGAAGCCACCGTCAAGCGCGTCGATCCCGACTTCTTCGCCCGCCATTCCGCCAGTGAGCTGTGGGCGTGGTCCGATCACAACCTCGAGGACGCGGGCCGTCTCACCGAGCCGCTGCGCTACGACCCCGAGACCGACCATTACGTCCCCGTCAGCTGGAGCGAAGCCTTTGCGCGCGCCGGAGCCGCATTGCAGGCGCTCGATCAAGCGGACGAGGCGGAGTTCTACTGCTCGGGCCGCGCCTCCAACGAGGCGGCATTTCTCTACCAGCTTTTCGCGCGCGAGTTCGGCACTAACAACTTCCCCGACTGCTCGAACATGTGTCACGAGGCGACCTCGACCGGCCTGCCCAAGTCGATCGGCATCGGCAAGGGTACGGTGACGCTCGAGGACTTCGACCTCGCCGACGCCATCTTCTGCATCGGTCATAACCCCGGTACCAACCACCCGCGCATGCTTTCGACGCTGGCCGCCGCCTCCAAACGTGGGGTGCCAATCGTCGTCGCCAATCCGATGCGCGAGCGGGGGCTGGAACGCTTCAAGTCGCCCCAGCATCCTACCGAGATGCTGACGCCGGGCTCAACGCCGCTCGCCTCGGAATATCATCAGGTCCGGATCGGGGGCGACATGGCGATGCTCAAGGGCATGATGAAGACGCTGTTCGCGCTCGAGGAGGCGGAGGGCGGCATCATCGACCATGCCTTCATCGACGAGCACACCGAGGGATTTGAGGCACTGAAGGCCGACGTCGAGGCCGCCTCGTGGACCTGGATCGAGGACCAGTCTCGCCTCACCCGCGAGGCGATCGAAAGCATGGCGAGGGTCTATGCCGGGGCGGAGCGCGTCATCATCTGCTACGGCATGGGCATCACGCAGCACGCCCATGGTACCCAGAATGTTCAGGCCATTGCCAACCTGCTCCTGCTGCGCGGGCAGTTCGGAAAAGCCGGCGCGGGTATCTGCCCCCTGCGCGGCCACAGCAACGTGCAGGGCGACCGGACCGTCGGCATCACCGAATTGCCCACGGAGGACATGCTGGAGCGCCTCGACGCCGCGTTCGGGATCACCTCCCCGCGCAATCACGGCCATAACGCGGTCGAGGCGCTCGCCGCCATGCGCGACCGGCGCTCGAAGGCGCTGATCTCGCTGGGCGGCAACCTCGCCGTCGCCATGCCCGATCCCGAGGCCTGTTTTGCCGCGGTGCGCGGCCTCGACCTCTCGGTGAACATCGTCACCAAGTTCAACCGCACCTGCCTGCTGCATGCGAAGGAGACGCTGGTGCTGCCTTGCCTCGGCCGCACCGAACTGGATCTCCAGGCGGCCGGGCCGCAGTGGGTGACCGTCGAGGACAGCATGTCTATGGTCCATGCCTCGCGCGGCAAGCTCCAGCCGCCGGGCCCGATGGTTCGCTCCGAACCCGCGATCGTTGCCGGCCTCGCCCGCGCTGCACTGCCGCAGAGCACGATCGACTGGGAAGGCATGATCGCTGACTATGACCGCATTCGCGAAGGTATCGAGGCGGTCTATCCGGACTTCCGCGACTTCAATTTGCGTGTACGCAAACCTGGCGGCTTTCGGCTGACCATCGCCCCCGACGACCGCGTCTGGAAGACCCCCAGCGGCAAGGCACAGTTCATCCCCCACCCGCACGTCGAGGACGGCCCTGGCCAGCCCCTTCTGCTCACGACTATCCGGAGCCACGACCAGTATAACACCACGATCTACAGCTACGATGACCGCTATCGCGGCGTTACCGGGCGCCGCGACGTGATCTTCGCCAACGAGGTCGACCTCGCCATGCTCGGGCTGGCGCATGGCGACCGGGTAGACGTCAGCACCCCGGCCGGCCGAACGCTCAAGGGCTTCACGGTCGTCCGCCACGCCATCGCGCGCGGGTCGCTGGCCGCCTATTACCCCGAGGCCAACTGCCTCGTTCCACTGGATAATTTCGATCCTGCGAGCGGTACACCGGCTTACAAGTCGATCCCCGTCATGATCGCTGCAGCAGAACAGCCAGCGGCCCATCCCGCGTAAAAGGCGCCTCGTCTGCCGCAGTGCAACAAAGCGCGCCCCTTTCGTTTAGGGGTCCGGAATGCATTCCTCCCGACCGACCCGCCCTTCTGCGCTGAACTTCGACCGTCGCAGCCTGCTCTCGGGCATCGTCGGCAGCGCCCTCGCGCTCGGCATGAGCCGCATGGCGCTCGGCGCCGATGAGGTCACGCGCGTCGATGATCTCATCAAACGCATGACGATCGAGGAGAAAGCCGGGCAGATGACCTGCCTCGCCGACAGTTTCCGGCCCTTCAACCCGCCCAACCCCGACGCCGGCATCCAGGATGAAAAGCGCCTCGCGCAGGAGATCCGCAAGGGGCGCGTCGGCTGCCTGTTCAACGGCATCGGCGTGGCTGGAGCCCGCCGCGCGCAGGAAATGGCGGTGGGCAGCCGCCTCGGCATCCCACTGATTTTCGCGGGCGACGTGATCCACGGTCTCAAGACGATCTTCCCCGTCCCTCTCGCCGAAGCCTCCAGCTTCGACCCCGTGCTCGCCCAGCGCACCGCGCGGGCCATGGCGACCGAGGCCACGGCAGCGGGCCTGCACCTGACCTTCGCGCCGATGGCGGACGTCGCCCGCGACCAGCGCTGGGGCCGCGTGGTCGAGGGCGCGGGCGAGGACGTGACGCTCACCGCGCTGCTCTCAGCCGCCCGGGTGCGCGGCTTCCAGACCCGCGATCTGCGCCGAAACGACTCGCTGCTTGCGTGCCCCAAGCACTTCGCCGCCTATGGCGCGGTGGCCGGCGGCCTCGAATACGGCAGCGTCGACATCAGCGACGAGACGCTGCGCGAGACGCACCTGCCGCCGTTCGGCTCGTCCTTCGCGGCCGGCGCGCTTACCACGATGGCGGCGTTCAGCGAAATCAACGGCGTGCCCGCCACCGCCGACCGCGCGCTGCTCACCGACCTGCTGCGCGGCGAGATGGACTTTCGCGGCTTTGTCTTCTCCGACTACACCGCCGACGAGGAACTGATCGCCCACGGCTTCGCCGAGGACGAGCGCGATGCCGCCCGCCTCGCGGTGCTGGCCGGCGTCGACATGTCGATGCAGAGCGGCCTCTACATCCGCTATCTGCCCGAACTGGTAAAAAGCGGCGCGGTGCCGATAGCGACGGTCGACGTGGCGGTACGCCGCATCCTCTACGTCAAGGCGGCGATGGGCCTGTTCGAAAACCCCTGGCGCTCGCTCGATACCGAGGTGGAGGCCAGAGACATCGCCACCCCCGCCCACCGCGCGCTCGCCCGCGAGGCGGCTGCGCGTTCGGTCGTGCTCCTCCAGAACGACGGCATCCTGCCGATCGCCCCGGAGAAGCGGCAAACGATCGCGCTGATCGGACCCTTCGGCGAAGACCGCGACAACCTCTACGGCCCCTGGGCCTTCTACGGTGATCCCGGCAAGGGCGTGGACATTGCCAGCGGCCTGCGCGCCGCCTTGCCCGATAGCGCAAAGCTCACCGTCGTGCCCGGCAGCGGCATTCACGAAGCGATCGAGGGCGGCATCGCCGAGGCTGTGAAAGCCGCCAAGGATGTCGATATCGTTCTCCTGGCGCTGGGCGAGGCGCAGGACATGTCGGGCGAGGCCCAGTCGCGCACCACGATCGAGATCCCCCTCGCCCAGCAGGCGCTTGCCGATGCGGTCGCGGCAGTGGGGAAACCCGTCGTCGTGCTGCTGCGCCATGGCCGTGCGCTGGCACTGCACGAAGGCGTGGCCAACGCGAATGCCGTGCTCGCAACCTGGTTCCTCGGTTCGGAAAGCGGCAACGCCATCGCCGACATCCTGCTCGGCAAGGTCGATCCCTCGGGCAAGCTACCGGTCAGTTTTCCTTGGGAATCGGGCCAGGAGCCGTTCTTCTACGACCGCAAGTCGACCGGGCGACCGGTGCTGGGCCCGGGCAGCACCGAATACAAGGCCCGCTATGCCACCACCGACAACAGCGCCCGCTACCCGTTCGGCCATGGCCTCAGTTACACGCGCTTCGTCCTCGACAGGCTGGAGCTTTCGGATGCCGCGCTCCGCTGGGACAAGAGTATCGACGTGACCGTGCGCCTGACCAACAAAGGCCAACGCAAGGGCAGCGAGGTGGTGCAGCTCTACATCCGCGACCGCGTCGCCAGCCGGACCCGCCCGATCCGTGAACTGAAGCGCATGGAACGTGTGACGCTCGACCCCGGCGGCAGCCGCACGGTGCGGTTCGCTCTTTCGCGCACCGACCTCGAATTCGTCGGCGCCGGCAACAGGCGGATCGCAGAGCCGGGCCTGTTCGACCTGTGGGTCGGCCAGTCCTCCGTGGACGGCCTGCACGGCCAGATCACGCTCTATGCCGAGGAACCGCCCCGCGACTGACCCCCGCCGCCCGAAAGGCGCGCGGCGTCGTGCCGGTGAGACGGAGGAAGGCGCTGGCAAAGGCACTCTGGCTTTCGAAACCGACGTCGGCGGCGATCCGGGCGATGGAGTCCTGGCTGGTGGCCATCGCCTCGATCGCGCGCAGCAGCCGGGCACGGCGACGGTACTCATCCCAACCCAGACCGAGTTCGGCGCGGAAACGGCGGCGCAGCGTGCGTTCGGAGAGTCCGGCGGCGCGGCAGACCGACCCCAGCGTGGCTTCGGGAAGGTCGCCTAGTGTCGCCGCGATGGCCGCGCGCAGGGCGGGGTCGGCCGCAGTCGGCAGGGAGAACGGCGCCTCGTTGCGGATCCACTCGCCGCACAGATGGCCCAGAGCGGTGAAATAGGTTTCGCCGACCGCGTCGAGCGGGCGTTCCAGCGGCCAGCGCATGGCCTCGGCGATCATCTCGCGCATCAGCGGCGATACGCGCACGATGCGCACCCGCTCGCCGGGATCGGGCACCATGTCGGCCGACAGCAGGATCGATACGGAGGGAACGTGATGCACGCTGTTGCGGTGCGGAACCCCCGCCGGAATCCAGCCCGCCAGCGTCTGCGGCAGCAGGTGGCGACCCCGGCCGTCCTCCAGTTCCATGGCACTGGCAAAGGCATATTGCAGCTGATGCATGTCGTGGTGGTGCCACGGGCAGTCGAGGTCGAAGGCGTCCTGTATGATGACGCCCGCGCGCGGGCGCACTGCCGGATCAACCAGCGTAACCAGACCAATATCCTCCATCGCGCCTCTCCTGTTGGCCGCTTGGCACCAAAGATTGGCCGATGGCAGTGAGACGGTCAACCGGTTGGCGAGTACGATGCGGGCCAACCAAAACGACGGAGCCTGCCATGACCATTCGTGTCCACCCGCCCGAACAGCTGGCCTGGCGCCGGATCGGCGA
Source organism: Novosphingobium sp. GW821-FHT09E05 (assembly GCF_059416165.1). NCBI lineage: Bacteria > Pseudomonadati > Pseudomonadota > Alphaproteobacteria > Sphingomonadales > Sphingomonadaceae > Novosphingobium > Novosphingobium sp. GW821-FHT09E05. The sequence goes on from NZ_JBWKOQ010000003.1 coordinate 23,906, forward strand.
TATTGCGATGGGCGGGATGCGCGATCACATCGACCCGACCGAGCTGGAGGGCCGCCTCGCCTTCCACGAGGGAGGCGCGGATGGCCCTCAGCTGATGGAGATGCGGCTGCAGCCGCAGACGCTGGTGGCACCGCACAGCCACGACGATCCGGAAATCTTTTACGTCGTCGAAGGCTCGCTGCATTGGGGCGGGCAGACTCTGGGGGCGGGCGGCTCGATGTTCATCCCGGCCGGCCAGCCCTACAGCTTCCGCGCGGGCGAGCACGGCGCGCGTCTGCTCAACGTGCGCTCGCGGGCGGACCACAGCTTCGTGCCGGTGGAGCAAAAGGCGCAGGTCATGGACCAGTTCTCGCGGCAGGCGGAGGGCTATGGGCGGCTGACGGGCGCGATGGAGGGGGTAGATCGCAGTGCCGCGTTCCGCGCGCAGGTGGCCACCGGGCCGGACGACGTGGTCCTCGATGTCTGCTGCGGCACAGGCGCCATGGCTCTGAGTCTGGCGCCGCACGTGGCGCGAGTGACCGGACTCGACCTGACCCCGGCAATGCTGGATCAGGCGCGCGAGGCGCAGGCGCGAAGCGGGTGCCAAAACGCCGTGTGGGTGGAGGGCGATGCCTTCGCCCTGCCCTTCGCCAGCGAGAGTTTCAGCCTGGTGGTTTGCGGCGCTGCGTTCCATCACATGCTTGATCCCCGGTCGGCGCTGGCCGAAATGGTGCGGGTCTGCAGGCCCGGCGGCCGCATCGCGGTGCGTGACGTGACGCCCGCGCCGGAGAAGTCCGCCGCCTACGACCGGGTGGAGCGCATGCGCGACCCCTCGCACGCGCACGCGCTGACGCCCGATGAGATGGCACGCCTGGGCTCCGGACTGGCGCTAAGCCCGCCAATGCTGCACGCCAGCCTCGCAGCGGACCTGCCGCTCGACGCGGTGCTGGCGACCTCGTTCCCGGACACCTGCACGGTCGATGAGATCCGCGCCCTCTTCCGTGCCGATGCCGAGACGCGGGAGGACGCGCTGGGCTTCGATGCCCGGCTGGTCGCGGGTGAAATCCGGGTGTCCTATCCGCAGACGACGGCCATCTGGTTCAAGCGCCGATAGAAGGTTTTGCCGTGGATTTTCCGATCCGGCAGCAAAATTGCCTCGCGCCGGATCGTCAGCACGGCGCCTGAAGACTCTCCAACCCGCTGGCGAAGAAGCGCAACGCCGGGCGGGCGATGTCCTCCAGCCGCGCCACCGAATGATGATTGCGGCTGAGATCGTCGAGGAAACCGGGATCCTGCACCATGAATATGAGCGCCGCCTCGATCAGGTAGACCCCGGCGAGAAGGTTGCTTTCCGGGATTTCCGGCCGGTGAACCCGCAAACGTTCGGTCAGGATGCCGGAAACCACGCTCAGCTTGGCGAGGATCGGTCGCAGCTCCGGCATCCGGTATGAGCTCATCAGGTGCGAGGTCATGACGATGTAATTGCGCAGCGGATCGTCCGGGCGCGAGGCGGACTGGAGGAACGGCAGGATGAACGCCGTCACGATTTCCTCGAGCCCGAACGGTTCGGGCCGGCCCTCGACCTCGGCGAAGCTCGCTGCGATCGTCTCGCGCAGAAGGCCCAGTTTGCGGTCCAGCGCAGCTTCTAGGATGAGGTGCTTGTTGCCGAAATGGTAGTGGACCAGCCCCATGCGCACCCCCGCCTCCTGCGCGATGTCACGCAGCGACGTGCCGAGATATCCACTGCGGGCGAAGAGAATCTCGGACGCGTCGAGGATTTGATTCCTCGTCGCCTCGCCTTTGCGGGTAGCGGCCTTGGGTTTGCCCGCCGGCTCCGTCATCGCGGTGGAATGCGCAGGCGACAATCGCTGGACAGGCTGAACGGGGCCATCTGGCAGGATCAGTCCTTCAGGTGCTTGGCATGCCAGCCGACGTGCTCGGGCATGAAGGTTGAGATGAAGTAATAAGAGTGGTCATACCCCTCTTGCATGCGAATGGTAGCTGGCTGGCCGGCCGTTTCGCAGGCGCCGACCAGGAGCTGAGTCTTCAGCTGGCTCTCGAGGAAGCCGTCCGCCAGACCTTGGTCGACGAGGAGTGCTGGCAGACGTGCTCCGTCCTCGATCAGCGCACAGGCATCGTATTCCCGCCAGATCGAGCGATCCGCGCCGATATAGCCGGTCAGCGCCTTGTCACCCCATGCGCAGTTCAGCGGCGAAACGATCGGCGAGAACGCGCTCACGGAACGGAAGCGGTCCGGGTTGCGCAGTGCGACGGTCAGCGCGCCATGCCCGCCCATCGAGTGCCCGCAGATCGCCTGCCGTTCCAGGTCGGCCGGAAACTCGGCGGCGACCAGCGCCGGCAATTCGCTCTCGATATACGAGCGCATGCGGAAATGCCGCGCCCAGGGTTCCTCGGTGGCATCGACGTAGAAGCCCGCGCCCTTGCCAAAATCATAGGCCTCGTCGTCCGGCACGTCCTCGCCGCGAGGCGAGGTGTCGGGTGCGACGAAGATCACGCCATGCTGCGCGCATGCCGCGCGGAATTCGCCCTTCTCGGTGACGTTGGCATGGGTGCAGGTGAGGCCCGAGAGGAACCAGATCACCGGCAGCTTCGTGCCTTCCGCATGGTCCGGCACGAAGACGGAGAATGTCATCTCCGTCCCCGTCTCGCGGCTCTGGTGCCGATAGACGCCCTGCGTCCCGCCATAGCTGCGGCTGATGGAGACGGTCTCCATCAGAAGACCACGACGGAGCGGATGGACTTGCCCTCGTGCATCAGGTCAAACGCGGTGTTGATCTCCTCGAGACCCATGACATGCGTGATCATCGGGTCGATCTCGATCTTGCCGGTCATGTACATGTCGACGATCTTGGGCACATCGGTCCGCCCCTTGGCGCCGCCGAATGCAGTACCGCGCCAGTTGCGGCCGGTGACGAGCTGGAACGGGCGGGTCGCAATTTCCTTGCCGGCCTCGGCCACGCCGATGACGACCGACGTGCCCCAGCCGCGGTGGCAGGCCTCCAGCGCGGTGCGCATCACTTCGGTGTTGCCGGTGGCGTCGAAGGTGTAGTCGGCGCCGCCATCGGTCATCAGTACGATCTTCGCGACGACATCCTCGCGGCTCATGCCCTTGCCGTTGAGGAAGTCGGTCATGCCGAAGCGGCGGCCCCATTCCTCGCGGTCGGGATTGATGTCGACGCCGATGATCTTGCCCGCACCGGCAAGCCGCGCGCCCTGAATCACGTTGAGCCCGATGCCGCCGAGACCGAACACGACGACATTGTCGCCGACCTGCACCTTGGCCGTGTTGATCACCGCGCCGACGCCGGTGGTGACGCCGCAGCCGACGTAGCACGAACTCTGGAACGGTGCGTCCTGGCGGATCTTCGCGACGGCGATCTCGGGCAGCACGGTGAAGTTCGAGAACGTCGAGCAGCCCATGTAGTGAAAGATCTGCTGGCCCTTGTAGCTGAAGCGGCTGGTGCCGTCCGGCATCAGGCCCTGGCCCTGCGTGGCGCGGATCGCGGTGCACAGGTTGGTCTTGCCCGAGAGGCACGACTTACACTGGCGGCATTCGGGCGTGTAAAGCGGGATAATGTGGTCGCCGGGCGTCACGCTGGTGACGCCCGCACCCACTTCGCGCACGATACCCGCACCCTCGTGCCCGAGGATCGAGGGGAAGATGCCCTCGCTGTCGAGCCCGTCGAGTGTGTAGGCGTCGGTATGGCAGATGCCGGTCGCCATGATCTCGACGAGAACTTCGCCTGCGCGGGGTCCGTCGAGATCGACCTCGACGATCTCGAGCGGCTTCTTCGCTTCGAAGGCTACGGCGGCACGGGTCTTCATCGAAACTGTCTCCTGTTCACGCCGCGCGTTCTAACGGCTTGCCGGAGGCTCGTTAATGGCTTTCTCGATTAAATCCGCAACTTCGTGAACCTCAGGCCTCGCCGCGCGCCATGGCGAAGCTTTTCGCCATGTGCTCACCGAAGCCGTTCTCGACCGGGTGGAAGGTCCAGAGCGCGGAATCGTCGCGAATGGCGTCGAGGTCCGCGGCGACCTCGTCGATGGTCCATTCCGGACGGTAGACACCCCGGGTCTCGGTGACGAAAGCGCGCGCGATGCGGCCTGCCATCGAAACGTAGAGCTCGCCTGAAACCGGGCAGCTCTCGTGCGCCAGCAGGCCGACGACCGGCGCCACGAGTTCAGGCCCCATCGGCGGGTATTGCGTCACATCGAGCCCCTCGGCCATGCGGGTGACCGCGCCCGGCAGGATCACATTCGATTTCACGTCACGGTCCGCCCCCTCGATCGCGATCATGTTGTTGAGGCCGATCATCGCGCTTTTCGACATCGCGTAGTTCACCCCGTTCGCGATCGAATATAGCCCGCCGATCGACCCGCTCAGCACCACGCGGCCATAGCCCGCGGCCGCCATGCGCGCGAATGCGGGACGCACGACGTTGAAGGCGCCGAGCAGGTGAACGTCGATCACCGCGCGGAAATCCGCGTGGCTGATCGCATCCAGCGCGCCGTAGCGGACATTTCCGGCGCTATGGATCAGCACGTCGATGCGGCCGAACGCATCGAGCGCCGCCTCCACAATCGCCTGTCCGCCTTCGGCGGTGGCGACGCTCTCGATGCAGGCGACCGCCTCGCAGCCGGCAGCGCGCAGGGCCTTCGCGGCTTCCTCTGCCGGACCGACGTCGGCGCCCGAACCGGACATGGCGCTACCATTGTCGTTGACGATGATTTTTGCCCCGAGCGAGCCGAGAAGTTGCGCATACGCAAAGCCAAGCCCGCGCGCCCCGCCGGTAATGACGGCGACCCGTCCGTCGAAGCGGCGTTCTGTCATTCTGCTCTCCATGTCGTGTCGCCAGCCGCCCACAGCGGCGCGCCCCGAGTTTCGCGCAGCGACGGGATCGTGCGCCCGTCACTGTCGGTGACACCGTATCCGGCCGCCAGTTCGGCATTGATGAACGTCCCCCCCGACTTCGCCGCCACGTCCGGATCCATGGCAAGGGCCGCGATCACCCTGCCCGGAAACTCGGGCGAGGAGCCGACCGCGCTACCCAGCTGGCTGGCCATGCCGGGGACCGCCTTGAGGTTCTCGGTCGCACGCTCGGTATAGGTAAAACCTTGCCAGAGCGAGACGGCGCTGACGCCGGTGCCCTGCAATTCATGCCCCATGTCGCGCATCATCCGGTCTGTCGCGGTCTTGGTGGTCCCGAACACCACATCGTACGTATACGTAACGCCGACATAGCCCGACAGTGCTGCGATCAGGCCTGAGCCTTGCGGCACCATGATCCGCGCCGCATGCCATGCCGCGACGAAGGCCGCGCGCAATCCGGTGTCCCAGATCTGCCACTCGTCCGATAGCGGCTTCTCCCAGAAACCGACGCGCTGCGTCATCGAATCCGGGATGGCCATCGCATTGTTGACAAGCAGGTCGAGCCGACCTTCGTCGCGCCGGACCCGGTCAAACACAGCGGCGACCTGGCCCTCGTAGAGCAGGTCCATGGCGACGGCCACACCCCGTCCGCCCCGCGCGTCCACTTGCGCGACGGTTTCCTCCAGGGAGCCTGGGAGCGCGTGTTCACCGGCGCTGACCGTCCGGCCGGTCACGTAGACCGTCGCGCCATGCTCGGCGAGCGCCAGCGCGACGCCCTTGCCGATGCCGCGACTGGCACCGGTAACGACCGCGACCTTGCCGGCGAGCCGGTCGGACCGGGCGCTCATCAGGGTTTTGCCGGATTGGCGGGTACGCGCCTGTTCACGAGCGGGCGCTGATAGGACGGGTCTTCCTTGCTGCGCGAGGACACCCCGTTGACCGCGATGTCAGGCACGTCGGCGAAGGGGATCGGCATTGGCGGCGGCAGGCATCCCCACTCGATCACGTTGGTGCGCAGCGCGATCTTCCATTCACCGCCGCGCCGCTCCAGCCGGTCGATATAGCGACCGCCGGCGATCCACAAACTCTCGTCGCGATTGCGACCGACGAACTGGTAGTAGGTCTCGGAATGCGCAGTGTCGCCGTCGAGGTCGATGGTGGTCTGCAGCAGCGCGTGGTGGGTCACGATCTGCCCGGCTTCGTGCATCGGCACCGCCCAGTCCCAGCAGTCCGCCGCGCTTCCGACGAAAGGACCCGCGGCCATTTGCGCATCGTTCCAGAACGCCGAGAGGTAGATGGCGCGGTCGAACCGGTCCATGCCCCGCGAAAAGCGGGCAAGACACTCGTGAATGTCCTGCTTGTCCAAAAGCGCTTCGAGCCGCGCATCACGCTCAGTTGCCACGGTAGTTGACCTCCGAAATCGGTTTCCAGATGGGCGATCCGCGCGCAGCACGGGCAGAGGCGATCACGCTGCCATCCACGTCAGTGATGCCATATTCCTGCGCCAGTTCGGCGGTCACATACTCGCCGCCCGAGCGTTTCATCACATCGGGGTCGGCGGCCAGCGCGGCGATCACGCGTCCGGGATGCTCGACGGTGCTGCCCTGCATCGAGGTAATGGACTTCGTCATCTTGTCGCCCATCTTCGCCAGATTGTCCTGAGCCTTCTCGGTGAGGGTCAAGCCCTGCCACAGGGTCAGCGAGGCGACGCCGTGCGGCTCAAGTTCGATCGCCATGTCGCGCGCCATGCGGTCAACGGCGGACTTGGAGGTGCCGAAAATCACGCTGTAGGTGTACGTGACCGCCGCAAAGCCGGAAATCGCCACGATCAACCCCGATTTCTGCGGGGCCATGATCTTCGCCGCATGCCAGGCCGCGACGTAGTTCGATTTCACCCCAACGTCCCACATCTCAAGGTTCGAGAGCGGCTTTTCCCAAAAGCCCCTGGGCTCGAGCAGGTCGTCGGAGAGCGTGAAGGCATTGTTGACGAGAATGTCGAGCCGGCCCTGCTCCGCCGCTATCCGCTCAAAGAGCACCGCCACGGCCGCATCGTCGCCATGGTCGCAGGCGACCGCCATGCCCTTGCCGCCACTCGCGCGCCCCCGCTCGTCACATTCGGCGGCGGTACCCCCCACCGTGCCGGGCAGGTAATAATCGCCTTCATGAACGGTGCGGCCGGTGACGTAGACGGTCGCACCCTGCTCTGCGAGGACCAGGGCGATACCCTTGCCGATACCTCGGCTGGCGCCGGTAACAAGTGCGACCTTGCCTGCGAGAGGTGCGCTCACGCTGCATCTCCCGCGAACCAGCGTTCGGAGAAATCACCCTTCGCACGTCCGGGGAAATGCTCGCCGCTGAAGGGGTAGCCCATCACCCCCTTCGACCAGTCGGCCGCCGGACCCCAGTCCTGCTCCCAGTCGTAAAGCATCACGCGGTCGGCGATGCGCCAGTCGCCGTCACGCTTTTCGAACGTGTCGAGATAACGCCCGCCGATGCAGGTGTCGCGATCGCCCGCACCCATGTCGACCCGGTGATAGGAAAAGACGTGGGTCTCGGCCCTGGCGGTATCTCCGGCGAGTTCGACGTATGTCTGACCAAGCAGATGCTGCGTGTCCTTGATCGCATCGGCGCCGGGTACGACCCAGGCGAGGTAGGTCTCGAAATCGCCGCTGTGGACGCCGTAGTCGAAGCGCGCCTCGGGCCACCAGCTCGCGCGGATCAGTTCAGCGCTGCGCCGGTCCTCACCGCGCGCCAACTGCGCAACGCAGGCGCGGATCGCCTCGCGGTCGACCATCTGCAGTACAATCGCGTCCATCGTCCTCTCCATCGCCGGGCTGCCCTTCAGACAGTCTCCGAGTTGGCTATCCCACTTCACGGCGCCCTTGCTTGACATTTTCAGACGAAAGGCCCGCCGGCGCAACCGCCGCCTCGCGCAATCGCCGGGGCGACATCCCGAAGGCCCGGACGCAGAAGCGAGCCATCACCGACTGCTCGGCGAACTGCAGCTTGTCGGCGATCCAGGTGAAGCGGTGGCGGGTGCCGCGCACGTAATAGAGCAGCGCCTCGCGCCGCACCTCGTCCTTGATCTGCTGGAAACTGGTCGCCTCCTGAGCGAGACGGCGGTGCAGCGTGCGGGTGTGAAGGCCAAGGTCTCCCGCCACCTCGGCATTCGAGCAGGCGCCCGAATGAAGCCCGCGCAGGATCGCACCGCGCACGGCGGCATGGAGCGGCGGCGCCTGCCAGGTGAAACGTTGCTCTACGGACGCGACCAGCCGCGCCTGCTCGTCCGAATCGGCATGGATCACCGGGCTGGCCAGATCGGCATCGGAGAGGATAAGTCCGTCGTAGGGCTGGTCGAACAACGGTTCGAACCCGAAGTGAGCGCGGTAAACAGCCAACGGGGCGACCGGCTGATGGCGGAACAGCACCTGCCGCGCACGAGCATGGCCTCCGGTAAGCTCTAGTGCCCCGAGGTGGCCCGACAGGATCACCAGTTCGATCGCCTGGTCCTGCCGTTCGTAGCGATCGACGAGCAGCTCGTGGGAAAACAGATGCTGGCGGCGGGCCGCCACGGGCCGACGCGTGATCCGCGCGGCGCGGCTATGGACATGCATGTGGCTCGTCGCAAAATCGAGGGCGGCCCCGAGCGTTCCGGAGTGACGCATGACGGAACCCATCGGGCCATGCATTCCGCCGCCCGCCTGGCGCGCCGCCAGCCGCATCCCGAAATCCGGGCAGGCGAGCCTCTCCGCGGCATCCGATAGCACCGCAATGGTCTGGCGGTAGGTCCCACGCGCCGTACCGTCATCGGCGCGCCACGCAATCCCGGCAGCGGCGAGCAGGGATTCGGGATCGCCGCCCAGTTCCCAGCAAAGCGAAGTGAAACCTCGCAGGAGATCGGCATTGACTGCGTCGAAGGCGGTGTCGCCCTCTGCCGGCATGTCGATGTCGCGGGTCCAGTTCACGCTCTCCAGCATGCACTTGCCCCCAGGCGCGTCAAGCGTACGGCGGGAAACGCCGGAGGGCGGGCGTCCCTTCGAACGCCCGCCCTCCGACCGGATCGCTTTACTTCAGCGCGAGCCGAAGGCGTAGCGCACGTTGATGCCGAACTCACGCGGCACGGTGGAAGTCACCGCCGTGTAGGTGCTGGTGTAGGTTGTCGCCGCAAAGCCTGCGGCGGCGTTGCGGTAGGACGTGAACAGCGGATCGCTGCGGCTCAGTGTCTTGGTGGTGTCGAACAGGTTCTTGGCAAACAGCGAGACCTCCCACGCGCCCTTCGGATCGCGAATGCCCGCGTAGAGGTTAAACAGGCCGTAAGAACCGAGATCATCATAGATGTTGTTCGGATCGGTCTGCGAATTGCCCGAGAAGCTCATCAGCCCGCGAACATAGGCATCGACCCGGTTGCTGACCGAGAAGTTGTATTCGCTGGTGAGCGATGCGCTGAACGGCGCCTGGAAGCCCGAACGCTGCGACACATCACAGGCCGACAGGTTGTTGCCGCCGGTGGCCGCCTGCAGCTGCGCCAAGCTGGGCGCGGAGGTGTTGGCATCAGGGATGCCGTCGCCGTTGAGATCGTTGCACGGGATGCTGCCGTTCTTAATCTTGCCCATCGAGTAACTGGCAACCGCGCTGACGCTCCAGCCCGGGATGATGTCGAAGGAGACGTCGCCCTCGATGCCGTTCACCTCGACCGGCACGGCGCCGACGAAGTTGAACTGCGAGACCACCGGGTTCGCGGGGTTGGTGTAGTCGACGAAGTACACGCCGCGGCCGCCGACACGGTACGGGTAGTTGTTGAACTTCTGGTGATAGCCGGTGAGGTTGGCGCGCAGGCGGCCGCCCATCAAAGTGCTCTTCAGGCCGATTTCATAAGACTTGGAGGTTTCCGCCGGAAGGTTGATGAAGCTGCTCTCCAGCGCCGACTGACGCTGGCTGAAGTCGCCCACGACGTTGATGCCGGGGCGCCACGAGCTGCCGGTGCTGGCATAGATCATGAAGTCGGGCGTGAAGTTATGCTTCACCGATGCCGAGTAGATCCACTTCTTGGCGTCCTGCCCCTGCGTATCGGTGAGCGCACTGTTCACGTAGAGCGCGTTCTCCGACGTGTAGGAGATATGCCGCACGCCGCCCGAAAGCTCGGTGCTGGACCCGAGGTGCGCCGTGAGGTTGCCGAAGAACGACTTCTCATGGCTGTCGCCTACGCGGTCCACGGCGGTCTGCACGACGGAGAGGATACGCCCGCTGGTCGCGCTCGTCGGGATGCCAATGATGGTCGGGCGGGTCAGTTCGGTCGGCTGGCTGGTCCTGTAATCGAAGTAGCCGACGACGTAGTCGAAGATGTCCGCGATGCGCGCGTCGTTCTGCAGGCGGATTTCATGCGAAGTCCACTTGGGGTGCGAGTAGGTGAGCTGGTTGACGTCGCCCGGGAAGAAGTTACCGAAGTCCTGGTTCTCCGGCGCGCTGATCTTCTGGGTGTTGTGCTGGCCCTGGTAGATCAGCACCTGGCCCATCGCCGAGGCTTCGGCGCGCCAGTTGAAGATCTCGTAGACCTGGTGGATTTCGCGTGCCGATTCCTGGATCGATCGGCGATCGGAGGTGTCGATGTAGAGCGGGCTGGCAGGTGCGGTCGGATTGACCTCGCTGAACGAGGCAACCTGGTCGTAGGTGAAGGCGCGGCGGTCCATGTACTGGTACAGGCCCTCCAATTTCAGCCAGTCGGTCGGCTGAACGAGCGCCGAGACGCGACCACTCTTGGTGCGCGCGAAAGGATCGCGGCCGGCGGTGACGGGACGAACGCGGTCAGCCTCGTTCTCGTCCCAGACGCCGGCAACGCGGATCGCGGCGACGCCTTCGATCACGGGCAGGTTGAGGCCGCCCTTGAAGTTGAGAGTGCCGATGTCGTTGGCGGTCATGTCGGTGAAGCCACCGATCTCATAGAGGTTCGGCTTCTTCGCGCCGATCGTGATGGAGCCCGAAGGCGCCGCGCGGCCGCGCAGGGTGCCCTGGGGCCCACGCTGCACTTCGATCTGGCCGATGTCGTACATCTGCTGCAGGATCGCGCCGGCCGTGATCGGGGCGTCGTTGAAGTAGAATTCGACCGTCGGGTTGCTGCCGCTGGCGGTGATGTCGAAATTGACCCCGCGCAGGCGCGCGTTGCCGCCGGTGCCATTGGCTTCGGTGGTCAACTGCAGGCCGGGGACAATGGTCGAGACTTCCTTGAAGTCACGCAGATTGAGCTTGGCGACGTCGTCGGCGGTAACGGTGTCGATGACGGCGGGCACGTCCTGAACCGCTTCGTCGCGGCGGCGGGCCTGAACGATGATGACATTGCCGACTGCGGCATCTTCCTCTGCAGCGGGCGCCGTGTCCTGCGCGAAGGCAGGCGCCGAGAGACCGACTAGGCTGGCCGAGCACAGCAGTACAGACGAAAATAGCCTCATAACATCTCTTCCCTAATCATTGGTCTTACCGTTCTGGCCCCGAACCTGCCGAAGGCATGACCTTTTGGTCAGCGCCATCGAGCGAACACAGCCACGGATTTCTCGCCTTTTGACGAGAAGAGCGTCGTTCGGATATTTACCGTGTCCGACACCTGTCCGGCCAATCGAGACCATGACTGGCCTGCAACCGACTGGCGGAACATACGAGGCACCGCGCAGAGAATGAAGCAGCGCGGACCAACATCCCTATGGCGATCAATGGGGGCAGCCGCCTTCGCCCGGGCGATTTGTCGGCTTAGCGAAAAACGCGCATGAGGCGCGCACCGAGTGCGATCTTTTTTCATCTCTATGACAAATAAAGGCTTTTCGACGAACTGGAGGCGAACTCCGTCATATCGCAACAGCCGCCCAGATTGGTTTTACCAAATAGGACGATCAGAAGTCGAATGTCGAATCATGTCCATTGGCCGTCCAGATGTCGCGCGGTCAGGACGAGGCTGATTGCTGGCGGCCCGCCCTCACAGCCAATAATACGCCTGTCAGGGAGCGCGCTGCTTTCGCCTGCCATAACAAAGCAAGTAAAACGTCGCCCATGACACTTTGCCGGCGGTAAAGTGTCATGGCTGACAAAGCGACGGGCGAGCCTGAAAGGGGATTCTCACGATTCCGTTTATGTGCTCTATTTTGCCTCGCTATGTTCCTTGACACGCCTCCCATCCCGCATCGCGGCCAGGCCAGCGACATGGGCGAACTGCTGGACCTTGTAGCGCACACCAGCACTCGCCCGCGCTACGCCTTCATGGTGCTCAGCCTGATCGCCGAGATCGCGCGGCCCGACGGCAGCGCCGGCCCCATGGTGATGCACGGCGGCCGCGCCACGCTGCTGCGTGACTGGCTTTGCGATGCGCTGGCCCCGATGGGTGCCCGAGATCCCAAGCGCCTCATGCTGGCCGAAAAGGTCCGCGCCGAAGTGATGGTGTCTGGCAAAATGCCGACCGAACCGCAGGCGGTCGAAGAAGCCATCGCCGCCGAAGTCCACGAACGCATCCGCAAGTCCGGCAAGACGAACCTCAGCCGCGCGGTATCCGAACTCGTCCAGGCTGGCCTGATCCGTCGGCACTACCAAGGTTTCCGGGTCGATCACCACAACCGCGGTGCCGGTCGTCACGTCGTCTACGCCCTCGTCGGCCGCGCGCGCTGCCTCCTGGGGCGATCCTCGCCCTCCCCTCTCCCGGTCGCTGTCGACCGGCGGCAGGGTGAGCTGCGCCTGAACTAGTCCGGACGGACCAGAATCGGCCGCCGTCTACGCAAATGCGCCGCCCGGAAACGAAGGCAGCCTCGTCCGAGGCAGGGCGCCCATTTGGCCGAATGGAGCCTCAGCGTGACGCCGCAATCGCCGGCCCGGCGGGAACCCCGCCGCCTGTCGCCCGAACCAGTTCGACGTTCGCCTGCATCCTTTGGGTCTGCACCGAGAGATAGGCGCGCTGTGCTTCGAGCGCGTCGGTCTGCGCGGTCACCACGTCCAGGTAACCGGAGGCGCCGTCGCGGTAACGCGACATGGCGATGTCGCTGGTGCGCTGCGCAGCCTCGGCAGCCTCATGCTGCGCGACCGAGGCGTCCGACAGGTGGCGGATCGCCGCGATCGCGTCCTCGACCTGGCGGAAGGCGGCCAGCACCGTGCCTCGGTAGTCGGCGGCGGTTTCCTCGTATTCCGCGCGCGAGATATTGACCTGCGCCGTGCGCCGCCCGCCGTCGAACACGGTGAGTAGGCTCGTGAGCGGGCCGAGCGCCCAGAACGTGTTGGGCGTGGTGAGCAGGTTGCCCCCGGTCGTCTCCCAGCCGCCCGACGCACCAAGCGTGAGCGAGGGGAAGAATGCGGCGCGGGCCACACCGATGCGCGAATTGGCGGCGAAGACGCGGCGCTCTGCCGCCGCGATGTCGGGGCGGCGCTGCAGCAGTTCGGACGGCGTGGCCGTCGGCACTGCGGGCGGGTCGAGCAGTTGGACGTTGGCAGCGAGCGTGAAGCCGGACGCCAGTTCGCCGACGAGCGCGGCGATCTCGTGCTCGGTCGCCGCGCGCTGGTTGGCGATGGTGGCCACCTGTGCGCGCGCATTTCCGAGCACGGTCCGGGCACGATTCACGTCGATGCCCGAGGCGATGCCGCCACTGTGCCGTTTCGAGGTCAGGTCATAGGCGCGGGCAAACGCGTCGACCGAGCGGTCCAGCAGCTGCGCCTGCGCATCCAGGCCCCGCAGGCGGAAATAGGCGTCGGCGACGGCGGCCTGAAGGCTGAGCCGGGCGGAAGCGAGATCAGCCTCGCTCGCCTGTGCTTCGGCCTTTGCCGAGCGCACCTGATTGCGGATGCGGCCCCACAGGTCGAGTTCGTAGGCGATCGAACCGCCGACGACGTAGTCGCTGTATTCGCGCGCGGTCCCCGTGCTGAGCGGACGGCCCCGCGAGAGGCGTTCGCGCGAAACATCGCCGCTCACGCCGGCCTGCGGATAGAGATCGGACTCCTCTACACGGGCGGCAGCGCGCGCCGCGTCGTAGCGGGCCAGCGCAGCGGCGAGCGTCGGGCTGGCGGTGGCGGCGCGCTGTTCAAGGTCTGAAAGGACGGGATCGTCGAAGGCGTCCCACCATGCGCCGCGTACCTCGCCGTCGCGCGGCGTGGCGCCGGTCCAACCGGCCACTTCCTTGAACTGCGTGGGCGCAGCAGTCTGCGGCGGCTGGTAGTCGGGCGCCATCGAGCAGCCACCCAGCGACAGGACCAGTGTCGCCGCCGAGAGCGCGAGCCACCGCCTAGCCATTGGGCTTGGCCCCCTTGTCAGGCGCCGCGACCTGTACGCGGTCGCCTGTGCGGATCGAGTCCGGCGGCGAGTCGATCACCTTGTCGGTCACCTTGACGCCGACCGAGATCAGCACCGTCTTGCCCTCGTCGCGCGCGATGGTGACGCGGCGCAGGGTAACGCGCCCGTCGCTGCCGAGAATGGCGACGCTCGGGCCGTCCTCGGCGGGGAGCACCGCGCTGCCAGGCAGGCGCAGGCCGCCCCCTGCCCCGTCGATGGGGAAATGGACGTGGGCATAGGCGCCGGGCTTCAGAGCGCCCTCGCCGTTGTCGGCCTGAAGCTCGATGAGCATGGCGCCGGACTGGGCATCGACCGAGTTGGCGCTGCGAGTCAGCGTCGCGGCGAATTCGCGGCCGGGGAACTCGGGCAGGCTGAGCTTGGCCTGCATCCCGGCTCGCACCTGCGAGGAGTAGACCTGCGGCACCCGCACGTAGATGCGCATGCGGTGCACGTCGGACACGGTGAACAGCGGCTGCGTGGCCGCGTTGCCCGCGACGACCAAAGCGCCGATCTGCGCCGAACGGCTCGTCACCACGCCGCTGAACGGCGCCACCAACCGGGTGAATCCCTGCTTGGCGTTGAGTTCGCGCACGCTGGCGAGCGAGGCATTGGCGAACGCCGTCTTGGCGGCGAGGTCACCGGCTTTCTCGTCCGCTTCCTGCTGCGAGACGGCATCCTGCGCCAGCATCGAATTCCAGCGCTTCGACGTGGTCGCGGCCAAGCGCTGGTTTGCCACCGCCGTCTGGTAGTCCGCCCTGGCCTGCGCGAGTTGCTGGTCGATTTCCGGCGCATCGAGGATCGCGAGCGTCTGGCCTGCCTGCACATGATCGCCGATGTCGGCCAGCCAGCGGCGCACGTAGCCGTTGGTCCGTGCGTTAATCGCGGCGCTGTTGTAGGCTTGGATCGTGCCGGGCAGCACCAGCCCTTCCCCGCCCTCGGCACTGGTCGGCGAGACGACGGCGACGGTGGGCACGGAGGCCTTCTGCGCGACATCCTCGAGATCGCTGGTGGCATTGATCCGGGTCGCGATGCCGAAGCCCACGAGCGCCACGGCGACGACGGCGGCGCCGATCCCGACGCGCTTGAGGGTGCGGCTGTCGGGGCCGGAATTGTTGAGAGTCTCAGGTTCAAGCATGGCTGGGCTGCATTTCCACAGGAGAGGTTCGCTCGCGGCCCTGGCGGCGGCGATGGACGAAGCTGAACACGACGGGGACGAAGAACAAGGTGGCGATCGTCGCGCAGACGAGGCCGCCGATCACGGCGCGGCCGAGAGGCGCGTTCTGCTCCCCCCCTTCACCCATTCCGAACGCCATCGGAGCCATGCCGATGATCATCGCGAGCGCCGTCATGAGCACGGGGCGAAAGCGCACAAGGCCGGCCTGGATCGCGGCTTCGAAGGCGTCCCCGGTCTCGGCCAGTTTCTCGCGCGCGAAGCTGACGACGAGGATCGAGTTCGCGGTCGCCACGCCCATGCACATGATCGCGCCGGTCAGAGCCGGCACCGACAATGTGGTGCCGGTGGCGAACAGCATCCACACGATGCCGGCCAGCGCGGCGGGCAGCGCGGTGATGATGACGAAGGGATCGACCCAGCTCTGGAAGTTCACGACGATCAGCAGGTAGATCAGGAAAATCGCGCCGAGCAGGCCGAAGCCGAGGCCGGAAAAGGCCGTGTTCATCGTCTGGAACTGGCCGCGGATCGTCACGGTCGCGCCCTTTGGCTGTTCCTTCTCGAGCGACTGGATCGCCTGCTGCACGTCCGCCGCCACGCCGCCGAGATCACGGCCCTGCGTCGTCGCGTAGACGTCGATCACCGGCTGGATGTTGTAGTGCGAGACGACCGGCGTCGTGCTCGACCGCGTCAGGGTGGCGAGCGCGCCGAGCGGCTGGGTCGGAATGCCCGCAGCGCCCGACACGGGGATGTCGGACAGCGCGTTCATCGAGCCCACCTGGTATTCGGGCGCCTGCGCCACGACCGGGTAGGACACCCCGTTCTCCGGGTTGACGAAGAACACCGGCGCGGTCTGCGAGGTGCCTGCCAGCGAGCTTGCAAGGCTGGTCGTCACGTCACGCTCGTTCAAGCCGTACTGGCCGATGCGTGAGCGGTCGACCTCGACGCTGAGCTGCGGGGCGTGGGCCGGCTGCTGGATGCGCAGGTCGGCGAGGCCGGGGACGCGCGCCAGCTTCGCCATGAGCTTGTGCGCATACTCGCGCGAGGCAGCGACGTCCCTGCCCGCGATCTGGATGTCGATCGGCGAAGGCGATCCGAAGTTCAGGATCTGGCTGGTGATGTCGGCCGGCAGGAATGCGAAGGTCGCGCCGGGGAAGCGGCGGGGAAGCTGCTCCCGCAGTGCGGCGACGAAACCCTCGGTCGGCGCGTGGCCTTCCTTGAGCGTGATAAGTACGTCGCCGTCCTGCGGTCCGATGGTGCCGCTGTTGCTGTAAATGGTGTTGATCGCGCTGACCGGCAGGCCGATGTTGTCGGTGATCGTCGCCACCTGGTCGGCCGGGACGATCCGCCGCACCTCGCGGGTGATCTCCTCGAAGCGCGATGCGGCGGTCTCGATGCGGGTGCCTGAAGGCAGGCGGACGTGCATCGCGACCTGCCCGGAATCGACGGTCGGGAAGAAGTTGCTGCCCAGGAACGGCATCAGCCCGAACGACACCACTACCACAGCCATGAATGCGATCATGAAGCCCCGGCGCGCATTCAATGCGCGGTGCAGGATGCCGATGTAGCCCGCGCGCAATTTCTCGAAGCGCGCCTCGAAGCCGCGCTGGAAGCGCACGAACATGTTGGCCGAGCCGGGTTCGCCGGCGTTGTGGATGTTCTCGTCGTGGGCCTGGTGGGGCTTCAGCAGATACATCGCCATGGTCGGCACCAGGGTGCGCGACAGGACGAATGAGGCGATCATCGCGAAGACCACCGACAGCGCCATCGGCACGAAGAGATAGCCCGCGACGCCCGGCAGGAAGAACATCGGGACGAAGACGATGCAGATGCACAGCAGCGAGACGAAGGCCGGCGTCACGATCTGGGCGGCGCCGTCGAGGATCGATTCGATCACGCCCTTGCCCTGCTCGAGGTGCCAGTTGATGTTCTCGATGGTCACCGTCGCGTCGTCGACGAGGATGCCGACCGCGAGTGCGAGCCCGCCCAGCGTCATCACGTTCAGCGTCTGCCCGAACAGCGCCAGCGCCGCGACCGCCGCAAGCACCGCCAGCGGGATCGACAGCGCGATGATAACCGTCGAACGCCACGAGCCGAGGAACAGCAGGATCATCAGCGAGGTCAGCGCGGCGGCGATCGCGCCTTCGTGGATGACGCCGCTCACCGCGGCCTTCACGAACAGCGACTGGTCGCCTACGCCGAGGATCTTGAGCGATTCCGGCAGCGTCTTCTGAATGTCGGGAAGCTTGTCCTTGACCCCCTCGACCACCGCCAGCGTCGAGGCCGCGCCGTTCTTGAACACCGTCAGCAGCACCGAGCGCCCGCCATCGACGTGGACGACGTTTTGCTGCTGCGCGCTGCCGTCGCGCACGAAAGCGACGTCGCGCATGTAGATCGTGGCGCCGTTGACGACCTTCACCGGTAGCTCGTTGAGCGCGTCGATCGAAGCGGGCGAGTTGTTCAGGCGCACGCTGTATTGGGTGGCACCGATCTTGACGAAGCCGGCCGGATTGATCTGGTTCTGCGCGGCGATCGCGTTTCCCACGTCCTGCGCCGAAAGCCCCCTCGCCTGCAGCGCCTGCGGGTTGATGTCGATCTGGACCTGCCGCTGGCGACCGCCCGAAGGATAGGGCATCGCGAGGCCGGGCACGGTGACGAGGTTCGGGCGGACCTGGTTCTGGCCGATGTCGAACAGCTGCTGCTCCGACAGGCCCTTGCCCGACATCGCCAGCTGCAGGATCGGCACCGTCGAGGCGGAATAGTTGATGATGACCGGCGGGCTCGAACCGGGCGGAAGCTGCCGCAGGATGGTCTGCGAGATCGAGGTGACCTGAGCCGTCGCCGTGCGGATGTCGACGGTGGGCTGGAAGTAAATCTTGACGACGCCGATGCCTTGATAGGACTGGCTCTCGATGTGCTCGATATCGTTGACGGTGGTCGTCAGCACGCGCTCGAACGGCGTGACCATCCGGTCGGTCATCTCCTGCGGCGGCTGCCCCGCATAGGACCAGGCGACGGCGATCACCGGCACCTTGATCTCGGGAAAGATGTCGATCGGGGTTCTCAGCGCCGCCAGGATGCCGCCCACGGCAATCAGGATGGCCATGACGATAAACGTCAGCGGGCGGTTGAGGGCGACTTTGACGATACCGATCATCGACTTCTCCGTTCACCGCGCCGCACGGACCTGCCCCGTGTCTTACGAAGCCTCGACGCCATCCGCTCCCGTGTCTGCCGCCTCGCGCTCAGTCGCTGCTACGACCGTCCAAGGTCCTGCTTATGTGTGTTTAGGCGCTTTTGCAGGAAGGCGAAGCGGTCGCCGATCCCGGTGAGGAACAGGCATGCCACCAAGCTGCAAGGAGATGCCCTCGCATTTCCGCGGATGCTCGCTTCACTCTTTTGTGTCCAATATATAAACGGGCTTGATTGATATCCCAAACCTCTCAATCGTAGGCTCGAGCTTACCATGGAATTGCGCCATCTTCGCTATTTCGTCTGCGTCGCCGAGGAGCTGCATTTCGGCAATGCGGCCCAGCGCCTCGGCATTTCGCAGCCGCCGCTCAGCCAGCAGATACGTATTCTCGAGGAGGAACTCGGCGTTCGCTTGTTCGATCGGACCAGTCGGCGTGTGCAGTTGACGGAAACAGGCCGGCAGTTCCTCCCACAAGCCCAGGAAACGCTGGCACAGGCCGAGCGCGCTGCCCGTATTGCGCGCCTTGCGCACACCGGCGAGGTCGGCCGCTTGAGCCTGGGTCTTTCTCCTTCCGTGCCATTCATCACCAACATCATGGACACCCTCGCCCGCTACAGGCGCTCGTTTCCGGCAGTCAGCGTCGAACTGAACGAACTTCCTCGCGACGAACAGATCGTCGGGGTCGAACGCGGTACGCTCGACATTGGCATCGTGCGTGCGTTCTCAGCCCTGGAGCTGCCTCCCCAAATGGAGGCGCTGCATCTCCAGCGCGAAGGCATGGTGCTGGCGATGCGCCGCGATCACCATCTGGCCAATTTCGGCCGCGCCCTATACCTCGCCGACATTCAGGAGGAACCGCTCATTCTGTTCGGGTCGATGAACGGCGCAGGCTTCAACGAAATGCTGATGGCCCACTGCGAGATCCTGGGTTTCCGCCCCAAGGTTACGCTTGAGGCAGCAAGTTTCGGGACGTTGGTCGGGCTGACGGCGGCAGGGCTGGGCGTTACCATTCTGTCGCGTTCGTTGGCGCGGCTCAACGTCGACACGCTTGTCTTCCGGCACATCGAGATGCCGTTTTCGAGCCAGTTACTGATGTTCCATCTGCGGGAGGGATCCCCCGCGACGCTAAACTTCCGGAAACTGATCGATCAGCAGGGCAAATGACGGCTGGTATGCAGGCCTTGAAACGGCTCGGACATCATCGGTCATTCGCCATCGGAATTCGCCCGTCGCTTGGCATAGCTGACGACGAATGCCTCCCACACCCGCAGCCACTCGGTTTCGCTCCGTTCTCGGCTGATGCCCGGAAATCCTGACCTGAAAGCATCCGCCATTTGATCGACCGACCACGGATGACCCTTGTCCACACCGATCCTGCGGAATGGCGCTTCGCGATTACCGAAACTGAGGCTTCCAGTCGGAAAAGCACAAGTGGCTTCGACAAGAGCAGGCGTGCCTTTGGAGCCCGTCTTCGCGGGCACCGATGATCTCGGTGCCGTTTCCGCCGCCGGGGCCCCCAACAGGCGCAAGTGAGGACCAATCAGCTTGCGTTCGAGCGGGGCCGGTGACGGATTGAGTACGACCTTGCGGCCTGACAGATCAACATCGGCATTGGGATAGACGGCGGAAACGAGCTGCATCGTCTCGCGCACGGTCTGCCGGAATCGCTTGCTATCCGCCTCGTTGCCGAGATGGCGCGCAAGCTGATCCCACGAAATTGTCTGCCCCTTGCTGCTGCTGATACGCGGCAGTCTATAAGCGAGGTATGTGTAGAGATCGAGCGCGGTGGGCGTACCCTTGAGCTCGCGAATGGCGATCTCGTTGAGCGGCACCGCATGTTCGATCAGATGGCTGTAAAACACCTCCGACATGCGGATTTCCCGCGCGAAAGCGCCGTTTTTCTGAAGTGAACCGGCATATTCGTTGGATATCTTCACGTCGCGTACGGCAAAGGCGTTGTCATCCGCCTCCGTGCCGTCCCAGCGGATCTGCCATTCACAAGCGAGCAACCGGTCCACCTGTTCGCGCATCCGGTTTGCTGTTCCGCGCGGTCCGTAGGAAACGGTCTGGTAACCCAACCGCCGCATCCACTCGGTAAAGTTGCGGCCGAGGTAGACGTCTCGCGACCGCTTGGTCACGGCTTGCGAAAGGAGATAGATCAACGCAACGCGCGGATAGGCGCCGTAAGGCACACCCAGGCTTTTCAGAACGGGCTTGCCATCAACCGTCTGCAGCACCGGCCGGGGATTGATGGCCAGCGCATATTTGCCATCCTCACGCAGAATGGGTTGCGTGTCGTCCTTGGGCCGCTTGGTCGGCAGCGACATGGCGCAAAGCGCAGAGTGGAGAAATGCCGGCACCGGTTCTTCATCCTGAACGCGCAGGAATGCATCCATGGTGATTTGCGATCCAGCGTGCCTGGCAAGCGTACGAACCTGTTCCTCGCCCCCGTCCAACATGGCGAGGGCGTACTGGTGTCCGATCGGCTTGGTGGTATCTCCGTTCATTCTACCCTGCCCTGGCCCCGACTCAAGGGGCTGTCATGTGGGTTTAAACAACAGGTTTGACGCAGATTGGCAAGCACGTTGGCAGTTTTGGCGGACTTAGGCGGTTGAAACCTACAAACAGACCGATGATCTCGGAGCGGTCTGTTGGACCGGGGCTCTATTTGCACCATTATCTCAAACGCCGATTCGCGAATCGGATTTGATTAGGGATTCCTGTTATAGGTATGCGCTCTGAGATCATCGGTGACGTCGGCTCGGAGATCATCGGGAAATTGCACCGGGATCATCGGCCTGCACCGAAATCATCGGTTCGCAGCGTTCCTTCGTCAGATAGCCGCGATTCCCCGCTGCTCTGATGGCCTGAGGCTTAACTATCTTCCAAAGCGCACCGAGATCATCGGTGATGGAACATGACGTTATCGCCTGGATCCCATATTATGAGGCCGAACGGCTCGGAGATCATCGGCGTATTTGTAACGCTGGTGGACGATCGTTGCTCGAAACTTCCAACACGAGTATCGTCGCCGTTCAATCCCACAAGAATGGTATTCATGGCGACCCATCCCGCATCCGATGCCCGCTCCGACGTCCTCGGCGATGAATTGCTCGAAGACAGCCTCGATCTCCTTCATCGCAAGGCCCTCACCATCCTCAAGCGCATTCGTGACGGTGCGCTCGACCCTGAGACTGGACAGAAGGTCGGACCATCCTTCTCCATCTCCAAGGCGGCGTCGCTGGTCGGCCGCACGGCTTCCGCTATCCGCGAAGCCGAACGCGATGGCCGGCTGCCGGAACGCGACCGTACGGCATCAGGGCATCGGGTGCAGTATACGTTGGAAGAACTCGATCACATGCGCGCCGTATTTGGCACGAGGCCATGGCGCGCACCCGACGATGTTCCGGCGATCATCTCGATCTCCAATTTCAAGGGCGGTGTCGGCAAGTCGACCCTGGCCCTCCATCTCGCGCAGCATTTTGCGATTCGGGGTTACCGGGTCCTGTTCATCGACTGCGACAGCCAGGCCAGCTCCACAATGATGTTCGGCTATCGCCCGGACGTCGACCTCGGCGAAGACGACACGCTCTATGGGCATTTCCACAATCCAGAACTGCTGGGTGTGCGCTCGATCATTCGCAAGACGCATTTCCATGGGCTCGATCTGATTCCGGCGAACCTCAAGCTCTACAATCTTGAATATGAGATCGCGGGCTACCTGGCCCAGAACCAGAGCTTCGATGTCATCGACCTGATCGGACAGGCCATCGACACCGTGGTCGACGACTACGACATCGTCATCATGGATCCGCCGCCGGCGCTCGGCATGGTGTCGATGGCAGTGCTTCAGGCCGCCAATGCGATGGTCATCCCGGCGCCGCCCAGCGTGATCGACTTCGCCTCGACGGTGTCGTTCATCGACATGGCGCGCACCACCATGCGGCAGCTGGAGAAGCTGGGCGGCAGGGTCAAGCCGGCTTACAACTTTATCCGGCTGGTCGGCAGCCGCGTCGACGAAAGCAAGTCGATGCATCGCGAAATCCTTTCGATGATGCGTCAGGTCTTCGGCGGTTCTATGATCAATTCGGTCCTCAAGGTCAGCGCCGAGATCGACAATGCCAGTTCGCGAATGAAGACGGTCTACGAGCTCGACCGACCGGTGACCTCGCATGAAGTGCACAACCGCTGCATCAGGTTCCTGAACGATGTTTGTCACGATATCGAGCAGGATGTTTTGCGGACATGGGCCAGCCGCGCGGGAAAGATCGGCTGACGGTTGCCACGTGGCAACGGGGAATTTAATCCATATATTTCAACCCAATGTATGACAATTCGCTCAGTGTGAAATTGAGCGACAGGCATAGGGAAATCGTTTCTGCATCGTTGTTGCCACGTGGCAACCGGTCACCTGCAGCGCGATTTCTTCAAGAAGGACGGTGATATGAGCAAGGGTAATCGCGGCTTCGGAAGTAGCCTGACAGAGGGTCTCGACGACGCGGATCTGGATGTGTCGATGCCGTCCGAAAGCATCATGGCGAGCCGCAGCCAGACGCTCGCGAGGTTGGCTGCGGGCAAGGTCGTCACCGATCGGACCGAGTGGGTCGATCCCGCCCGATGCCGTCCCTGGCGTCTTCACAACCGTGACCTCGATCATCTCGACGAGGAGACGTGCCGCGATCTCATCGATGCTTTTCTGTCGGCAAAGAAGCAGCGCATCCCCGCAATCGTTCGCCGCCTCCAGAACGATCCCGATCATGACTTCGAGATCATTGCCGGGGTACGGCGCTGGTGGACCGTGCAGTGGCTGCGGGCGCATCACCATCCTGATTTCGAATACCTCGTCACGATACAGCACGTGTCCGACGAAGAGGCGTTCCGTGTCTCCGACATCGAGAACCGCTCGCGCAAGGATATCTCGGATTGGGAGCGGGCGAAGGAGTACATGCGGGCGCTCGACGAATTCTACGACGGGTCGCAGAGCGAGATGGCAGAGCATCTCAAGATTTCGCGTTCGTGGCTCAGCCGTCTGCTCGACGTCGCTCGCCTCCCAGCGGAGATCGTCGAGGCCTTCGCGGACACGCACGAGATCACCGTGCGCGTTGCGCGCGATATCAAGCCACTCGCGGGCGACGCGCGCGCGCTGGCGCTGATGGCTCAGGAGGCCAGGCTGATCGGTGATGAGCGGTCAGATTTGGGCACCAAGCTCAGCGGTCCGGAAGTAGCTAGGCGCCTCGTCAAGGCCACTGTCGCCAAGGCCAAGGTCAAGGATGATGCCGAGTCGGTGGTGAAGGCGGCGAATGGAAAGCCGATGCTGCGTTACACTCGCTCTGTTCGAAGCGGACTGACCTTGCGGGTCTTGCCTAAGTCGGGTGCTTCGGTGGACGAGGTTCTGGCGGCGATCCGGCGGTTGATGGCGGATTAGAAGATGTGCGCGCTTGCCGATGCGTGCGGGCATCGTGGGTCAGTTTTCGGGCGACAAAAGGCCAAATGTCTCGAAAATGCCGTTAGAGGGTTTTGGAGCGCGTTTTTCGGCTAGAGGCACTTTGGGCCAGAATTTGTCATTTTGGCGCTGTAGGGTGTGTTTGCGGCGACGTTGAAATTGAGGTTTTGAACAGGAAGTGGTGCGAGCTAGGGCAAAGATTGGCCTGGGATGATCCCCCCGGGCCTCCTGCGATTCAGTTCTTGGCACCGCGTGCCAGCAGGTTATCGAGCAGGGCAATCGACTTGTCGAAGTCGTCCAGAGCATCTGCCGAGAATGCAAGTTCCCCGGCATCGCCCGATATTCCCAAGCTTGCGCGATGGCCGATGGATGCGGAATAAAGGATTGATCCGGAAATTGTCCTGCGCTCGACCAGCCCGTCGCTTTCGAGCGTAGCCATCATTCCGCGTACCCCCAGCCGGCTTGCCCCAAGCACGCTTTCCATTTGGGCCGATCGCATGGGACCGAACCCGGCCAGGACTTCCCACAAGGCCGGCGCGCGCGATGACCTGCGACGGCCCGCCGGGCGCTGTCGCATGGATTGCGATAGCGGCGATGCTTCACGAAGTTTTTGGAGCATGTCCTGAGCTATTTTGCATAGCGCATCGGCTCGTTTGATCCGGGCGATCTCAGGGCTGTTTTCTCTCAGCGCATCCACGCCGATCAAGCCCATCACGGGGAGGGGGATGCACAGAAAGCCCGCCGCGTGCAGATCCTCGCCACATTGCAGTTCGATCGCCCATAGAGGGGGAGGAGCATGTTCTGCGGCAGACCATCGCGGCAGATCTTGTCTGGTCGATGGGACATGTCGTTCAGGCGGTGCGAAGCGGACACTTCGCAGGACATCGCCATAAAGCGTAGAAAGCAAAGCAAAAGGCGTGTCCCCGGCTGCGCGTCGGTGCTGCTCGACCAGGACACGGGCATGGCTGACGATGGCGTGAATTCGCGAGTGGGCGTTTTCCGCCTCCAGATCCTGCGGCGCAAGAAACGCTGACTTCATTCGGATCGCGATGTCTTGGAGAGGTGGCCAACCACAGTGAGCCAACTCAGTGAATACCGCTTCACACAGCACCCGAGGCGGATTTTCTTGCCGGGTGTGTGTATCCGAGAGAGTGGTCAGGCCCGCAAACCATGCGTGGAAACGGTGTTCTGTGAAGGCATGACCTTCCTGGCGAAGGGTGGCGATCAGCGTTTCGCGCAGCAGCCGCGCTGCGAAAATGCGCAAGGCGGGCGGCGCACCATGCTCCAGAGCGCCATCAAGGCGGCCCAGGGCCAGTGCAGCGCTACATTCGGCAATTGCGCTGGGCGTCACTTCCATCTTTCATCACAATGATCGATGCCACGAGAATCGCAGAAATCAAGGCTTTGAGCGTTGCATTGTATAGTGAAGTGCATTTATATTTACAACTGCTGGTGCGCCTTGGATTTTGTTCCCGTTGAGGTCTCCATGGCCATCGCCGACGCCACGTTTTCGTCAGGCGGACAGCTACAATCCGAGTGTTCTGGATTTACAGGAAACATGTATGGAGCGCCGCTCAATGGCAGCCCCTCCACACTATCATGAGGCCAGCACGAACGGCAGTCACGCGCGTGACAATGCAGGCATCAAGCGGACACAGACGATCGAAAACCGCCGTGCACTGCCGTCATGCCTGACGGGGCAATTCATGCGGGTGACGCAAGGGGGGGGCGATGTCGATCACCCTCGGCCGGCTCCCAACCCCGTTGACGCACGGTGTCGTTTGGCCGTTGTTGCCCGACAGAGCGTCCAAGACATAGCGAGAGAAGATCATGATGCTACCTCAATTGCCCAGTCTGCGTCTCGATGGCCGCCGTGCGGTGGTGACTGGAGCGGGGCGGGGTATCGGTCTTGCCGCCGCCGCCGCGCTGGCGCAGGCGGGCGCGGACGTCACCCTCGTCGCACGTACGGCATCCGAGATCGAGGTGGCCGCGGCGGCGATCGCGGGGCAGGGCGGCGCGGCTGTCGCCGCGACACTCGACGTGTCGGACATTGGCGCCGTGGCAGCGTTCTTCGAGGCGCAGGAGCCTTTCCATGTCCTCGTCAACAATGCTGGAACCAACCGGCCCAAGCCAATGTGGGAGGTCACGGACGAGGACTACGATGCGGTGCTCGACCTCAACCTCAAAAGCGCGTTCTTCGTGGCGCAGGCATGTGTCCGGCAGATGATGGCCGGGGCGGTCAAGGGAAGCCTGATCCACATGGGTTCCCAGATGGGGCACGTCGGCGGGCCGAACCGGACGCTGTACTGCGCGTCCAAATGGGCGCTGGAGGGCATGAACAAGGCCATGGCGCTGGACCTCGCGGCGCACGGCATCCGATCCAACACCATCGCCCCGACCTTCATAGAGACGCCCCTCACCAAGCCTTACTTCGAGGACGAGGCATTCAAGGCGAGCGTCCTGTCGAAGATCAAGCTGGGCCGCGTCGGGCAGGTTGAGGACCTTATGGGCGCGGTGGTGTTCCTGGCGTCGGACGCGTCGGCGCTGATGACCGGGACCAGCATGATCGTCGACGGAGGCTGGACGGCAGATTGAAGGGCGGTCGGGCGATTTAGCAAGGCGCTAAGGATGGGTTAGCGCCGCGATAGCGCGATCCGGCGGCGTGTCTGGTCGGCAGGGGAGCCGGCGACGAAAGCTCGGGCTGTGCGTGTGCCGCCACCGCTTCACCGCCTTTCGGGAACAAACTGGGTTGTCCGACGATTACACGGGCTGCGCCGCGACCGGGGTTGCAAACTGGCCGGGTTGCAAACTGGCCGGGTCGCAAACTGGATCGCAAATGTCCGAGCACCGCCGGTACGGTCGGTCGGAAAGGCCCGTCGGCATGGTCCGGTGGATACAAAAAGCAGGATGATCAACACGCGATGAGCGTAACCAACAGCCCAGCTTCCGCTTCGACTTCGGCCGCAATTGCCGCCCGCGATATCTCCGCGCAGATGCGCGACCTCTGGGGATCCACGCTGGCCTGGTTCCAGACGTACTGGCTGCAGATCATCATCGCCGGTGTAATTGCCGTCACGATCGTCACCGCGCTCTATGCGCTGCGGCGGCTGGGCGCCAAGCTATGCCGGCCGGACCGGACACGCGGCGACTGGCTGGTCGTGGTGGGCCGGGTCGTCTCGAAGACGACCAACTATTTCATCATCATGGTCGCGATCCGCGCGGTGGACGGATATGCCCAGACGCCGCCGACGCTCGACCAGTTCATCACCTTCTTCTTCACGCTGGCCGCAGTCCTGCAGGGCGCCATCTGGGCGCGCGAGTTCATCCTCGGCGCGATCGAGCACCGCACGTCCGCCGAGCATTTCCAGGGCGAGGCGATCATCAACGCGATGGGGCTGATCCGCCTTTTGGTCAGCGTGGTGGTGTTCGCGGTGGCGGCGGTTGTGCTGCTCGACAACTTGGGGGTCAACGTCACCGGGCTGGTCGCGGGCCTCGGCGTCGGCGGTATCGCGATCGGTCTGGCGGCGCAGGGCATCTTCGCCGACCTCTTCGCGGCACTGGCGATCATCTTCGACCGGCCGTTCAGCAAGGGCGACCAGGTCAGCTTCGACAGCAGTTCCGGCACGATCGAGGCGATCGGCCTCAAGTCCACGCGCATCCGCGCCTATACCGGCGAACTGCGGATCATCTCGAACAAGAACCTGCTCGACAAGGAAATCCTCAACGTCAGCGGGCGGGATCACATTCGCATGCCGTTCACGATCGGGGTCGCCTACGAAACGCCGCCGGAGACGCTGGCGCGCGTTCCCGCGATCCTCAAGGAACTGGTCGAGGCCGAGGGCGGCAGGGCCTCGCGCGCCGGGTTCGAGAGCTTCGGCGCCAGTTCGCTGGACTTCTCGCTGCTGGTCGATGTGCCGGGCAAGGACTGGAGCATCGCGCATCCGCTGCGCGACAGGCTGGTGGT
Organism: Novosphingobium sp. GW821-FHT09E05; assembly: GCF_059416165.1. Classification (NCBI taxonomy): domain Bacteria; kingdom Pseudomonadati; phylum Pseudomonadota; class Alphaproteobacteria; order Sphingomonadales; family Sphingomonadaceae; genus Novosphingobium; species Novosphingobium sp. GW821-FHT09E05. Next base: position 51,836 of record NZ_JBWKOQ010000003.1, read on the forward strand.
CGCGATCATGAAGCGCTTCGCGCAGGAGGGCATCTCGATTCCCTATCCTACCCAGACAACCTTGACGGCAGCCCCCGACGGGACGCTCATCATGCCCTATTCCGCCAGTCCGGACGCACTGCCGGCGGCGCGCGAGCGGATACACAGCTAGAGCATAAAGCTCTGCGTTCCCCGCTGTTCGGGGATGCAAGCTTCCCGAAATTCGTATAGCTCTGCCCGGCGATGGAGATTTCAGGACACATCGCCGCCGATCCGCACGAACCGTCGATGCCGGCCGTCCCCGATGTTGCGGGGACGCCGGTCGTATCGGCGCCCCGCAAGTCGTTGTGGAAGCGGATCAAGCTGGGTCTGGCGGCGGCGCTGTTCCTGCTGGTCGCGACGATCGGGTATCTGGCCGTGACCGCGCCGCTCTCGAAGTCGCTGCAGCCCATCGCGCCGCCCGAGATCACGCTGCTGGCGGCCGACGGCACCCCGATCGCGCGCAACGGGGCGATCACCGATGCGCCGGTCGACGTGTCGAAGCTGCCGCCGCATGTCGTCCATGCCTTCCTCGCCATCGAGGACCGGCGGTTCTACACGCACTGGGGCATCGATCCCCGCGGGATCGCCCGCGCCGCCTGGAGCAATCTCACCGGTGGGAGCACGCAGGGCGGCAGCACGATCACGCAGCAGCTCGCCAAGTTCACCTTCCTGACCGCCGAGCGGTCGATGACCCGCAAGGCGCGCGAACTGCTGATCGCGTTCTGGCTCGAGGCGTGGCTGACCAAGGACGAAATCCTCGAGCGCTACCTTTCGAACGCCTACTTTGGCGACAACACGTACGGCCTGCGTGCCGCCTCGATGCACTACTTCCACCGTCAGCCCGAGAAGCTGACCGAGGGGCAGGGGGCCTTGCTGGCGGGGCTGATGAAGGCGCCTTCCAAACTGGCGCCGACCAACAATTTTGCGCTCTCGCAAAAGCGCATGCGGCTGGTGCTGCAGACTATGGTCGAGGCGGGCTACATGACCGCGCAGGAGGCGAGGGCGGTGCCCACGCCCCGGCTCGATGTGCGTGACCGCAGCGAACTGCCGACCGGCACCTATTTCGCCGACTGGGCGCTCCCGCAGGCACGGCAGATCGAGGCGGCGGGCTATGCCGGGCAGACCTATCGCACCACGCTGGATTCCCGGCTCCAGGCCGCCGCGCACCGCGCCATCCGCGAGGCCGGGGGCGGGATGCAGGTGGCGCTGGTGGCGATGCGCAAGAACGGCGAAGTCGTGGCGATGGTGGGCGGGCGGGACTATTCCGCCAGCCCCTTCAACCGCGTCACGCAGGCCCGGCGCCAGCCCGGATCGACCTTCAAGCTGTTCGTCTACCTCGCCGCGCTGAAGGCAGGGATGGATCCCGAGGACACGATTGCCAATACGCCGATCGAGAGCGGATCGTACCGCCCGCAGAACGCCGGCGGCGCCTATTCGCCCACGATCACGCTGGAGGATGCTTTCGCGCGGTCGAGCAATGTCGCGGCCGTTCGCCTGTTCTCGCAAGTGGGAGACGAGGCGGTCATCGACATGGCGCGGCGCCTGGGCGTCACTTCGCCGCTGCCGGCAGGCGATCCCAGCCTGGCGCTCGGTACCGCAACCATGACGCTCATGGAACTGACCTCGGCCTACGCGGGTGTCGCCGCCAACAGCTTCCCGGTGGCGCCGCGCGCGTTTCCGGTGCCCGAGGCGGGGTGGTTCGACTGGCTCATAGACGGCAAGCGCAGTCTTTCCTCGCACGACCACGAGGCGATCGAGGGGATGTTGCGCGCCACGATCAACCGCGGCACCGGCCACGCGGCGATGCTGCGCGGACCCAACTTCGGCAAGACCGGCACCAGCCAGGAGAACCGTGACGCGCTGTTCGTGGGATATTCGGGCGACCTCGTGGTCGGCGTATGGGTCGGCAACGATGACAACTCGCCGCTCAAGGGCGTGTCGGGCGGCACCATACCCGCCCGCATCTGGCGCGACTTCATGCGCGATGCGCTGGGCGAGCGGCCGACACCGCGTCCGAAGGCGGCAGACCCCGATGGTCCGGTCCAGCCGCTCGACGTGCCGGAGATCGGCGACATTCCGGTCGGCGACGACAGCCATATCCGCATCGAGGACGGGCAGGCAGTCCTCAGTACGAAGGTCGAAGGCGTGCCGCTCGACCTTCGGCTGGACGGGCAGGGGCTGCGGGTCGGGCCGGGCGAGGGGGCCACGCCAGCGCCGAAGATCACGTCGTCGCCGTCTCCCTCGCCGTAACTCAGACCGGGATCTTGGTTCGGTATACCACCGGCCGCAGCGCGAAGCTGGTCGTGACCTGTGCCACGCCGCCGATGCGGGTCAATTTCGAGCGCAGGAAGTCCTCGAACATGCCGAGCGAAGGCACCAGCACGCGCAGCTGGTAGTCCGCCTCGCCGGTCATCAGGTAGCATTCCATGACCTCGGGGAACGCCATCACCGCTTCCTCGAAAGCCTCCAGGTGGCGGTCGCCCTGCTGGTCGAGGCGGACGCGGACGAACGCGGTGACGCCAAGGCCCACCGCCTCGGGATCGACGAGCGCCACGTAGCGCGTGATCACGCCGTCGCTTTCCAGCTGCTTCAGCCGCCGCAGACAGGGGGAGGGCGACAGGCCGACCCGCTCCGAGAGTTCCTGATTGGTGATGCGCCCGTCGGACTGGACCTGTTCGAGGATGCGCCTGTCGAGGGAGTCGAGAGCATGGCTTGGCATGATATGGCGCCTTGAGAACAGATATCGGCAGAAGCTGCCAATATCTAGTGCATCCCGGCACGACTTGGCAAGGACATGCTACTCGCGCCGATGTATCCTGCCTCTGCGCCGGCGAGCGCTGCGTTGAGGGACTGAAACCATGGCCGATACGATTTCCCGCGATCGCGACGAACTCGTCGACACGCTCGAGGCGCTCGAGAAGCGCCTGCTGTGGCTATCGGCCTGGACGATCCACAATGCCAACCACCTGCGCCCCAAGCGCGACGGCCTGAAGGTCGGCGGCCATCAGGCCAGCTGCGCCTCGATGACCGCGATCATGGCCGCGCTCTATTTCCACGCGCTGCGCCCGCAGGACAAGGTAGCGGTCAAGCCGCATGCCGGGCCGGTGCTCCACGCGATCCAATATCTGCTGGGCAACCAGTCGCAGGACAAGCTGGAGCGTTTCCGCGGCCTCGGCGGCGTGCAGAGCTATCCTTCGCGCACCAAGGACACGATTCCGGTCGACTTCTCGACCGGCTCGGTCGGCCTCGGGGTGGCAATCACCGCCTTCACCAGCCTGGTCCAGGATTATCTCATCGCCCACGACCAGGTCCGCGAGGAGGACGCCGGGCGCATGATCGCGCTGATGGGCGACGCCGAACTCGACGAAGGCAACATCTACGAGTGCCTGATCGAGGGCTACAAGCACGACTTGCGCAACTGCTGGTGGGTGGTCGACTACAACCGCCAGTCGCTCGACAGCACGACGGCCGACCGCATGTTCCGCCGCTTCGACGACATCTTCGAAACCTGCGGCTGGCGGGTCGTCACGCTGAAGTACGGCAAGCTCCAGCGCGAGGCATTCAAGCGGCCCGGCGGCAAGGCGATCGAGGAATGGATCGATCAGTGCCCCAACGCCGACTTCGCGGTGCTGACCTACCAGGGCGGCGCGGCCTGGCGCGGGCGGCTCATGGCCGACATCGGCGAAAAGCCGCAGGTGAAGGCGCTGCTGGACAGCTTCGACGACGACGGTCTCGCCGCGCTGATGACCAACCTTGGCGGGCACTGCATCCAGTCGCTGGTCGAGGCCTTTGACGCTTGCCAGGACGACCGGCCGACGCTGTTCATCGCCTATACCGTCAAGGGCCACGGGTTGCCGCTCGCCGGGCACAAGGACAACCATTCGGGCATGATGAACCCGCCTCAGATGGAGCATTTCCGGGCGAGCATGGGCATTGAGCCGGGCCGCGAGTGGGAGCCCTGGGGCGGCCTCGGCGACAATGCCGCCACCCGGCTCGAGGCTTTCGTCAAGCAGAGCGCGCTTGCCCGCAAGGACCCGGAGCCCGCCGCACCGATGATCTCGGTGCCGTTGCTGGCGGCGCCCGAAGGCCAGGAGCAGTCCACGCAGGCCGCCTTCGGACGCATCCTGCTCGATATCGCCAAGTCGGGCGAGGAACTGGGCGACCGCATCGTCACCACCGCGCCCGACGTCACGCAGACCACCAACCTGGGCGGTTTCGTCAACCAGCGCGGCCTGTTCCGCCGCAGCGAACTGGTCGACGTGTTCCACAAGGCGAAAATCCCCTCGGCACAGAAGTGGCGGGCGCACGGCGCGGGCCAGCACATCGAACTGGGCATCGCCGAGAGCAACTTCTTCACCCTGCTGGCCTCGCTCGGCCTGGCTGCCCCGCATTTCGGGACGCGGCTGCTGCCGGTCGGCACCGTCTACGATCCCTTCATCGCGCGCGGCCTCGATGCGCTGAACTACGGCTGCTACCAGGACGCGCGGTTCCTGCTCGTCGGCACCCCGGCGGGCCTGACGCTGGCGGCGGAGGGCGGTGCGCACCAGTCGATCAACACCCCGCTGATCGGCATGGGGCAGCCGGGCCTGACCTACTTCGAGCCCGCCTTCGCCGACGAACTGGCGCTGATCATGGGCTGGGCCTTCGAACACATGCAGCGCGACGACGGCGGCTCGGTTTACCTTCGCCTGTCGACCCGTGTGATCCCGCAAATCGCGCGCGAGGACGAGACGTGGCGCGAAGACGCGCTCAAGGGCGGCTACTGGCTGCGCAAACCCGCGCCCGGCGCGCAGGCGGCAATCGCCTTCTCCGGGACCGTCGCGCCCGAGGCGCTGTCGGCCTGGGAGCAGCTCGCCGACGACCTTCCCGGCCTTGGTCTGCTCAACGTCACCTCGCCCGACCTGCTCCATCGCGGTTGGTCGGCGCGCCGCGCGGCGCGCTGGAAGGGCGTGCGGCCAGAGCCGTGCCATGCGGAAACACTGCTGGAGGCGCTGGCGCCTGGGGCCGGCCTCGTCACCGTGCTCGACGGCTCGCCCGGCGCGCTGTCATGGCTGGGCGGCGTCACCGGCATGCGCACCAGTCCGCTCGGCACCGACCGCTTTGGCCAGACCGGCGACCTGCCGGACCTCTACCGCACCTATCGCCTCGACGCCGAAGCGATCATCGACGCTGCGGCCGAGCTGTTCCTCTAGGATCGACCTCGCCATTGCGAGTTAGCAGCGCGATCAGGGCCGCGCGGACCGTCCCGGATCGCTCCGCTACGCTCGCAATGGCGGAAGGTTCGGCGGAAAACGCGCGCAGTCGGCCAGGCAGACCGCGTCGTATCGGCAGGGTCGCAATCATATCGCAGCCGATCCGACTGGTTTTCCTTCAGGTCGTATCCGGGAATCCCTCACCCCCCGCAGTCTCGAAAACGCGCAAAACCGGGTATCAGGCTGCGCCCAGAGCGGACTTTGCGCGGGATCCGCGGGTGCATTCCACGCCTCGCGCGCCCTTTTGCGCCATCGGCGGGGTCATAGGGCCGGAGCGGCTCCAATTGCGCGTGAACCCACGCCGCGCGTCCGTAGTCTAACCGGCAAGGGCGCATACCGCACCCATTGGCGAAGATCGGGCAGGGCAGCCGCGTATCATGAGGGCACTTTCTACAACCACGAACGGGAGGGCGGCCCGGCACCGATCGCTGCGCGGCAGCCTGCTCGCCATCGGCGCTGCCTTGGCGGCGTTGGTGCAACCGGCGCTGGCGCAGGGCACGGCGCCCGAGGTCAACGAGTCCCCCACGCTCAATCGCGACCGTCTCGACCGCGTGGATGCCGCCGTTCCGCGCGCCGCGGCTCCGGCCCAGCTGCCGTCCGCTGCGGTCAGCGTCGCGGCGGCCGCTCCGGCGCAGGTCGCCCTGACCCAGGTCCGCTACGAAGGCGCCACGCTCGCTCCCGAAACGCTCGACGCCGCGACGCGGCCGTTCGTCGGCTCGCCGCTAGACCGCGACACCCTGCAGAAGCTCGCGAACGCGGTGAGCGCCGCTTACGCGCAGAGCGACATCGCATTCTACGCCGTGAGCATTCCCGCCCAATCGGGCGCCGGCGGCGTGCTCGTCGTGCGCGTGGTCGAAGGGCGCATCGTCGAATACAAGCTGGCGAGCGAGACCCGCAGCACCCCCAGGCACCTGATCGACGCGCACGTCCGCCGCCTCATGCGCGAGACGCCGACGCACAAGTCGACGGTCGAGCGCACGCTGTCGCTGCTGCGGGACATTCCCGGCCAGACGGTTGAGGCGAACTTGCGCGGCACGGCCAACCCTGGCGAACTGGCACTCGATCTCGATGTGAAGCGCAAGCAGGTCGAAGTGACGCTCAACCTCAATAACCGGGGCGTCTTCAACGTCACTACGGGCATCCAGGCGCAGGTGGCCGTGGCGGTCAACGGTCTGCTGCGCGAAGGCGACAGCACGCGTCTATCAGGCTACGTCCCGTTCGAGCCGCACCGCTACCAGTTCTATTCGGCGAGCCACTCGACGCCGATCGGATCGAGCGGAACGACACTGGGGTTGAGCGGGGGCTACGTTCGTACCCGCACCCGGGGTCTGGAAATCCTGGGCAAGGCCAAGCAGCTGGGAGCCGTGATCGTCCATCCGCTTATCCGCTCATATAAGCGCAACCTGTCGCTGACCGCCTCGCTCGACGGCACCAACAGCAATAACTATTATCTCGATACCGCATTCGGCGGCTTTCGTACCCGCGCGGTCCGGCTGGGTGCGAACTGGTCATCGATCGGCAAGACCAGCGGTTACGGCGTTTCTCTCAGCCTGAGCCAGGGCCTCGATGCATTGGGCGCGCGGCCGATAGTGGGTTATTCCGAGACGGGCTTCCGCAAGGCGAACCTCCAGGCGACCCTCATAAAGGAAATCGGCCCAAGGCTGGCGGCGAAAGCAACCCTGCGCGCGCAATATAGCGCGGACCTGTTGCCTACGACCGAACGGTTCGTGCTGGGCGGTGAAGGGGCCGGCCTCGCGTTCCGCGATGGTTTCCTCACCGCCGACAAGGCCGCCGCCGCGGGCGCCGAGGTATCCTACAGGGTTCTGGGCGGAAAGGCCGATGCTCGCGGGCTGACCATATTCGCTTACGCCGACGGTGCGATAGCGAATTCCTACGCCCGGCCCGTCTACCGGTTGCCCGATAGCAATTATACCCTGGCCTCGGCCGGCGGAGGTGCAAGAATTGCACCTGTCAAGGGATGGCTTGCGACAGCACAACTTGCCATACCTGTCAAGAGTCCTTTTGACGGGATGAGCAAAAAGGCGCGCTTCTTCTTCAGCGTCTCCCGCACACTCTGACACCGCCGTTTTGCGTATACGCAAAACTCTCGCTTCAGCGGCGAACAGGACATTACCATGCAGAACATCTGGGAAGTCTGGCCCGATGCCCTCTCCGAGGCCGAGTGCGATGCCATCGTTGCGCGCGCGGAACATTACGCGCCAGCGGAGGCGACCGTCGGCTTTTCTGAAAGTCTCCGTAGCGACGGCGGGTACCGCACCTCCACCATTCGCTGGTTTGACGTATTCCGCGAAAAGGAAATAGTCAGCCGCGTCATGGACTTCGTGCACTCTTCCAACCGCACTAACTTCGGTGTCGATATCGCGGCGCCCTACGAACTTCAGTTCACAGAATACCGTGCGACCAACAAGGGTCACTACGATTGGCATCATGACGTCTGGATGGAATCCCCACGTCCCTACGCCCGCAAGCTCTCGGTCGTCGTGCAATTGTCATCCCCAGAGGATTACAAGGGCGGCGAGTTCGAGTTCTTCGGCATTCAAAGTCCTGCGACCACTTTCACCGGACGCGGCAGTCTGCTGATCTTTCCATCTTTTCTCCAGCATCGGGTCCTTCCGGTAACCGATGGATTGCGCCGCAGTCTGGTGACCTGGGTGGAAGGTCCGAACTGGCGCTGAAGTCTGCCGCGCCAATCGCAGCCACAACGGGGATGCTCGTCTTGTGGCATCAGGATTATACCCTCTCCCCTGCGCAATTCGAAGGAAAGGGCAAAATGATAGGACAGAGGGCAGTGCCGCGAGGCACAAAATTGAACGCAAAGTGCGCAAACATCCGTGCCAGTCGCGACTCCTGGATGTCTTCGGAACGAGGCTAGTTCGGCTGGCAAAGCACCGGCCCTGCTTCACTATTCTTGCGAACATACACTGCCGTCCATCACCCCTGGGTCCAGCGAAGGAAATGATCTTGCAAAAAATCCTGTCCTTGACTGCGATAGCCCGCCTGTGCGTCGGGATTTTGGCGGCGCTTGCCGCAATTTGTGGCTCCTCTGCGCAGGCGCAAACCTACGGTTCCGACGCGACGACACCCGGTGAGGCTTCCGTTGCCGGGGCGCTGGATACGGTCGTAAATTCGGATGCCAGCCCTTATGCCCAGATGCTCGGTACTCTTGATGCTCTACCCAGCGAGTCTCGCGCCGATGCGCTGGGACAGTTGGGGCCTCGGAACTACCGTTTGATGCCGCGGCTTTCGATCCAGTCGATGGACGCCATCGATCGCGAAATCCGCGGCTACCTGGCGCAACGGCGCGAGATGATGCTCGACGCATCGGCGGCAGTTCCCACGAGCGGCGACAAGACGATCACCGCGATGTTCGGCTATGGCTTGAAACAGGGCAACTACAAGGCGCGTATCGATCGGCCGTCAGCCAACTCCGACAGTCGTTCGGTACGCGCGGGCTTCGACATAGCGCCGTTAAACGGCCTGATCGTGGGCGCGTCGATCGGCATCGATGGCGTAGACGCCAATCTCGATCGCAGTCAGCGACCGCGTAGCACCGTGTTCAATGCGGGGGTGACGCCGTACGCCAGCTATACCAAGGGGCGTTTCTACGTCGACGCAACCGCCGGATATACCCGCAGCTGGTACCAGCTGCGCCGTCAGATTTCGTGGACCGGGTTCAACAGCCAGCTGCAGGCCGGAGCGGAAGGCGATAACGCCTCAGCTTCTGCCGAGGCTGGCGGCATCCTGCAGCTCGGCGCCCTTCGGGCGCAACCCTTCGCCGGGCTGCAATACCGCTATGCCGACCTCGGCGGCATAGTAGAGAGCGGAGGCGCGGCTTCCCTGGCGATTGCCAAATTCAAGACCGAGTCGGTGCGAAGCACTCTTGGTCTGCGCGCCTCCGCTACACTTCACAGAGGCAACTGGACGCTTCGCCCCATGGTCGATGCCCAATGGCAACGCGAATTGCGATCGCATCCCGACAGTCGCATCGAAGCAACGTTCGCGAGCGGCGGCACCCCGATTTTTACGCTGCCTGCCGGCCGTTACGACCGCGACGCGGCCATCTTCGGCGCGGGTGTGAGTGCCGTCCATGGCGAGCGCACGGCGGTTTGCCTCTCGTACTCGGGCGAGTTTTCAAATGATCGCCGAGTTCACGGTTTCGCGGTCACTGCCAGTCGTCGCTTCTGATCCGAGCAAGAGCCGGACAGCGAGCCGTTTGATAGAGCCGATCCGGACATAGTCTTCGCGGCAGGACGATTCTGCATTCGCTATGCATGTGCCAACGGATCATGGCAGCAGGGGAGCGGCTGATGGGTGGCTTTGTTCGGGATATTCTCACCACGCTTTCCTACGAACCCGATGCCGCCGACGCTTCGCGGGCGGAGGGTCTGGAACTCTCGCGACTGGACCAGCGGCTCGCCGGTTTCGTCCAGGGCAACGGGCGCCGGACGGCGATTTCCATTCGGCCCGGCGATTGTTCGGTGTGGGATGGCAATCCGCGCGACGTTCCAGGGCTCTCTGCCGACAGCTGCCGGACATTGATTGAATCGATTGCACAGGAAGACGGAAACCGCATTCCTGTCCTCGTGAGGCAGAATCCGCCGGGCTCCGAACTGCCTTACGAACTGCTTGTGGGTAGCCGGCGCCGCTTCTCGGTCAACTGGCTCAATCACAATGGCCGGCCTGAAATCCGACTCAACGCCATGGTCGTCGATCTGAGCGACGAGGAGGCGTTCAGGCTCGCGGACATCGAGAACCGCGAAAGGCAGGATATCACCGAACTGGACCGCGCGCGCAGCTATCAGGGCGCCGTGGATCGGTTCTACGGAGGGGTGCAGTCTCGCATGGCCGAGGCGCTCAACCTTTCGAACAGCCAGCTCAGCCGACTGTTGTCGATGGCGCAGATGCCGGATGACGTGGTCGATGCCTTCGCCACGCGCGAAGAATTGCGCGTGCGACATTCAGAGGTGCTCACGCCGCTGCTCCGGCGTCCCGAGCAGCGTGACCGCGTGCTGGCGGCCGCCCGCGCCATAGGACAGGAACAGCAACGGCTGGCAGCGGCGGGCGATCGCATGATCCCTCCCGCCACGGTTCTGACCCGTCTCAAGCAGGCCGCCATGGACGGTGGAACATCACGCAGCCAGGATATGCAGATCGTCGTCGGCGAAAACCAGGTCGGGCGGATCAAGCCTGGGCGCGATGGGCTCTCGGTTGATCTGGCGATCGCTTCGGATGCGGATCTCGACAGCGTGCTGTCCGCTCTGCGCGCCGCCATTCTGGACAGCCGCGCCCGAGTCGCGGCGGAAGTCGATCCAAACCTCGACTGAAGATCTGCCCTTGCGAAGAAAAAGTGCAGGGGTCCTTCACGAACAACTTTCAATCCGGCTCCATTGCCCGGCCGACGCGCAAGCCCCCACTTGCGCGTCGGCCGTCTCTTTTTGCGCGGTATCCACGCCGTCCGCACGGGGTTTGCGGGCACTGTGCGTATTTCGCGCGTGGCTTTACACGCATCTAGGGGGCTTTCCTGGGAGCCTCTAAACGCCGTCTTATTCAAGCAGGCACGTGTGGCCGCAGCGGCTTCTTCTTGGCGCGATCTCGCCTCCGACTGTGCCTAACCCTTTGCGGACTGGGCATGTCATGGAGGACAACACAATGCGTAACACACCGCGCCAATCCGCGAGGCACATCCTGCTTTGCGCCACGGCCATCCCTCTTCTTCTCCTGGGCGCTTGCGCCGATGGCGTCGGCTTTCGCGTAGGCGCCGGCGGCGGCGGCACGCCGTCGGGTCCATCCGGGCCGAGCGGTCCATCCGGTCCGAGCAGCCCGTCGGGTCCGAGCAGCCCGTCGGGTCCGAGCAGCCCGTCGGGTCCGAGCAGCCCGTCGGGTCCGAGCGATCCATCCGGTCCCACCGGGCCTGCAGGTCCGACTGGCCCCGGAGGTCCGACTGGCCCGGGAGGTCCGACTGGCCCCGGAGGTCCGACTGGTCCCGGAGGTCCGACTGGTCCCGGAGGTCCGACTGGCCCCGGAAGTCCGACTGGCCCCGGAGGTCCGACCGGCCCCGGAGGTCCGACCGGTCCCGGAGGTCCGACCGGTCCCACTGGCCCCACTGGCCCCACCGGCATGACCGGCCCGGTCGCTGGTGTCACCATCGGCGGTAACCCGATCCTCGGTCCGAGCGGCCCAGGGACGTTGATCGATGTCAATGTCACGCCGGGTACCTCGACGCCCAACGGAGGCACCATCGCGGTCGATGTGCTGACCGGAAACGGCCAGGTAGTGAACGTCGCCCTGCCGACCACGGCGGCGCAGGCGCAGGAAGCGCTTGCTCCGGTGGGCACTCTGGCCGGATCGCTCCTTGGTCCGCAGGTCGGCTCGACGGTCACGCAGCTCACGAATGGGCTTTCGCCCGCCGTGGCCGGCGTCACCTCGACGGTCAGCCAGGTGACGACGCCCCTGCTCGGTACCGTGGACGCGGTGCTGGCGCCGGTCGTCGGTCAGAACGGCATCCTTGCCCCGGTTACCGGACAGCTCGGCGACCTCGTCGGCGGACTTACGGGGAGCTTGCCGGGCGGCGGTTCGGGCACGGCCCCGGCTTACGCCGGGCCGATCCTCGGCGTCGACCTCGGCAACAATGCCCTGACCGGGCCGAGCAGCGCCGGAACGCTTGCGGGGGTCAACGTGCTCTCGAACAATCCGGGGCTCGTCGCGGGTCAGTTGGTGACGGCAGACGTGCTTGCTGATGGCAATGTCCTTGCTGTGACGCTGCCGACCACCGCCGCGGGGGTTGCCCAAGGGCTGGCGCCCGTGGGCAACTTGGCCGGCTCGCTGCTGGGTGCGCAAGTCGGTACGGGTGTCACGCAAGTGACCAACGGCCTGGCACCGGTAGTGGCGCCTGTCACGAACGCCGTCGATGCGGTGGCTTCGCCAGTGCTCGACGCAGTGAACGGCTCGCTCGGACAAGCGGTCGGCGGCATCGGCTCGGGCGGGACCGGTAACGTCCTGGCTCCCGTGACCGGCGTGGTCGGGAACCTTCTGGGCGGCACTGGCGGCGGCTCGGGTACGGGCGATGTCCTCGCTCCGGTAACGGGAGTGGTGGGCGGCCTTCTGGGCGGTGCCGGCAACGGCTCGGGTGCCGGCGATGTGCTGGCTCCGGTTACCGGTGTCGTCGGCGGCCTCCTGGGAGGTACGGGCGGCGGCACCGGGAGCGGAAACGTCCTGGCTCCGGTGACCGGCGTCGTGGGCGGTTCGCTCAGCGGCACGGTCGGCGGCTCGGTGAGCGGCTCCGTGACAGGCTCCGTCACCGGCGTCGTCGGCGGTCTGCTTGGCGGAACGACTGGCGGCTCGTCCGGCACGGGCTCGCTGCTGTCCCCCCTGGGCGGACTGCTGGGGCGCGCGGGCAACTAACGAGGCTGGCGTGTCCGCCGCTCTGTTGCCCTCCCCCTGGTTGGACACGCTGCAGCCCGACCTCGGATGACGAGGTGGGGGGAGGGGGTGGCCCCCGCCATGGGCCACCCCCTCCATTTTCTTTTCCCGCAAGCTGGGGGAGGCTTGCGGGACAGTATGAGGAGGAATTCATGCCGAACCACACAGCACCTTATGCCCGCGACCTCCTTCGCATCGCCCTCGATCTGCTGAATGACGAGGAATCGCTGGCCGCAGTCGCCATGATTTCAGGGGCGATCGAAGTACTCGACCACAAGGCCGAGCAGCCGGCCGCACGCAGCACTCTCGGCTGGAAAGGCGGTCACCGCCATGCCGAACGAACGAGTTGCCGCAGCTGCGCCTGAAACTACTAAGGACTTATCCTCAGCTAACAGAGCTACCGGAATAATCCCTCATTGTTATTGATTTGGAAACGTACAACAACCTAAGTGACAGTAAGTAGCACCGGCTTGGACAAAAATCGGGCTGCGGGAGAGCAGAAAGAGGTAGTCACATGCGCAATGAAAACGCGCTGGTCCTCCTCATCGATGATGTGAACGAGATCGTTGAGGAATTGCTGACGTTCATGGAGCTTCACGGCATCCCCGCAATCGGGGTGTCGGATCTCGACGAGGCGATCGCCGCTCTGGAGGACAACCCTTCGATCCGGGTGCTCGCCTGCGATGTCCGGCTGGGGCGAGATTCGGGGCTTTCGATCATTCCGCGCATTCGCACTCATGCCGAACTTCATATGCGCGCGTTCCGCTACCTTTTTATCACCGGCGACCAGATTCGGCCGGACCCGGCGTTGATCATGCCGGACCACATGGTTCTGACGAAGCCCGTGCGACCGCAGGTCCTGATCGAAGTCCTGCGGGATTTGTTGGGCGAACTCGAAATATCGACGCAGCATGGAGACGGTTCACGATGAGACCGAACGAAATCACGCAGCGCGACATCGAAAACTGGAGCCGATCGACGCCCGCGAAGCAGTCGTGCCGTACAGCTGAAGATACTGTTGCCCCGTCTCCGTGCGGTAGCTTCGAGCTGGATGAGGCGCGTCAGTGGTTCGATACCCTGGCCGCGAAATCGCGACTGGCCGATCTGGGCGAGCAGTCGTGCGCCCTCGCGCATGAACTGCGTCAGCCGCTGTTCTCGATCTCAGTCGCGAACGAGAACCTGCGCATGATGCTGGGGCGGTCGGACATGACGAGGGGGCAGCTGGACAAGGCGATCACGCGCATCGCCGAGCAGGTCGAGCGCGCGCAGACCATCATCGCCCGGACCCTGGCTTATGCGGCCGGGCGGGACATGGGTACGGTTCGCGCGGATATCGGGCTGGCGGCGAGCAATGCCGTGGAATTCCTCAGACCCCTGTTCGAAGGCGCCAATATCGAAATCGACGAGGGCGGACCGCACATGCATGCCGGGGTGGCGCTGTGCCAGGTCGAGGCGGAGCAAATATTCGTCAACATATTGCGCAATGCCGCCGAAAGCATCGAGGGGCGGCGCGAGGCGGGCTGGGATGGCCGTGGGCGCATCGCGATCAGGTTGAGGCAGAAGGGCGATACCGTCCAATGCGTGGTTTCCGACAACGGCGCCGGGCTAGCCAGCGGCTTGGCGCAGGCTGTGTTCGAGCCGTTCTTTACCACCAAACCGCGGATCGGTACCGGCCTTGGTCTTCATATCTGCCGGCAGGCGGTGGAAAAGGTTGGCGGCACCGTCCGGCTGATCGCTGACGAGCAGGAAGGCGCGCGCGTCGAGATCGACCTGCCGCTGGCCTCCGCGTCCTAGGTCCGGATATCAGATGTCGTCGCGGCCCAGTCGGATGATGAAGCGAACGGGCTGACGGTCGCGTACCAGACACCGGAAATCGCTTGAGGCATCCCGTGCTACCTGCTCGAGCAGCCACAAGGTGGCCTCGTCTATGCGGCGGCTGGGCATAGCCTGGCCAGACGGGTCAGTCGATTCCACCGTGATGACGATATGGGCCGGCGTGACCGCCGCATGCAACATCACGTCACCGCGCAGCTTCTTGCCGTCCGGACCGAGGAAGCCCCCAAAGGCGCTGAGCAGCGCCGCCACGGCCATCATCTCCAGAGCGCCATGCTGACCGGGCACGAGATGGTCGAGGGCATTGCCTTTCAGATTCACCGAGACGCCGTGATGGCGCACGTTCGATTTCGTGGCCGCCAGCGCGCGCTCCAGCGCACTGCGCACGGTCAGTTCTCCGTCGCCGTCGCTGCCGTCGCGGCCGAACCAGCGGAACAGGCTGAGAATACTCGCTGCGCCTTCGGTGTGGGAAGCGATCCGCTTGACCCGCTCCTGCAGTTGCAGGCGGCTTTCGTCCTCGATGCTCAGGTGCTCGATGATATAGTCCATGTTGGCGTTTGCCATCGAGATCACGTTGAGGGGCTGCGCAAGGTCGTGGAGCATTCCGCTGGTGATCCTGCCAAGCAGCAGGTCGCGAGTTACCTCGCCGAGGCCACCGTCGCCCCAGGCCAGCAGCCTTGCGTCGACCACCGCAAGATGGCGGGTGATGCCGGCCCCGATGAACGCGGCGCAAACTGCCGCGATCGCGACCGCAGCCTGTACCACGGGTCCGGTCAGGATGAAGTGAAGGCTCAGTCCCACGCTCCCTATGATCATGGCCAGCAGCCAGGACCATCGTGATGCCTGAAGCAGCGCGGGTGCCAGACGTCGTGGAAAGACCGCAGCCGCGACCATGAGCACGAGATCGGCCCAGTAGACTGCGGATTGGCTTGCGCCTGGCACATAGAAAAGCCCTATCGCGAGCAACCCGGCAATGGCGAGCGCCATGACAGTCCGATGCAGGACGAACAGCCCGCCGGCCGCGATGGCGCTTAGGACACCGGCGCCTGGCGCCGCGGCCGACGTCAGCCCCAAAATCAGGGCGCAGATGGCGACGGCGGCCGGGTAGAGGCGGGTACCGTCTTCCCAGGGCCGTGCTCTACGGGTGCGCTGCGAGAACGGGATTATCGGCCTATCCCCTCGATGCCTGATGTTCGGATTGGTCGTTGTCGCATCGTCTTCCTCATTATCGTGCCCGCATTCTCCGGGACTGCCGAAAGAGAGGGTCGCGCCGTTAAGTGCACGAACCGTCGATTGGCTCCCGAGCGTGATACGCAAACCGTCGTCGACTCGCCGAAAAGTTCGTGTGAATCCAAGGAAATCCGTCCGAGACCCAGCCGGGCGGATTCCAGACAACAGTGTTGCAGAAGCTTCAGTTCTTATTGCCCGCAGCATTAGGGCAAGTCACGAAAAGAACCGATGTGAAAGTGACGGCAAATTTGATCGGGCCGCATCAATACCCGGCCTGCAAGGCACTTGCATGCCGGGTATTGCAGCGGCCGGGCGATGTGCGGGGCGCTGCATTTACGGGCGAGGTCGGATGCCCTCGTATCGGCTTCTTCTCCATGACCTCGTGAATCGGCGACGCGCTATCATTCACGAATGAAGTTGAGCCTGCCCCGGGATGGGACGCTTGGCGGATTTCGGATCGCAGGGGCAGCGATACGGTTTGCGTAAGCGCAAAATATAAGGGGAAATACATGCGCCTGGGTTCGAAGGCCAAACTGACGATAGGGGTCGGCCTTGTGGCAGCCGTCACGTTCGGTTTCCTCGGCGTTCGCGAACTGGCGCGCTCTTCGGCCTCTCGGGCGACGCCGGTCGTGACGGTCGCCGGGCAACCGGCACAGGCGGCGGGCATCATTTTCGCGGCAACCACGCGCGACGTGAAGATCGGCGAGACCATTCGTGCCGACATGATCCGCAACGCGGCATACGATCCGGCGCGCGTTCCCACTGCGGCGACTCCAGCTGAAGTTATCGGCCGCGTCGCCACCCGGGACATCGCGGCGAACACGCTTATTCCTCGCGAGGCGTTGGAGCAGGAATCCAAGTTGGCGATCCGCGTGCCGGTGGGCATGCGCGCGATCAGCATCGACACTACCGCGGAAATCGCGGTTGCCGGCCTGGTTCGTCCGGGCGACCGGGTCGATGTTCAGGTCGTGTACCCCGGCGAAGACGCCATCAGCGGAAGCCGGGGCAACGGTCGGAGCCGCGCCAAGGCCTTGCTGCAGATGGTGCCGGTGCTGGCGGTGGGCGACGTCGTGCTTGGCACGCAGGTCAAGGACGGCGTCACGGACAGCGTATCTGCGCCCCCGCCGCCCGCCCGGACGGTGACGCTGGCGCTGACGCCGCAGCAGGTGTCCGAACTGTCGCTCGCGAAAAGCACCGGCGCGCTCTACCTCTCCCTGCGCAATCCCGAAGACAGCGTGGAAGTCTCTTCCGTCCAGATCGCTTCTTCTCCGGAACCGGCGGCGCGTGCACCTGCCGCCATGCCGGTCCCGATGATGGCCCCGCAGGTCGCGGCCAGGCCGGCTGCACCCGCCGCGCCGCGCCGGCAGGCGCCGCATGCGATCGAGCTCGTCGTCGGCGGAAACCGCGAAGTCATCTATTCGGGGAGTGGTTCGCGTTGAAAGCCCTTATCGCAGCAGGCCAGATGGCCATCGGAATACTGGGCCTGTCGACCGGCGCCAATGCGCAGGAGCAGCGCACTCTGCAGGTCGACGAAGCACGCACGCTCTCGTTCCCGCGTTCGATCGGGCGGGTCGAGGTCAGCCGCGAGAACGTCATCTCGGTGTCCTCGCCCTCGGCGCGGTCGCTGCGTATCACCGGGCTTACGGCGGGTCAGGCGACAGTCAGCGTCTATTCGGCCGACGGTTCGCTGATCTCCGATACGCTGGTGCAGGTGAGCCCCGCCGCTCCGTCCTTCGGCGGTTCGGGCGGACCGCTGCGGCCCGGCGAGAAAGTCGTAGCGGTCGACGTGCAGTTCGCGGCCGTGTCCTCCTCCACGCTCAAGGCGCTGGGATTCAGCTTCGCGAAGCTGACCGGCGACCTGCAGGGGGCGATCGTCTCGCCCAGCGCGCTGAACGGGTACACGTTCAACGCGTCGCCTCCCCCAAGTGGCAGCACCAACTACGGCCGCAGCTTCACCACGACCAACTCGGCCCCGATACAAAGCGCTTTCAACCTGTTCCTGGCCGCGCCCAATCGCGGTATCGGCGCCGTGCTGAGCGCGCTGTCCACGAACGGGTTGTCGCAGCTCCTGGCACAGCCGACGCTGCTGGTGCGCTCTGGCGAGAAGGCGAGCTTCCTTGCCGGCGGTGAGTTCCCGGTGCCGGTGCCCCAGTCCAGCGGTGGCGGCGGCAACACGATCGCGATCCAGTACAAGGAGTTCGGTGTGCGCCTTTCGGTGACGCCTTACGTCCTGTCCGAAAACAACATCGTCCTCAAGCTGGCGCCGGAGGTCAGCGAACTCGATTACAACAACGGCGTCCAGCTCCAGGGCTACGTCGTGCCCGGCATCCGGCGGCGGTCCACCGAGACCACGGTCGAACTGGGCAGCGGTCAGAGCTTCGTCATCGCCGGGCTCAATTACACCAACAGCTCCGTGAGCAAGGACAAGGTTCCGTTCCTCGGCGACCTGCCGGTCCTGGGGGCCTTCTTCAAGCGGCAGCAGAACCAGAAGGAGCAGCAGGAGCTGATCATCGTCGCCACCCCGCGGCTCGTCGAGCCTGAAGCCGTGCAACCAGTGCTGGCCAAAACGATGCCTTCGCTCGATCCG
Organism: Novosphingobium sp. GW821-FHT09E05; assembly: GCF_059416165.1. Taxonomy (NCBI): domain Bacteria; kingdom Pseudomonadati; phylum Pseudomonadota; class Alphaproteobacteria; order Sphingomonadales; family Sphingomonadaceae; genus Novosphingobium; species Novosphingobium sp. GW821-FHT09E05. Next base: position 70,199 of record NZ_JBWKOQ010000003.1, read on the forward strand.
AGCATGGCGCAGATGATCGTGGGCAACGACGGCGTCGAAAAAGCCGTCAGCGCCTTCGGTGTGGTGAGGCGCTGACATGGTGCGCATCCATCTCCTCTCGATCGACCGCGCGCTGGCGCAGCGCATTTCCGACGCGATGGGCGCGCATGTCTCGGTCGAGATGGCACAGTCGCTCGACGACGCCACGTTCGACGGGCCGGGCATCGTCATCATCGACCACGCCTCGATCCCGGCCGAACGCGCCATGGCCTCGGTCATTGCCGAAGTGGCGCAGGCTGCTCCGGGCAGGGCAGTGGTGCTCGCGACGGAGGACATGTACGCGGTGCAGGTGCTCCAGGCGATCCGTTCGGGCGCGACCGACGTCATGCCGCGCGGCGCGGTGGCTTCGGAAGTCAGCGAAATCCTCTCGCGCGTGCTCAACACCGCGCTGGCGACGCAGGGCCGGCTGGGCCGGCTGACGCTGGTCCTCGGCACCGACCGCGACGCGACCGCGATGCTCGCCACCGACATGGCGCTGGCGCATAGTCTCGACGGCCCGGCGACGCTGCTGATCGACTGCACGCTGCCTTCCAGCACGGCCGAGGCCTATCTCGACCTCAAGGTGGACTATGGCCTCGCGGCGGCCGTGACCGACCTCGATCGCATGGACGCGAGCCTGCTCAGCGATGCCCTAGCGCGCCACGAAGTAAGCGGGTTGTCGCTGCTCACGCTCGACGGCGGTACGGGGGCGGAGCCGGTGGGCATCGGTCCGGCGGACATCGTCGGCCTCATCCAGCTGCTGCGGGCAAGCTGCGCCCATGTCGTGCTCTGCGGCGGCAGTCTGCGCAATGGCGGACTGCTGCGCGAACTGGCCTCGCAGGCCCAGAGCATCGAGGTGGTGTGCAGCCAGTCCATCCGTGAACTCGACGCCTGCCGCCGTCTACTCGACCGTGTCGCGCTCGACACCGCCAGCGCACAGCGGCTGCGGCTGCTGGTGTGGGACCACGACCCGCGCATCCTGCTCGATGGCCGCCGCATGGCGGACGCGCTCGACATCGATTCGATGATGGGTATTCCGACCGACCGGGTGAAGATGCGCAACGCTCTCAACGCGGGCCGACCGATGATGACGGAGCGCGACGGCGGCCTCTATGCGCAGGCGATCCGGCGCGCGAGCGGCATCACCGCGCCGGGCAAGTCCACGAACTTCGGCATCGACAGGATGCGCAAGGCCATCCTGCGGTCCGTGGAGCGCACCGCATGAGCCTGCTGACCAACGACGGCCCGTCCAGCGGCGCCGAGGGTACGGCCGTCGAGGGGCGCCGACAGGCTCCCATCGCGCAGCCTGCGGCGCAGCGGATGAGCGACAGCTACCAGTCGGTCAAGGCGCAGACCTGCAGGCAGGTCATCGAGCAGCTGGAGACGCAAGGCGTGACTGCCGAGGCGCTGGATCGGCGGGGGCTGCGCGCCGAGATCGAGCAGGTCATCAACAGCCGCAGCCGCCGCGGCCAGCTGGCGCTCAACAGCGCGGAACGGCTGCTGCTGGTCGAGGACATCGAGGACGAGGTGGTGGGCCTCGGCCCGCTCGCCCCGCTGCTGCGCGACCCGACCGTGGACGATATCATCGTCAACGGCGCCCACACGATCTATGCCGAACGCGGCGGCATCCTCGAACGGGTCGAGACACGTTTTCGCGACGATGCGCACCTGATGAACATCATCCAGCGCATCGTCGGCCCCATCGGTCGCCGCGTGGACGAGGCGACGCCCTTCGTCGATGCCCGCCTGGCCGACGGCTCGCGCGTCAACATCGTGATCCCCCCGATTGCGCTCGACGGGCCGCTGGTGTCGATCCGCAAATTCCGGCTTCAGGCGCTCAGCGTCGATGACTGCGTGGCTGGCGGCTCAATGAGCCAGGCCATGGCCGCCTACCTTACCGCCGCCGTGCGCTCGCGCCTGAACATCCTGATCTGCGGGGGCACCGGTGCCGGCAAATCCACGCTGCTGAACGTGCTGTCGAGCTGCATCAGCAACGCCGAGCGCCTCGTCACCATCGAGGATGCCGCTGAGCTTCAGCTGCGTCAGGACCACGTCGTGCGTCTCGAGACGCGGCCGCCCAACGTCGACGGCAGCCGCGAAGTCAGCGCCCGCGACCTCGTCCGCAACGCCCTGCGCATGCGGCCCGACCGCATCATCCTGGGCGAGGTGCGCGGGGTCGAGGCGGTGGAAATGCTGCAGGCCATGTCGACCGGGCACGACGGCTCGATGGCGACGCTGCATGCCAACACGCCGCGCGATGCGCTGTCGCGGCTGGAAATGCTGCTCGGCTTTGCGGGCGCGCAGAGCGACGTACGTGCCGTGCGCCGCTTCGTTGCCAACAGCATCCACGTCATCGTCAATATCCAGCGCCTTACCAACGGCAGCCGCCGCATCACCTCGGTGGCTGAAGTCACCGGTGTCGAGGGTGAGGCCTATACGTTGAACGAGCTGTTCCACTTCGAGGAGCAGCCCGCGATGTCCGGTGAAGGCCTGTTCCGCACCGTATCGCCGCGCCCTTACCACGTCGCGCGACTGCGGGACTACGTAATGCCGCTTGTCGGCGCGAAGGACGGCGCCGCATGGTAAAGGGAGGCGCCTATCTGTTGCTGGCGTTCCTGATCCTGGGCGCGATGGCCTACACATGGTTCTCCGCGCGGGCGCAGGGCAAGGTGATCCTGGACCGCCGGCTCGCCGCGATGTCCGCACGGGGGATCGAACCCCCGCGAGCCGCCCTTGCCGTGACCGTGCCCGAGCGGATCGCGCCCCTCCTCGCCCGGGCGCAGGTCGAACTGACCATACCGGCGCTGCAGATCATTCTTGGCGCCGTGCTGATACTGACGCTGGTGGTGCTCCTGATCGCCGGCCCCGCAGCGGCGTTGATTGCGCTCCTGGGGCTGCCGGCCGCAGGGCTGGCGTGGCTCCAGGGCCGCGCGCGCAAGCGGGTCGAGGCCCTGACCGATGCGTTGCCGCTCTATCTCGACGGTGTGCGGCAGTTGCAGGCGGTCGGCAATTCGCTCTCGCAGGCGCTCGAGCGCTCGCTCGCCGACTCGCCGGATTCGATCCGTAGCTACTTTGCGCCCGCTGCGCGCAAGCTGGCGATGGGAGCGCCGGTGGCCGAGACCATGCAGCAGCTGGCCGACCGGTTGCAGATCCCCGAACTTTCCATGTTCGCCGCCGCGATCCGCACCAACCTCAAGTATGGCGGGTCGATCTCGACGGTGTTCGGCAACCTCGCCAACATCCTGCGCGAGCGGGTGCGGATCCGCCGTGAACTGGCTGCGGCGACGTCCGAAGCCAAAGTCAGCTCGCGCGTGCTGATCGGCATGCCACTGATCTGCATGGCCATCCTCGTGGCGATGAACCGGACGTATATCGACTTCTTCATCTCCGACCCGCGGGGGCAGAAGATGTCGCTCGTCGCCATCGTGCTGGAGTTCGTGGGCATCATGATCATCCGCCGCATGATGAGGCTGGCCTTCTGATGGTCGGGCTGCTCGCCTTCCTGTCTTTCGCCATTGCCGTTGGCGGCCTGCTGCTCGCGGTCGCGGGCGTGCGGTGGCTGCAGGTCGACTCCCGGCTGCGCGCGCGCATCGACGGGCAGGCCATGCGCTCCGCACCGCCCGCGCCGCGCGGATGGCAGGGGCTTCGCCCGCCGCGCATTCCTCTGGGGCAAGGCCGCGACCGCAACGAGATCGAACAGCGCCTGCGCACTGCCGGCTATTTCGACCCGGGCGCCGTCGACGTCTTCGTGTTCCTGCGCATCGCCGCGTCCGTGGCGGTGGCGGCGGCCTGCATGGGGACGTGCTGGGTGGTGACCGGCAACCCTTTCAAGCCGGTCTTCCCGACCTTCGCGCTCACCGGCCTGACCTACATCGGCGCCAAGTACGCGCTTCAGATGCGCGCGAGCGGGCGCGAACGGATGCTGACGACGGAGTTCCCCTTCCTCCTCGATCTCATGCTGATGATGCTCGAAAGCGGCGTGTCGCTCGACCAGTGCTTCCGCGGCATCGCACGCGACGAGCGCGTGGCAGTGCCGAACCATGCGCGGCTGGTCGCGATGCTGGTCGAGGATCTCGACCGCGGACAGGATTACCAGGTCGCCTTCGAGCGCTGGGCGGCGCGGGTCAACGTCAACGGTTCGCGTGAGCTGGCGGCGCTGTTCCGGCAGTCGCTTTTCCAGGGAATGGAACTGGTCCCGGCGCTTCGCGAATTCATCCGCGAATTCTCGCAGCGCCGCGTCGCCGCCGCGCGCGAGGCGATCGGCAAGATCACCGTGCGCATGGTGGTGCTGATGCTGGTTTTCTTCATGCCGGCGCTGTTCATCGTCCTCGCCGGGCCGCCGGTGGCCGCCATTTTCGACACCTTGCGGAGTAGCTCGTGATGATCCGCTTCCTCCTTCTCGCAACGGCGCTTCCCCTGTTCCTGTCGCCATCGGTGCCGGCATTGGCGGCCGGTGCCACCGCCGATGCGGCGCAGGATTCCACCCGGGGCCTTTACATGGCGCTCATCCGCCAGGCCCGCGCCGACGGCAGGCCGCGCGCCGCGATCGCCTATCTCGACGATTTTGACCGGCAGAACCCGGATGACCGGGAAGGGCAATTGCTGCGCGTCAACTGCCTGCTCGATCTCGATCAGGTCACCGCCGCGCGCGCAGCGCTCGCGCGTATTCCGGCAAGCGACCGGAGCGGGCCCGCACAGGCGGTCCGCGGTCACGTGCTCGCCGCGGAGGGCAACTGGGCGCAGGCAGTGACGCAATATGCTGCGGCGTTGCAGCAGAGCCCGGCCGATGCCTTCATCGCCAATGCGCTGGGTTATGCGCGGCTCCGATCCGGACAGTCCGGTCTGGCGGTCGAGACCCTGCGCGGGGCCCGGGACCTCGCTCCCGACGATAGCGTCGTGCGCAACAACCTCATCCTGGCGCTGACCATGACCGGCCGTCTCGGCGAGGCCGAGGCAATGCTGGCGCAAGTGCCCGACGCGGCCGAGAAGGGCAGGCTTCGGCAGCAGGTAGCGGGCGAGGCCGCGCGCCTTGCCGCAGCGGGAGGCGGCGCCGCGCCGCGCGGGTCATGAGCGCGCTTGGCGTCCGCTTGTGCCGCAGGGGCCCGCGCAAACTTGCGCGCGACGAGCGCGGTGCCATCGGGCCGATGATCGCGGTGCTCGCGCCGTCCCTTCTTGTCGCGACCGGCCTCGCACTCGATGTGGGACTGTATTATTCGGGCAATAGCCAGCTCCGGGTGGCGACTGAAGCTGCTGCCATGGCGGCGTCGATGGAGCCCACCCAGGCCAGGGCGCGGGCGGAGCGCTACCTGCGCAGCAACGGCTATGACCCCTCGGTACTGCAGAACGTCGAGGTCGGCTATTATTGCGCGGATATCAGCCGGGCGTCCGGCTCGCGGTTCTCCGCATCCGGTGCCGGGTGCGCCGGAAGTCTCAAGGGGACGAACGCCGTGCGGCTGACCACGCGCAAGGCCAGCCGGCAGTTTCTGTCCGGCGTTCTCGGCGCGGCGAGCCCGATCCCCCAGCTCACCGCCACTGCGAGCGCCGCCCGCATAGACGAGGCCGGCGTTTCCGTGACCTCCGGCCTGTTGACGGTCACCAACCCGCTGGTCGTGGCCGTGAATGAGCTGCTGGGGGGATTGCTGGGGATCAAGCTGCGCCTGTCGACGGCGGACATCGAGGCGCTGCTCGGAGGAAACGTCGATGCGGGGCGATTCTTCGATGCCCTGGCCCGGCGTGCCAGCTTCACGGGTACGTACGGGGATTTGACCCAGCGTTCGTTCGATCTTCAGGACATTTCGCTCGCTGCCGCGGAAGCCGCCGGCACGCCCGCTACGAAGGCGGCGCTCAATGCATTCGGAATGGCTGTCGGCCGAGGCTACAACGTGCCCTTGAAGGGGCTTTTCAGTGTCGGCGTCTGGAAGAATATGCCGGTCGGCGGGGCAGACGTGCAGCCCGCGCTGCGCGCCGGGCTCAACGCTTACCAACTGATCAGCTATGCGGTCCAGGAAGGACCGGTCGTCGTTGAGTTGTCGAAGGTGCTCCAGCCGCTGGTCACACCTCCTTTGTTGACGGGCAGCGAGGTCAAGATCGGCGCCGTCGTGTCCGGCCATCCGGATCGGCCGCGTTTCGCATTCGGCCCGGCGGCGGCGGAGACCAAAGTCGGCACCTCGATGCTGCGGCTGCAGGTCAACGTGACCCTGCTCAATCTGCCGCTCAATGTAGCCAGGGCGAATGTTCCGATTCTGATCGACGTCGCCGCCGCGGAAGCAGAGGTCGCGGACATCAGTTGCGTCGAACAGACCGAACAGAAGACCAACACCAGGGTGCAAGTGGCGGTCCGGTCAGCGCTGGTGAAGGCCTACATCGGGACGCCGCCGGCAAATGCCATGACCAAGCCGCTGCCCCCGATCAATGCCGGGCAGATCGGCTACACCGAGATCGCGCAAGTCGGGATCAAGGTTCTTCCCGTCCTACCCATCGAACTGGTGTCGTTGAAGGGCAGGGCCATCGCCGAACCTGTCCTTGGCGGAGGAATACATAGCGCGGTGCTGACATTCGGGCCGGGCGCGGGCAACGGAACCATCGGCAGCCCGACCGCGCCTGGCAGTCCTCTCGTGGTGCCCAACGAAGCGCAGATCGGATCCACCGTCCAGGGGTTGGTGAACAGCCTGACGGGTAACGATCCCAGCGGGCAGCAAGGTATTCAACTCTGCCTGCTGGGCGGGCTGTGCGGGATCAGCGACACGCTTGTCCGTACCAATCTTCTGCCCGCCATCACCACGCCGCTGACCGGCGTGGTGACCAGCGTCGTCGATCCGTTGCTGACCAATGTGCTGGTCGCGCTTGGTGTTCAGCTGGGCCACGCCTCGGTCTGGGTCAATGGCGCGCGCTGCGGGGTTCCGGTCTTGATATGAACGAAGTCGATGCGGTCGGAGTGCAGGAGAATTGCAGCCGGATTGACCTTATTAACAAAAATTACACTACCAACTTCGTAAAGTTACTAGGCGATATGGGTCGCATATTAAACCAATACTTTCCATCACGTCGAAACATGTGGTGAAGAATTATAGCGCTTCCGGGCCCCTTCTGCTCGAAATGCGTGATCCATCGAAGAAGGAATGGGGAGTGCTGCATATGATTACTTCGATTCGTAACCTCGTCGTCCGTCTCCGCACCGACGAACGCGGCCTGACCGCCGTCGAATACGCCGTGCTGGGTGGTATCATCGTAACCGCGCTGATCACCATTGGCGCCACATTCACGGGAGAACTGGGTGATGCTTTCGCCGACCTGATTCCCTGACGGAGACAGGGTGATGCGCATATCAGCCAGGACGAGCTTTGGACTGCTGAAGTGCGATCGCGGAATCGCGGCGCTGGAGTTCGTCCTGCTGGCTCCGGCGCTGCTGTTCCTCGTGTTCGGCATCATCGTCTATTCGATCTACTTCACCGCCGCGATGGGCGTGAGGCAGGCCGCGGCCGAGGGTGCACGGGCCGCCGTCGCCGGGCTCAACACGGCGGAGCGCGGAACATTGGCACGGGCGCGGGCCGCCGAGGTGATCCAGAACTACCGTTCGATCCTGGGCGGCACCGTTCAGCCCACTATCACGGCAGTCGCCGGGACCACCACGGGCACGTTCCGCGTCAATGTCAGCTATGACATGAGCGGCAGCCCGATCAGGCGATTCGTCAATTTCATCCCCCTGCCTTCCAGCAACGTGGAGGCAAGCGTCACCGTGACCAACGGAGGATACTGACTTGGAAGCTGCGGGATATTTCTACCTCGCGCTGTTAATCCTGGTGCTCATGCCGGTGGTCGTCCTGCCCTGGGAAGGGCGGACCGCGCCGGACTGGCTTTACCTCGTGCTGGCCGGATTCGGCCTTGCCGGCGCCGCCCTCCTGGGCGGCTTGCCGGCTTTCGCGCTGTCCTGCGCGGCCGGACTCGGGTGCCTGCTTGTCGCCGGAGGCGGGGTTACCGCGCTGCGCTCGCGGACGCGGGCGCGGGTGCTTACCGGCGGGCAGATTAAATTATTGTCAGCGGGAGCTACATGGCTGGGCGTGAGCGGCGCGGCGACTATGATCGCGGTTGCCGTCCTCGCGCTTTTCCTGATAGCTGCTGTGCAGAGGATAGGGGCGGTCCGGCGACGTCCCGATGCATCGGCCATCGTCGCGATCGCAATCGTGTCGGTGGCGATGCAACAACATCTGCCGGGAATGTGGTAAGGCAATCGCAACAAGATAATCGGCGGGGTGGCGCGATGCCTAAGAATTGGCGAACAAGACTTGGGTCGATACTCGGACCCAACGGTCCTGATGAGGAAGATGGGCATTCGGAAGGCGGGGGCAGCTACGTGCCGAGCCCTTCGGACATCCCCAAGGCAATCGAGGCGGGGGTATTCCAGCAGATCGAGCCCGTACTCATCGTCGACGACGATGCGGATTGGGGCAAGGAATGTGCCTTCAGCCTGAGGCAAATGGGCTACGAGCCCTTCGTGGCGTCCAGCTCCGACGAAGCGCTGGCCTTGTTCGTGGACCATGACATCTCGATCGCCATCGTCGACTACAATCTGCCCGGACTCGACGGGATCACGCTGATCCAGGAAATGGCGCAGCAGGCCGAGGCCGAGGGCAGGCAGCTGCGCTTCATCATGGCAACCGGCTATGCGACCAAGGACGTCGCCATCGACGCAATGCGCGCCAACGCCATCGATTTCCTGGAAAAGCCGATCAGCCCGGCCGACTTGCGCCGCGCGCTCCAGCGCATCAGGGGAATGCCCCCTGCGAAGGGTGCGCGCCGGGCCTTGCTGGACCAGATTTCCAACCTCAGCACCGAACTGCAGCGGCTCTCGCACCTGATGGACGAGCCTGGCCGCTTGGCAACGCCGGAAGCCCCGGTCGAGCCGGCGGAACGGGCAATCGCAGCGCCGCCGCGCGCACCGGGCGATCCGGTCGAGCCGCCGCAGTTGATCGGCTTCATCCGTGACCAGTTGCGGCGGGAAACCAAGCGCCGTGAAATCGGCGGGGGAGAACTGTTCGGCGATCCGGCCTGGGCCATGCTGCTGGACTTGCTGCTTGCGAAGATCGAGGGTCGCCGTGTCTCGGTGTCGAGCGCCTGTATCGCTTCGGGCGCGCCGATGAGCACGGCGCTGCGCCTGGTGCGCCGCCTGGTCGACGAGAGCGTGTTGTGCCGACTGCCGGACGAACAGGACCGCCGGCGGCACTTCCTTGCGATCAACCCCAAGTTCGAGCAGCCATTGGTGGATTACCTGTCGGAACAAGTGCGCCAGCGCGGCTAGGCGCGCTCAGAGTGTTCCGAAGGCGCGCTTCTCGTAGACGGTGGTGATGGCCTGTCCGTCCCAGACGTAGCACAAGTGGCGCTCCTGCCGGCAGTTCGAAAGCAGGCGCGGGCGGAATACCGCGGCGCATTCCCCGCCGGCGTTGCGGACGCTGCCATAGACGATGCCATCTGCGCCTTCGGCCCGCAGCGTCAGGGCCAGTGCCTGCGACGCGCCGTAGAAGTCGGGATCGTAAATGGCCGGCAGCGAGTCGCCCAAGGCGCGGACGTCATGCATGCGCGCGTCGAGATCGACCGCGTAGACGCGCATGTCCAGTTCCTGCGCGGGCTCCTCGGTCCAGCCCATGAAGCGGGCGCGGTGGTAGGTCGTTTCCGCCAGGGCGGTCTCGACCGTGCTGGCGGCGTAGAAAACGCCGAAACTGCCGTCGGTGAAGCGGTCTCCCTGCGGATTGAGGTGCGTGAAGGCGGCCATCACCGGCGTGGACCCAGAACCCGAGACACGGTCACCAGGCGGGACCAGCGAGAGGTCGCCCATTTCCTCGCGCAGACGGTCGTTGGTCATTGCCTCGAGCGCAAATACGGCGTCGAGGTCGGCCGGATCGGCCACCGCGTCGAATACCGAGATCGGCGGAAAGCGGCTCGGCACGATGCGATAGCAGGGCGTCCAGCGGACCGGGCAAACGGGGATGTCCATGCGCTTGGAGCGCTCAGCCGCGCTGGGCGTCGATGTACTGGCGCACCACGTAGAGGTCGGCGACATTGCCCGAGATCATGCGGTCGAGTGCCGAGCGGCCGCCGAACACCGGGCTGGCATTGGGCCTACGGACCCATTCGTCGGCGGTGCGGGGCAGCAGAATCTGGAGCCCCTTGTAGATGCCCAGGACGTAGGAAATCCGCTCCAGCGCGTCCTTGGGGATGGCCGATACCGCCCCGCGCTTCCACGACTGGAAGGTCGAGCGGCTGTCGAGGCCGAGCAGGCGCATCTGTTCCTGTTCCTTGAGGTCCCAGGCCTCGGCGATGCGAAAGAAAGTGCGCAAGGCCGGACCGGTGAGTTCCTTGCGGTCCGGTGCCGCAGCGAGAGATGCAGTGGCCATCGCGATCCTTTCGGATCACAGTATGTGCGATATATAATCAATTTTCAAGATAATGATTATATGCGCGTCGGTATCGGCGAGGTCAGGCTGCGATGGATTCCGAACGGGCGTCCAGGACCACCCGGTTCCGGCCCTCTCGCTTGGCACGGTAGAGCGCGGCGTCCGCGGCCTTGATGAGGGTCGAGCCATCGCGCTCCATTGTTTCTTCCCAGGTGGCGACCCCGAAGGACATCGTCAGCGATCCCAGCGTGCGCCCGCCCTGTTGGACCATCAGTTCGCTGATCCCCTGCCGCACGATCTCGACGCGGTTGGCGAGAATGGCGGCGGAGGTACCCGGTGCGATGATCGTGAACTCCTCGCCGCCGAACCGGCAGATCACGTCGCCGTCGCGGAAGCGACTGCGCATTTCGGCGGAAACGGCCTGGAGTACTGCGTCGCCGGCCTCGTGACCGAACTCGTCGTTGAAGCGCTTGAAGTGATCGACGTCGCACATGACGAGGCTGAGCGGGCTGCCCGAGCGCGAGGCGCGCGCGATTTCGAGCGCTAGCGTCTCTTCCATGTAGCGGCGGTTGAACAGGCTGGTGAGGGGATCGCGGATGGTCTGTTCGCGAAGCCCGCGTTGGAGGCGGTGGTTGACGAGGGCGGAGGCGATGTTCTCCGTCAGCACGGTCAGGCGGAAACGGTTTTCCGTGCCCACGACACCCTTAAGGTACAGCACGCCGATCACTTCGCCCCCCGCGAGCAGCGGCTCGCAGTGGTAGTGGTGAGTCTCGTCCCCGCCCTGTGGTCCCGCATGCGAACTGGCATGGGCACAGACGATGTCGGAGCCCGGCTCGACCACGAAATGGCTCTGGCCGCGGCGCAGGGCCCAGCACTGGTCCGGTGCGAAGCCGGCGGCGGCAACTTCCAGTCCCCCCCAGGCGGCTATCGGCACCAGCAGGTTGCGTGAATTGTTGTGGGCGTAGAGTGCGCCTGGAATCTCGGGCAGCACGCGGGGTACGAAGACGCGGATGATCGAGGCCAGTTCCTCGTCGGTGCGCGCGGCCTGCATGCGGTGCGCCATGCCGCCGAGGAGTTCGATGACCTCGCCGCGCTCGCGCAGGACCTCGCTGTTCTCGCTCAGTTCGAGATTGGCGACGCGGAGGCGTTCCTCGCTGTCGACCTGATCGGCGACGGCATGCTCCAGTTCATCCGCCATGGCGTTATAGCCCTTGGCGAGACGTTCGAATTCGCTGGATTGCATGGCCTCGATCACGCGCGCGCTACGGTCGCCCGCGCCAAGCTGGCCCATGACCGTCATCATCTCGTCGACCGGCTTTCGGACCCGACGGATCAGCCCCATCGCCATGAAGCCGATGAAGGCCAGCATGATCGGCGTACCGACGAGCACCAGCCACCGGTTATAGTTCAACCGGCGCTCCATGGCCTGCGTGCGCGCCAGCGACAACGCGCGCTCCTCGTTGAGGAAGTCGTTCACGCGGGCGTCGACCAGTTGCATGAGATAGCGGCCGCGACCGGAGGCGACACTGGCCTCGGCGCCGGAGAAGTTGCCCGCGCGCGCCAGCCTGGCGACACCTTCAAGTTCGTCGACGCGCTGGGCGACCACGGTGCGGATCTGGGACGCCCGCGCATTCTGCGCGGGGTTGTCCGCCGTCTGGACCATGAGGTCGCCCGTGGCGCGCCGTGCCGCCGCGAGTTCGATCTCGACCGCCTCGCCGAATTCCGGGTTACGGGTAAGGGTGTAGCCGCGTTGGCCCGATTCGGCCTGCTGCAGGTGCCGCAGCGAAGCGTTCGCCGTCTTGAGCACTTGTGACGAATGGGTGACCCACGTCAGGCTGTCCCGCATCTGCGCGGCGCTTTCCAGCAGAAGACCCGCAAGCACGACCAAAAGCAGGCACAGAATACTGCACAGGACGACGATGCGGTTGGACAACGATCCTACCAAGGGAATCTCCGTAGAACGGTAAGGTTCTGCCCTCGGTCAATTGGCGGTGCGTTGCAATCGAATTCCTTCCCTGTCGTGCGACGACCCATTGCGTGTCCACGACGTCGCTTTTCCGGCGCTCGTCGTGGACACGGGGGCAATCAGGCGATCGTCGGGATGATCCCGCCTTCGACGCGGATCGCGGCGCCGTTGGTGATGGCACCCAGCGGGCTTGCCAGGAGGGCGACCTGCGCGGCGATCTCCTCGGCTTCGATCAGGCGGCGGATCAGCGAAAGCGGGCGCAGCTTGGCGAAGAATTCCGCCTCGCGCTCCGCCTCCGGCGCGTTCTTGTTGTCGACCACCGAGCGGATGAATTCGACGATGCCTTCCGAACGCGTCGGGCCGGGCAGGACGGAGTTCACCGTCACGCCGGTGCCGCGCGTCTGTTCGGCAAGGCCGCGCGAGATGGCAAGTTGGGCGGTCTTGGTCATGCCGTAGTGGATCATCTCGCCGGGGATGACGAGTGCGCTCTCGCTGGCGATGAAGATGACCCGGCCCCAGTCCTTCGCCAGCATGCGGGGGAAGTAGTGGCGGGCAAGGCGCGCCCCGCTGACCACGTTGACCTCGAAGAACCGGTGCCAGTCCTCGTCGCTGATCTCGGTGAAGGGCTTGGCTTCGTAGATGCCGAGGTTGTTGACGAGGATGTCGATATCCGGGGCAGCGGCGATGAGCGTGGCGGCGCCCTCGGCCGTGGCGGGATCGGCGAGCACGGCGCGGACCTTGCCGAGAGCGCCTACCTTGGCGGCGGCTTCGTCGAGCTTGGCCTGGTTGCGGCCAGAGATGACGACCTCGACGCCTTCGGCGGCGAGGCGTTCGGCGATGGCGAGACCGATGCCGGCGGTCGAGCCGGTGACGAGCGCGGTCTTGCCGGAAAGCTTGAGATCCATGGTGACGGTTCCTTGATTGCGTTGAAACGGAATGTAGGCAGCATGGCTATTGATGAATACCCGGTCATCGATCACCTTAGAAGTGACTGGAAATCACAGGTGGCTCATGGATAACCGCTTCGGCGAAATGCAGATATTCCTTGCCGTCGCGCAGGGCGGGAGCTTCGCGGCGGCGGCCAAGGCCCTGCGGTTGACGCCCTCGGCCGTGAGCCGCGCCATTGCCAGGCTCGAGGCAAGGCTGGAAGCGCAGCTCGTTGCGCGCACGACCCGGGCCCTGACGCTGACTGCCGAAGGAGAGGTATACCGCGCGCGGGTGGCCGGCCTCGTCGCCGAGATCGACGAAGTGGAGCGCGGCTTCGGCAGGGCCGGCGAGGCACCGCGCGGGCCCTTGAGGATCAATGCCTCGGTGCCGTTCGGCACACAGTGCCTGCTACCGATTCTGCCGCGCTTCCAGGCGCTGTATCCGGAGGTGTCCGTCAACCTTGCGCTGTCGGACACGCTGGTCGATCTGGTCGAGGAACGGGCGGACATCGCCATCCGTATCGGCCCGCTGCGCGACACCGGGCTCAAGGCCAAGAAGCTGGGCCGCAGTGCCATGGCTGTCGTCGCCAGCCCTGCCTACCTGGCCGAGCGCGGCGAGCCTGTACATCCGCGGGAGCTTGCCGGCCATTCGTGCTTGCAGTTCAGCTTCCGCCGCTCGATCGACACGTGGCCGTTCCGGATCGGCGGCACCGTGGCGCAGCGCGCCGTGGGCGGCGCGTTCCTGGGCAATTCCGGCGAGGTGGTGCGGCTGATGGCGACGGCGGGGGGCGGTATCGCCCGGCTGGGCCGCTTCCATGTGGCCGCTGACATCGCATCGGGCCGGCTGACGGAAATCCTCCGCGATTTCAATCCCGGCGACTACGAGGACATCCATGCCCTCTACGTCGGCCACCAGCGGCTCGCCTCGCGCATCCGCGCATTTCTCGACTTTCTGGAAACACACCTGACGCTTGCAGATTAGGCGGCGATGAAGCAGGTTTCCGATATGTATTCCCTACATATATTAAATATTGTCTAAATCGTCTTCAGCAAATATAGAAAGTACAAATATCCGATCCCTCGGAGTCGCGAAATATATTTAACTGAACTTTGAGAATTTGGTTTTTCTAACCGATTTTCCATAGTTTTCAGTAACGCATCGCGCTTCGTGGAGGATTATGCAGGGACAGGTTGACAGGCAAGGTGTGGGGGCGGGCTTTTGTGGCCCTGCCAGGTCGCGGCCTCTGGGAGCGGAAGCGCGGCGTCTCATGGGACGTGGTTTGTCATCCGGCCCCTCGGATGGCGGCGGTGCCGTCGACGTGGGACAGGTGGACGAGCGCCAGCGCGTCCACGACACCAGGAAAGCGCCGTTCCGCATGATCTGCTCGATCGAGGTTGCGCAATCCTCGGGCGGTTTCCGGCCGATAGGCACGGGCTGGCTGGTAGGTCGTACCACCGTGGTCACTGCCGCCCACGTCCTGTGGTGGGATCGCAAGGTGAGCCGGGTCCGCATTCTTGCCGGACGGGATCATGACCTGCACGTCGGGCAGGCGCTGGAAAGCGCGCAGTTCGATTTTCATCCCGGATGGAACGGCAGCGCGACGGACCGGGTCGATCTCGACATCGCGGCCATCCGCCTGCCCGTCGCCCTCGGCGACCGGATCGGCTGGTTCGGGGTAGCGGCGATCGAGGATGCGCACCTCGGCGGCGGGCAGGTCAACATCGCGGGATATCCCGAGACGGTGAATGGCCGTAGCGCGGGATGCACCGAACTGTGGTGGCATGCGCATCGGATCGCGACGTTGCAGCCGAACCGCATCTTCTATTCGGCCGACACCTCGGGCGGGCAAAGCGGCGCGCCGGTGATGCTGTGGCCGGACCCGCTGTCCGCCCGAGCCGGGCCCACCGTCGTCGGCGTGCATTCGCGCGGATACGAACGCGGCGGAAACGAGAATTCCGCGACACGTATCAATGGCGAGAAGCTGGGGCTGCTGGGCGGATGGGTGGCGCGTCACAATGCCGAAATCTGATCGGATCGCAGCGCAGAATTGGGGATGGGGGAAGCATGGGGTACGGGACTGATCGATCATCAGGGCAGTACGGGGGCGGCTTCGCCGCAGCGGTCTGGCGGGCCCTGCTGGGACTGACCCTGGCAGTCACCGCGGGCGGCTGCGCGCAGCAGCGCATCCAGGTGAGCGGATGTTCGCCGCGGCTGCTTCCCGTCAAGCTCGACCGCGCCAGCGGGATCGAGGCGGCGGGGGTCTCCGACGGGAGCTATGGCGCCGCGATCGACGCGAATGCGCGCGGGAACGGGCAGCCGGAAGCGGCCGGGACCGTGATTGACCATCTCGTCCTCTCGGGCGGGGGCAAGTGGGGTTCGTTCGGTGCGGGCTTTCTCCATGCCCTGCCGGACAGGCCGGTCTACCGCGTCGTTACCGGCGTCAGCACCGGAGCGCTTCAGGCCAGCTTCGTCTTCGTCGGCGACCAGGAGGTTCCCGCCGGACGCGCGAGCATCTACACCGCCGCGAACGACCTGGCGCTGGAGGAAGGCGATGTCCGGCCCGGCGCCGGACGCCGCTTCATCGATGACCTGCCCCGGGCCTATACCGTCATGCGCTCGCAATCGGTGATCCTGCGGCGCGGCGGACTGGTCACGGCGGCGCGTAAGGGGGCCGCAGGTGACTTCGCGCCGCTGCGCCGCCGGCTGGAGTTGCTGCTCGACCCGGACATGATGGCCCGCATCGCGGCCGCCGGAGACGCATCACGCGGGCTTTACGTGGGGGTGATCGACGTCGATACCGGCGATGCCTATGCGGTCGACATGGTCGATCTCGCGCGGCAGGCGGGCGCGAGCGCCGAAAGCTTCCGGGCGGCCCAAGCATGCTACATCGACGTGCTGATCGCCAGTTCGTCGGAGCCGCTCGAGGCGGCGCCGGTGTTCTTCAACAATCCCCGGCTGCCGGCGCTCAACCCGCACAT
This sequence comes from Novosphingobium sp. GW821-FHT09E05, assembly GCF_059416165.1. NCBI lineage: Bacteria > Pseudomonadati > Pseudomonadota > Alphaproteobacteria > Sphingomonadales > Sphingomonadaceae > Novosphingobium > Novosphingobium sp. GW821-FHT09E05. The sequence goes on from NZ_JBWKOQ010000003.1 coordinate 86,476, forward strand.
GTATATGGACGGCGGCGCCCGTTTCGGCGTGTTCCTGGAGGAAGTGCTCGACAGCGAGGGCAACCCGGCGCTTGCGCGCAGGCCGCGCATCGACACGACCGTGGTCGTCAACGGCGCAATGCGCGTGCCGACCTATACCGCGGATTCCCCGGCCCGATGGGGTGAGCGATGGGACCTGCTGCAACTGGCCGGCCGCAGCAAGGACATCCTGGTCGACCAGGTCTACCACTTCTCGGTCGACCGCGTGCTGCGTTACGGCAGCGAGCGGGGCGCGGTACGGCTGGCGACGGCGCGCGGCTACGAGGACCATCACTATCCGGGCGCGGACGGCCCGACATGCGCACAATGGCGCAGCACCGAAAAGGACATTCCCTTCCCGCCGACCTTCATGAAGTGCCTGATCGACTTCGGTCGCTGGAAGGCGGCGCAGCGCCCACCCTTCGACATCGTGAAAGACCCGCCGGGAGAAGCCGGCCCCGGAACCGGAGACAAGTGATGCCCGACAGGAAAGATGCCGACGAGCAGGACAGAATCACGCTGAATCTGGCGCGGTACGTCGTGTCCCCCGCCATCCTGCAGACGCTGCGAAATGCGGACGGCACGCCGAAGGCGGATACCGAGAAGGCGTCGACCATCGTCGAGCTGAACATCAATTATACCGGCGGCATAAAGGAGTATCCCGCCGGCATAAAGGAGGCCCGCGAGGTCGCCGCCGTCTGGCTGGGCGAGGAAGGCGTGGAAGCCGGAGACCTCGATGCAGACCGTAGCAGCTACAACATCTTCGCCCGCCTTACCGAGGAGCAACTCCACAGGATCGAGGCAAGGGTGCGCTCCACCCATCCCAGTCCGATCTTTCGCATCTGGCCGGACGAGGAACTCAAGCCGCTGATGAATCGCTCGGTGCGCACGATCAAGGGGGATGCCTGCTTCACGGTCTACAAGTCGTCGGGCGAAGAGATCGTATGGGCGGTCGCGGACAGCGGGGTGGACGCCGGCCATTTCCATTTCCAGCGGCATCGGACCACCGATCTGGAAGAAGGCCTGAAGCATCGCGATTTCACGGGCGCGGCGCTGGGCGAGGGCAAGGCGCTGCGGGACGCCTACGGACACGGCACCCACGTTGCCGGTATCATCGCGGGCGAGACCCGGCTGATCGAGGAAAGGCCTAAAAGCGGCACTAAAGCGGTGGTGCAGGTCGAGAAGCGCGATCAGGAAGTCCCGGCGGTCCGACTCGTCGCCAGGCGGATTTCGGACCGGGAAGTCCGCGCGGAAATCAAGGACCTGCCGGGTTCGCTCACGGGAGTGGCGCCGCTGGCTAAGATCATGAGCCTCAAGGTCCTGGACGACGAAGGCAATGGCCGGGCGAGCAACCTGATCGCGGCGCTGGAATATCTCGAGGAAGTCAACACGCACGGACGGTTGATCCGGGTGCATGGCGTCAATCTCTCGGTCGGCTACGCATTCGATGCGGAACTGTTCGCGGCGGGTCATTCGCCGCTTTGCACGGCGGTCAACCGGCTGGCCCGCAGCGGCGTGGTCGTGGTCGCGGCGGCCGGAAATGACGGCGCCGCGCTGCTGACGCCGGAGGGTAAGGCTTCAAGCAAGCGCATCGGCCTCGACCAGTCGATCAACGATCCCGGCAATGCGGAGATGGCGATCACCGTAGGCGCGACCCACGGCGAGGAGCCGCACCGCTACGGCGTCTCGTACTTCTCGTCGCGCGGACCGACGGCTGACGGACGCATGAAGCCCGATCTCGTGGCTCCTGGCGAGCAGATACTGTCATGCGTGCCAAGCGATTCGATAAAGGCCAGAGACCTGCTCGGCCGCCTTGATGGCCCTTGCGCATTGCCGGACGGGGCGGCGCTCTACCGGGAACTGAGCGGCACCAGCATGGCCGCGCCGCACGTCTCCGGCGCGATCGCGGCCCTGCTCTCGGTCCGGCGGGAGTTCCGCGGCGAGACGGAGAAGGTCAAGGAGATCTTCTTGAACAGCTGCACCGACCTGAAGCGCAAGGTGGACTTCCAGGGCGCCGGTCTCGTCGATCTGATGCGCGCCATGCAATCGATCTGAAGGAGCCGGATCATGCCCGACATCTGCGGACTGCCCTTTCGCATGCTGGCCTTCGACAAGGATGGCGACTGTCTCACCGCGGACGATCCGCTGTGCCCCGAGGACACGACTGACCTGCTGGTGCTCAGCCACGGCTGGAAGAACGACGAGCAGGATGCGCGGGCGCTGTACGCAGGCTTCGTATCGGGCATGCTGGAGGCGGCTGGGGGGGCGCCGGCGGGGCGGCGCTTCGCTGTCGTCGGCATATCCTGGCCCTCGTTCCGGTTCCGCTCCGACCTGACACTGCTGGTCGACGATTTCACCGAAGCGGACGGGGGCGGGGCATCCGATGCGGTCGGTGCCGCCGATCTCTCCGATGCGAAACTGGAGGCCTATGCGGCAGAGATCGCCGCCGACATGGGTATCGAGGATGTCGCCGTCTTTGCCCGGACGGCCAAGGCCGCGTCCCAGCGGGACGATGCCGCCGATGCACTTGCCGCCACGCTGCGCAGTGCCGTCCGGCCGGTGCGCGGCCGTCTCGCTGACAAGAAAGAGCACGCGCCGCTGTTCACCAAGACCGGGCGTCAACTTGTCGAGCGGTTGAAGCCGCCGCCGCCGCTTCCCTCTGCGTCGCCGCCGGGTGATATCGCCGACGGCGCTGCCGCGGGCTTTGGCAGCGTCGTCGGAGCGAAGTTCAAGCGATGGCTGACGGGTGGCAGCGCGGCCGTGGCCCGGATGCTCAACCAGTTCACCTATTACGAGATGAAGGCGCGCGCGGGCACCGTCGGTGCGGCGCTGGCGAAAATTCTCGATGCCCGCTGCCCGGCGGGCGCACGCATCCACATGGTCGGACACAGCTTCGGCGCGCGGCTGGTGACATCGGCGACCCATGCCCTCAAGGTTCGCAAGGTCGCCAGCCTGACGCTGCTGCAGGCCGCTTTTTCCCACAATGCCTTCAGCGCCGCCCGGCCGACGGGTGCCTTCCGCGGTGTGATCGCGCCCGGCAAGGTCGATGGTGCGATCATCGTCACGCATACCCACAACGACACGGCTGTGGGTTTCTTTTATGCCCTCGCGTCGCTGGCGTCGGGCGACGAGGCGAGCGACACCGCGTTGTCGCGGATCCTCGGCGGGCCGGGCGACAGCCATGGCGGGCTCGGCGCCAACGGAGCCCAGCGTCTGACGGTCAAGGAGGTGGTCCAGATCATCGGCGCCCCGAACGTGGCCCCCGATGCCAGGCCGGGCCGCGTCACCAACGTCCTGGCCGACAGCTTCATCACGCATCACAACGACGTCGGCGCGCCAAAAGTGGGACACATCCTATGGTCCGCCATCAGGTGACTTGAACCCCCGGTGGTGGAGATTTTCGATGTCCAGTTACTTCAAGCGCTATTACCTGGATGACGTGAAGCTCGCGCAGCGGGCCTTGCTGGAGTTCCATCGCAGCCTCCGCTCCGGCCGCATGATCGCCTTCACCGGCTCCGCCACGACACGGGGCAACGGCTATGGCACCTGGGATGAACTGGTCGAGACTTACGCGCGCATCGCCAGCAACCTCGTGGGGCGACAGGAGGCTCTGGGCGTGGAAAAGCTCATCGAGCCAGCCACGTTTGTACATGCCGACGCGATAACGCGCATCCTCGCGTATCGTGAACACAAGCACCGCTTCGACGTTCGGGTGGCGCTCGGCCTGATGGAAGAGGTCGTGCTCAGCCCCAAGGAGGGTCGGCGGCGTCCGCTTCCGGCCTGGGCGCATGGCGCTACCGACCCTTTCGAGCATGACGCGATTCGCCAGCCCATAGACATCCTGTCGGTCGAGGCGGCCCGCTATTTCCGCAAGCCTTGCCGCCGCGCGGAACTGGAGAAGGCGCTGGCCCAATTCAGGGCGGTGCCTCCTGTCAGTCCTTCGCCCGACATGGTGCAGGTAGAGCCCTCGCTCGACGTGGTGCAGGCGCTGCTGCGTTCGCTCGGCATCCGGCGCTTCGCCACGCTGAACTACGATCTGGAGATCGAACGTCAGGCGATGCTCGGCGGGAAGTCCGCAACGGGAGGGGCCGAGAGCGACCCGTTCACGACCTTGCGGAACCTGAGAGGCAAGGCGGGCGAGGAATCGTTCGACTGGCGGCTCGACAGTGGCCGCATCCGCCGCGTGCTGGCCAACGGCCAGGCGATCGAGAGCGACATCCTCAACCGCGAGCGGATCGACCGCATGCTGGAGTTCGGCATCGGCGCCGACGATGTCGACCATCACATCCTGCACCTGCATGGGCGGGCCTGCGATCCTTCGTCGATGATCCTCAGCTACCGGGACTACGACCGGCTCTATCGCAGCAATGACCTCTACAAGCTGCCTTTCGAGTTTGCCCAGCGCATCATGATCGGCGGCAATCCGGTGCTGTTCGTGGGCCTCGGCATGTCGGAGGGCGACGTGAACAAGGCGCTCGAGGATTTCGTGAGCAACAGTCCCTATCAGCGCATGGCGCCGACCTTCCTGTTCTGGAACCATCACAAGTCGCGTGCGAGCATGGACGAAAACGACTGGAGCGAGGTGGAAATGCTCCGCCTGGACCGCTTCCACAGGCTGGGCGTCCTGACCATCTTCGACGTCGATATCGACATCGAACAGGAAGGCATGTGCAAGGACAACGGTCTGATCGACCTTGCGCGGTTCCAGGATGACGAGAACGCGCGGTCGATAGCGGAGATTCACAACCTGCACTGGCTGGTGGAACACGCGGCTCCCTATTCGGCGCTGATCGCGAAACGCGAAAATTACGTCGACGCCGGGCGCTGGCGGACGATGAGCGCAAAGGTCACGCGCGCGAACGATCACCCGGTCATCCTGTGGGAGGTCGTCGGCGGCCGTTCGAGTTCGCGTTGCGAGCAGGAACTGGAAGAAGCGCTGGAGAGCTTGCGCACCAAGTCCCGGCTTATGCGCGGGCGGAGCCTGTGCATCATCGGATCGCAGGGGTGCGGGCAGGGCGCGCTGGCGCTGGCCATCGCGATGCAGGCGCCGCGCTTCGGCTTTACCTGCGACAACACCCTTCTCATCAACGGCGGCTTCAGCTTCGATACCGACAGCATGCTCGACGGCATCGTGCGCTTTCTCGACGCCCGTTCGGACCTCGGGCATTTCGAATGCGACGCTGCGGGCTGCTCCCGGCCCAAGAGCAGCCGCGGGACTTTTTTCCGCGAATACCGGGAGAGGTCCAAGAAGAAGCGACCGCCACTGCTGATCGTGGTCGCCGGCATGGCGCGCTTCTTCAGCATCAGGGGAGACATTCTGAGCGCGGAACTCGACGAACTGCTCAGCATGGCCGGCCAGAAATTCTTACCCAACGTTACCTGGGTGTTCCTCGGTTCCGAGCGCATCGCCCATTACATGGCCGAGAAGGGCATGCGGCTTGAACGTGCCGAGGAACTGGGCCTGGCCCCCCCTACCGCCGATCGGCCGCTGCCCTCGGACCGGCTGCATTCGATCCAAAAGGCGTTCGAAGGCGAACTGCGCGAGGCCATAGACAACCTCGATCCCGCCCGCACGCGGATGCTCGGCGATGCAATGGGGCGCTACCGCGCGATGTCGGCCAGCCGGCTCAGCGGCGACGGCATCGAGGTGTCGCGGGCGTTCTACGACCTCTACCTCGGCCACGCGTTCAACGAGGTGCTGCTCAAGGCTACGGGTGCGATAAATGGGGACCGCGTCGCCATGGGCCGCGAACTCCTGCGCGCGCTTGCGTTCATCGGACTGCCGACGGAACTCGGCGTTCTGGCGCACGTACCGCGGATCCGCGCGCTGCAGAGCACGGCTGGGGAAGGCCTCATGGAGCTGGCCCTGGAATACATGGTCAAGCTGTGTCTGGTCATCAAGATCCGCGGTTATGGCGACCATTCGAAGGACGGACTGGACCGGCCGCGCTATGCCTTGCCGCGATCCCTGCTCACCGAACTGCGCTATCGTTTCAGCGTACCGCTGTCGGAAGCCAAGCTGTCGACGTCGTTCAACATGTCGCTCTACGTCGCGCAGCCGGTGGACGGCTTCATTCCCGAGCCGGACATCCATGACGAACTGGGCGAGCTCATAGATCATCTGATCGGCGCCTATCGCGACGAGGCGAAGGGGTCAGGGATCGTCCCCGGGCTTCCCGAAGGGCAAGCCGCCCGGGAAGCATTGAAGGCCGTCGCCAGCACGGTATCGTTCCATGAGCGTCCGCTGTCTGGCCCGGACAAGCCCAGTGCGAAGGCGCTGGCCGAACGCCAGATGCGGCAGGCGCACGTCCTTTGCCACGCAAGCCATGCCGACCGACTGCGCGCTGCGCTGGCGCTGGTGCGGGGCTATTACACCACTACCGACCTGCTCACGCTCGATGTCGGCGATCGTTTGATCCGCGAGGACCGCGACGGTATCCTGCTCGAACATGCCGAGCGGCTGGATACTCTGATCGACGCTTACGGCAAGACCGCGCTGGCGCGCCAGGCCCTGCGCACCGAGTTGGCGAGACGGGGACTGGCCGACACTTACGGAGAAACCGAGGCGTTCTATCCCGACGAACTTGTCTGGCTGCACAACGAGCGCGGGGTGGTGCGCCTCGTCATGGGCGATCTGGTGGAGGCGGGAGCATCCTTCGACCGAGCCTTCGATATCAACCAGGGCCACGTTGAGAGGCGCGACCGCGTCCATAACTGGCGGCGAATCCGCCTGAACCAGTTGACGCTCGACATGGAGCGCGGCGAAATCGGTCTGGCCCTGCGCAGGATCGGGGAAATCCTGTCGGTGTCGAAAGGACTGGAGATCGATACCGGCAAGGGCCGGGACAGGGACATGCGTCTGCGCGAGGACCGGCTCGCCGTCGCGATAGCGCGCGGCTACCGCGGCCGCGCCTTTCACCTCCAGGGCAACGCGCGGAGCGCGGTGGTGGAGTACGATTTCGCCATCGCCGAACTCGCGCTCCTGGACGAGACGCGCGCGCAGGCTTATTTCCTGCGGATGCGCGCCGATCTGGGCGAGACCACGCGGGAGCAGGACATCCAGTCCGCGCTACACCTCGCCAATGCCACGCGGCAGATGGACATCGTCTATCGGCTGCGCATCATGTCCGCGCTCGACGACCTTCTCGGCCGCTCGAAGCGTGGAGGCGAGGCGGAGGACCGGTTGCGGGCGCAGCGCATACTCGACGAGGCGGTGCGCTATGCGCTGCAGACAGACATGCACCGTGTCCGGGTCGAGGCCGGCGCCGCCCTGGCGGACGCGAGGTTGCTTTCCGGCGATTACGAGGGCGCGCTGCGCAATATTTCCGATGGCCTGATGGTGGCGACCCGCTTCGGCATGGAGCTGAGCAAGATCCAGCTGCGGTCGGTAATGGCGCGGATCATGGTCAAGCGCGGCCATCCCATCACCGCGTCGAAGCTGGCGATGACCACCATCAAGATCGCCAGCCGCCGCAAGTTCCAGCTGGCTATCGAGCATGCCGAGGAAACGCTGCTGACCATCCCGAAGGTATCCGCGATCACGGACGTCATCGACGCATCCGCCAGACGGCAGCTTTAGTCAGGCGCTGAAAACCGCCTTGGGAATATGCGTAATCCGGCAGGCCAGGTCGGCTTCGCCCGAGGCGACGACGTAGTGGTCGCCGGCGTCGGCAATGCCCGTGGTGAACACCACGTCGCGCAGGTACATCAGGTCCTCGATCGGGCGCGTCAGGTCGGGGGAGGCTTCCAGCAGCGGCTCGTGCTGCGTGCGCAGGACCACGCTGGGGTCGTCCTTGTCGAGCAGCGACCAGTAGGTGCGATAGATGCCGACGATTTCCTTGGGCTCTACCCCGTGCCACAGCGTCAGCCATCCCGCGTCGGTCAGGATCGGCGGGGCACCGCCGCCGATCCGCGCGGTCGCGACCGTCGCGGCATGGGGGCGGATGCCCGGCTTGTGCCACGGCTTCCAGAACAGCGCGTCGGGCGAATGGGCGAGGTTGATGGAGGGCCCTGCGCGCCATTCGCTGCCGGGCGGGTAGGCGAAGTAGAGGTCGCCGAGCGGCCGGGTCTGCGCCCAGTACTCGCCGCCGACCAGCCCCTCGAAGATGAGCATGTCCTTGTTCTGGTGATCGAGCACGATCGCCTCGAACGTCCAGGCGAGCCCGTCCGGCGAACTGTAGAGGGTGGTCGAATGCCGTTCGGGACTGACCGAGCAGGTGGTCATCAGATAACGGCCTTTCACATGGCTGATCCTCGCGTCCTCGACCCCGTAGCACTGGAAATCGTGGGTGGGGGCAACCGCGCGGTCGTAGTGGAACGCGAGCACCTCCAGCCCGTCCGGCGAAAGTTCCACCGGCAGCAGCCAAGACAGCGATGTGAGGGCCATGACCTTCCACTCGCCCCCGTGGAGCATGAACTTGCGCGGGTCGGCAGTGTCCGCATACTCCAAAGGCCAAGCATCGAGCAGGTAGCGGCCGTTGTCCCAGCGGATCGCATGGACGTGGCCGCCCCGGATCGGATGCCGCAGTGCCTCCGCCACGCGCACCATCGCCAGCAGGTTACCGCTCGCCAGCCGCGTCAGGCCCGGATTGAACGCGCCCAGCACATAAGTCTCGGCATCGAGGTGCCCGGCCAGCGGCGAGCGGGCGAGATCGATGTCGCCGGGGGTGATGACCAGCCGGTCGACGGGGAATTTCATTCGCCGTCCTGCGCGCGCGGGACGATGGTGAGCTGCTGGACCACCGCACGGCGCGGCTGGGTCAGCAGGTACTGGACGCCGACCGCGATGTCCTCGGCGCGCAGCATGGTTTCGGCGCGGATCATCTCGCGCTGCTTTTCGGCGGGAATGTCGGGATACTGGAAGTCGGCGCCGGTCTTGCCGGGCTCCACCAGCGCGACCTTGATGCCGCGGGGCCCGAGTTCGCGGCGCAGCGCCTCGGCGAACCCGGCGATCCCCGCCTTCATGCCCGCGTAGACCGTCGAGCCGGGGCCGAGGACATGCGCGCTCATCGACCCGATCAGGACGATGTCGCCCTTGTCGCCGAGCACTTTCTCGGCGGCATGGGCGCTCATCACGTATGCCGTGAAATCGGTGGCGAGCGCATAGCGGACCTCCTGCGCACTCATGTCCGAGAGCGCGCGGGCCGGTACGGCGGCGTTGACGACGACGATGTCGGGCGAGGGCAGGCAGGCCTGCGAGGCGGCGAAGAAGCGCTCGACCCCGCCGGGTTCGGCAAGGTCTAGCGCGATGCCGTCGCCTTCGCCGACTTCGCGAATGCGGGCGAGGGCGTCTTCCAGATGTTCGGGCGTGCGTCCGCAGATGAAGACCTTCACGCCCTCGCTGGCCAGCAGCACGGCGATGGCGCGGCCGATCCCGGTGGTGCCGCCGGAGATGATCGCCTGCCTGCCTTTGAGCGTCGGCTGCTCGGTATGCGCGTCTGCCAGATCGGTCATGCTGTCTCCCGGGGAACTCGCGGAGCGCGAGCACCAAGGTTCAACGGCGGCGGCGCGCGGGCGTTCCCGGGTCAGGCGTACTTGTAGGGGCCGCCCTTCGCGAGCGCGGCCTGGTAGGCGGGCCGGGCATGGATCGTGTCGAGCCAGGCGCTCGTCGCCGGGCGCGAAAGGCCGAGTCCGGCGCGGTCGCGGGCGGCTTCGAGGGGGAAGCTCATCATGATGTCGGCGGCGCTGAATTCCTGGCCTGCGAACCACGGACGGGCGGCGAGTTCGCTTTCCACGAAGTCGAGATGGACGTCGATCATCGGCTGGATGCGCTTCTGGGCGGCCCTGCCCAGCAGCGGCACTTTGCCGAGCACCAGCTTGACCAGCAGCGGCGGCATCAGCGAGCCTTCGGCATAGTGCAGGAAATAGCGATGCATTAGCGCCGCATTAGCGTCGATGGAAGGCCCCAGCCGGCCGCCCGCCTTCGCGACGAGATACTCGACGATCGCGCCGGTCTCGGCCACGGTCAGCGCGGTGTCGCCGTCGACGATGACCGGCGACTTGCCCAGAGGGTGGACCGCGCGCAGTTCGGGCGGGGCGAGCATGGTCTTCGGGTCACGCGCGTAGCGCCTGACCTCGTAAGGCATCCCCAGCTCCTCGAGCAGCCACAGGACGCGCTGCGAGCGCGAATTCTCGAGGTGGTGGACGGTTATCATGCGCGGCATCCCTTCGGGCGCAGAACGCCGCGAAGGGATGCAGGTTGCAGACGGCTCAGTCGACGAACGTGGTCGTCGCGGTGCGATAGAGAACCGCGACCTTGCCTCCGGAGGTGTCGGCGCCGCCCTTGTCGGTCAGCGTGGCGGAGAGCAGGTAGCGCCCCTTGCCGCGCACGGGAACGGTCAGCGTGCCGTCCGCGCCGGTCTTGAGCGTCTTCGACCACTTGTCGGGCGAGATCACCGTCACATTGGTGTCGGCGACCGGCTGGCCGTCGCGCACCAGCCTGAACCGGTTCGATCCGGCGCTGACGGGGGCGATCTCGAAAGGCATCACGGCGCGCGCTTCGCTGCGGCCGGCGCGGGCATAGTAGACGATGCCCTCCTTCTTGTCGTCCGGGCCCCAGGGCGCGAAGACCGCGTCGTCCTGCGCCCTCACGTCGCCCGCGGGCACCGCGACTTCGAGATAGCCGGCCTTGCGGATCAGAGGGGCATTGCCGCCACCGACCACCTTGGGCGCCTTGAGATTGCCGAACTCGGGATCGCCGCCCTCGGGCAGGACTTCCGCCGGCTCGCCGAGGTAGATGCGCGCAGGCCCGGCGCCGTCGCGCTCGATCCACACCTCGTGCGCCTGCGCGGAGGAAAAGGCGGTCAGGACGAGCAGCGGGGCGAAGTAGCGGGCTTTCATTTCAGGCTCCTAGGACTTTACGGATTATATTGCGAATGCGTCACAGTAGCGTTGAAATCGCCCGCCGCCACCCGGAAAATCACGCTCCGTAGGCCGCTGCCGTTCCATGACGCGCGGAAGCCGTTGGGCAAGGGGGGTATGCCGTGCTTGGGTACGGCAGCTTTGCGCCCATTGTTGCCGTAGAGCGGTTTAGTTTCATTGCTTCGAAGCAGCCACTCGTTCGAGTTAGATTGGGCCATCCGTGCTTGAAAAACCGACATTTGCACAAAAAATAGGACCGCCTTATAGCGGACGAACTTTGCTCAAGAATGACCTTTTGTGCATCTGATCGAAGCGCCTTCACTCAACTGTGCCACCTGAAGCTTGGTTGAAATAGGCCGAGCAGGATGCTAGCTCGCGGCAATATGACAGGAGATAGGCCATAGCCGCTGATCAAAATTGGGGGATGCACCGATCAGGCAGCCCTGAGTGGCGTGTCGATTTGCGTGATTTTGGCCGGATTGAGGAAGCGTCAATCACGATGGCTCCGTTAGTGGTACTCGTAGGCCGCAACAATTCGGGAAAGAGTTATGCAGCCTCGTTGCTCTGGAGCCTTTTCGACATCGAAGATAGCTGGCTGGACACACATAGCGCCACGCCAGAGTGGTTTGACACGATGCTCGCTCGTGGAAATTCGAAAGAAGCGGCCGACCTCGGATTGCTGCAGGATTGGCTCAATAAAAATCTTGAGAATTCCAAAGCTAAAGTCGTGCGCCGCCTTCTATCCTACGACGAGGCTTCGATCAAAAAAATCGAAGTGTCGTTGCAGTATTCTCGACACTGCATATTTGAGCAGAACAGCCCTGATGACGACGAAGAATACGTTTTGTCTCGTAGTCGTTCCGACGCTGATGGCGAAATGCTGGTCACTTACGCTCTCGGTTCATACGATGATAGTCACTCAAGGAATATTGTAAGCGGAACTCTTATTGCTGATGCCGTGGAAGGCACAATGTTTGGCTATCGCGGTTTTTCGCAAGGAAAACCAATCTACCTACCAGCGGCCCGAACAGGGTTGATGCTGTCATTGCCTTTTATAGTCGGCGAACTTCTTGGTGCTTTGGGAGTAGGCCGGGATGACCGCGAGGCTGCGCGTCTGCCACAGCCAACTATAGAGTTTTTACGGCAACTGGTGAATCACAAGGGGAGAGAAGACCCTAAACTTGTCGTTATCGCAGAATTTCTTGAAAGAGAATTGCTCCACGGCAAGATCGCGCGGGATGAATCTACGTCCCCGACATTCTCCTATACACCGGACGATGGTGCCCGTTTGCCACTACATACGGCCTCATCAATGGTATCCGAGTTGGCTCCTTTGCTGATTTTGCTCCGCACGGCGCGGATGGATCGCGGATTGATTTTCGAGGAACCTGAAAGTCATTTGCATCTAAGTGCACAGCGCCAAGTCGCCCGTGCGGTAGCACGGCTTGTCAATTCGGGCATTCCGGTCGTGCTCACCACGCACAGCGACACTTTTCTTCAGCAGCTGAATATTCTGGTTGCACTTCATGGTCACGCCAATCGTGATGCGCTCATGGCTGAATACGGCTACACGCCTGATGATCTGATCGACCCGGGTATGATCAAGGGGTATGAATTCGTCGATACCGAAAGCGGGCGTTCCCGCGTAGTACCAGCACCGCTTGTCGAAACCGGGCTTGTCATCTCCTCGCTCAACGACGTCTTGGTCGAATTGAGCGAGGAAGCCATTGCGACCCAGGATCGCTGAGGCATGCTCCCGCTAACGCCAGTCCGCCGACGCTTGTTTAATTCGTCATACGTTCAATTTAGTGATCAGCCTTCTACTGTAACCATTACTGAAACCGATCCGAGCGGCGCAGTGACGGTCGATTTTCTAGTTAGCGCTCCGAGTATTACTGTGCATGGCAAGTCGGGTGGCAGTATTTATTGGCTAAGTAGTCAGCGATGTGCCGATGGCGCAATTGTCATATTGTGCGGCGACCAAGCGCACGTTCATCTCGTTGAACTAAAACAATCCATCAGCGCTAAATCTTGGGCACATGTCAAAACCCAATTTGACGGAATGCTCGCCAACGTCGATGCCGTCTTAGGGGCGGCACGCCTTGCCCCGCCAACATCGATTACTTGCCACGTCGCATATGATAATGACAATCTCGCTGCTTCACCAGTGCTATCAAAAGTCATTAATACCATTGCAGGGCCGCTTGCGCTAGCGGGGGCAGAGTGGGCTTCAGGAGTGATCTCCATGCCAGATCAACCCACAGTTCCAGTAAACAAAATAAAATGGGGAAGTGGACCCACCAAGATTTCCTGTCCATAGTCCAGCGTGGTGGAATTTACATCTCGCCCGAACAGCCGCAATGCTTGACAGTACTTGAGAGCGCGCGGTTGCCGCAACCTTACGATTGATTTTTTGATATTTTTGCCTGATAGAAATGGAAACAGAGGAGCCGCTGGCGACTTTCTCAATGGACCATTTTCAACCGGCGCGCAAAACTGAGTATGACTTAGATACCGTGGACTTCGTTAATGTAGGCCCATGGTTCTTGCCGTGAACAAATCGATTTTGGTTCGTCCGAACATCTGGCGGGCCTTGAGGCGGTAGATTTTCCCTTCGATCTGTCCGCTGGACCAAGGCGTGGCGATTGCGGCGGCGATGGCTTCCTTTTCCTCTCGACGCCCGGGGGCAGCGCTTAGTGTCTGCCGGTATGGCAACCATCGACCGAGCCGCGCCTCGTCCTTCGGGTGCATCATCAGACGGAAGCGATCGAGGAGTTCACTTGCGGCGATCAGCGCACGCACGGCCTTTCGATCACCGAGTTGATCAGAGCGGTTTGCGCCGAACTGCTCTCGTGTTCGATAATCATGCTGCGCGCAATGTTCCGGTCGATCAGACCAGACAGGCAGCTATCTGCTCCTCGCGCCCAGTAAGCCGTCAGTCAGCAACCGGCCATTTGGGTAGGTAGCTGCCTACCTCACCCCACAATACGTTTGATCGCAAAGGCTCCGCCTATCAGAAGGTCGCCGTCTTCGAGGATGGTTGTGATACCGCCGAAAGCGTTCCACATGGCGCTGTCGTCAGGGAAGACCCACCGCGCCTTGACCTCGCCCGTCGTCCAGTCGAGGCCGGCATACTCGTAGGTCAGGCCACGCTTGTTCGCGGCATAAAGCAGCCCCGTGGCAGCGGATACGACTGGCACCATGATGTCGCTATTGTCGATCTCGGCGTTGAGCCAGTCTTGCTCGAACCGCCGCGTCGCCGGATTCCAGTTGAACTTCTGGATGCCCTTCGGGGCCGGGCGCGTGACGCCTGCCATGAACCCGTTATGGAAGCCCGGTTCCGGGAACGGATCGGGATAGGTGCTGTTGACGATGGCGACGCCGTAGCCAAGCACGTTGGGCGATGGTTCGATCGTCGCCTTCGAAATCTCGATCCGGGCCTGATCCGCGATGCGGCGCGACTTGGTCCCCGGCTTCTGCTCGAAATCGTCGGGGATTTCGTCGCGCCAGAAAGCGACGAGGTTTGTGCCGCCTTCGGCGCCGTCCGCGATGACGACAAGTTTGTCCGGGTCGTCGCCGAATCCCATCAAGGTCGGCGTCGTCCCCGAGCCGCGCGAGATCGAGCCCAGAGCAAAGGCCTTTTCATCGGGCATCCATTCATAGCCGGATTCCCAGGCGCCATCCTTCTCGTCGGATGAGAGGGTCTCGCCGTTCCAGACGACCTTGATCATTCTGCGCGAGGTCACGACGTAGATGCCGCCGTTTTCGTCCACCGGCACGGCATTGTCGACGGCCTCGCCCGAGAAGGCGACGTACGACTTCACATTCAGGTCGCGGTCGAGAATGATCACCGCGCCGGGCGCAGCAGCGACCAGAAAGCCATCGTACGTCATGCTGAGCGCGATGATGCGACTGACCGATTGCGCGACTTCGGCGGGCACGGCAGTTGCCACGTCAGCCAGTTTCACGACGCGAGCGGGCGCCCGGACCTCGTTGTCGTCGGTGCATTTGAGCACCCGCGTGCCGCCGAAAACGCAGTAGTGGAAACCGTCACGGTCGAACAGGTTGTAGACGCCGTTGATGCCGAGAGCGTGGGTGAAGCCAAGGTCGCTGATCCCCCGGATGGCCTCGATCAGTTTTGCGTCGTCCCCCTCGCGCCGCGCTGCGTCCCATTTCGCCAGCAGAGATTCGACCGTCGCCTCGTCGGCACCTTCGAATATCGCCTCGAAGCCCGGGTAGGCCATGTAGGAAATCGATTCGAGGGACTTGCCCGTGAGCAGCATCTTGCGCAGGCCGAACATGCCGCTGGCGAAGGCGACGGTATCGCCCCCGATCTTCTTCAAGGTGGGGTTGGAGACCATGAAGTTGCGAACGAACTTTGCGTCGTCGCCCTTTATCAGGGTCTTCCCATGGACCGGGCCCGCAATGGCCACGGAATCCGTGGCCCCTGGATTGAAGTGGGAGGTAGGATAGACGCTCTGCGTCAGCCACGGGTTGTGCGCGGGCATATTCGCCGTAAGAATTTCATGGGTGTCTGACATATGGCGCCTCCTTTTCAGGAGTGACGATGGCCGTGACCCTGCAAAAGACGCTATCCGGGATACCCGCTAGAACCGCAGGAGGTTTCCCCCATGCGGAGCCGCAACGTCCGCAATGGGCGGGCTTTGGGAACAGAAGCTATGACGGCACCGCATCTGAAAGGCGCCCAGCAGCTATTCGCTCCTTACGCGCAGTAAGGCGACATTCCGCAATCGGCCAAGCCCTCTCCCCGCCGCCTAAGGCGTGGGCACCACCGCGTCGAGCACGGTCATGGGCTCGCCCGGGGCGGTGCCGACGGCGGAGTTGGTGATCAGGATCGTCGTGCCCGGCTCCAGGGCGGAACGCACCGCCTCGTAGAAGCGGCGCGGCAGGCGGAGGCGGTTGATGACCGCTTCGTCGAGGTGGCGGCCTTCCTCCTCCGCGTGGCCGGGCAGGCCGACGTAGATCCAGCGCGGCCGGCCGTCGGCGCCGCGGGTCAGGGTGACGAGGTGGGTGCCCGGATCGTCGTCGGCGATGTCGGCGACGCTGCGGCCGATCTCGATGCCGTTTCTCAGGACGACGACGCGCTGCTCGCGCTTGGAGACGACGATCGTCATCTGGCCCCGGGGCGAGCGCTCGGGCGCCCAGGTGAACTGTCGGTCGCCGAGCGTGTCGGAGGCCAGCCTGCGGCCGCTGGCGTCGTAGGGCGCGAGCAGGCTCGCCTCGGTCGAGCGGACGTGGTCGATGGCGTCGCCGTCGATCACCACGGTGGCCCCGATCGCGGTGATCGCGAAAAGCGAGCGCGAGAAGCCGTAGGGCAGGTGGACGCAGCCGTGGCTCTCCGGGTAGCCGGGCAGGCCGCCCGCATGGAGCGCCACGCCGTCCCAGGTCAGGCGCTGCTGGTAGGGCATCGGCGCGTTGTTGTAGACGCTGGAGTGGTGGTCGGCGTCCTTCTGGAGGATCGTGAAGACCCCGGTCGGCGTCTCGTGCCCCGCCTTGCCCGAGGATACCGAGGTCACGCCGATGCGCACGCCGTTGCGGTAGACCGTCGCCAGCTGGCGCGAGAGGTCGACGTAGACCAGCACCGGGCCGCTCGGCGCGATCGCGGGCGCCCAGACCCATTCACCGGGCTTCAGCCGCTCCGCGGTGCGGGCGAATTCGGCCGGCGAGCTGGCGGTCGATCCCTGCGCGGCGGCGGGCGCGGCCCAGAGTGCGGCGATCAGCAGCGCACCCGGCAGGGCGAGGCGGGTACGGATCATAGGAACAGGGCCCCCAGGGTGAAGGTGACGGCAATGCTCGTGATCATGCCGATCGAGGCGTCGAGGAAGGAGCGCAGGCGTGACTGCCCCAGCTCCCGCCGGAACCAGCGAACCTGGACGACGCCGTAGAAGGCGAAAGCTGCCGCGACCGATCCCAGCCCCGCGATCTGCAACCACGGGTGATGATGCAATACCGCGGTCAGGCCGCTGCTGAACAGCAGCGCGAACGGCGAGATCGCGTAGCACTGCGCGTAGAACGGGGGCTTGAGGGTTTCGCGGTCGAGGTTGACGCTGCTGCGGTTGACCTTGCGCGTCGCCAGCATCAGCGCGAAGGTCCCGAACAGCACCACCCGCAGCAGCAGCAGGGACGTATTGTCGTTGACGAGCCCCGCCAGTCCGCGGTGGCTGGCGACGATGGGGCTGGTGCCGTCGATGGCCAGGCCCACACCCTGTATCAGCACGATCGTCAGGATCAGCATGATCGGCGGGCTGACGGTGCCGCGATACTGCAGGTCGGGCTCGAGCAGCAGTTGCTCCTCGGCATACTGCATCGTGGCGAGGGGGTGGCGCAGGATCTTCCACAAGGTGACGGGGAAGAACACCAGCCAGCTCATCAGCTCGTAGAGCAGCTCGTCGAGCGAGTTGAGCCACTGGACGAAGTTCATCGGGCCTCGCGCGGATCGGCTTGAAGCGCGTGGGCGAGCGGGCGGCCGGCCTCGAAGTCGGAGAGGCTGGTGAGCGTGGTCTCGGCAATGGCGGCGAGCGCTTCCTCGGTGAGGAACGCCTGGTGGCCG
The DNA here is from genome assembly GCF_059416165.1 of Novosphingobium sp. GW821-FHT09E05. Classification (NCBI taxonomy): domain Bacteria; kingdom Pseudomonadati; phylum Pseudomonadota; class Alphaproteobacteria; order Sphingomonadales; family Sphingomonadaceae; genus Novosphingobium; species Novosphingobium sp. GW821-FHT09E05. Next base: position 103,925 of record NZ_JBWKOQ010000003.1, read on the forward strand.
GTGACGAGGACGTTGGGGAAGGTCAGCAGGCGCTGGAGCACGTCGTCGTCGATGATCTCGTTCGAGAGATCGCCGAAGAAGATGCCCGCCTCCTGCTCGTAGACGTCGAGCGCGACGCCGCGGATCCGGCGCGCCTTGAGCGCGTCGATCAGCGCCTGCGTGTCGATCAGCGCGCCCCGGCTGGTGTTGACGATGACGAGGCCGGGCCGCGCCTCGGCCAGCGTCTTCGCATTGACGAGGTGGCGGGTCTCCGGCGTCAGCGGGCAGTGCAGGGTGACGATCTCGGCCTCGCGCAGCAGCGCTTGCGGCGTCGTGTAGCGCACGCCGATCGCCTCCAGCGCCGGGTCGACGACCGGGTCGCTCGCCAGCACCTCGCACCCGAAGCCCGCGCGCAGGGTCCGGGCCACCAGCGCGCCGATCTGGCCGGTGCCCACGACCCCGACGAGGCGGCCGTGGAGGTTGCGCCCCACCAGTCCGTCGAGCGCGTAGTTGTTGTCGCGCACGCGCGACCAGGCGCGGGGGATGTGGCGGTCGAGCGCCAGCAGCAGCCCCACGGTGAACTCGGCGACGGCGTGGGGCGAGTAGGCGGGAACGCGGGTCACGGCGATCCCGGCCCCGGCGGCGGCGGCGAGGTCGACATTGTTGTAGCCTGCGCAGCGCATCGCGACGATGCCCACCCCCAGCGCCGCCAGCCCGCCCATCACCTCGGCGTCGAGCCTGTCGTTGACGAAGGCGCAGACGCCGCCGCATCCCGCCGCCAGCGGCACGGTCTGCGCGGTCAGCCCGGCGTCGAGGAACACGAGGTCATGGCCATGCCCGGCGTTGCCGGCAGCCAGGAACTGCCGGTCATAGCTGCGGGCTCCGAAGACGGCGACACGCATGGCAGGCCTACTTGCAGCCCTCGTAAGTGCCCACGTCCACCATGTTCTGCACCCGTCCGTCGGCCACGCCCATCTGCACGCATTGCCGGGTACGGCCGTTGTACCAGTAGGTATAGCTGCTGTTGCCGCTTTTCAGGCCGCCGACGTTGCGGAAGCCGCGGCTCTGCATCTCGCCGTCCGCGCTCGACCCGCGTGCGTCGACGAGGTCGTTGACGTTGACCGAAGGGCGGTACCCCGCGCCGTCGGCGCGGTGGCCTTCGCGGTAGCTCGTTTCATGGCCATGTTGGGCGACGCCGGATTCGTATCCGCGCGAGTAGGGCTCGGACTTTTCGTAGTTGTGGTAGGGTTCGTTGTAGAGGCCGTCGCGGTAGCCGCGCTCGAAACCGGCGTCGGAGGCGTCGTCCGGGTAATGTTTGCCGTCTTCGTGGTTGTGCGACTTGTGCGCCAGTGCGATGGCGCCGATGATCGCGGCGACGCCCACGCCCGCAGCGATCGCGGCGCCGTTCGAGCCCTTGCCCGCCTTCTGGTTGCAGTCGGGCGCGGGGGTGGGAGTGATGGCGTCGAACCGGCCGTCCATCACCGCGATGCTGACGCATTCCTTTTTCGACGGCTGCCACCAGTAGCTCCACTTGCGGTCGTCGCCGGTCTCGGTCTTGATGTGAACCCATCCGCGCGTCTCGAGCTGGGTTTCGCCGCCGGCAGCGCGCGCACCGACCAAGTCGCGAAGACTCGAAGGCGCCTGCGCATGGCCGCTCACGGGCAGAAGTAGTGCAGCGGAGATCATGAGGATTATGGGTTTGCGCATCTCAGGTCCCCGTCGTCTATTGGAATAACTACCTATCTATCGTCGCACAGGAGGTGCGACTTTCCAACAACTTGGCCGAGGATTATTTCGCGACGAAGGCATCGGTTCGCGATGGGGTGACCGGCATGTCGCGCCGGGCCACCCGGAGCAGGGCATAGCCGAGCAGGCCGGACAGGAACGACCCGGCGAGAATTCCGATCTTCGCCTCCGCCTGCAGGGTCGCTGCGCCGGGGAAGGCCAGCAGGGTGATGAACAGGCTCATGGTAAAGCCGATTCCGCACAGCAGCGCGACGCCGACCAGCTGCAGCCGTCCGGCGTGCGCGGGCATGTCGGCAAGGCCGAGGCGGATCGCCAGCATCGAAAAGCCGAGCACGCCGATCGGCTTGCCCAGCAGCAGCCCCAGCCCGACCCCCAGCGTGACCGGGGCGACGAAGGCGTCGGGCGAGAGGCCGAGGAAAGCGACGCCCGCGTTCGCGAAACCGAATATCGGCACCACGAGGAAGCCGACGGGCAGGTGCAGGGCATGTTCGAGCCGGTGCAGCGGACTGCCCGCTTCGGCGTCCGGTCGCCCCGGTGTCGGCCGGAGCGGGATGGCGAACGCGAGGACGACGCCTGCCAGCGTGGCGTGGATGCCCGAGCGCAGGACCAGCACCCAGAGCACTGCTCCGAGCGCGAGGTACGGCGTCAGGCGGACGACGCGCATCCGGTTCAGGGCGAACAGAGCCGCGATCACCGCCGCCGCGCCGGCCAGGTCGGGCAACGACAGCCTGGCGGTGTAGAACAGCGCGATGATCACGACCGCACCGAGATCATCTATGATCGCGAGCGCGGTCAGGAACACCCGCAAGGACACCGGCACGCGGCTGCCCAGCAGGGCGATGACGCCGAGCGCGAAGGCGATGTCGGTCGCCGAGGGGATCGCCCAGCCGCCGATCGCCGGCCCGGGGTTGAAGGCAATGTAGATCAGCGCCGGCACCGCCATGCCGCCCGCCGCCGCGATCCCCGGAAGGATGCGCCGCGGCCAGCTCGAGAGCTGCCCGTCGAGCACCTCGCGCTTGATCTCCAGCCCGACGAGCAGGAAGAACACCGCCATGAGCCCGTCGTTGATCCACTCGTGGAGCGACAGCGGGCCGAGGTGAGCGTGGAAAACGGCCTCGTAGCCGGCGGCGAGGGGCGAATTGGCGACGCCCAGCGCGAGCGCCGCGGCGGCCATGAGGACCAGCCCGGCGGAGGACTGCCCCGTGAGGAAACGGCGCAGGGCGCTGACATGCTGGCGGCGTGCTGAGGCCATGGGTGCTCCGGACGAAAATTCAGCGCCCTGGCGGCCCGACCAGCGCAACGACCCTGTCCGCCCCCAGGGACCGAACACCCGCCCCCTCTATCGCACTGGCAGGCCCGATGCACAACGCCGCTTCGCCGTGCGCTGTTGCGCGCTCAGACCGGCCAAAATCCGTCCAACGTCCGGCTGTGCACGCCCCGCATGCCGGCGCCCGCAGGGAGGCAGGTTTGGCCCACGTGCGCATTCATGACCTTCGCCACAGTTTCGCCAGTCACGCCGCCGGTATGTCCGAAAATGCTTCCCATGATCGGAAAGCGCCTTGGGCATTCGAGCATCGCCATGACCGCCCGTTACGCGCATCTGGACGATGCGTCCGTCGTCGACGCTGCGCACAGGGTCGGATTGGCGATCCATTGCCTTTTCATGGACTTAGTCGCCGTTGGCATCAACCATGAAAACCGTGGGCTTGCCTCGCGACGCAGGATCCCATCCTGCCGATAGTGCCGCCCGAACTCCTCGCGCAGCAATCGCGTCGTTGATGTGCAAACGCCCTTTCGGCAGTCCTTTCATCAGGCGCTTGGGTGTCGGAAATTCGAGCACGGCTTCGCGCGGCATGTCTTTCTGACGCAGCGAGACAGTCATCCCCTTCCAGCCATCGGACGAGGACAATTGAGGCTCGCTCAGCAGTTCCCAATCATATTTTGAACCGTCGATCTCGACGGTGCCGCTGCGGCCGGGTGCTTGAAACATGTCATACCCTTAGCATGTCGGCAGCGATACTCCATCCATGGCATCACAGGGTTTTCTGGCTCCCTCCGTCGCCAACGGGCGCATGAACACAATCGTCGGGAGCAGAGCCAGCCAGCGTGACCCAATTCGCTTGGAACCTGAAGCGGGGCAATTCCCCCTTCGGAAAAAGGGAGGGATGAGGGTCTATTTTCAATCGCCCAACCAATCGGATATAATTTCGCCCTTATGTCCTTCGGGCGCCAGCGCCGCGCGCAAGGCTTCCAACAGTGGCGGCAGCGTCTGCGTGAAAGCGTAGGGCGGATTGACGATAAAGAGGCCCGCGCCGTTATAGATGCCGGGTTGCTCGCTATCGTACAGCCAATGCTCCACCCGCAGCAATTTCGGGATGCCGAGCTTGCGTAACTGCTCCTTCCACCGCCAATGCGTGGCGTGGTCTTTCAGCGGAAACCAGACCACCGTCACACCATGCGCCCATTTGCGGTGAGCGGCGGCGAGGGTGGCGGTGATGCGCGCGCGCTCATCCGGTTGCTCGTAGGGCGGGTCGACCACCACCACCCCGCGCGCGGTGCGGGGCGGCAACATGGCCAGCCACAATTCGTAGGCGTCGCGTTCATGCACGGCGGCGCTGCTGCCCCGCATCACGCCGCGCAGGGTGGAAGCGTCCTCCGGGTGCTTTTCGTTGAGGACCAGGAAATCCTGCGGGCGCAAAAGCTGAGCCAGAATCTGCGGCGAGCCGGGATAAAGGTGCGGTCCGTCACCCACGTTCACCGCCTGCACGGCAGCACGGTAGTCGTCCAGCAAGGGGTTCGGATCGGCAAAGGCCCGCAGCACGCCCTGCGTGGCCTCGCCGGTGCGTTGGGCTTCGTCGCCGCCAAGGTCGTACAGCCCGCAGCCGGCATGGGTGTCGATCAGAGTCAGCGCGCCCTGCTTGTGCTGCAAGGCCCGCACCAAGGCGATCAGGAGGCTGTGCTTCACGACATCGGCGCTGTTGCCAGCATGGAAGGAATGGCGATAATTCATTTGTGATTCAAAATTCTGACGATCCCCCTTTACACAAGCTGCTGGACCTTCTGCAAAGCGAATTTATGGCAGCGCCGGTATTGCCGGGCGCAGAAGCCGAGCGCCTGGCCGAGCAACCAGTCCGGTGCCCGGATAGAGGCTGGCGGAGGTGAACGACCCCAGTCGGTCGTTCAGATCGCGATCTGCAATCCTCAGGTGCAAACCGTCCGGTTCCGGCAACTCGCCGTAAGCTGCCGAGCGGCGGTTGTTTAAGGTTTGCGGCCGTGCGTCTCTGCAGTGACGGTCGCAGAGGCAGCGCATAAGCGCTGAGCATAGGCTTGGATCTCGCGCACGCCGAGGTTGGCCGGAAATCCGGTGGCGACCAATTGAAAGGCAACCGAACCTGATGGCGAGAACACCGGGGCCGCGATGTAGCTGACACCCGGTCCATCCCCTCCTGCAAGGTCGAATAGCTGTATTTCATCGGTTGAAAGCTGGCCGACAAATGTGTGGACGCGCTCCCGGAATGCGCCATCGCGCACCTGGTTGCTCGCGATAGCCATCGCTTGCCGGCTTGCAGCTGAAGCTTGCCCGTTAGCAGCAATCGCGTAGCCCCGTTGACGGATCAGAGGCAACGACGCGAGCAGGTGTTCGCGCTTCTCGGCGGTCAGGTAGCTTTCTACTTCGCCGACATAGCTGTCGATCAGCGACTGCTCTCCCCAAGCCACATGGCACATGCCGACCGGCGGTAAAAGCGGACGGCGCTCGCCTACGCGGGTCAATCCCAAGTGGGATTGCGCAGTGCCCTCCTTGACCAGCACGACGATTTCGCCGTGATCGATGCAACTCGCGCTGCACTGCGCCTTCAGGTCCGCCGCAAGCAGCGCCAGTTCACGCCGGGCGATCTCTATCCCGCTGTGCTTGGTGATCGCCGCCTGCCCGATCGCCACCAGACTGATGCCCAGCGAATAGGTTCGATGCTTCTCGTTGCGCGACAGGAACTGGCCTGCAGCCATTGTCGTCAGCAACCGATGGGCCGAACCATTGCTGAGACCTACCTGCCTGGCGATCTCGGCTAATGTGAATGCTTCCGTTGGATGAGCCGTGAGAAATTTCAGCACGTCCATGACGCGCTTTGTGGGGTTCGATGCGTCCATCACAACAGGCTCCCGCTATCGCCTCGGCGACATTGACTTGGACCTCCTGATAAGCGCATCATTCCATAATGAGCAATGTTTATTCCATAATTGGAAGGATGGAAAATCCCATGAACAAGGTTTCAGAAAATGTGGCCTTCGCGAACAGTGCCGGCGTGGGCCCCGATTACCCTTCGATACCGACGGAACGGCAGCATGAGCACAGTCTTGAAGGCAAAGTCGTGATCATTACTGGCGCCAGTCGCGGCATGGGCAAGCAGGCAGCGCTCGATTTCGCACGCAAAGGCGCCAAAGTCGTCCTGGCCGCACGCACGGTAGAAGTTGATACAGCGCTTCCTGGTACGATCGGCGAGACGCTTGCGATCATCGAGGCGCAGGGCGGGGAGGCCATCGCTGTTGCTACCGACCTTGCGGAGGAAGCGGATTTGCGCGCTCTCGTTGACGCAGCGGTTCAACGATTCGGCGGTATCGATGTGTTGGTCAACAATGCCGCTGCGACCACCGGCGAAATCTGGGGCAAGCCATTCCTCGAACTCACGCGCGAGGAGTGGCTCTACCAATTTGCCGTCAACGTCCACGCGCCTTTCACGCTTACGCAGATGGTGGTTCCCATAATGGAAGCGCGCGGCGGCGGGAGGATCATCAACCTGTCGACCGGAAGCGGTGAGGTCTTTCGCAATGCGGAAGAATTGCCCAAGCTCGGCGCGGTGGGCAACTTTAGCTTGGCGGTCCCCGGTTACTACTCGAGCAAGCGCGCGCTCGATCGCTTCGGCAATGCGATGGCGCCCGAGCTACATAGGCGCAACATTGCTGTGATCGGTCTGCATCCGGGCCTGGTCGCAACCGAGTTGGTCGCCATCCGCGTCAAGGAACGGGGCCTCGACGATAGCGTAGCCGTGCCGATGACGGTGCCTGCGCGCATGATGGTCTACTTTGCCGCCTGTGAGAACCCATGGGAATATACGGGGCGTCTGTTTTGGGCTGAGCGCGAGTTGGAAGGCTTAGGCATACCGCTTGACTGAATCCGGCGCGTCAGTCCAGATAGACCGGGTTTCCGATCAGGATGCGGCGGCCTGACGCATCGCGCACATCGGCGCGGATCCAACGGGCCTTGTCGCCCGCCTTCAAGGTGAGCGTAACGATCTGATCGTAGGATGCGAGCTCACCGCCTTGCGGGAGATGCTCCACCGGATGGCCGTCGATGAGAAGATCGATTCTGTGCCCGGCCATGCCCTTGACGTGGACGGCCACCTCGACCGGCTCTTGCTGGCCTCGGTGCAGGGTCGCACCCATCGCGACGGGCGGCTGGCCAGCGATGCCAGCCGAGATGTCCAGCATGCGATCCGGGTGGGAACCCTCGAGGTCGATGAAGACCCGGCCCGACCGCACACCTGCGAGGATACCCGCTTGCGAAAGTTCGCCGGCGTAGACGACAGTGGTGGGGGTGCCGACCGGAGCCTGGGCACCGACCGGCGAAGTGCCCGCCTTGCCGTCGATCGCGTCGTGGTTGTCGCTGCCGCCAATGGCAGTCAGATGGAAGCCCCTGTCCAGCAAGGCCTCCCACCAGGCCGTACCCGATCCCTTGCCGTCGTCGAATGCGCCGCCATGTTCCGCGGCGCGGCCACCGTTGGCCACCTCGATCGCGTTGACTTTGGAAAAGTCGGTTCCCGGTGCCGACCAGCCGCAGCCGATGCAGTTCTCGTCGGTGGGGATGGCGGGGTGGTTGATCGAGATCAGTGCACCCGTACCACGTGCCTCGTCGAACATGCCGTTGATGTCGGTGACAGGGGGCAGGCCGACGCGGAATTCGGCGAAATCGGCGAGGCCGATGAAGTTGGAATGCCCGAACTGGGTCGTCATCTCGCGACCGGGAATGACCAGGAGACCATCGAACCACGGCGCCAGTTCGGCCAGTTCACCCAGGTGCGAGGTCACGTTGTGATCGGTGACCGAGACGAAATCGAGATGATTGTCCGCCGCCGCCTTCAGCGTGAAGTAAACCGGGCACGGTACCGGCTTCGCGCCGCTCCGGCTCATGCATTGGCCGTCGCTGTTGCCGGTATGGGTATGAAAATCGCCGCGATACCAGCCGGCACCCTGGCGTACCGCGCCGGACGTGATCTCCTGCGCCGCCGCGCCGCGATCGAAGCGCACCTTGACAGAATAGGGAGCCACCATGCCGGGGCGGATGCTGGCCACGGCGATGCTCAGCTTCCACTTGCCGGGGACCAGCGGTCCCTGCTGGTAGGACGGGGTGGCGAAGCCTTCGGCGACGACGAAATTGGGCTTGCCGAGCCCGCCCCATCCGCGCGAGCGCTCGGGATCGTAGAGGCCGAGAACCAGATAGACGCCCTTCCCCCGCCCTGCCCAATCGACGTCCACGGACATCCTGGTGACGCCTGCGGGAACCTCGAACGGTAGCTCCAGGTAGCGGCCGGCGTCCTTGTCGGTGAAAGTGCCGGTCAAGATGACCTCGTCACCGGCCGGGACCACGGGCGCGGCGCCGGTCGCGGGGGCGGCGCGGACGGGCGCGGGCATGGCCACCGGCGCCAGGATGGCCGCCAAGGGGATGGCGGCCAGCGCCATGGACAGGGATTTGGGCATGGCGTTTCTCTTCTCGTCAGTTCGGGGGGCACGCAGCGGTAAGCGGATCGCAGCGACGCAGCTTGCCGTCGATGGACTGGCGAAATCCCAGCCCCAGCGGATCGGGCACGCCCTCGTAGTAGTCGCTGGAAATGAACTGCGCACCCGAGGCCAGCGCGGTCGCGAGCCGGGCATGGTCGCCGGCGCGGGCCTCGCGCGTGTCGGCGTCGGCGCGGGTGCGCACGAGGAAGCCCAGGCCCACGAGGTGACGGATGCGCTGTTCCCCGGCCCCGCGCGGGTCCTGGATGTTGAACACCGCCGCCTCGGGCTGGTCCTCGGCGTAGAACCCGAACATCGCCCGGCCGCGCAGCGAGGTATGCCCTTCGCGGTAGAGCTGTTCGTGCCGTTCGTTGCCGTCGAGCACGAAGAGGAAGCGCCCTTTCGCCTCGCCTATGCGCGGCCAGGCGTGGGCGAGCAGGGCCTCGCGCAATGTACCATGCTGGCCACGCACGTCGTCGGGCACGATCAGGTGGGCGGCGCCCATCGTCTCGCGGATATCGGTGTCGAGCGCGTCCAGCGTCGCCGCGTCGAACCGGGCGGGGTTGGCCCAGAAGCCGGGGATCGGCTCGAAGTCGCTGGCGTTGACGAGCACCGTCACGGGCGCGTGGCCGGGATGCGCGTCGGACCATTGCCGCAGCCGCGAGAGGCACGCGCGCAAGGTCAGGCAGTGGCTCTCGATGTCGACTTGCGGGAAGTGCAGGACCTTGGCTCCCGGCGCCATCATCTCCGCACGGATGCGCGGCAGGTCGAGGTGATAGGGCGCGGCATAGAGCCCGCCGGTCGGGTCCGGCGCGACGTCGAGTTCGATCTGCCGGATGCCCAGCGCGAGTTGCGCCTCGAGCGGAGGGTGGCCGTAGGCCAGTCCCTCCGCATGCTCGGCTGCCAGTGTCTCGATCCGCGTCTGCGACGCGGGCGACGGGAACGGGCGGTAGCTGTTGTGCGAGCCGATCTGTTGCACCTGGTCGAGCCGCAGCGCGCGTTCCGCCGCCGTTTCCGCGCCGTCTGCCCCGGCAGCGGCGGGAACCGCCGTGCCGAGGAGAAGCGCCCCGCCCAGGCCGGCAAGGACCTTGGACATCACCATTCGAACGACGCGGTCAGCTTGAAGAAGCGCCCGGTTTCGACATAGGAGCCGTTCCCGCCGCCATCCTGCGTGCCCAGGTAGCGGGTGCTCTTGCCCATCGTCTTGTAGAAGCTCTCCTGGTTCAGGATGTTCTGCACCTGGCCCGAAAGCGACCACTTGCCGAAGCGATAGGTCGTGTTGAAGTTGAGCTGGCGGTTGGGCTGTAGGTACGTGTCCAACTGGTCGTTGAGGCTGAGGAGCTGGCGCCCGACGTACTGCCAGGCCAGCCGGGCCGAGAAGGCCGGGCGCTCGAAGAACAGTTCGGCATTGTAGATCACCCCCGGCGCGCGCGGCAGGGCCGTCTTGCTCCGGCCCGCGAGACCGCTGTCCGCCTTGCTGTCCTGCAGCGTGAGCGAGCCTTCGACGCCGAATCCGCCGAGGAAGCCGCCCAGTTCGAAGAACTGCTTGCGGGCGTGGAATTCGACGCCGTACAGGTCCGCGCCGTTGCCGTTGAGCGGCATCGTGTAGGTGACGCCGTCGATGGCAGTGTCGCCGGAGCCTGCGGCGGGTGTGCTGCCGGTCGCGCTGGCGGTGAACACGAAGTTGGTCAGGTGCTTGTAGAACGTCGCCGCCTCGATCACCGCGCTGTGATCGGGATACCATTCGATCCCGGCGTCGAAATTGGTCGCCTCGGTGGGCTTGAGGTCGGGATTGGAGCGGTTGACGAAGGCGAGGTCGCCGGTGAGGTCGTTGTAGCTGTAGGTCTCGGGCCCGGCGATCAGCGCGAAGGCCGGGCGCGAGAAGCTGCGCCGGACGGCACCGCGCACGACGAGCCGGTCGCTCGGCCGCCAGGCGAGGTTTAAGTTCGGCAGGAACTGGTCGTAGGTGTTGCCGTCCTGGGTGAAGCGACCGGTATCGCCGGCAGAGGCGCCGGCGCTGTCGGTCAGGACGATCCAGTGCCGCGCGCTGAAGTCGGTATGTTCGTAGCGCACGCCGGCCACCACCTGCACCGGGCCGAGTTCGGCTTCGGCCTGCACGTAGCCGGCCAGTACGGTCTCGGTGCCGTAGACCGTGTTCCGGTTGTAGTCGTTGACCGTGTAGTAGCCCGGGTTCGGCGAACCATCCGGGGTGAACTGGTCGGTATAGGCGTAAGGCAGGATCGCGTCTTCGAAGTAGGCGCGATCGTAGATGCGGAAATTGGCGTAGTTGCCGCCCATGAAGTTCAGGTTGCGCCCATCGAGCGAAGCCGCCGTCGGGCCCTGCGCGGCGGTCGAGCCGGGCCGGCTGCCGTCTGCGGCCGCGATCACGAAGTTGTCGCCGTTGTTGCCCAGCAAGCCGCGATCGTACTGGAAGCGCTTCGAACGGTTGACGTCGAAGCCCCATTTGAGGTGCTTCACCAGGCCGTCGATCGCATAGTCCATGTCGAGCTTGAAGGCCAAGCGCCTGTCGCTGGACTTCACGTCGCGCGCCTGGAACTTCCACACGTTGATCGAATTGGCGCTGAGGATCGCGTCCTTGTAGGCGGGGTCGGTGAAGGTCAGGCCGATGTTCGTGGGATCCGAACTGTCGATCAGCACGCCGCCCACTGGCGCGCCCGTGCTATCGACGATGAGGCCGAGGTTGCTGTACATGCTGCCTTCGACGTAGTTCGGGCGGCGCTGCTCGCTGTAGCCGTAGGACGCACGGGCCGAGACCGTCAGCTTGTCGGTCACTTCGTAATCGGCGCCGGCCTGGATCGTGCCGAGCTGCGAGATCTGGTCACGCGCCTGGAAATAGCTGCCTGCCAGCGTGCCGTAGGGCGTGTAGGCGCCGCTGGCGTCGTAGTAGGGCGCCGCGCCTATCTGCTGGAGAATGCCCGAAGTGACGCTGTGCTGGGTATCGATCGACGATACCTGGTAATGCCCATAGGAACCCCGCAGGAACGCGGTCAGGCCATCGTCCTTGAAGTCGAGCGAGAAATTGCCGCCGTAGCGTTCGATGTCCGAGTCATAGAGGTCGTACTTGGCGCCCAGCGGGGTCAGATCGTCCGCAGCCGCATTGGCAGTCGCCGGGATGTACTGGTAGGCCTCGGTGCTCTCGGCGGCCGACTTGCGGCGCTCGTAGTAGGCCGTGGCGTAGACGCCGATGTTGTCGTTGCCGCCGAAGGTCCGGCCGAACTCGACCTGGCCGACGCCGCCCAGGGCGCCGAACCCCAGCTTGTCGGCGCGGTCGTTGTAGTTCACGCCGCCGGTGACCTTGAAGTAGGCCGGGCCGTACTGGAAGCCCGTGGGCGTCGAGATATCGACGGTGCCGCCGATCGAATCGCCGTAGTCGGCCGCGGTCGGCGTCTTCGAGACGCTGGCCGAGCGCAGGCCGTAAGGCGCGATCATCTTGAGCGAGAGCGCGCGGGTCGATGGATCGGCCTGGGCCACGCGCATGCCGTTGATGGTATAGGCGTTGTAGCTGGAATCGATGCCGCGGATCGAAACGAATTCCGCCTCGCCCGTCGCCGCCTGACCCAGGCCCATGTCGGCATAGGCCGAGACGCCCGGCAGCACCGCGAGAATGTCGACGATGTTGCCGCCGGGACGCCGGGCGATCGTCTCGCCCGACATGACCGCGTTGGTGCCGACCTGCCGGCGCTTCCATTCGAGCGCCTTCTCCTCCTCGGGCGGAACGGTGCCGGTGACGACGATGTCGTTGCCGGTGTCCTCGTCGCCCGCGGATGCGATCTGCAGGGCCGCCGGGCCACCCTCGGCCGACGAGGTGAGGCCACCGGCGCGAGGGTCGGCGGCGCCCAGCACGACGGTCTTGCCGTCATCGCTTTTCACCTGCAGCCCGGAGCCCCGGATCAGCTGGGCCAGAGCGGCGCTGCGGGTCATCGTGCCGCGCAGTGCCGTGGCGCTGCGCTGGGCGATCGGCGAACGCGGGAAGAAGATCTGCACCCCGGCCTGGCGCCCGAAGTCGGTCAGCGCCTTTTCGAGCGGCTGCGAGGCGATGTCGAAGTTGTACTGGCCGACCCCTTCGCGCGCAGTCGCATGGGCGGCAGGCGTCATCAGGACCATCGCGATGAGCGATGCCCCGGCATACTTGGCAGACATTTGGAAGAAACCCCTATTGGTTCGGAACGTGTGAAAGTACCTTCACTTCCAAGGACGATCACGGCGCGACGAACCGCCAAATGGCCCGTCAAAAAAATCAGCGGGTGAGCAGATAGGCCGACTCCGAGCGGGACACGTGGATGCCGAGCCCCGCAGACACGGCGTGGAGGAAGGCGGTCGGGTCGGTGGAGGTGAAGCGGCCGCCCACCGGGATGCCGGCCAAGTCGCGGTCGACGATCACGATCTTGTGCGCGAGGAAGCGGTTGTACTCCTCGATCGCCATGCCCAGCGTCATGTCCTGGAACAGAATCTCACCGTTCTGCCAGGCGATCGTGCTGGCGACCTGGGCAGGACTGGCGCCGCGCACGATGGCATCGCCGCGCGAGACGAGCAGGCTCTGCCCCGCCGCGGCCGCGCCCGCAGCAACGCCGGTGTCCGCACGGGTGCTGGCATGTCCCGCAAGCACCAGCAGGTCGAGCGCATCGCTCCTGAGGCGGGCGTTGAAGCGGCCTGTGGACAGGACCAGCGAACGATCCTCGCCGTGAACGACGGCTGCCGGTCCATCGCGCAGGACCAGCGCGACTTCGCCCTTCTCGATCCACAAGCTACGCTCTGCCCCCGAAAAGCGCCACGAGAGCCGGGAATCCGTGTTGAGCCAAGCCATGCTGCCGTCCGGCAGCGCCATTTTGCGGTTTTCGCCGAGCGCCGTCTCCGCCGTGTTCCAAGCATAGGCGCGGCTGGCGAACGTGCCAGTGCCGAAAACGCCGACCGCAGCGACGATCCCGGCCGCCCGCAGGAAACTACGGCGCGAAGCCGAAGCCGAAGCCGTCGATCGCACCTCGCCTGCTTCGACGAAAGGAGACGCCGCCGCCTTGCCATGGACCGCGACGGTATCCCACGTGGCCAGCGCCCGGCAGAACGCGAGGGCGTGGGCAACGTCCGCGTCGCGCCAGCGCTGGAAGGCTGCTTCGTCAATGGTGCCCAAATGATGCCGCGCCAGCCAGGCAGAGGCCTGCGCAGCGACGCCGCCGTCGCTCCCGTCCCGGCGATCCGGCTCTCGCCTGCCTTGCATCAAAGGCAGCCTTCAACAAACAACGCCATAACCTTCTAGACGAACGAGCGAAGCGATACCGCCAAGCGCGCTTACGAAATAATCGCCAGCGGTCGCGGCGATGCCGTGGCGGGCGCGGCGCGATCGGTTTCGGGAAGTTCGACGTCGTAATGCCGCAGCGCGTCGGTCAACAGGTGGATGGCCCGGGCCAGCCGCTTTTCCAGCGTCGAAAGGCTGACGCCCAGATCCTGGGCGATCTGGCGCGGCGCGTGGCCTTCGATCCGGCGCCGCACGAAGACCGTGCGGCAAGGCTCGGGAAGCGCATCGAGCGCCCGGGACAATTCCGCGACCATCTGCCGCCCCGCGAGCACGCGATGTTGGTCCGGCGCGTCGTCGGCGATGTCGAAATCCTCGATGTCGAGGATCCGCCGGAACTCGACGATCTTCGAACGGCGGATCCGGTCGATGAAGATGTTGCGCGCCATGCGCAGCATGTAGCCGCGCGGATCGCCGATCGCCTGCCAACCCTCGGTCGAAAGCATCCGGGCGAAGACGTCGTGCACCAGGTCGCACGCCTCGTCGGCGCCGCCGCACATCCGGCCCGCCGCGGCGAACAGCGCCGGCTCGTGAGGCAGCACGTCCTCCACGAACCAGCGATCGATTGGGCGAATGACAGGCATGGCGTCTTTGCGGTTCCCCGGGGCAAGGGCTGCGCAATAGGTGAGGTCTATAACAATTCAGCGACACCCGCGTCTTGCGAGGCGATGAAGAGCAGTAGCGAGGCGGCGCCGACGGCTAGGCCGGCCGAAAATCGGAGCTGGCCGATCGGCTCACGCCGATCGCGGGGCTGGTGTCGGAAGACGACGTGGCAATGGCCAAAAGCGATTGGGGAGGGGCCTGCGAGAGACCGCACATCCATCCCGTGGCAGTTTTGACCTTCGAGATGGCTATTTGCTGACCGGATTTCCGCCAATACCGAGGGCCTTTTTAAGCAACAGGCATAGTGGCTGAAGTCCCTCGTGGTGCAGCACACCTTACGCGGCAAGCCGCTGAAAGGAAACAACTTATGCAAGGGATTGAGCAGTTTTCAAAGAGTGGGTCAAGCGCCAGTTCGGGGTGCGCTGATGGCCATTTGATGGCTAGGCCGCCGGTCGATCCGGCGCGCGAAACCCTGGAGCGATTCGCCGTACGGCGCCCGCAACCCAGACCGGAATCGCGCGAAAAATCTGCCCGTTGCTAAGCGCCCCACTGTGGCCATTCGAGAAGCTGCCTTTGATGAACACCATTGGCCGGTAGGCGAATGTCGGGTTTAGAGAGCAGAAAGTGGGATAGCTGGCGGTCAGACCCCGGCAGCAGCCGACCAAGCCCGGACACTTGTTCATCCTGGCGTGTCCGACAAGAGCCGCCACAGGCGCGCGGTGAAGTTGCCAGCCAAGAACAACGCCGATCTGGCAAATATAATCCTGCCACAGAGGGACAAAGCCGGTCGTCTAAGCAATCGTCATTATTGATCATCAAAAACGGTGCGCGCGGCTTTCACTCCATCCGCATTGCCAGCGACCCAATCGACCAACCCCTGAAGCGCAGGCAACAAAGTCCGGCCCATTGTGGTCAACTGGTATTCCACACGTGGTGGGACTTCCGCGAAAACTTCTCGCGACAGAAGACCATCACGCTCCAGGCCGCGTAGCGTGAGTGACAGCATGCGCTCGGAAATCATCGGGATCGTTCTATGCAGCGTCGAGAATCGGGCTCGATCTCCCGGCATCATCGACAGCCCGAGCAATATAAGGATGCTCCATTTATCACCGACTTTGGTGAGAAGCTCCCGGAACGCAGCGGGGTCCTCATGGCCGCAAAGCAAAACGGGTGCATCTGTTGAAATTTGGTCAGTAGGTTTCATGCTTACATCCGTGTTAGCTTCGGCAATTTAAGTGCGTCCTTGTCGATATCCGTGCCGCTACTTATAACGTCAGCAACAGGCGAACAGATCTGCACAGGATTATCTACGCGGTCGTCTTGAGTAATTCTCGAGCTGACGGAACACATCTCGAAAAGATCGGAATCTTGCTATGATAAACCACATCATATTGAGCGTTGCTGACGTGGAAAAATCGCTGACCTTCTATCAGGCAGCACTCGCGCCGCTCGAAATTAAATTCTTCATGCCCTTTAAGGGCGAGAATGGCCACCCCGACCTCTGGGGATTTGGTGACGGGCAAAGCGCGCACTTCTGGCTGAAACAGGGCACGCCTAACCCTGACGCAATCCACTGGGGGTTCGACGCCGCCAGCAACGCCAATGTCGACGAATTTTACGCAGCCGCGATGGCGGCGGGAGCAAAGGATAACATCTCCCCGCGTGCGCGTCTGGAATACTATCCAGGATATTATGCCGCGGACGTCTTGGACCCTGACGGCTACTCGTTTGAAGCCGTTTACAAGAGCTGATCCGGCACGCCTGTCCCAAATTCTGAAAGATCCGATCGTGCGCGAATTTGACGCGAACTCGACAACCAATGACGTGCTTGCTGGTATGAACCTGGCGGGCAAGCGTATCTTGGTGACCGGTGTGTCGGCCGGCCTCGGCGTGGAGACGGCCCGCTCGCTGGTCGCGCATGGCGCCGAGGTGATTGGCACCGCCAGAGACCTCGCCAAGGCCGAGAATGCCACGACCGGTGTACGGGAAGCCGCCAGGGGCGGCGGTGGCCGGTTCGATCTGGTCGAACTGGACCTGGCGTCGCTGGCGAGCATCCGTGCCGCCATTGATGGGCTGCTCGCGGACGGGCGGCCTTTTGATGCGATCATTGCGAACGCAGGGGTGATGCTCACTCCCGAAGGCCGCACGCAAGATGGCTTTGAAACGCAGTTCGGCACCAACCATCTGGGACACTTCCAGCTGATCACGCGCCTTGCCCCGCTGATCTGCGATGGCGGACGGGTGGTAGTCTTCTCATCAGCCGGCCACCGCACGGCGGACATCGATTTGAGCGACCCTAATTTCGAGCGGCAAGCCTATGATCCGTGGATCGCCTATGGCAGATCCAAGACCGCAAATGCCTTATTCGCGGTAGAGTTGGATCGGCGGCATCGCGACCGCGGCGTGCACGCCTGTGCAGTGATGCCGGGTGTGATCAATACCGAGCTTGGACGCCATATAACGCCTGATCAGCTAAACGCCATGATGGCCGATCTGCAACGGGAGACCGAGTTGTCGGGAGCGCCTCCGTTGGCTTTTAAGTCGGTCGAACAGGGTGCGGCGACCTCCGTATGGGCGGCAATGGTCGCCAATGGCGATCTGATCGGCGGGCACTATTGCGAGAATTGCAGCGTGGCATCGATCGCCGATGGCGAAGGCTTTCGTGACGGAGTGCGCTCCTACGCATTGGATGGTCAAAGTGCACAAGCGCTGTGGCAACTGAGTGAACAATTGGTGAGCCAACGCTGAGCCAACGCGGCACTGCCAAAGCGATTCTCTCAACTCCCGATACCGAAACACCGCGCGCTTCAATGATGCCGCTGCTCGTCGTGCGCATCGAGTAGATCAACCTGACACGCTGGATGGACAAACAACATGCTTAAGCCCGAAGATAACCTAGATCGTCGCAATATACTTGGTCTTATGGCTGGTGCAGGCACCGGCCTTGCGGCACTCGCCGCCGCTCCGTCGACGGCCGCAGCGGCTTCGGTCCATTCTGTCACTCCCGGCGACGCTCGCACCGTGCTTGGCAGCGCGACGCTGACGACGAAGGACGGCGTGACGATCTTCTACAAGGACTGGGGCCCTAAGTCGGCGCAGCCGATCGTATTTCATCACGGCTGGCCGCTGACAGCCGACGACTGGGATAACCAGATGATGTTCTTTCTGCTGAAGGGCCATCGCGTCATCGCGCATGACCGCCGTGGTCACGGCCGCTCCAGTGCGACATTCGCCGGCAACGACATGGATCATTATGCCGCCGACATGGCGGCCATCGTCGCTCATCTCGACCTCAAGAGTGCAATTCATGTCGGCCACTCGACCGGCGGCGGGGAAGTTACGCGCTACGTAGCGCGACATGGTGGCAACGGCCGCGTCGCCAAGGCCGTGCTGATCGGCGCGATCCCGCCGATCATGCTCAAGACGGCCAGCAATCCGGCCGGCTTGCCGATGGAGGCCTTTGATGGCTTTCGTTCGGGCCTCGCCGGCAATCGCGCGCAATTCTACACGGATATTCCCGCCGGGCCGTTCTATGGCTTCAACCGGCCCGGTGCCAAGGTACAACCCGGCGTCGTCGCCAACTGGTTTCGACAGGGGATGATGGGCGACGCCAAGTCGCAATATGAGTGCATTGTCGCCTTTTCGGAAACCGACTTCACCGACGACCTGAAAGCAATCACTGTCCCTGTGCTGATCCTGCATGGCGAGGACGATCAGGTCGTGCCGGTAGACAATACCGCGCGGCGCGCCGTGAAGCTTGTAAAACAGGGTACGCTTAAGACCTATCCCGGCCTTCCGCACGGTATGGCGACAACGCACCCGGATCTCATCAACGGCGACTTGCTGGCATTCATCCGAAGCTGAGCTAAGCGCGATACTGCGTCAGACAACCTAGCCCTATTGCCTCGGTTTCATGGCAAGCTGCGGAAGGAAAATGCATGCCTGCAACGCTTGAAGACTCCTACGATACGCTGCTCGCTGCCTTCCCCGATCTTCCAGCCTCGCCGATCATTCGTCGCGCGTACGGCCATGCGCGCCAGCAAATGCCCGATTTCCTGTTCAATCACGTCGCCCGATCATGGATCTTCGCTGCAAAGATCGGTGCGCGCGGCGGCGACAGGTTCGATGCCGACGTGGTCGGTGTATCGACGTTGCTGCACGATATCGGCATGACCGTGCACGGCGACGGTCCGTATCGCTTCGAAGTGAACGGTGCCGAAGTCGCCCGTGGCTTCGTTCGCGATCTCGGTTTCGACGATCGGCGTGCGCAGCTTGTGTGGGATGCAGTGGCGCTCCACGTGACGCCATCGATCAGCCTCTACAAGGAGACCGAAGTCGCCTTATCGGCGCGGGGTATTGGCGTGGATTTCGGTGCGGGCGACTATGCCGCGTTCACACCTGAGGAAATCGACGCCGTAATTGCCGCCGTTCCCCGGCTCGATATGAAGCGGCGCTTCGCCGCCTGCGCCGTCCACCTGGCCGAAAGCAAGCCCACCACAACCTACGACACGTTCATCCGTGACTTCGGAGAGCGCTATGTGCGCGGTTATGCTGCTCCTTCGTGGGTCGACGCGATCGCCGGTGGTCCGTACCGCGAATAACTCGCCAGTGCACATACACACATATAGTATCGGTAAACGCGCTACGCTGCCGTCTGAGATTATCACTTTCTACTTTTGACGTCGGCTTCCGCCGTAAACTGCCGTTCGAGGTATGCGCGGCGAATGACTGAAATGTCGCAGCCCCGGTCATAAGCGGACTGACCGCTCATTGGCACGCCATTTTCCCACTCGAACGGCTTGGACGGGCGCAAACCAGCTACAGCGTGGAGGCTGATCGAACGGCAGCTTGCCACCCCCGATCAACAGGCGACAGCAGGCCGATTGCCGCCCAGGAAACCCGCCCCCCGCAGCGATGAGCTGTTCCGCAGCCAGATCGACAACATGGTCGACATGAAGCACGCGCTGGTGAAGCTGGCAGGGCTGATCGACTGGACACGGTTCGAGGAGGCCTATGGGGCATCCTATCACGAGAAGGGCCGGCCTGGGCTGTCGAAGCGGCTGATGACCGGGCTGCACCTGCTCAAGCACATGAAGGGCGTGTCGGACGAAGTGATCTGCGCGCGCTGGGTCGAGAACCCCTATATCCAATATTTCTGCGGCGAGCTGTACTTCCGGCACAAGCTGCCGCTGGATCGTTCGTCGATGACGCGCTGGCGGGACCGCATCGGGGCTGACAAGCTCGAGCTGCTGCTATCCGAGACGCCACGTGTGGCGATGTGCACCAACGCCTTGACGCCGCAAGCTGCGCGAAAGGGTGACGCTGGACACGACCGTGCAGACCAAGGCGATCGCCCATCCCACCGACAGCCATCTGTTAATGCGCGGCATCGAGTGGCTCAACCGGTGCTGGACGATGGCGGAAAACCGATCGAATCCAAATTAGCGAGCACCACCCGTTACAGGCTGCCCAATTAGCAGATCTGTCCGATCGGGCAGCATAATGAATGTAAAGTTCACCACTGAAAGCTCCGATCACCTTTGTTGCGTGCTCATACCTGGTCACGGCTTCTTCACCGGGTCGGAAAATTCTGTGAGGTCTAACGCTGTTAGAGGGTCAATCTCAGCAGCGATCGCTAATGCCCAATCTCGCCAAGTGTATAATTCGGGGGAGGCTCGCTGGCCACCGACCCCGCTCCTAACAAGCATACGAATTTTTGAGGCAAGGTCATGATCTTCTGCCATCGACAGCAAATGATCTAGCCGCTCCTTTCGGGCTCGGTCGGCAGATGCCTGGGCTTCCGCTTTCGCTTCGGCACGCGATCGCTTGATTTCCTCGATCCGGCGCGTCTTCAAGTCAGTGCGGTGAGCATATTCCAGCTCGCGATATGATCTGTAGGTCGCCTCGGCTTGAACAAAAAATTCGGTTACGATCGTGCCGATTTTTTTCTCCAGTTCTCCGGTCTCATCGTCAGCCCAATCCGCGTCCGGCACAGACGCTCCGTAGCTCTGATTTAGTATCAGACGCAAAGAACCAGCGGGGGGCGAACGTCGGGAAAAGTAGCGGTCGAACCGGCGGTGGATGGCTTCGGGGAAGTCCAATCCAAGATGCATTGTCACGTCGTGGATTTCGACACTGATCAACAGTGCGGAATGGTCGGTTATGCGGATATTACCCCCCGCCTTAGCAGTTTCGAGCATGAGGCAATTCAAAACCCGGAGACGCCGTTGCTCGAACGCGGAATCGAAGCGAGGGCCATCATAGGCCCAGGGGTAGGGTCGTGCGTTCTGAGCTTCTCGCCGACGCTCATCCTCGGCAAGGAGTGAGCGGATTTTATGGCCGGGCGCTGTGTCTCGAAGAACTTTTGGCGATCCCACGAGTGAGGCATATCGCGCGCGAATCTCTTCCAGCGGCTCTTCAAAAACCGGCGGCGGAGGTAGCGGGCCGAGCAGATCATCATCAGTGACCGGGCGCGGAACTGGCGAATGGGGATTAAAAGCGGTACTGACGAATTCATCCATGCCCGGCGCACGTGGCGGCAGTGGAAGAACGCGTGGTTTCAAGCCTTTCTTCAGGCCCGTCCAATACGTCGGACCGGGCAGCGGAATCTCCTTTGCATTGCATCTCTTTCGGAGCGAAGGTTCAGACAAACCCAGCGGTTCAACGAGGTCGCGAAGACGTTCACGCCAGACGAGTTCGTAAAGCTCCTGCCGGGAGATGACGATCGCCAAAATTGCCTCCGATTCACTCATTTGCCCGGAGCCCAACGCGATAGATTTTATTGTCTAACCCAGGGCTCCGCACGGGGACCATGCGTTGATGTCTTTCCGCGAATTTACAGCACTCGCCAACACCCGTGCGCCGAGGTGCATCGCCTTCCAGTTGGACGGCGCATGATGGCTGGTTGCTGACCGGAGCGGCTTTTGGGCACTTTCTCAGGTAGTCATCAGGCGCCGGACGGGCTATGGGCGACCACAGGAAATCGCAGATTTCCGCCAGAACCGAGGTCCGGTGTGAGTAAGCAGCGTAGTGGCCAAAGTCCCTCGATGTGTAGCACACCCTACACGGCAAAGCCTATTGAGGGGCTTCGGCTTCGTCCTTGTCGCGCCGGGGGAGTGGGTGCTCGGCGATCAGTTCCAGTCGCTGCGGGACGGTGCCGATGTCGATGCCGTGGTCGCCGAACTGCCGTAGCAGCGCGAGGAACGTGCGGCTGCGCGCGCGGTAGACGTCGCGCGGCGATTCCACGTGGGCGAAGCAGTTGAACAGGATGCGGCCGTCGGCGATCGAATCCACGAAGGCGGTCGGGGCGGGATCGTCCAGCACCGCCGGCTCGGCCGCGAAGGCGCCCAGCACGATCTCGAGCACCTTGTCCACGTGGATTTCGAGCGGCACCGAGAACTGGATCTGGATGCGTCCCATCGGGCTCGACAGGGTCTTGTTGAGGACTGTCTTGGTGATCAGCTCGGAGTTGGGGACGATCAGCGTCGAATGGTCGGGCAGGGTGATCTCGGTCGAGCGCACGCTGATGCGCTTGACGTCGCCCTCGTCGGTGCCGACGCGCACCCAGTCACCGATCTTGATCGGGCGCTCGGCCAGCAGGATCAGGCCCGACACGAAGTTCTGCGTGATCGCCTGGAGGCCGAAGCCGATGCCCACCGAAAGCGCCGAAAGCAGCAGCGCGATCCTCTCCACCCCGATGCCGAGTGAGGCGAGTGTCCAGATGATGGCGAGCGCGATGCCGACATACCGCGCGACCAGCCCGGCCGAATTGCGCGCGGATCCGTCGAGGTCGGTCACCGGCAGGTAGCGCTTTTCCAGCCAGCTGGTGAAACCGCGCACGATGGCGAGGCCGAGCGTGAGGACGATGATGGCGCGCAGGATCGCGCCGGGCGAGATGGCGACGCCGCCGATCTCGACCCCTTGCGCGAACGTGCCCAGCCGGCCGAAGACGCTGCCGAGGCCGCCGCCGCCGCCGAACGGCATCGTCAGCAGGCCGAGCGCCACCAGCACGATCAGGATGCGCACCGCGCCCGAGATCAGCACGCCGGACTGGTCCACCACGCTGCCGCGCAGCCCGACCGTCCGGGTCAGGGTCACGCCCAGGTGGCTATCGCGGTTGAACAGCGTGGTCGCCACGTCGTCGGCGGTGCCGAGCAGGAGGAAAAGCGCGGCGCCCAGAATGGCGATCCAGATGATGAGCCGGGCGACGAACAGGCTCAGCCCGACATAGCCGCAGGCCAGCGCGATCAGGGCCATGACGACCAGCGCCCAGGTCACCAGTGTCGCCATGGCAAGGCCCGCGCCGACGGGCAGGCCCCCTTCTGCTTCGTGCCGGTCGGCGCGGGCGGCGCGCAGGCGGCCGAGCAGCAGCAGGAAGGCAGCGATCCAGGTCAGATGCACCAGGCCCTCGACCATCTGCCAGGCCGCCATCGCCGTCCGGCTGGCCCCTACCGCGCCGTTGAAGGCGTCGAGCAGGATGCTGGCGAAGGCAATCCCCGCCAGCAGCAGGATCATCGGGTGGAGCCGCCGCGCCGTATCGTCCGCCAGCGGCGCGATCCGCCACGAAGGCTGCCGGCGCATGAGCAGCGCGCCCGCGAGCGAGGCGGTGAACGCGGCGAAGCCGGTAGCGCCGACGAAGCCGTCGAGCAGGGCGTCCCAACGCTGCGGAAACAGACCCGCCCAGCGGAAACCCTGCACCAGCATGAACGCGGCAAGCAGCGGCGATACCGTGCCGACCAGCACGCGCCACAGCGCATAGACCGAGCGGCGGACGCGGTGGCCGGGCGCGCTGCCGATCAGGTAGCGCTGTCCGAAGCGGCGGCCGGCCAGACGGATCGGAAACAGGAAGGCGAATGCCAGCGCCGCGCCCAGCAGCACCTGCCAAGGCAGTCCGCCGTCCCATTGCGCATGGATCTGTTTGAGGCCCTGCGCCAGGAACAGGTCCACCCGCCGCATGTCGCGCGGCATCGAGGCGAACAGCGCGCTCCAGAACGCAGGCGCCAGCGGCGAGTGGACACGGGTGGACAGCGTCTCGTTGAGCTGCTCCGCCTGGCTGCGGTCCATCTCGGCGATCAGCTGCTGCGCTTCCACTTCGGCGAGCCGGCCGCGCTTGACGGCGGCGTCGAGGGCCGTGCGGCTGTGCGCCAGGGTCTGGCGCTGGCGCTGGATGTCGGGGGCTTCGGTCACGTCCTTGGTGACGGGACCAAGCCCGGCGATGCGCGCATCGACCATGGCGAGCTGGTCTTCGAGCTGGCCTTCGGCCGCGCGGACGACCTGCTGCACGGCCAGCGCCTTCACCCGCAGCGCCGAGCGATCGTCGGCATTCACCGGCGTGTCGAGCGCGCGGTCGACGGTGCGCAGGTCCGCTTCGGCCTGTGCGATCTGGCGCGAGAGTTCGGCGGTCGGCGTCAGCTGTGCCTGCGCGGGCACGGCTCCCAGGACAAGAAGCAGGGCTGGCAGCAGGCGGACTAAGAGGGACATCGATGCATTCTCTGGCGGGGGACCGTGACGGTGCCCCGGTTAGGCAGGAATGCGCAAGTCGGCAATGTCCGCGAGCGGGTGGCCCGGCACAATGCGCGCCGACCGGAGGCCGGCTCAGGCCGGGTCGGCGCTTTCGCTGGTGAAGAAGTGCTGGATGAGCTCGCGCGCCAGCCGGGCAGGGCGCAAGGTGGTGGCATCGACGCAGCACCAGCTCGACTTGACCTCGGCCAGCACTTCCTCGCCCCGGCGGATCACCGTCTCGTACATGGCGCGGGCGCCCTGGACCTTTTCGAGCAGGACCGTGGCGATCACGTCGTCGTCGATGAAGGCCGGCTTGCGGTAGGTGATCTCGTGCTTGAGCGCAACCCACAGGTGCTGGGCGACGGCCTCCGACGGGGCCAGCGCGCGCCAGTGATCGAGCACGGCGGCCTGCACCCACTTGAGATAGCTGGCGTTGTTGACATGACCCATGAAGTCGATGTCGTCGGACTCGATGCCGACATGGAAGCGGTGGGGGATAGCGGTGTTCACGTCCGCTCTTCTATCACTCCGACAAGGCGAAAGGTAGCCGTAAAGCGGCGAGCTGGGGTGCGTCCGTCGCATTCTGCCACCCCTTTCGTCATCCCCGCGAAGGTGGGGACCCAACTGATGTTCGCTCCTGTGGCACCTCCATCAGCTGGGTTCCCGCCTTCGCGGGAATGACGAGTTTGGGGGAGAAAATGGCCTTCAGCGCACCGCCCGCTCCAGATGCTGCAGCTTGTCCGGGTTGCGCATTACGTAGATCGCGCGGATCAGTCCGTCCTCGATCAGCAGCGCGGTGGTCTGGAGCACGCCGTCGGCTTCGCGGGTCACGAAGCCCGGCAGCCCGTTGACGAAGCCGTAGCGCACCAGCTGCGAGGGGCCGCTCACGAGGCGGGCGATGGCGGCGTGGGCGCGCACCACTTCGCTCGTGCCCACCAGCACGCGGGCGACGGCGGGGCGCTTGCCGCCGCCATCGGCATGCATGCGCACTCCGTCGGCGAGCAGCGCACCGAGATGGGCGATGCCCTCCCCGCGCGAGGCCTGGAAGAACGCGGCGGCGAGTTCCAGCCCCTGCTCGCGGCCGACGGTGTAGCGCACCCGCTCCGCCCGCACGTTTGTCCGCGCCCGGCTGGCGAGCTGGCGGCAGGCGGCGGCATCGCGGCCGATCGAGGCGGCGACGTCCTCGAAGCTCTCGCCGAACACGTCGTGGAGCAGGAACGCCGCGCGCTCGAGCGGGGAGAGCCTCTCGAGCGCGAGCATCAGGGGCAGGGTGACGTCCTCGTCCGGCTCTTCCTCGACCACCGGTTCGGGCAGCCACGGCCCGCTGTAGCTCTCGCGGCGCACGCGCGCGGATTTCAGGTGGTCGAGGCAGAGGCGGGTGACGACGCGGCGCAGGAACGCCGCCGGGACCAGCACCGCCGCCCGGTCCGTCTCCGCCCACCGGATGAAGGCTTCCTGCACGACGTCCTCCGCATCGGCCATGGAGCCGAGCATGCGGTAGGCGACGCGCAGGAGGCCCGTGCGGTGGGCGTCGAAGCTGGCGGCGGCCTGTTCCATTACTTCCAGCCCAGTTCCGGGGCGTAGAGGTTGAAGCCGACCGCCAGGCGGTTCCAGCCGTTGATGACCACGATCGCCAGGCTCAGCTTCAACTGTTCCTCCTTGCTGAACTGGGCGTCCAGCGCTGCGTAGACGGCATCGGGCACGCGGCGGGTTGCGACTTCGGTCATGTGCTCGGTCCAGCTTAGCGCGGCGCGTTCGCGGTCGGTGTAGCACGGGGCCTCGTGCCATGCGGCCAGCAAATGCAGGCGCTGTTCGGTCTCGCCCGCCCCGCGCGCCTCGGCGGTGTGCATGTTGAGGCAGTTGGCGCAGCCGTTGATCTGCGAGGCGCGGATCTTGACGAGTTCGAGCAGCGGCTTCTCTAGGCCGCTTGCGGCGACCTGCTCGGAGAAGGCGTACCAGGCTTTGAAGATTGCGGGCGAGACGGCGTAGATATCGGCGCGGGGCTGCATGGGGCACATCCTTGTTTCGGGGTTGATGCCGACATGACGAGGCAGCGCGCGCCGGTGTGACATGGGCGGCGAACTTTTTGTCCGCCGCCCGCCAATTCATATGAAAATACTATGCGCTCGTTCGGGACCTCGTCTCGAATTGCAACGGCGTGCTGGCCTACTTGGCTGCCTGCAGACGAATCGCGCCGCCCATTGCGGCCGCGCCTGCAGGAGCATCACCCATGCAGGACATCCTCTGGATCGGCCTCTTCCTCACCCTCTTGGCGGCGAGCCTCGGCTACGTCGCCCTGTGCCAGCGCGCGTGAGGGACAGGCGATCATGACACTCGATCTCTGGCTGGCCGCGCTGACCGCGCTCGGCCTCCTCGTCTATCTCGTCGCCGTGCTCGCGCGGCCCGAACGCTTCTAGGAGGGGCACTCCCATGACATTGCAGGGATGGCTGCTGATCGCGGCCTTCGTCGCCGTTCTGCTGGCGCTCACCAAGCCGATGGGGCTGTGGCTCCACGCCCTCTACGAAGGACGGCGCACGCCGCTCCACGCGGTGCTCGGCCCGGTGGAGCGCGGCTTCTACAGGCTTTCGGGCATCGACCCCGACGAGGACCAGTCGTGGCGCCGCTACGCGGTCCATATGCTCGCCTTCAACGCGGCGCTGCTGGCGCTGACCTATCTCGTACTGCGCGCGCAGGGGCTGCTGCCGCTGAACCCGCTGGGCTACGGCGCGGTGAGCGAGCCGCTGGCGTTCAACACCGCCGTCAGCTTCACTACCAACACCAACTGGCAGAGCTACGGCGGGGAATCGACGATGTCGAACCTCAGCCAGATGCTGGGCCTGACGATCCATAACTTCCTCTCGGCGGCGACCGGCATCGCGCTGGCCTTTGCGTTCTTCCGCGGTTTCGCACGGCGCAGCGCCACCGGTATCGGCAACTTCTGGGCCGACATGACGCGCGTCACGCTCTACCTGCTGCTGCCGCTCTGCGTGATCTACGCGCTGTTCCTGATCGCGAGCGGCGTGCCGCAGACGCTGGCGGGCTCGGTCGACGTATCGACGCTGGAGGGCATCAGGCAGACCCTCGCGCTCGGCCCGGTCGCCTCGCAGGAGGCGATCAAGATGCTCGGCACCAACGGGGGCGGCTTCTTCAACGCCAATTCCGCGCATCCCTTCGAGAATCCGACCGCATTGACCAACTTCGTGCAGATGCTGTCGATCTTCGTGATCGGCTTCGGCCTGACCTGGACCTTCGGCAAGGCCGTGGGCAACACCCGCCAGGGCTGGGCGATCCTAGCCGCGATGCTCACGATCTTCTTGGTCGGCACCGCCGTGACCTATTCGCAGGAGGCGGCGGGCAACCCCATCCTCCACGCCCTCGGCGCGGCGGGCGGCAACATGGAGGGCAAGGACGTGCGCTTCGGCGTGGTCGGCTCGGCGCTGTTCTCTGTCGTCACGACTGCCGCCTCGTGCGGCGCGGTCAACGCCATGCACGATAGCTTCACGGCGCTGGGCGGGCTGATCCCGCTGTTCAACATCCAGCTGGGCGAAGTCGTGGTCGGCGGCGTCGGCGCGGGCATCTACGGCTTCCTGCTGTTCGCCATCCTCGCCGTCTTCGTGGCGGGGCTCATGGTCGGCCGCACGCCCGAGTACGTCGGCAAGAAGATCGAGGGCCGCGAGGTCAAGCTGGCGGTGCTGGCGATCGCGGTGCTGCCGCTGATGATCCTGGGCTTCTCGGCCCTGGCCTCGGTGACCGAGGCCGGGCTTGCCGGGCCGCTCAACAAGGGGCCGCACGGCTTCTCGGAGATCCTCTACGCCTTCACCTCCGCCGCCGGCAACAACGGCTCCGCCTTCGCCGGCCTGAGCGCCAACACCCCCTTCTATAACGGCCTCCTGGGCGTGGCGATGTGGGTGGGCCGCTTCTTCATCATCATCCCGATGCTGGCGGTCGCGGGCAGCCTTGCCGCCAAGAAGCACACGCCCGCCACGGCAGGCAGCTTCCCGACCACCGGACCGCTGTGGACGGGCCTGCTGATCGGCATCGTGCTGATCGTCGGCGGCCTGACCTTCCTGCCCGGCCTCGCGCTCGGACCCATCGCCGATCATTTCGCGATGATCCGCGGCCAGCTCTTCTAAGGACCCATGACCATGGCTCGCTCGCAGCAGAAATCGCTGTTCACGGCCGACCTGATCGTTCCCGCGATCGGCGACGCCTTCCGCAAGCTCGACCCCCGCCAGTTGATCCGCAACCCGGTGATGTTCACCACCGCCGTCGTCGCGGTGCTGCTCACGATCCTGCTCATCGCCGGACGCGACGGACTCGCGCCCGGCTTCAAGATCCAGCTCGTCATGTGGCTCTGGTTGACCGTGCTGTTCGGCACGTTCGCCGAGGCCCTCGCCGAAGGGCGCGGCAAGGCGCAGGCCGCGAGCCTGCGCGCCACCAAGGCCGACCTCATCGCCAAGCGGCTCCGGGGGGAAGGCTTCGAGGAAGTCCCCGCCAGCGCCCTGCGGGTCGGCGACGTCGTGCTGGTCGAGACCGGCGACCTCATACCCTCGGACGGCGAGGTCGTCGCCGGCGTCGCCTCGGTCAATGAGGCCGCGATCACCGGCGAGAGCGCGCCCGTGATCCGCGAGGCGGGCGGTGACCGTTCCGCCGTCACCGCGGGCACCCGCGTCATCTCGGACCGGATCAAGGTGCGAGTCACCGTCAATCCGGGGCAGGGCTTCCTCGACCGCATGATCGCGCTGGTCGAGGGCGCCGAACGCCAGAAGACCCCCAACGAGATCGCGCTGACCATCCTGCTGGTCGGCCTGACGATCATCTTCCTGATCGCGGTCGGCACGATCCCCGGCTTCGCCTCCTATGCCGGGGGCTCCATCCCGATCTCGATGCTGGCGGCGCTGTTCATCACGCTGATCCCGACGACCATCGCCGCGCTGCTCTCGGCCATCGGCATCGCGGGCATGGACCGGCTGGTGCGTTTCAACGTGCTCGCCAAGTCGGGCCGTGCGGTGGAGGCGGCGGGCGACATCGACGTGCTGCTGCTCGACAAGACCGGCACCATCACCATCGGCGACCGCCAGGCGACCGAGTTCCGCCCGGTCGGCGGCACGGACGTCGGCGAACTCGCCGAAGCCGCGCTGCTCGCCAGCCTCGCCGACGAGACGCCCGAGGGCCGCTCGATCGTCGTGCTGGCGCGCGCGACGTTCGGGCTCGGCACCTCGGCGCTGCCCGAGGGCGCGGAGGTCATCCCGTTCACCGCTCAGACCCGCATCTCGGGCGTCGATACCGGGGGGCGCGTGATCCAGAAGGGCGCGGTGCAGGCGATCCTCAAGGCCAATCCCGGCGCCGGGGCCACCACCGCCGCGACCGAACTGCGCCGCATCACCGACGAGATCGCCCGCGCGGGCGGAACGCCGCTGGCCGTGGCGGTGGACGGGCGGCTGCTCGGTGCGATCTTCCTCAAGGACATCGTCAAGGCCGGCATCCGCGAGCGCTTCGGGGAGCTGCGGCAGATGGGCATCCGCACGGTGATGATCACCGGCGACAACCCGCTCACCGCTGCCTCGATCGCCGCCGAGGCCGGGGTGGACGACTTCCTCGCCGAAGCCACGCCCGAGGACAAGCTGGCGCTGATCCGCAAGGAACAGCAGGGCGGCCGCCTCGTCGCCATGTGCGGGGACGGCACCAACGACGCGCCCGCGCTGGCGCAGGCGGACGTCGGCGTCGCCATGAACACCGGCACCCAGGCCGCGCGCGAGGCGGGCAACATGGTCGACCTCGACAGTGACCCGACCAAGCTCATCGAGGTCGTCGGCCTCGGCAAGCAGCTCCTGATGACGCGCGGCGCGCTGACCACGTTCTCGGTCGCCAACGACGTGGCCAAGTACTTCGCGATCATCCCGGCCATGTTCGTCGCGCTCTACCCCGGCCTCGGCGTGCTCAACGTGATGCGCCTCGCCAGCCCGGAAAGCTCGATCCTGTCCGCCATCGTGTTCAACGCGCTGATCATCCCTTGCCTCGTGCCGCTCGCGCTCAGGGGCGTGGCCTACCGGCCGATGGACGCGGGGCCGCTGCTGGCGCGCAACCTCGCTGTCTACGGGCTGGGCGGGCTCGTGGCGCCGTTCGTCGGCATCAAGCTCATCGACCTCGCCGTCACCGGGCTGGGTCTGGCGTGATCGCCGCCCCAAGGAGACCTCACATGAACAACGACATCCTCTCATCGCTGCGCCCCGCCCTGGTCATGACGCTGCTGTTCGCCGTCCTGCTCGGCCTTGCGTACCCGCTGGGGCTGACCGGCATCGGGCAGGTGCTGTTCCCGAGCCAGGCCAACGGCAGCCTCGTCACTGCGAATGGCAAGGTCGTCGGCTCCACCGTAGTCGGGCAGGCCTTCACCTCGGAGCGCTATTTCCAGACGCGCCCCTCCGCCGCCGGCAAGGGCTACGACGGGCTCGCCTCGTCGGGCTCGAACCTCGGCCCCACTTCGCAGGCGCTGGCCGACCGGGTGAAGGCCGACGTCCAGCGTCAACAGATTGCGGCACCAGGCCGACCCGTTCCGTCCGACCTGGTGACGACCTCCGCCTCGGGGCTCGACCCCCACATCACCCCCGAGGCGGCCTTGTATCAGGTGGACCGCGTGGCCCGCGCCCGCGCCATCGAGCCCGAGGCGCTACGCCGCCTCGTCGGCGAGGCCGTCGAGCGCCCGCTGCTCGGCTTCATCGGCGAGCCGCGCGTCAACGTGTTCGAACTCAATCGACGACTGGACACGATTGGCGCTAAGCCGAGCCGGTGAACGATCCCGACCGACCCTCTCCCGAAGCCCTCCTGCGCGCCGCGACGCAGGAGGGGCGCGGCCGCCTCAAGGTTTTCCTCGGGGCGGCTCCCGGTGTCGGCAAGACCTGGGAAATGCTCTCGGAAGGCCACCAGCGCCGCGAGGCCGGGATCGACGTGGTCGTCGGCGTGGTCGAGACCCACGGGCGGCGCGAGACGCAGGCGCTGGTCGAGGGCCACGAGGTCATCCCCCGCCGCGAGGTCGACCATGTCGGCCACACCCTCGGCGAGATGGACCTCGACGCGATCCTCGAACGCGCGCCGCAGCTGGTGCTGGTCGACGAACTCGCGCACACCAACGCGCCCGGCAGCCGCCACCCCAAGCGCTATCAGGACGTCGAGGAATTGCTCGCCGCCGGGATCGACGTCTACTCCACGATCAACATCCAGCACGTCGAGAGCCTGAACGACCTCGTCGCCTCCTTCACCCGCGTCCACGTGCGCGAGACGGTGCCCGACGGCGTGCTCGAACAGGCCGAGATCGAGGTGGTCGACATCCCGCCCGACGAGCTGATCGAGCGGCTGAAGGAAGGCAAGGTCTACGTCCCCCACGAGGCGACGCGGGCGCTCGGCCACTTCTTCTCCAAGTCCAACCTGACGGCGCTGCGCGAACTGGCGCTGCGCCGGGCGGCGCAGGCGGTGGATGCGCAGATGCTGGAGCACCTGCGCGCCAATGCGCTGGCGGGCAGCTTTGCGGTGGGCGAACGCGTGCTCGTCGCCATCTCGGAGCATCCCCACGCCGCCGGGCTGGTGCGCGCAGGCAAACGCCTCTCCGATGCGCTCAAGGCCCCTTGGTCCGCCGTCCACATCCAGACCCAGCGCGACCGCCACTTCACCGACGCCGACCGCCGCCTGCTGGCCGACACCCTAGCACTCGCTTCGCGCCTCGGCGCCTCCACCGCCAGCGTGCCCGCCGCCAGCGTGGTCGAGGGCCTGCGCGGATTTGCTCAGGACGCGCGGGCGACGCAGATCGTCATCGGCAAGTCGGACCGCTCTTGGTTGTTCGAACTGCGCAACGGCTCGGTGGTGGACCGGCTGGTGCGCACGCTGGGCGACGTGGCGATCCACGTCCTGCCCTCCGGCACCCCCGCCGCCGAGCCGCCGCGGCCGCGCGAGGCGACGCGGATCGACTGGGGCCGCCCCGCGCATTACCTCTGGTCGCTGCTAACGGTGGCGGCGATGACCGTGCTCGGCCGCCTGCTGCTCGAAGCGCTGGACCTCGGCAACATCGCGCTGCTGTTCCTGATCCCGGTGATGTTCGCCGCCGCCACCTTCGGCGTGCGCGCTGGGCTGTTCGCGGGCCTCGCCTCCAGCCTCGCCTACAACTTCTTCTTCCTGCCGCCGACCGGCACGCTGACCGTCAGCAATCCCGAGAATGTCATCTCGATCCTCGTCCTGCTGGGGGTCGCGGTGGTGACCAGCCAGTTCGCCGCAAGGGTGCGGGCGCAGGCCGACCTTGCCGGGGCGAGCGCGCGGCAGAACGCCGCGCTCGCCAGCTTCTCGCGGCAGCTGACCGTCGCGGCCAGCCGCGAGGAACTGGTCCAGGCGATCTGCGCCGAGGTCGCCCGCCTGCTCGGCGTGCGGACCGTGCTGCTGCTGCCCTCGTCCGATGGTCCCGTGCTGAGCGCCGCCTACCCGCCCGAGGATCGGCTGGAGCAGATCGAACAGGCCGCCGCGCAGTGGGCGATGGACAACGAGCAGCCCGCCGGGCGCGGCTCGGCGACGCTCACCGCCTCGGACTGGCTGTTCCACCCCTTGCGCACCACGCGCGGCGTGCTCGGCGTGCTCGGCCTCGCGCGCGACGACGCGGGCGATCCGGTGCGCTCCGACCAGGTGCCGCTGCTGATGAGCCTGCTCGACCAGGCCTCGATCGCCTTCGACCGCATGACGCTGGAGGAGGAGAACCTGAAGGCGCAGGCCGTGGGCGAGCGTGACCGGTTGCGTTCGGCGCTGCTCTCCTCGGTGGGGCACGACCTGCGCACGCCGCTCACCACGATCCTCTCGGCGGCGCAGGAGATGAAGCTCCATCCGTCGTTCGAACTTGCAGAGGTGGTGGAGACCGAGGCGCGGCGGCTCAACCGCTTCGTCGCCAACCTGCTCGACATGGCGCGGGTCGAGGCAGGCGCGTTGCCGATGAAGCCAGAGGCGACCGACCTGTTCGACGCCGTCGCCAGCGCCGTCCACGATACCCGCGCCTCGCTGCAGGGGCATGAGGTGGCGGTCGACATCGCGCCCGGCGTGCCGCTGGTCCGCCTCGACCCGGTGCTGCTGCACCACTGTCTCATCAACCTGCTCGACAATGCCGGGCGCTACGGCGATCCCGGAACGCGGATCGTGGTGCGCTGCCGCCGCCCGCCCGACGCGCTGCTGCTCTCGATCATCGACCAGGGCCCGGGCATTCCGCCCGGCCAGGAGCGCCGCGTGTTCGAGACGTTCACGCGGCTTGAGGGGTCGGACCGCGTGCGCCACGGCACCGGCCTCGGCCTCGCGATCGTCAAGGGTTTCGCCGAGGCCATGGGGCTTTCGGTCTCGGCCACGAACAACGAGGACCCGCGCGGGGCCTGCTTCACTCTGCGCATTCCGCCGGCGCTGATCCTCGCCACTATCGATGGCGCCAATATCGAAGACGGGGAAGTCTCATGAAGCTGCGCGACAAGGTCCTGGTCGTGGACGACGAGCCGCACATCCGCCGCCTCATCCTCGCCGCGCTGGAGCGTGCCGGCTATGCCGCGATCGAGGCCGGGACGGGGCGCGAGGCGCTGGAACGGCTGCGGGCGGAGCGGCCCGACGTCGTCCTGCTCGACCTCGGCCTGCCCGACCGCGACGGGCTCGAACTGGTGCCGCTGGTCAAGCGCGAGGGCGACACCACGCTGATCGTCGTCTCCGCCCGGGATGCCACCGACGAGAAGGTCGCTGCGCTCGACCTCGGCGCCGACGACTACCTGACCAAGCCGTTCGACACCGACGAACTGCTCGCCCGCGTGCGCGTCGCCCTGCGCAACCGTACCACGCGCGGCGGCGCGGCGTCGGCGCTGGCGGTGGGCGACGTGACCATCGACCTCCTCTCGCACACGATCACCAAGGCCGGGCGCGAAGTGCACCTGACGCCCAAGGAATACGCGGTCTTGGCGCAGCTGGCGAAGTTTCCGGGGCGGGTCATCACCCACAACCAGATCATGGCGCAGGTCTGGCCCCACGAGCACGAGCACCACGTCGAATACCTGCGCGTCCTCGTCCGCAGCCTGCGCCAGAAGCTGGAAACCGATCCCCGGCGCCCGCAGATCATCAGCAACGAGCTGGGCATCGGGTACAGGTTGAGGCTGGTGGACGGCTGATCCTCCCTGTCGTCGCGTGGTGCGGAGGGCTGCGCAACCCGCAGCTTCCGCGCACTCCGCAAATCCCCGTCGTCCCCGCGTAGGCGGGGACCCCGCTTGTTCTTTTGAGATCGCGCAAGGAAAGCGGGGCCCCCGCCTTCGCGGGGGCGACGGGAATCAGGCTTGATGTGATCCGCCAGCGATTGCCGCCGTCGCTGGCGACCTAATGCTCCGGCCTAAATCTCCACCTGCGAGCCCAGTTCCACAACCCGGTTGGTCGGCAGGTTGAAGAACTCCATCGGCGTCGCCGCATTGCGGATCATCCAGGCGAACAGCCTCTCGCGCCAGATCGCCATGCCGGGACGCTCGGAGGCGATGAGGGTCTGGCGGCTGAGGAAGTAGCTGGTGTCCATCTTGCCGATCGGGCCCTGGCACTCGGTGACCGTCTTCATCGCGGCGGGAATGTCCACGTCCTCCATGAAGCCGTGGCGCAGGCGCATGCGGTAGAAGCTGGAGCCGTGGTCCGTGACCTCGATCCGGCCCTCGTCGGGCAGGTGGGGCACGGCCTGCGGTGTCACGGTCAGGATGATGATACGCTCGTGCAGGATCTTGTTGTGCTTGACGTTGTGGAGCAGCGCCGGGGGCACGCCGTCGCTGCTCGAGGACAGGAAGATCGCGGTGCCCGGCACGCGCCGGAGAGAGCCGGCGGTGGAGCGGATGAACAGGTCGAGGTCCATGGCCCCCACGGCAAGGTAGTGACGCATGATCTTGCGGCCGGTCGACCAGGTGGTGAGCAACAGGAACACGATCGCCGCCACCACCAGCGGCACCCAGCCGCCGTCGGGGATCTTGGTGGCGTTGGAGAGGAAATAGGCGCCGTCGATCACCAGGAACAGCCCGGTGACGCCGCCCGCCAGCAGCGGCGGCCAGCGCCAGACGCTGAAGGTCAGCACGCCCAGCATGCAACTGGTGATGACCATCGTGCCGGTCACCGCGATGCCGTATGCGGCGGCGAGGCTGGTCGAGCTGCGGAAGAACAGTACCAGCACGATCACGCAGCCGAGCAGCAGCCAGTTGACCATCGGCACGTAGATCTGCCCGGCCGCCGAGGCGCTGGTGTGCAGGATGCGCAGGCGCGGCAGGAAGCCCAGCTGCACCGCCTGCCGGGTGACCGAGAACGCGCCCGAGATCACCGCCTGGCTGGCGATGATCGTCGCCAGCGTCGCCAGGATCACCAGCGGCAGGCGGGCCCATTCGGGCGCGAGCAGGAAGAACGGATTGCTTGCCGCCGCCGGATCGTCGAGCAGCAGCGCGCCCTGTCCGGCGTAGTTGAGCATGAGGCACGGCAGCGCGGCGTAGAGCCACGCGACGCTGATCGCCTTGCGCCCGAAATGCCCCATGTCGGCGTAGAGCGCCTCGGCGCCGGTCACCGAGAGCACCACCGAGCCGAGAGCGAGGAACGCCAGCTTGGGGTCGAGCGCGAAGAAATGCACCGCCCACCACGGATTGACGATGGCCACGATCTCCGGATGGCGCGCGAGGTTGAGCCCGCCAAGCAGCGCGAGCACCAGGAAGTAGACCGCCATGACCGGCCCGAAGAAGGTGCCGACCTTCTCGGTCCCGTGCTTCTGGATCACGAAGACGCCGACGAGGATGACCACCGCGATCGGCAGCACCAGCCGGCCCAGCGAGTGCTCCACCACGGTCAGGCCCTCGACCGCGGAAAGCACCGAGATGGCGGGGGTGATGATCGCATCGCCATAGAACAGCGCGGTGGCGAGCACGCCGAGCATGGCGATCGCCGGGGTCCAGCGCGTCTGTCCCAGACTGCGCGCGATCAGCGCCAGCAGCGCCATGCTGCCGCCTTCGCCTTCGTTGTCGGCGCGCATGACGATGAAGACGTACTTCACCGTCACCACCAGCATCATCGTCCAGAAGATCAGCGAAAGGACGCCGTAGATATGCGGTTGATCCACCACCAGCGGATGGTGGCCGACGAAACTCTCCTTCAGCGCATAGAGCGGCGAAGTGCCGATGTCTCCGAACACCACCCCCAGCGCGCCGAGCGCCAGCGTGGGCAGGTGGCCCTGGGCGTAAACCCCCGCGTGAGGCTCCGGATGCGCTGCCGGGTGGGCGTGGTCGTCTGTCAAGTCAGGCCTCGTCGTTGGCTTTTGCCGGACATGGCATGGAACACCGTTTGATCTCCATAGCGGAAACCCTCCGGGGGCATATGAGCGGCATATGAATCGGGCGGGAAAGCCTGTTTTTCTATGCAATCTCAATGGTTCCGGGCGGTTCCCGCTCTCGAATTGCTATGGGCGGACGAATAGCTGGGAGGTCTTCGAGGAGGTTTCTTGGCATGCTCGCCTGGCATCAAACTCTTGCCGCCCGCATCGGGTTGCGCCTTGGCGGCATGACCGGTCTGTCGCTGGCTTGGCTGGCCGGGGCGAAGCTCCATGCCGCGGTCCATGGCCGCGCCGTCCATGCGGCTACGCCTGGCGAGCTGGGGCTCTGCGCCGTTTTGGTCTGCTGCCTGCTGGCGGGCAACGCCCTGCTGTTCGTCGGCCCCGGCCTTTGGGCGCGGGTCAGTGTGCCCGGGCGGTGGTTCCCAGAGCCGAAGGCGCGGTACGAAAGGTCGGGCCAACGCGGCGCAGGGACCGTCTAATTCTACAACTTTAAAGCCGGTTATTTACCTAAAACTAACTACAGTTTAGTATT
This sequence comes from Novosphingobium sp. GW821-FHT09E05, assembly GCF_059416165.1. Lineage (NCBI taxonomy): Bacteria > Pseudomonadati > Pseudomonadota > Alphaproteobacteria > Sphingomonadales > Sphingomonadaceae > Novosphingobium > Novosphingobium sp. GW821-FHT09E05. The sequence continues at coordinate 140,691 of NZ_JBWKOQ010000003.1, forward strand.
GCAGTGCGATGCACCGTTTGGCGGCCACAATATCGACCCAGCGCGTGCGCGCCGCCGCCTTCACTGCGGTCATCTATTTCGCCTGCGCCTCGACCACCCTGCTGCTGACCCGGTTCGACGGTGGCGTCGCCATCGTCTGGCTGGCGGGGGCGGTCCTGTTCGCGAAGCTTTGCGCCGCCCCGTACCGGCAGTGGACCGGAATAACGGCGGCCTGTGCCGCCACCGGCCTCCTCGCATCGCAGCTGTTCGGCATCAAGGGCCTCGTCGCTGTCCCGCTGCCGTTCATCTGCGTCGCCGAGGCCTATGCCGCTGCCTGGCTGGTCAAGCGGACCTACCCGCGTTTCGGGCGCTTCCAGTCGGTGCCCGAAGTGGCCTCGTTCCTGGTGGTGTGCGGAATTGCCGTTCCTTCCGTCACGGCCCTGTTCGCCGCGTGGTCGATCCATCTCGGGCGCGACATTCCGTTCTGGGCGGCGTGGCGGGACTGGTATGCCGGACACGCCCTCGGGCTGCTCGCCTTCGCACCGCCGCTGCTGCTCACCCTGCGCGGCCAGACGCGCCAGTGGATCGCCACCGCGGACAATCAGCGCATCGGCGAAGCCATCATCCTGCTGGGCCTGGTCGTCGCCGCCTCGCTGGTGACCTTCGGCCAGAACGAGATTCCCCTCGTCATCCTGCCGTTCATGCCGATGATCGCGGCGACGCTCAGGCTTGGCCGCTTCGGCGCGATCGCCTCGATCCTGATCCTGCTGTGCACGGCCCTGCCGTTTTCCCTGGCGGGGCAGGGGCCTACGACGCTGCTGCATGTGAGCATGGCGGTGAAGCTGCAGGTATTGCAGATCTACTTCGCCTCGATCGTGCTGATCCTGTTGCCGCTCGCCGCCGAACTGCGCGCGCGTCGCCGCCTGCTCGACCGAATGCACGCCGCCGAGGCGCTGCACCGGCTGGTGCTCGACCGCACCAGCGACATCGTCATGCGCCTCGGCATCGATGGGACGCTTCGCTACGCCTCGCCCTCGGTGGAGCGCGTGTGGGGTTACCGGCCCGACGAACTGACCGGCCGGATGATGTTCCACCTGGTGTCCCCGGAGGACCTGCCCGCCGTGCTCGACGCGCGGCGCCGGGCACTGGCCGGCCCGGACGAGACGGCGATCGTCGAGTACCGCGTCCAGTGCAAGGACGGCGGCACGGTCTGGGTGGAAAGCCACATGCGTGCCACGTTGGACGAGCACGGCAATGCGATGGGCACCGTCAGCATCGTGCGCGAGGTCACCGGGCGCCGCAAGCTGATGGAAGATCTGACCCATCAGGCGATGACCGACCCGCTGACCGGCGTCTACAACCGCCGCGCGTTCGACGCGGCGCTGCCAGCGCTGCTGGGTTCGGTGCCGGCCGGCGGGGTGCTGGGCTGCATCGCGGTGTTCGACCTCGACCACTTCAAGCGCATCAACGACCGCTACGGCCACGCCGCCGGCGACCTCGTCCTGCAGCGTTTCGCCGGTGTCCTGCGCGCATCGGTGCGCGACGGCGACCTCATCGCCCGGCTTGGCGGGGAGGAATTCGCGGTGGTGCTGGGCGGCATGGCGGCCGACCAGGCGCGCCTCGTCTGCGAGCGCATCCGCAAGCGGCAGGAACGGGCCTCAATCCCGGACGCCTCGGGCAACATCATCCGCGCCACCGTCAGCGTCGGCATCGCCCGTCTGGTGTCGGGCGAGGATGCGGAACAGGCGATGAAGACCGCCGACGGCGCGCTTTACCGGGCGAAGCACGCCGGGCGCAACCGCTCGGAGGACGCGGCCTGAGGCAGGTGCTCAGGCCCGTGCGGGAATCGTCAGCTCGCCTTCGTCCTCGCCGTCCCAGTAATGCACGCGCTCGCCCGCAACCCTGATGAGAAGCAGTCCGGGGGTATCGACGCCTTCCGGCCACCAGCGTTCGAGGCCCTTGGTCCAATGCTCGGCCAGCAGCGCCTTGTCGCGGACCAGCGTCGCCTTGCCTTCCACGGCGAGAAAGAACGGACGCATGCCGAGAAATCCGGAGGTTCCCTGGTAGCTGAGGCCGACGTGGGGATCGGCTTCGATATCGCCGACCATGCGCGTGGTTTCCTCGGCGAAGAACCATGCGTCGCCGTCGTAGTCGACCTCGCGGTTGTTGCTCATCGGCCGCGCCGCGATGGCGCCCCCGCTGGTGCGGGTGGAAAGAACGGTGAAGTCGATGTCGCGCATCTTTTCGGAAAGGTCGGGGAGGGTACGGGTCATGGAGATTTCCTTTGGCTCTATCCCGCGGAACGCTCGGCCGGCGCCGCCGGTTTCGCGGGCCGGTGCGCGGCCAGGCAGGAAACGACGCTGGCGGCTACGAACACCATCGCGAGTACCTCCAGTGGCGCAGGCAACCGGCGTTCCCAGGCGAAGGCGTAAAGCAGCGCAAACAGCGTCTCGAACAGGATCATCTGCCCGACGAGGGTGAGCGGGAGCAACCGGCTCATCCGGTTCCACAGGGCATTGCCGAGCACGGAGGAAAGCAGCGCGATGCCCGCGCTCAGGCCGAGGAACCGCATCCACGCGGCGGCGTCGTGGCCCTGTGGCTCCAGCAGGAGTGCGGCCGGCACCAGCAGCATCGCCTGCGCGCCCGTTGCGACGCCGAGCAGTAGGCTCCAGTCGTGGGACGAGACTTTTTCGATCCGCGCGAGGCACCTGCTGTTGGCGACGGCGAAGGTCGCCCACGAAACCAGCGCGCCGACCGCGCAGAGCAGCCCGGCAGCCTGCGTCACGACGGAGCCCGCCTGCGGCACCGCTATCGCCTGCCATCCGATGCATGCCGCCGCAGCCGCTGCCAGGAGCAGCGACGGCGCGAGCCCCGCCAGCGAAGGCGATCCCGCCTCCCGGCTCCCGACGACCGTGACCAGTACCGGAATGAAGCCGATCACCAGCGAGGTCATCGCGACACCCCCCATCTGCACCGCGCTCGCCAGCAGCACGTAATAGACAGTGTTGCCCAGCAGGCCGAGCCACGTCAGCTGCGCCCAGTCGCGGCGGGAAAGCGGCGCGACCGTACTCGCCCAGCGGGGCGCCAGCAGCGCCGCCGCGATCACGCCGTAAGCGAGGTAGCGTCCAGCGGCGAGGTGCAGCGGGCCGAAGTCCCGCGCCAGTTCGGGGACCAGGAACACGAGCCCCCAAAGCGCGCCTGCGCCTACGCCGCACGCTATGCCGAGCGTGGTCTTCCGCGCATCCGTCATCCTGGGCTCCATGCAAGAGCGGGCGCAATCGCACGAAGCGGGGCGAATGTCTTGCAGAGGTTGTCGAAGGCCGGCCTGCCTCAGCGGCAGAAGTCGGCGCCGTCCGCCTCGAGGTGCAGGTGATTCGCGTGGGCCGTATTGTAGCCCGGCCCCAGCGTCGTGCCGAAGCGCTTGCAGGCGCTGTCGTGGACCGTGCGCAGGAAGCGGCGCTCGGCGGGCGTGCCGCCGTTCCAGTCGTCGAGCACAGTGATGCGCCGCCCGTCGCCCAGCACGAAGCCCGAGACGTCGATGGCATTGGCGGTCGCGTGGCCCGACCGGCGGTTGGTGCCCGCGACGTTACGGCACGAATAGCTGCCGAAAGTCTCGATCTTCACTACCCGGCTGCCGAGGATCTGCTGCGCCGCGCGGTCAACGCCGTAGCGCGCCCAGGCGGCGAACGGCGTCGCGGCCGCGCAGGTCACCGGACCGAGCCCGGACAGCGAGACGGTCGCGTTGTCGGTGTTGAGCGCCGCAAGCTTCACCGTCCCCACCGTCGAGCAGGCGCTGCCGAAATACCTGTCCTCGACCGGCGTGAACACCGCCTGCTGCGCACTGAGTCTCGAGAGGCACTGGCGCACGTCGGCCGCTGGCGGCCGGGCGGGCCGATTCGCGGACCGGCTCGGCTGGCGCGTGGGCGGCGACGGGCGGTCGATGCAGCCGCTCGCCAGCGCGATCAGGGGAAGGGTGAATAAAAAATTCCGCATGGGTTAAACTTCCAGGGGCTCCGCTTAACCTGCCCTTACCCGTGGGCTACTGCGCGACGGGGCGCCATACACGTCCGGCCGTTTTGCACAGGCAACCGAGCCGCAAGGCGATTGACATACCCGCCCGCGCCACTAGGAGCGGCGCCGGGCCACGCGGTCCCAACGCCGCGCGAGCTCTCTGTAAGGAGAGTCAGAAATGACTGATTTGATTGCCGTACCCGCGCGTAAACCTGCTCGTCCGCAGTTCTCTTCCGGACCATGCGCCAAGCCTCCCGGCTACTCCCCCGACAAGCTCGCGACTGAATCGCTCGGCCGCTCGCACCGCGCCAAGATCGGCAAGACGCGTCTCGCGTACTGCATCGACCTGATGCGCGAAGTGCTGCAGCTGCCCGACACCCACCGCATCGGCATTGTCCCCGGTTCCGACACCGGCGCCTTCGAGATGGCCATGTGGACCATGCTCGGCGCGCGCGGCGTGACCACCGTGGCGTGGGAAAGCTTCGGCGAGGGCTGGGTGACCGACGCGGCCAAGCAGCTCAAGCTCGATCCCACCGTGATCCGCGCCGACTACGGCCAGCTTCCGGACCTGACCCAGATCGACTGGAGCACTGACGTGCTCTTCACCTGGAATGGCACCACCTCGGGCGTGCGCGTTCCGAACGCCGACTTCATTCCGGCGGACCGCGAGGGCCTGTCCTTCGCCGATGCCACCTCGGCGGTGTTCGCCTACGACATCGACTGGTCGAAGATCGACGTCGCGACCTTCTCCTGGCAGAAGGTTCTGGGCGGCGAAGGCGGCCACGGCGTCCTGATCCTCGGCCCCCGCGCGGTCGAGCGTCTCGAAACCTACACCCCGGCCTGGCCGCTTCCCAAGGTGTTCCGCCTCGTCTCCAAGGGCAAGCTCGCCGAGGGCGTGTTCAAGGGCGAGACCATCAACACCCCCTCGATGCTCGCCGTCGAGGACGCGATCTTCGCGCTCGAATGGGCGAAGGGTCTCGGCGGTCTGGAAGGTCTCAAGGCCCGCTCCGACGCCAATGCCGCCGCGCTTTCCAAGATCGTCGCGGAGCGGGACTGGCTGGGCCACCTCGCCCTCGACGAGGCGACCCGCTCGAATACCTCGGTCTGCCTCACGGTCGAAGGCGCCGACGCGGACTTCATCAAGAAGTTCGCCGCCCTGCTCGAAAAGCAGGACGCCGCTTACGACGTCGCCGGATACCGCGACGCACCGGCGGGCCTGCGCATCTGGTGCGGCGCCACCGTCGACACCCAGGACATCGAGGATCTCGGTCCCTGGCTCGACTGGGCCTATGCCACGGTCAAGGCTGAGCAGGCCGTAGCCTGAGTTAATTCCGAAGCAAAACGTCGTCATTCCCGCGAAAGCGGGAACCCATCTCCTGACATGGCCTGTTGAGGCGGCATCAGATGGGTCCCCGCCTTCGCGGGGATGACGAGGAATTTTAGATCGCCGTGGCCCCTTCGAGGCCGGCACTAAGGAACAATCCCATGACCAAGCCCAAAGTCCTCATTTCCGACAAGATGGACCCCAACGCCGCCCGTATCTTCGCCGAGATGGGCTGCGACGTAGACGTCATCACCGGCGAGACGCCGGAACAGCTCATCGCCCGCATCGGCGAATACGATGGCCTCGCCATCCGCTCGTCGACCAAGGTGACCAAGGAAATCCTCGCCGCCGCGCCACGCCTCAAGGTTATCGGCCGCGCTGGCATCGGCGTCGACAACGTCGATATCCCGGCCTCGTCGGCGCAGGGCGTCGTCGTGATGAACACGCCGTTCGGCAACTCGATCACCACCGCCGAGCACGCCATCGCGCTCATCTTCGCGCTGGCGCGCCAGCTGCCCGAAGCCAACGCCCAGACCCAGGCGGGCCTGTGGCCGAAGAACGGCTTCATGGGCGTCGAGGTCACCGGCAAGACCCTCGGCCTCATCGGCGCCGGCAACATCGGCTCGATCGTCGCCAGCCGCGCGCTCGGCCTGCGCATGAAGGTCGTCGCCTTCGACCCGTTCCTCACCCCTGAGCGCGCGGTGGAAATGGGCGTCGAGAAGGCCGACCTCGACACGCTGCTTGCCCGCGCCGACTTCATCACGCTGCACACGCCGCTGACCGACCAGACCCGCAACATCCTCTCGGCCGAGAACCTGGCCAAGACCAAGAAGGGCGTGCGCATCGTCAACTGTGCGCGCGGCGGGCTGATCGACGAGGCGGCGCTGAAGGCCGGTCTCGACTCCGGCCACATCGCCGGCGCCGCGCTCGACGTGTTCCAGACCGAGCCGGCCAAGGACTCGCCGCTGTTCGGCACGCCGGGCTTCATCTGCACGCCGCACCTGGGCGCATCGACCACCGAGGCGCAGGTCAACGTCGCGCTGCAGGTCGCCGAGCAGATGGCCGACTTCCTGGTCAACGGCGGCGTCACCAACGCGCTCAACATGCCTTCGCTGAGCGCCGAGGAAGCCCCCAAGCTCAAGCCTTACATGAAGCTGGCCGAAGTGCTCGGCTCGATGGTCGGCCAGCTGACCATCGACTCGGTGCCGCGCATCTCGATCCACGTCGAGGGCGCTGCCGCCGAACTGAACCAGAAGCCGATCACTGCCGCCGTGCTCGCCGGTTTCATGCGCGTCCAGTCGGCTACGGTGAACATGGTCAACGCCCCGTTCCTGGCCAAGGACCGCGGCCTCGAAGTGCGCGAAGTCAAGACCGAGCGCGAGGGTGACTACCACACCCTGGTCCGCGTCTCGGTCAAGACCGAGGCGGGCGAGCGTTCGGTCGCCGGCACGCTGTTCAACAACGTCGAGCCGCGCCTCGTGGAGATGTTCGGCATCAAGGTCGAGGCCGAGCTGGAAGGCTCGATGCTCTACATCGTCAACGAGGACGCGCCGGGCTTCATCGGCCGCATCGGTACACTGATGGGCGAGAACGGCATCAACATCGGCACCTTCAACCTCGGCCGCCGCGAAGCCGGCGGCGAGGCGGTGCTGCTGCTCTCGGTCGACAGTCCGGTCGCGGGTGAAGTGCTGGAACAGGCTCGCGCTCTCCCCGGCGTGAAGACGGTCAAAGCGCTGTCGTTCTGACCTGAGTTTTCAAAGCTCCCAACGCAAGAGGGGTCGGTGCGCCAGCGCCGGCCCCTTTTCGTGGTGCTCCCCGGCATGGGGAGGTTGCCGCCAATCCGCCCCTCGCCAAACCCGCGCCATCCGGCTAAGGGCGCGCGCACTATGCAAGAAAACGACCGCGATCTTCTGCCCGAGGGCTTGGGCGACCGTCTGCCGCAGCAGGCATGGGCTTCCCAGACGGTGCGCCGCGCCGCGCACGACGTGCTGGCGAGCCATGGCTATGCCCGCGTCGAGACGCCCGTGCTCGAATTCGAGAAGGCGCTGGCGAGCCGCATGGCTGGCGTGAAGGTGCGCCGGATGTTCCGCTTCATGGACCCGGTCTCGCTGCGGATGCTGGCGATGCGCTCGGACATCACCGCGCAGGTCGCACGGATCGCCGCCACCGGCCTCGCGCGGGCACCGCGTCCGCTGCGCCTCTCCTACTCGGGGCAGGTGGTGACGGTGAAGGGCGACGGGCTCGACCCCGCGCGCGAACGGCTGCAGGTCGGTGCGGAGCTGATCGGCGCCGATTCGACCGCCGCCGCCGCCGAGATCGTCGAACTAGCGATCGAGACGCTGCGCGCGGCGGGTGCCACCGGCGTCTCGGTGGACTTCACCATGCCCGACCTCGTCGATACCCTGAGCGAAGGCGCGCTGCCGCTGCCCTCCTCGAGCATTGAGGCGGTGCGCCGGATGCTCGATTCGAAGGATGCCGGCGGGCTGGTCGATGCCGGCGGCGAGGCCTACCTGCCGCTGCTCTACGCGGTCGGCCCGTTCGACGCCGCGATCGAGCGGCTGGCCGCCTTCGACGTCGGCGGCGTGCTCGCCAGCCGCATCGCCGGCCTGCGCGCCATCGCCGCGCGGGTCGACGGCAAGGCGCGCCTGACGCTCGACCCGTCCGAGCGGCACGGCTTCGAATACCAGTCGTGGTTCGGCTTCACCATCTACGCCGACGGCATCCCCGGCAGCATGGGGCGCGGCGGGACCTATGCGATCCTCGGCCAGGCCGGCCGCGATCCCGAGACGGCGACCGGCTTCTCGCTCTACCCCGACCCGCTGATCGAGGCGCTGACCGCCGGCGCGGGCGAGGAACGCCGCCTGTTCCTCCCGCTCGGCCACGACCGCGACGTCGCCGCCCGCCAGCGCGCGATCGGCTGGATCACCGTCGCAGCCTTGAGCGAGGCCGACGAACCCATCGCGCTCGGCTGCTCGCACCGACTGGAAGGCGGCGAGGCGGTCCTGGTCTAAGCGGGCTCTTTCGCGCGTTCCACCGACATTCCCCCGTTCGTGTCGAGCGAAGTCGAGACACGCCAGCGCAGCGCGTGGTGTCTCGACTTCGCTCGACACGAACGGGGATAGGGGTTGCCTGTCCTGCCGCTGGGCCGCGATCGTGAAGTGGCGGCCCGCCAGCGCTGGATCACCGTCGCCGCGCCCAGCGAGCGCGACAAGCCCATCGCGCTGGGCTGCTCGCACCGGCTGGAAGGCGGCGAGGCGGTAGCGGTCTGAGGGCGCCTGAAACTCCCGACTGAAACCCCGTCGTCCCGGATCACGTCCGGGACGACGTATCTGGGCCGGCCTGACCGCCTCGTAACCAAACCGCCACATATCGCCCCACGGCGCTTGCCCTCGCGCGCGGCTTCGCCTAGGGCGCGGCGGTATTTTCAAACAGCAGTGAAAGCGTGAAACGTTGGCCAACGTAACCGTGATCGGCGCCCAGTGGGGCGATGAGGGCAAGGGCAAGATCGTCGACTGGCTCGCCAGCCGGGCGGATGCCGTGGTACGCTTCCAGGGCGGCCACAACGCCGGCCATACGCTCGTCGTCGGCGAGCAGGTCTACAAGCTGAGCCTGCTGCCCTCGGGCATCGTCACCGGCACGCTGTCGATCATCGGCAACGGCGTGGTGCTCGACCCCTGGGCGCTCAAGGCCGAGGTCGAGAAGCTGACCGCGCAGGGTGTCACGATCAACCCCGAGAACTTCGCGATCGCCGACAACTGCCCGCTGATCCTGCCCGTCCACCGCGAACTCGACGGACTGCGCGAAGCGGCTGCCGGCGCCGGCAAGATCGGCACCACCGGCCGTGGCATCGGCCCGGCCTACGAGGACAAGGTCGGCCGCCGCGCGATCCGCGTGTGCGACCTCGCCCACCTCGACGCGATGGAGCCGCAGCTCGACCGTCTCTGCGCCCACCACGACGCGCTGCGCGCCGGCTTCGGCCAGCCGCCGATCGACCGCGAGGAACTGCTGGCGCAGCTGCGCGAGATCGCGCCCTACGTCCTCCAGTTCGCCGAGCCGGTCTGGCGCCGCCTCAACAAGGTCAAGAAGGCCGGCGCGCGCATCCTGTTCGAGGGCGCGCAGGGCGTGCTGCTCGACGTCGACCATGGCACCTATCCTTTCGTCACCAGCTCGAACACCGTGTCGGGCACCGCCGCCAGCGGCTCGGGCCTCGGCCCCTCGGCGACCGGCTTCGTGCTCGGCATCGTCAAGGCCTACACCACCCGCGTCGGCTCGGGCCCGTTCCCGACCGAGCTGGAGGACGCCACCGGCCAGAAGCTGGGCGAGCGCGGCCACGAATTCGGCACCGTCACCGGCCGCAAGCGCCGCTGCGGCTGGTTCGACGCGGTGCTGGTGCGCCAGTCCTGCGCGATCTCGGGCGTCACCGGCATCGCCCTGACCAAGCTCGACGTGCTCGACGGCTTCGAGAAGGTCAGGATCTGCACCGGCTACCGCCTCAATGGCAAGGTGCTGGACTACTTCCCCAGCCACGCCGCCGACCAGGCGAACGTCGAGCCGATCTACGAGGAAATGGACGGCTGGGAAGGCACCACCGCCGGTGCCCGCTCCTGGGCCGACCTCCCCGCGCAGGCGATCAAGTACATCCAGCGCGTGCAGGAACTGATCGAAACCCCGGTCGCGCTGGTCTCGACCAGCCCCGAGCGCGAGGATACCATCCTCGTGCGCGATCCCTTCGCGGACTGATGCCGATGCGGGGCGCGCTCAGGTTCGCCCCGCTGCTGCTGCTTCTGAGCGTGGGCGCGGCGGGGCCGCAGCCCGCGCTGGTGCTCCCCGAACTCGACCTGATCCGCGTGCGCAAGGCGGCGCGGGTCATGGAACTCTACGCGGGCGGCCGGCTCGTCCACGTCATTGCGCATATCCAGCTGGGCGACGAACCGGTCGGCCCCAAGCGCTTCGAGGGGGACGAGCGCACGCCCGAGGGGCGGTATGCCATCGACTGGGGCAACCCCAAGAGCGCCTATCACCTCTCGCTCCACATCTCCTATCCCAGCGCCGCCGACCGCGCCTATGCCGCCGCGCGGGGACGCTCGCCGGGCGGGATGATCATGATCCACGGCCAGCCCAATGCCTGGCCGGCCGGCCGCGTGCCCGGCGACTGGACCGACGGCTGCATCGCCGTCTCCGACGCGGAGATCGAGGCGCTGTGGGACGCGGTGCCCGACGGCACGCCTATCGAGATATTGCCCTGAAATCCAACGTCGTCCCCGCGCAGGCGGGGACCGCTGGGTACCCTGGAGGCGATAACTCGCCATGGGCCACCGAAGCGCCGCGCCCCGCCTGAAAGCTGCGTGTCCTTGCCAGCGGTCCCCGCCTTCGCGGGGACGACGGGGGTTTCAGGGGATTTTCCCGCGATGCCCGCTGATCCCGGCCCTCCCTTCGCTCGACACGAACGGAGGTAATCCCAGGCGGAACCGTCTCCAACCGCGCAGGAATGGCCCCCTCCCCTTGCCCGAATTGCAATTTGCGTCATTGCTCGATTGTAAATCGCAAGCCTGCCCCGGTTGCCCCAAGATAGTTAGGAGCCTAACTAACCACTTCCATGACCGACCGACTCGCCCTTGCCCACCAGTTCGCCACGCAGCTGAGCCCCGTCTCGCGCGCGTGGCGCCAGCATGCCGACCGGATTCTCGCCTCGCTGGCGATTTCCAACTCCGCCGGCTGGGCGCTGGTGCACCTGGAGCGGCTGGGGCAGGGCGCGCGGCAGGGCGACCTCGCGCGCGCCATCGGTATCACCGAGGCCTCGCTGGTGCGCACCGTGCAGCAGCTGGAGCGCGAGGCCCTGGTCGAGCGCCGCGCCGACGCGGACGACCGCCGCGCCAACCGCCTCCACCTCACCCCCGAGGGCCGCACCCTCGCCCGCCAGGCCGAGAAGCGGCTGATCGAACTGCGGGTCGACCTGCTGGAAGGCGTGTCCGACGGCGACCTTGACGTGGCCGTCCGCCTGCTCGACACCGTCGCGATGCGCGCCGCCGACATGCGGGGGCGCCCGTGAACGGCCCCGCCGCCGCGCGCTGGGGCATTCCCGCCGCGATCTTCTCGCTCAAGGCGCTCGCAGCCGCGCTGCTGGCGGCCTACATCTCGTTCTCGATCGGGCTGGAGCGGCCCTACTGGGCGTTCCTCACCTCCTACATCGTCGCCGCGCCGCTGGCCGGAGCGGTCATTTCCAAGGCGCTGTTCCGCGTCATCGGCACGTTCGTCGGCGCCACCGCGGCGGTGATCATGGTGCCGCCGCTCGCCCACAGCCCCGAGCTGCTGACGCTGGCGATCGCGTCGTGGCTGGCGCTCTGCGTCTTCGTTTCGCTGCTGGAGCGCACACCGCGCGGCTACGCCTTCGTGCTGGCGGGCTACACCGCCGTGCTGATCGTGCTGCCAGCGGTGAATACCCCGGCCGAGATCTTCACCGACGCCTCGCTGCGCGTGCAGGAGATCACCATCGGCATCCTGTGCGGCAGTCTCGTCCACGGCGTGGTGTTTCCCGGTTCGGTCTCCACCTTCCTGCTCGGCCGCGTGGCTATGATGCTGCGCGATGCCGAGCGCTGGAGCCGCGATTCGCTCGAACTTGAGCCCGACGAGGCCGTCGAGGCCGAGCGCCGCCGCCTCGCGCAGGACGTCACCGAACTGCACAACCTCTCGATCCACCTGCCCTACGAGACCAGCCGCCCGGCCCCGCGCGTGCGCGCCGTGCGCGCGCTGCAGGACCAGCTCTCCCTGCTCATGCCGCTGGGGGCCGCCGTCGCCGACCGCGTCGCCGCCCTGCGCGAGCGCGACGCACTCGGCGAAACGGCCGAAGCGCTGCTGGCCGACACCCGCGCCTGGCTCGATACCTTCGAAAGCGCAGGCGAGGGGGCGGCGACCCGCGAGGACCGCGTGCGCATGGCCGAGGACCTCAAGGCCCGCTGCCTGGCGCTGGAGCCCGAAGTCACCCCGGGCGCCAACTGGGATGCGCTGCTGCGGCTCAGCCTGGGCTCGCGCCTTTCCAGCCTGATCGACGCCCACCTCGACTGCCGCGACCTCGCCGAGCAGCTCGGCACCCGCGATCGCAAGCCGGTCTCGGCGCGTATCCCGCGCCTGCTCGAAGGCCGCCGCAACCGCGAACTCCACCGCGACGTCGCCGGCGCTGCGCGCGGGGCGGCGGGCGCGGCGGTCACCATCATCCTGGGCTGCGCGCTGTGGATCGGCAGCGGCTGGAACGACGGCGGCACGGCGGTGATGCTCGCGGGCGTGTTCCTCGCGCTGTTCTCGGCCTCGGACAACCCGCTGGCGCCGCTTTGGATGTTCTTCTGGGGTACGCTGATCGCCAGCGCGCTGGGCATGCTCTATGCCTTCGCGATCCTGCCGCGTGTGGACGGCTTCCCGGAACTTGCCATGACGCTCGCCCCGCCCCTGCTTGTCCTCGGATCGCTGATGCATTCGCCGCGCTTCGCCGGGATCGCCTTGCCCGCGCTGCTGGGCATGGGCAGCCCCTTCATCATCGCGGTCAAGTACAGCGACAACTTCGCAAGTTTCGCCAACGGCTCGCTGGCGCAGCTGCTCGGCGTGCTGTTCGCGATCGTCATGGCGCGCCTGCTGCAGACCGCCGGGCTGGAAAGCGCGATCCGACGCACCCTGCGCGCCGGCTGGCGCGACATCGCCGAGCGCAGCAACCTGCGCGGGCCTCCCGACGTGCGCGGCTGGATCAACCGGATGCTCGACCGCATCGCGATCCTCTCGCCGCGCCTGGCGCTGAGCGGCAAGCATCCGGGCGAGCCGCTCTACGACGTGCTGCGCGATCTGCGCACCGGCGTCGCCATCGCCGAACTGCGCCAGCTCCGCCTCGAGCTGCCGCCCGAACGCGGCGCGCCGCTCACCGGCGTGCTGGCCGAAGTCGGCGCCTACTACCGCCGCCTCGAACCCGACGTCCGCGCCCCCGCCGATCCCGAACTGCTGGGCGACATCGACCGGGCGCTCCACCTCTTCGCCGCCGACGAGGACCGCTCGGTGCGCCGCCAGGCCGCGCTGGCGCTCGTCTCGCTGCGCCGCAACCTGTTCCCCGAAGCCGCCGCTCTGGAAGGCCTGACATGAACGGCGAGATCGCCATCGGGGGCGTCTACATGCCCACCATCCTCCTGCTCGCGGTGATCGCGGCGGTGCTGACCATGCTGCTGCTGCGGCTGCTCGACTTCGCCGGCCTCTACCGCTTCGTCGCCTACCGCGCGCTCGTCGACCTATGCCTCTACGTCATGGTGCTCGGCGCGCTGTCCCTCCTTGCCCCCCACATCGGTTTCCATCCATGAAGAATCTGCTTGCCCCGATCGGCCGCAGCGCCGCCACCATCGTCATCGTCGTCCTTGCCGCGTTCATCGCGTTCTGGATGTGGAACCACTACGAGCGCAGCCCGTGGACCCGCGACGGCCGCGTGCGCGCCGACGTGGTGCGCGTGACGCCCGACATCGGCGGCCTCGTCACCTCGGTCGCGGTGCGCGACAACCAGACCGTCCATGCCGGCGACCTGCTGTTCGTCATCGACCGCCCGCGTTACTCGCTGGCGGTCGAGCAGGCCGAGGCTTCGGTGGCGAGCGCGCGGGCGACGCTGGGCCAGGCACAGCGCGAATCCGCGCGCGACCTCGCATTGGGCGATCTCGTCGCCACCGAGACGCACGAGCAGAACGTCGCGCGCGTCGCCACCGCCCGCGCCGCGCTGGCCGAGGCGATGAGTTCGCTCGACGGCGCCAAGCTCAACCTTCAGCGCACGCAGGTCCACGCCTCGGTCAACGGCACCGTCACCAACCTCGACCTGCATCCGGGCGACTTCGTGGCGGCGGGCAGCCAGGCGATGGCACTAGTCGACGACGATTCGATCCGCGTCGAAGGCTATTTCGAGGAAACCAAGCTGCCGCTGATCCGCGTCGGCGCCCCCGTCACCGTCCACCTCATGGGCGAGGGGCAGGCGCTCCACGGCCGGGTCGAAAGCATCGCGGCGGGCATCAACGACGACAGCCGCAGCGATTCGGGCAACCTGCTCCCCAACGTCGCCGCGACCTTCTCGTGGGTGCGCCTCGCCCAGCGCATCCCGGTGCGCGTGAAGCTGACGCATGTGCCCAGGGACGTGCAGCTGATCCTCGGCCGCACCGCCACCGTGACGGTCGAGCATCCGGGCGAGAAGCCGGCCCCGGCGCCCAAGGCCACCGCTACGCCCGCCCCGGCGGCGACGGGGGCCGAGTGATGACGCTTCCCCGCTTCCTGTCCTCGGCCGCCTTGGCGCTGGCGCTCTCGGCCTGCGCCACCGCCGGGCCGGACTACCACGCACCCGAGCAGTCGGCGGCCACCACGCCGGCCGCGCAAGGGGCCTTCGCCTCGGCGCAGGGCACTGCTTTCTCGCAGGCGCCGCTGCCCGACCGCTGGTGGAGCCTCTACGACGACCCCCGCCTCGACGGTCTGGTCGAGCAGGCGCTGACCGCCAACACCGACCTGCGCGCTGCCGAGGCCAACCTCGAGCGCGCCCAGGCCGTCGTCGCCGAAGCGGCGGCGGGGCGCACGCTGTCGACCGCGCTGTCCGGCGGCGTCGACCTCGCGCGTCAGTCGCAGACCGGGCGGCCGCTCCCCGGTGTCGTCACCGACAGCCTCGGCCTTGCGCTCAGCTATCCGCTCGACCTGCGCGGCAAGCTGCGCCGCGCCATCGAGGCGAGCGAGGCCGACCGCGAGGCGACCGAGGCCGCGCGCGACGCGGTGCGCGTCAGCGTCGCCGGATCGGTGACCAGCGCCTATGCCGGGGTCTGCGCCGCCAACTACCAGCTCGGCGTGGCGCAGCGCGTGGTCGAACTCCAGCGCCAGACGCTGGGCGCCACCCGCCGCCTGCAGCGCGGCGGGCGCGGTACGGCCTTCGACGTCAGCCGCGCCGCCGCCGCCGTCGAGACCAGCGCCGCCTCACTTCCCGCCTTCACCGCCCAGCGCCAGAACGCGCTCTATCTCCTCGCCACGCTGCTCGGCCGCGCGCCCGCCGACTACCCGCGCGAAGTGGCCGACTGCGCCGCGCTGCCGCGCCTTGCCGGCCGCATCCCGGTCGAGGACGGCGCCGCGCTGATCCGCCGCCGCGCCGACATCCGCCAGGCCGAGCGCGCCATCGCCGCCGACACCGCGCGCATCGGCGTCGCCGCCGCCGACCTCTACCCCAACGTCAGCGTGGGCGGGTCGGTGGGCTTTTCCGGGCAGCTCCAGGACTTCGCCAAGAGCGACAGTTTCGGCTTCAGCCTCGGCCCGCTGCTGAGCTGGTCGTTCCCCAATAGGCCTGTCGTGCGCGCCCGCATCGATCAGGCCGACGCGCAGGTCCGCGCCGATCTCGCGAGCTTTGACGGGACCGTCCTCGAGGCGCTGCGGCAGGCGGAGACCGCCATGGAAACCTACGCCCGCGACCGCGACCGCGCCGCCGCGCTCGGCCGCGCGCGCGACAACGCCGCGACGTCGGCCGGGCAGGCGGGCAAGCTGTTCCGCTTCGGCCGCAGCGATTTCCTCAACGTCCTGAGCGCGCAGGGCAGCCTCGCCTCGGCCGAAGCCAGCCATGCGGCGGCGGAAGCCGGGCTGGTGGACGACCAGATCGCGGTGTTCCTGGCGCTGGGCGGCGGATGGCAGCGGGAGGGCGGGGGCGCCTCGTCCTCGGATCGCTGACGAGACCTGCGCGCGCCTAGCTCTACTCCATGAACACCGTCATCCCCGCGCAGGCGGGGACCCCGCTTGTTCTTTTGGCGTCGTGCAATGCCGCAAGTAGCGGGGCCCCCGCCTGCGCGGGGGCGACGAGCTTTGTTGGCTATAAGTTGTCGGAGGCTGACCGGCTCTTAAATCAGAAATCCACCGCCACGCCGTTGCGCACCCAGTCGCCGTACCTTGTGGGCGAGAGGCCGTCGGGATCTTCGCCGTCCGTGGGCTTTTCCGCGCCGGAGGTGGGGGGCGGAGCGGGTTCGGTGGTCCAGTGGGCGGGCTTGGTGAAGGCCTCGGGACGTTCGGTGGCGCGCTTGGTCATAAGGGGGATGTGGCGGCGCTGGCGGAAAAAGGCAATCCGGTATAGGGGCCCGCGATGGACATTCCCGGCCTTCCGGCGCGCCGCGCCGCGCTAAACCTCGTCGATGCCGTGCTGCGCAGGGGCGAAACCCTCGATCAGGCGGGCGGCAGCGCCCTTGCCCGCGTCAAGGGCGACGCCGATCGCGCGCTCGCCCGCGCCATCGCGGGTGAAACGCTGCGCTGGAAGGAGGACCTCGACGAACTCATCGATTCGGCCACCAAGCAGCGCCTACCCGACGACGCCAAGCCGCGCGCCGTGCTGCGCCTGATGCTGGCGCAGGTGCTGCGGCTGGAGACCCCCGCCCACGCGGTGATCGCCACCGCCCTGCCGCTGCTGGAAGGCGGCCCCCGCCGCCTGGCGCACGGGGTGTTCTCGACACTGCTGAAGATCGAGGCGAACCTACCCGAGGTGCCGACCTTGCCGGATAGCGTGATGATCCGCTGGGGCGAGCGAGCCGAGGCGATCGCCGCCGGCCTCACCGAGCCGCCGCCGCTCGACCTCGCGCTGCGCGATCCCGCCGCCACCGCCGAATGGGCAGAACGCATGGGCGGCACCTCGCTCATGCCCGGGCACCTGCGCCTGCCGCGTGGCTCGGCGATCGACCTGCTGCCCGGCTTCCGCGATGGCGGCTGGTGGGTGCAGGACCTCGCGGCCAGCCTGCCGGCACGCCTGCTCGGCGCGGGCGAGGGCAGGCGGGTGCTCGACTTGTGTGCCGCGCCCGGCGGCAAGACCATGCAACTGGCGTCGCAGGGCTGGCAGGTCACAGCCCTCGACAACGCCAAGCGCCGCCTGGAACGCCTGCGCGAGAACCTCGCCCGCACTGCGCTGGAGGCCGAGATCGTCCTCGCCGACGCACTGGACTGGGAGCCGGAGGAGAAGTTCGACGCGATCCTGCTCGACGCACCCTGCACCGCCACCGGCACCGCGCGCCGCCATCCCGACGTCCTCCACCGCATCGGTCCGCGCCAGATCGCGGAGATGGTCGAGCTTCAGGGCAAGCTGCTTCAGCGCGCGGCCGGATGGCTCAAGCCGGGCGGGACACTGGTCTACGCGGTCTGCTCGCTGGAAGTGGCCGAGGGCGAGGAGCAGCCGGTTCCCGCCGGGCTGACGGTGGTGCCGATCGAGGCTGCAGAACTGCCCGAGGGGCTGGCGCCGGCGTCGGACGGTACGCTGCGCACCGATCCGGGGATGCTGCCCGAGGCCGGCGGGCTCGACGGGTTCTTCGTCGCGCGTTGGGTCAAGGGCTGAGAAGTGCTGGAGCTATCGTAGGCGCAATCGTCGTCCCCGGCTTGACCGGGGACCGCTGGCCGGGCCGCACGCGCTTTCGGCGAGGCCGCGCCTGAAGAGTACCCAGCGGTCCCGGATCAAGTCCGGGACGACGGATGAACGCGAGATGGGCGAAGGCGCGAACCCATCTCAAGGTTCCTCCGGTGACGCAAGGTCATCAGCTGGGTCCCCGCCTTCGCGGGGATGACGGGAAGCGTACGCAGCGCACTCGCGCGCGTAGCGACGACAGTAACGGAGGTAAGGGGGCTATGCTCCCCTTACCTGACCGACCTCAACCCACACACGCCGGCGGCGCCAGAACAGCAGGCCGCCGAGCGCCACCGCGAACAGGGCGACCATGCCCGGCTCCGGCACTTCCGTCCCGCCCGAGGACGAGCCGCCCGAGCTGGTCGAGGTGCCCGGATCGCTCGGGGCGGTGTAGCCGCCGGTGTAGGTGCCGATGTGCATCTCGCCGTTCTGGACGAGGCTGCCGAACACCGCCGAGCCCTGGATGTAGTTGCCGGTCGTGGCCGCCGCGGTGGGGGCGAGGACCGAGCCGCCCCAGGCGGTGCTCAGCGAGAGGCTGGTGGCCTCGGGGAAGTTCCAGATGACGTGCTCGCCCAGGTTCTGGGTGCCGCCGAGGAAGTTGTCGTTCAGGTTGATCGAGCTGCCCGAGACGTTGACGATCGCGGTGTCGGCGCCGTTCAGGTTGAACTTGATCTCGCCGATCTTGTCGAGGTCGGCGGCGGAGATGTTGAACACCGCGACGCCGCTGGAGTCGGGCTGGGCGTTGAAGGTGCCGGTGTTGCCGGTGATGGTCAGCTGGCTGTTCGAGGCCTGCGTGCTCATGGTGTGGCTGAGGCCGGTCATCGAGGTTTCGATGAGGCTCTTCTGCTGCGTCAGGTTCTGCGCGAAGGCGGGATCGCTGGCGGCGAGGCCCGAGGTCACCGTGTTCTGATTGACGTTGGTGTTGGCGATCGAGCCGCCGACCAGCACCGTCTGCGCCACGCCGTTGAGGTTGAGGCCGCTGTTGACGTTGCCGCCCACGACCGCGCCCGAGCCGTTGTTGAGGTTCTTGGCACCGCCGTTGACGTCGCCCACCACGGTCAGCCCGGGGGTGCCGGTGCTCGACGCGGCGATCGGCTGGATCTGGTAGTTCGACGAATTACCGTTAAGGTTGCCGCCGACGAAAGTGCGGCCCTCGACCTCGGAGGACGAGGTCAGGTCGCCCAGTACCACCAGGTTCCACGTCTTCAGCACGTCGGTGCCGGCGATCATCGCGGAATCGGCCAGGACCGGGCTGGCGGCGAGCACGGCGGCCATGGCGGCCAGCGACAGCGAAACGGTACGGAGACGGACCATGGGCGGGAACTCGATCGGCGGAAGTGCCGATGGCCCTCGTAGAATTACTTATGCGTTTAGGAAGCTCGACTTTGGTGCCGTCCCTTGTTGGAACAGTGTGGAAGTCGTTTCCTACTATATCGTCGTCCCCGGCTAGACCGAGGACCGCTGGCAAGGCCGCGCCGGGCTTCCGGCCGGCGGCGGGGAGGTGGCTGCCGCACAGGCCGCGTCTCAAGGGTTCCCAGCGGTCCCCGCCTGCGCGGGGACGACGTTTCAGCTTAGGCCTTCACCTTGTCCTGGAAGCTCTTGCGCAGCTTCAGCAGCTTGGGCGGGATCACCGCGAGGCAGTAGGGATTGCGCTGGCCTTCGCCGTCCCAGTATTCCTGATGATAATCCTCGGCGGGATACCACGGGGCGGGGCCTTCTATGGTGGTCACGGCTTTCTCGCCGGAATGTTCCTCGTCCCAGCGGGCGATCGCGGCAGAGGCTTCCTCGCGCTGCGTGTCGTCCAGCGGGAAGATCGCCGAGCGGTACTGCGTGCCCACATCGTTGCCCTGGCGGTTGAGCTGCGAGGGATCGTGCGTGCCCATGAATACGTCGAGGATCTGGGCATAGGAAATCACCTCGGGATCGTATTCGACCTCGATCGCCTCGGCATGACCGGTCGATCCCGAGCACACCGCCTTGTAGGTCGGGTTCTCGACGCTGCCGCCGATATAGCCGCTCTGCACCGCGTCCACGCCCACCACGTCGCGGAAAACCGCCTCGGTGCACCAGAAGCACCCGCCAGCCACGATTGCCTTTTCCATCTTGTACTTGTCCTCAAGTCGTCGGAGTTGGCCGGTAGATAGGTATGCTCTCGCCGCTTGTCATTGCCCGCGGGGCGGTTAGTCTCGCGCCACCTGACCCCGGGAGGAGAACCCCATGCGCCGCGCCCTGCTGACACTGTCCTCGCTCATAGGGCTCGTGGCCGTTCCGCTCGCCGCCGATACCGGCAAGAAGAGCGCGGCCACCGAGGCTTGCAAGGGCTGCGAGGCACTGCTCGAGCTCGCGGCCGCCAATCCCCTGCGCAAGGACGACCGCGCACGCGACGCCGCCCGCCATCCTGTCGAGACGCTGAGCTTCTTCCAGGTCGGCCCGCAGTCCAAGGTCGGCGAATATGCGCCGGGCGGGGAATGGTACTCGCGCTTCCTGGGCCTCTATCTCGGCCAGCAGGGGCACCTCGTGGGTCTGTACTTCGATCCCACCCGCGGCGCCTTCAAGGACCAGGACAAGATCCGCAAGGCCGCCGCAGCCTACCCCGCCGACGTCGCCAAGTTCACCGGCATCGATGCCTCGCGCTTCGCCGCCTACACGCTCGACGCAGTGCCCGAGGGCGAGAAGGGCACCTTCGACGTCATCATCATCCCGCGCATGATGCACAACCTGCTGAACTGGAACATCGCCGACAGCGAGGTCGAGGCCATGCGCGGCCTCCTCAAGCCCGGCGGCCTCGTCGGCATCGAACAGCACCGCGCCAAGGCCGACGCACCCTATTCCTACACCGACGGTTCGAAGGGCTACCTGCGCGAGGCCGATGTGATCCGCGTGATGGAAGCGAGCGGCTTCGACCTCGTCGCCAGGTCCGAGATCAACGCCAACCCGAAGGACACTGCGAACTGGCCCGAAGGCGTCTGGACGCTGCCGCCGTCGCTGGCGCTCAAGGAACAGGACAAGGCAAAATACCAGGCCATCGGCGAGAGCGACCGCATGACCCTGCTGTTCCGCAAGCGTGACTGAGGGCGCGAAGTCTGGACTTCCGGCGGTGCAAACCATAACTGGGGCGGCATGACCCAGATCACCGTCGCCGCCCTGCAACTCGCCCTCGGTTCCGCCGACGAGGGCGAGAACATCGCCGCCGTTTCCGCGCTCGTCGAGGAAGCGGCGGGCAAGGGCGCGCAGATCGTGCTGCCGCCCGAACTGTTCTCCGGCCCCTATTTCTGCAAGGTCGAGGACGAGGCCCTGTTCGCGCTTGCCCGGCCAACCGCCGAGCATCCCTCGGTGATCGCCATGAAGGCGCTGGCGGCGAAGCTGAAGGTCGCGATCCCGACCAGCTTCTTCGAGCGCGACGGCCACCACTACTACAACACCCTCGCCATGATCGACGCCGAGGGCGAGATCATGGGCACCTACCGCAAGAGCCACATCCCCGACGGCCCCGGCTACGAGGAAAAGTACTACTTCCGCCCCGGCAACGACGGCTTCAAGGTCTGGGACCTGTTCGGGACCCGCATCGGCGTCGGCATCTGCTGGGACCAGTGGTACCCCGAATGCGCGCGCGTCATGGCATTGATGGGCGCGGAGCTGCTGTTCTACCCCACCGCGATCGGCTCCGAGCCCTACGACGCCACGCTCGACACCAGCCGCATGTGGCGCCGCGCGATGGTCGGTCACGCGGTCTCCAACTGCATGCCGGTGATCGCCGCTAACCGCATCGGCGCCGAGACCGAATGCGGCAGCGAGCAGGCCTTCTACGGTCACTCCTTCATCACCGACGAATGGGGCGACTATCTCGCCGAGTTCGGCCGCGATGAAACCGGCGTCCTCGTATCCACGCTGGACCTCGAGCGCGCGGCGCGCCACCGTGCCGGCATGGGCTTCTTCCGCGACCGCCGCCCGCAGCTCTACACCCGTATCGCGCAGGATATCTGAGCTTGGCGAAGCACCGCTACCTCGTGGCGCTGGGCTCGAACATGCGGCATCCGCGCCACGGCACCCCGCGCCGCGTCCTCGCCGCCGCGCTCGAGGCGCTCGACCACGGCAAGCTCCACGTCCTAGCCGCCTCGCGCGTGATCGAGACCGTCCCCATGGGCCCCTCCCGCCGCCGCTACGCCAACGCTGTCGCCCTCGTCCGCTCGAAGCGCGACCCCGAAGAACTGCTGGAGAAACTGCAGAAGATCGAACACCGCTTCGGCCGCCGCCGCACCGGCCGCGCCTGGGGCGCCCGCGTGCTGGACCTCGACATCGTCCTGTGGAACGGTGGGGCCTTCGCCAGCGACGAGACCGACCTCGTGATCCCCCACCCGTCCTTCCGCGCCCGCCGCTTCGTCCTCGACCCCGCCGCGACGATCGCCGGCCGCTGGCGCGATCCCCTGACCGGCCTGAGCATCCAACACCTGCGAGCCCGCTTGACCAAGCCGCGCTGCGCCCCTAGGTGACCCCCACCTGCACCGCCCAGCGGTCTCGGGGGCCCTTAGCTCAGTCGGTAGAGCAACTGACTTTTAATCAGTAGGTCGCTGGTTCGAACCCAGCAGGGCTCACCATGGTTTCCAACGGTTTTTGGAACTGGTGAACGGGACGCGGGAAGTGCGTCCCACGGTATTCCCCTTTTTTTGCCGACTTTTGGAGGCTGATGCGTGTCAGCACTCGACGAGGGCTTCGCGCTTGTCGGTCGTCCCATGGCAGATTTGATGACCCGATCACCCTGCTGCGGGGTCACATTCGCACGCCGCTCCACAGCTTCAGATCACCTCCTCCCATGACTGAACGAAACCGTCAGTGGCAGTAATTTCGAAGCGCTGATTTAGCCGGGGCCGGAAGCGAAGCGTCTTGCCCCAGTGCGACAGGCCTTCAATGTCGTTACGGTCGACGAACAGGACGATGTTGCGCCCGGTAGTCTTGCACGTCCTCGTATAAATAATCCCATCGGGCGCATCGTCGCCGACCCTGAAAACTCGGCGAAAATATTCGGTGACGATCTGGGCGGGGACGTAATCGATATGCCCGCGGCCATCCCGCGCCGTCACGCGCGCAAGGCCTCATGCAGCGGTGTTTCTGAGTTAGGCGCGCCTTAGAAGACGGCGATTCCGGCGGGATTTATCCTACCCGCGGGCGGGCCATTGTCGCTTTCCGGGGGGAAGGCGAGATCTGCGGCCTTACGATGCCAAGGCATGCCGTCTTTGACTGCACGTGCCCGGTAGATGCGGGTCTTTGTAGCGAGCCTGTGGATGAGGCTGGCTGAGGTGACAGCTTGCCCGAGCAGGTCGAACATCGCAGTTGCCGGGACGAACGGATCGCCTTGAAGGTCCCGGCTCCCGCGGGAACGCTCGTCTTCTCGCAGGAAATGAAGCGTGAACTATGCTTCACATAGCGGCTGAAGCTTTCCCAACTCTCGCTGAGCTGCCATCATCGAAACCTTCGCCCGCTGGTGCCACCGGCGCGCACCACCGGCGCCAGCATTCTCGGCCGGGAGATACGCGCCATGATCCGGTATGGTTCACCCCGCACGACGGTCGCGGTCGCTGCGTCCCGGCTGATGACCCAGGCGTGCCCATCCCGAAATTGAGCCGGGCGCAGGGCACAGCGGCCAGCAAAACCTACGTCGCTCGCAATCTGACACCACAAGAAATCACGTTGATCCGGCTAGTAGCGGGACTTCGAACCGGAAGCGTTTACCCGCCAGAACCGTCCCACAGCCCTTTTATCCATAGACCAGCGCATGGGGCCGGCGGCTTCCTGCACTGGAGGCTTTCGTAGGCAAGCGCCCGAAACCCTTCACATTTCCCGCCCTTAAATGCTTATCCAGAAATGTCCGCTCCGAGGGGAGCGGGCATTTGACCATGACTCGCGAGACCGAGCAGCGGCGACCTGATTGCAATTGTCTTGCGCTCGGTTCCTTGTTTTTCTGTCAGGGTGTCGGTGGCCGGCTGATCGTGTCTTCCGCAGTTTCCATGCGCCCGCTCAAGCGGCGTAGGAAGCCGCTAGCCGGATCAACCACCTCAAGATCATACCAATAGCCTGAACCCTTTGCAAAGTAGGGGCGAATTGCCTTGGCGTCACGTGGGGCGACTACATGCCTGTCAGACTGCTTCGACAACAGATCACGGCACTCTAGCGAAATCTGCTGCCCGCCCGCGTTCTCGATGTGTAGGATCATCGCCTTGTCCTTTGGCGTCGGGTGGAGCGAGGTGGAGAGGCCGGATCTCGTGTCGCCGGCCAGTTCGCGAAACCAGCCGTTCGGACCGCGGACCTGCAGATGGTATTCGGAACCCGGCCATGTACCGCGCAATTCCTTGCCCGGTTCCACCGTGTAGTGCCGCGGCGGCAGGTCCAGTTTCTCTAGGTCATGAACTTGGTAAACGATCGCCGCAGCACCTTCGTTGCAGAACCTAAGTTCCATGCCAGAGGCCGACGGCACTTCCTTGATCGAGGGCGCGTAAGGCAAGGCGCGCGAGCGTCTGATGCCGGGCTCTTGGTAGAGCGCCTGCCCTAGCACGGGGGGCGTTGGTTTGGGCAGGCGCAGCGCCGCTTTGACGCGGGCGATGGCGTCGCTGGTGTCGGGCAGGACGGGCTTACCGGCGACCGGCTTGGAGAAATCGAAAGCGCTCGTCAGGTCGCCGCACACCGCGCGGCGCCAGGGGGTGATGTTGGGCTCCATCACCCCGAACCGCTGTTCGAGGAAACGGATCACCGAGGTATGGTCGAATACCTGTGAGTTGACCCAGCCGCCGGTGCTCCACGGCGATACAACCGTCATCGGCACGCGCACGCTCAGGCCATAGGCCAGGCCGTCGGTGTGGATGTCGTCCCTGAAGTCCACCGTCGAATCGCCCGCGCGGCTGCCGTCGGGATTGAGCGCTGGTGGTGCCGGGGGGGTGACGTGATCGAAGAAGCCGTCGTTCTCGTCGAAGTTGAGGAACAGCACGGTGCGGGCCCAGACCTTGGGATCGGCGGTCAGGGCATCGAGCACCTGCGACGTGAAGTCTGCCCCCTCGACCGGGCTGGAGCCTTCGGGATGCTCGCTGGCGCTTTGCGGCGAGGCGATCCAGATCACCTGCGGCAGGCGGCCCGCCAGCGCATCGGCCTTGAGGTCCTCGATGGTGGCGCGGGCCATCGCCTTATCGTGGAGTGGTTCTCCCGGCTTGGCGTCGTTGTAGGCCTTGAAGGCGACGGCCGGGTTGGTCAGGCCCCAGAAGTTGTCTGTGGGATCCTGGTAGACCTTCCAGCTGATCCCGGCCTTCTCCAGCCGTTCCGGATAGGTGGTGTAGGTGTAGCGCGGGCCCTTGCCGTAGTTGGTGAGGTCGATCTTGTAGCGATCAGCCTGAACCTTCATTTCCGGCGTCAGCACCGCCTTGTAGTCCATCGCCACGCCCGAGGTGTTCTCGGTCACCGGGCCGCCGCCCTTGCCCTTCGGGTCGTTGCCGCCGGCCCAGACGAACAGGCGGTTAGGATTGGTCTGCCCGTGGACCGAACAGTGATAGGCGTCGCAGATTGTGAAGGCTTCGGCCAGCGCGTACTGGAACGGGATGTCGGCGCGCCGGTAGTGACCCATGGTGAGCGGGGTCTTCCAGGCGATCCAGTCGTCCCAGCGCCCCCCGCGCGACGCCCCGGTGGCGTCTTTCCAGCTATGCGGAAGGTCCGCCACCTTGAGCGCCGCGGTCGTGCGCGAGTCGAGGTGGAAGGGCGGGATCGACTGGCCCTCCTTGTCGCGCTGGTCCCACACCAGTCGCTTGCCCGGCTCGCTGCCGCCGGGGAGCGGCACCGGATGCGGATCGGCAAACCCCTGAACCCCGCGCATCGATCCGTAGTAGTGATCGAACGAGCGGTTCTCCTGCATCAGGATGACGACGTGCTCGACATCCATGATCGTGCCGGTGCGGCGGTCGGCGGGGATGGCGAGGGCGCGGGCGATGCTGGGAGGCAGCATCGATCCGGCCACGGCGACCCCGGCTCCCTGGAGGAAGCGGCGGCGGCTGGGCGTGCTGGGCATGGCTGCCTCAGAAGTCCTGCTGGAAGCGGACGCCGGCGATGCGCGGTTCGCCCCGGATGGCGGTCGGCAGGCCAAACGACTTGCCGGTGTTGCCGAGGTCGAGCAGTAAGTCCTTGTCGAACAGGTTGTTGACGTAGCCTTCCACGCTCCAGCCGGCGCGCTCGTCGCCGATACCCACGCCGATGTTCGTCGTCGCGTAGCCCTTCTGGCTCTCGTAGGGCTTGTTGTCGGCATTGAAGAAGGTCTTGGACTGGCAGAACTGCGTCAGGCGAACGTGGCCGACGATTGCGTCGCTTAGCGAATGCTCGTAGTTCACGGCCAGCGAGGCCTTGTGGTGAGGCGACAGGCGGAACTGGTTACCCGAGTAGTCGGCGCCGCCCGCCGTCACGTAGTAGGTGTAACCGCTGTCGTTGTAGGCATAGCTGGCGATCACATCGAGGCCGGGCAGTACGGGGCCGCGCACCGAGGCTTCGACACCCTTGCCGCTCGCCTTGCCCGCGTTGTTGATGGTGCCCAGCACCGTTGACGTGTCGCGCACCTGCAGATTGGTGTAGTCGTACTTGTAGAGCGTGAGATCGGCGTTGATGCGGCCGATCTTGGCCTTGATACCGCCTTCGTAGTTCATCACCTTTTCCGGCTTCACGATGTTCCAGGTCGCCACCGGTTGCACCACCTTGGTGCTGAACGAGGCATCGACCACGCCCGAACGCGTGCCGCGCGCCACGCCGAAGTAGATGTTGAGGTCGGGCGTGATCTTGAACGAGATGGCACCGCGCGGCGTCCAGAAGCCGAACTTCTGGTTTTTCGACGATACGTTGCCGCCGCTGTTGCCGAAGATGCCGGCAGGCTGCGCGACACCGGCGATGCCGCCCGCGGTGGTCTGTGCCGCCGAGGCGTACGTGGTGGCATCGTCATGCGTGTAGCGCAGGCCTAGGTCGAGCGTCAGCCGGTCGAAGAACGTCTTCGAGGCGTTGACGTAGCCCGACAGGCTGGTGCGGTCGTTGAGGCGCGTGATGCCGCTGTAGTTGAGCGACGTCACCGGCAGGCCCATGTAGCTGGTCGCGGCGACGATCGGCTTGTTCGGCGCGGTGATCGAGGGGAAGCTGCCAAGCAGGTACTGCTCGTTGACGCCCAGCGCGATCGTGTCGTCCACCTTCTCGTGCCACCAGCTGCCGCCGGCGATCACGGTGAAGCTGGGGTCGGGCGACCACGTCAGGCGCGCTTCTTCGCTGTACTGCTTCTGCAGCGTGTTCTGGTCGCCGATGATGTAGGCGTAGGCGGTGCCGTCGCCGTCCCACCGCTCGGCCGCCTTGACGCGGCGGAAGCCGGTGAAGGAACGCAAGGCAAGGCTGTCCGACAGCTCGATCTGGTTGTCCCAGGTGACGCCGAACACGGTGCGGTCGA
The DNA here is from genome assembly GCF_059416165.1 of Novosphingobium sp. GW821-FHT09E05. NCBI lineage: Bacteria > Pseudomonadati > Pseudomonadota > Alphaproteobacteria > Sphingomonadales > Sphingomonadaceae > Novosphingobium > Novosphingobium sp. GW821-FHT09E05. The sequence goes on from NZ_JBWKOQ010000003.1 coordinate 167,853, forward strand.
TGCCCTGGTCGGGCCGGTCCTGCGCGGCGGCGGTGAAGGGGCTGGTGTCGCCGCCTTCCGGGGCCAACACGATCGACTTGAACTGCGTCGCGTCGGGGTGATCCTCCTGATAGGTGAAGATCAGGTCCGAGGTGATCCGCTCGGTCGGCGTGAAGCGGATCGTGCCGCGGCCGTAGAACGTATCGATGCTGTTGAGCTTGCCGCCGGGGATGGCGAGGTTGCGCACCGTGCCGTCGCGGTTCTTGATGCGCACGGCGGCGCGCACCGCCAGCTTGTCGTCCACGATCGGCGCGTTGACGACGCCGGTGACGTTGAACAGGTCGTACGAGCCGACTTCGGCACTGACCGAAGCGGAGAAGTCATTGGTCGGGCGGCGGCTTTCCACCGAAAGCACGCCGATCACCGAGCCGCGCCCGAACAGCGTGCCCTGCGGCCCGCGGATCACCTGGACGTTGGCGACGTCGAGCAGTTCGGAAATCGCCCCGCCCTGGCGGCTGTTGTCGATGCCGTCCACGAAGACCGAGATGGTCGGCTCGGACACCGGGCTGGAGTCGTCGGCGGTGATGCCGCGCAGATTGAAGCCCGAACGCTGGACGCTCTGCTCCTGCACCAAGAACCCGGGCGTATAGAGCGAAAGCTCGCCCATGCCCTGGATCCTGAAGGTTTCGAGCAGCTTGCCCGACAGCGCGGTGACCGGCACCGGCACGTCGACGAGGCGCTGTTCGCGCTGCTGCGCGGTAACGACGATCTCGCCCTGGGCTTCGGCGGCGGAGCCGGCGCCCTCGGCAGCGGTGGCAGCGGCGTCGGCAGTCGCCACCGGCATCGCCGATTGCGCGTGGGCGCCATGGGAAAACAGAAGTACAGCTGACGCGGCACTGGACATGAGTGCCATCTTCATTGGTTTAATGCGCATTTCGAAACTCCCCGAGAACCTGATGAGCGGCATCTAGGAGACTAATGTACAACTTTTGTGACAGATCGAGACAAATGTGCAGGATTTCGGCAAGTGGCTGAAATCGCGAATATATTGTGTATTTCTGATTTCGCGGCGCCGTTACCAACTCGTCACAAGAACTGGGCCGGCGATCGAAAAACAAATGTTCAGGATTTTGCGAGCAGTCTGCGGCCCGCGATTCGGGCCATGGCCCCAAGCTCGTAGAGCTCGTCGATGTCCTCTACGGCTACCGAAACCATGAGCCCCATGGACGCCCACAGTGCGTGCGAGGCGGCGCGCATGCGCGTCACTTGCTCGCGCGCGGCCTTGTCGAGCCCGGCGTAAGTGATCGTACCGCGCTGCTGCCGGATCGCGAGGCCGAGCGAAGGATCGGCGAGCCCGCGTGCCGCCGCCATCGATATCTCGACCATGCCCCGGCTCGCCAGTTTCTCCACTCCGGTCGGTTGGCGGATGCGAAACCGCTCCACCGCGTCGATGACCTGGGGCGCCTCGGCGGGCGCGCCCGTGAAGCCCGCGTTGACCTTCTCGAACACGCGCACGATGCCGCTGAACGACAGGTCGGTGATCGATTTGAAGTGATAGGTGGTCAACGCCAGCGAGACGCCGGCCCGGTCCGCCACCGCGCGGTTGGTGATCGCCGAAAGCCCGTCCGCTTCGATGATGGAGGCGGCGGCATCGACGATGCGGGCCCGGCTCTCCGCGCCGCGTCCTTTTGGCGCGGCCTCCTCGCTGGACGGCGTGCTGCCGGGGTCGGCGAAGAAGCGTTTGGCGAGCGCCTTCATCGCCGGCGGTTCGGGTGGGCTGTGCTGCCCGGTCAGCAGCAGCGCGGCTTCGAGGAAGCCGGCGCGCGCGAGGTGGAGATAGCTGGCGGATGCTGCGCAGCTGATCGCGAAGCTGCTTTCGGACAAAAGGTGCAGCCCCAGCACGTCCATCGCCAGCGGATCGATGCCGGCGGCCGCACCCGCGCGGCGCAGCGCGTCGCGGCGAGCGACCAGCCACTCGCGGCACAGCGGCGCGAATTGCTGCGAGGCGGGGGCGCAGAGCAGGAGCTCGAGCAGCACCAGCATCTGCGTGCGGCGCAGGCCTCCCGCTTCCTCGCAGGCGACCCACAGGAACGAGGGCAGGATATCGCCCGGCACCTGCATCGCGGCGCATTCGGCGACAATGGCGCCGAGCCTGTCGATATCGCTGCGCACCACTTCGGCGAAGCAGGCCGCAATGAGCGCGTCCTTGTTGCCGAACTGGCTGGAGATCGCCGCGAGTCCGACACCGCACCGGCCCGCGACATCGCGCAGGGTCGCGCCGCGAATGCCGCTGGACGCCAGGAGGCCGATCGCCTCGTCCAGGATCCGCTGGCGCAGGTCGGTTTCGGTGGGCGTGACGGGAGAAGACGCTGAGGCCATGATCGCACGCTTAAAGGATGGGCCGCGATACCGCCAGCGAGGGATCGCGCGGAAGTATCGACCGGTCGGAACGATGGAGCAGGGTGATGGCGACGCCCAGCAGTCCGGCGAGGCAAGATGGCAGCGCGTAGACCAGCCGCACCGCTTCGAGCGCCGCGGAATCGTTGGGACCTGTCGCACTGAAACCCGCCATGGCGACGGTCCACAGCACCGCGCCGATGCCCAGCCCCGCCGCCAGCTTCAAAGTGACGTTGAACAGGGCGTAGTAGCTGCCCGACCGGCTGGCGCCGTCGCCCTGTCCATCGCGCCCGGCGATGTCGGCCACCAAGGCTCGCAGCAGCATGTAGTCGGCGCCCCACGACAGGCTGCGCAGGCACAGGAAGCCGCCCAACAGCCAGACGTTTCCGGCCGGAAGCAGGAGCGCGACCGGCGCCAACACGGCATTCCACGCGAAGACCAGCACCAGCGTGCTCTGCTTGCCCAGCCGGCGGCTGACCGCGAGCCACCCCGGCAGGGCCATGAGTGCGACCAGCGCCTGGATCAACATCAGCAATCCGGCCACGCGGTCGAGCCCGATGACCCGCTCCACGAAGAACACGAAGGTGCCGGCCCCGGATGCGTCCGCGACGCCGACCAGGGCATATAGGACGAGGACCTTGACCAGCGCGGGGTCGGCAAGGATGGCGCCGAATTGCCGAAACGGGCTGGGGGTGCGCCGCGAGGCGCCATGATCGATGCCCGGTTCGGGAATCGCATAAAGCACCAGCAGCACCGACACCGGTGCCAGCAAGATGACAATCCAGCCCATCGCCGCCATCTGTCCGGCGCGGTCGGCAAGCGCCAGGCGCTCCAGCATCGCCGGCAGCAGGATGATCAGGGGTATCCCGGCGGCCGCGAACCACACTTTCGCGCCCATGATCCTCGTTCGCTCGTGGTAGTCGTCCGACAGTTCAAGGCCCCAGCCGCCATGGGGCACGACCATCAGCGTGTAGCCCAGGTGCATAACCGCGCACCACATGGCGATGGTCGCGATGCCGGTGCCGGGACTGGCGAGGAACACGTGCCAGGTGCCCGTGACGATCAGCGGCAGGCTGGCCACCATCCACGGGCGGCGCAGGCCGAAGCGGGTCGGGAAACGATCGCTTGCCCAGCCGACGAGGGGATCGGCGACCATGTCGAACAGCCGGATCCACATCATCAGCGCGCCGGTTGCGGCAAGGCCCAGCCCGACGGTCTCGGAGAAAAACGGCGGCAGGAACATCCGCCAGGGCAATTCGATGGCCTGGAACACCAGTACCGGCGACGAGAAGATGCCGAGCTTCACCCAGCCGAGACGACTGATCGGTTCGTCTGGCACCTGCGACCCTCGTTATGGAACCGCACCGTGCGATTCCCCTCGCCACGTCTCTTGCCCAGAGTGATGACATCGGCATGACCATGGACGCCGCGCGAAGCCGACCACACTGTCGTGGAGAAGTAGGCAGCGATTTCACATAGGCACGAACTTATCGCGTTGCTTGCCAGTGCTTATCGTTCAATATCAGACGCGCCCACTCAAAGCGCGCGCGATATCGAGCGACTGTCGAATCAGGGGCATGCGCTTGCGTTCCGTGCGCACGGCCAGATAGCCCTTCACATCGATAAGCGAAGACGACGTTTCCAATGGGAGAACCCTTATCCTTTCGTCGGGCGGGCATTCCTTGGCGAACATCAGGCTTATGCCAAGGCCATGGGCGACCGCCTCGCGGATCATCTCGCGAGTATGGAGCTCCATCGTCCGGCCCGGAGCGATCCCAGCGTCCGCGAGCAGGCGGTTCATTGCTGCCAGGGTCCTGGAAGTGGCTTCACGCACAAGTACGACTTCCTGGCTGATACGCTCGAGCGGCAACGTGCGAGCGTTGCCGTCCGGCCAGGCGGCAGGCACGATGGCGACCAGCCTGTCCTGATATAGCGGGGCATAAGTGTAGTCGTTCTGCACAGGCGGCTCGCATATGATCCCGATGTCCACCTGGGCTTTGAGAAGCAACTCGTTGGTCTGGACCGCGTTCGCGATCGTGACGCGAAAGTGCGCCCCAGGCACGGCGGCTTGGAACGCTGCCATGAACTCCGCGGCGTAGGGCGGAGAATCGGTGCCGAGGCGCAGCAGCGCGCCGCTGTCGATATCGTCTTCGCCCAGCAACGCCCCGATCTCGTCGGCGATGCCGAACAGGCGCTCCGCCTTTTCGTAGAGCGCGCGGCCGGCGGTGGTGAGGGTCAGCGGCGGGCGCATGCCCTCGATCAGCTTGACCTTGTAGCGGTCCTCCAGTGCTTTGAGCTGCTTGGACAACGTCGGCTGCGAGATGTTCAGGCGGCGCGCAGCCTTGCTGACGCTGCGCTCGGACGCGACTGCGTAGAAGGAACGCAGATGGAGGAAATTGACGCTCACGGACCCTCGGTTCTGGTTTGGGCTGCGCCGTCTATGGTCGCCATTCCCCGGATGCATTGGCCTTGATCGGGCGATCGGCCCAGACCGCATGTGACGCATGATTGTTACAGGACGGTCACAGGCAGACAATGTCGGGTACGAGCATTCAATTCGACGTCGCGGTGATCGGCCGTGGGATAGTGGGGCTGGCCCATGCGCTGGCGGCGGCGCGGGCAGGCAAGAGCGTCGTGGTGATCGACCGCCATGCCCGGGCCACCGGCGCGAGCATCCGCAACTTCGGTTTCGTCACCGTCACAGGGCAGGAACGCCGCGAGATGTGGCCGCTTGCCCGCCGGGCGCGGGATATCTGGGCGCAGGTGGCGCCGCGCGCCCGGATCGGCATCGAGCAGGACGGGCTCGTGCTGCCGGTGCGCAGGCGAGCCGCCGCCGCGGTGCTGGAGTCGTTCATGCAAACCGAGATGGGGGAGGGGTGCAGGCTGCTTTCGGACCGCGAACTGCGCAGGCTGGACACCTCGACGCCGTTTTCCCCCTGCGAGGCGGCTTTGGTGAGCCCACACGAACTGCGGGTCGAGGCGAGGGATGCGATTCCGGCGATTTCGGCGTGGCTCGAACGCGACATGAACGTGACCTTCGCGGCACCTGACGCGGTGTTGCATTGCGAGACGGGGTGCGTGACGACCAGCGGCGGCGCGTACCGCGCCGAGACGGTGTTCATCTGTCCCGGCGACGACCTCAATGCCTTGTTTCCCCACGTCATGGCAAAGCACGAAGTGACCCGCTGCAAGCTGCAGATGATGCGCCTCGCCGCGCCCGGATATCGCCTCGCGCGTCCTGTCATGAGCGACCTCGGCCTCGCGCGCTACGAGGGCTATTCCGCGCTGCCCGAGGCGGCGGCGCTGATGGCGGAGCTTCGCGCCGAGCAAGGCGCGCAGCTCGACGCCGGAGTGCACCTGATCGCGGTGCAGTCGGCGGACGGCTCGCTCGTCGTTGGCGACAGCCACGACTATGGCGATGCGCCCGACCCCTTCCATCACGAAGCGATAGACCGCCTCGTCCTCGACGAGTTCGAGGCCGTGCTTGGCCCCGCCCCGCAGGTCGTCGAGCGCTGGGTCGGCGTCTATGCCTCATCGCCCCGGCAGAACTGGTTCACCCGAGAAGTCGCTCCCGGCGTCCATGTCACCGTCGTGACGTGTGGCGCGGGCATGTCCACGGCCTTCGCTATCGGCGAGCGGGTGGTTGGCGCGGCGATCGACACCCCCATCAAGGAGTTTGCATGATGTCCAACGCCCGTTCGCCTGTCGCCGCCGTCCTGTTCGACTGGGCCGGCACGATGATCGACTTCGGCTCTCGTGCGCCTGTCATGGCGATGGAGCGCGTCTTCGGCGAGGCCGGCGTCGAGGTCGAGGAGCCGGTGATCCGCCGCTACATGGGCAAGGCCAAGCGCGAGCACGTCGTCGCCATGCTCACCGAACCCGCGATCGCCGCGCGCTGGCGGGAGGCCAAGGGCGGCGACTGGGGTGAGGCCGAGGTCGATGCGCTGATGGAGCGGCTGGAGCCCGCGATGCAGGAATGCGCCGCGATCTGCCGCGAACTCATCCCCGGCGCGGCCGAGGCGTTTGCAATGCTGCGGGCACGCGGCATCCGCGTCGGCTCGACCACGGGCTACACCCGCACGATGATGGCGGACATCGTCCCCGCCGCCGCCGATCAGGGCTACACTCCCGAAGTCATCGTCTGCGCGGGCGAGACCGCGCAGGGCCGCCCCGCGCCGCTGATGCTGTGGAAGGCGCTGGTCAAGATGGGCGTGTGGCCCGCCGCCGCCTGCATCGCGGTAGACGACGCGCCGGTGGGCATCGAGGCAGGCCGCCATGCCGGGATGTGGACCGTGGGACTGGCGGGCTCGGGCAATGGCGTCGGTCTCGACCATGCGGCCTTCATGGCCCTTTCGCCCGACGAGCGCGCCGGGCGCATGAAATCCGTCGTTGCCGAGTTCTCTGCGGCCGGGGCCGACTTCGTCATCGAGAGCGTCGCCCGCCTCGACCTCGCCGTCGCCGCCATCGGCAAGGCGCTGGAGCGCGGCGAAGTGCCGGGCGCCGCGCCGACCCGGTTCTTGCCGTGACCACACTGGCGGCGGACCACGCAGGCGCCCGGCCGACTTCGCTGCGGCAGTGGCTTGCGCAGGGGCATCCGTGGGCGCTGGCCCTTTACGGCGGGCTGGCCAGCTTCTCCGCCTATTTCTCGATGTACGCGTTCCGCAAGCCGTTCACGGCGGCGACTTATGCCGATGTGCAGGGCTGGGAAGGCGTGATCGACTTCAAGATCGCGCTCGTGATCGCTCAGGTTGCGGGATATGCGCTGTCCAAACTCATCGGGGTCAAGGTCGTCTCGGAGATGGCGGCGTCCCGGCGCGGGGTCGCGATCGTCGGCCTCGTGGCGTTCTCGTGGGCGGCGCTGGTTCTGTTCGCGGTCCTGCCGACGCAGTGGAAGGTCGGCGCGCTGTTCCTCAACGGCCTGCCGCTGGGCATGATCTGGGGCCTCGTCTTCGGTTATATCGAAGGGCGGCGAACCAGCGAAGTGCTGGCGGCGATCCTGTGTGCGAGCTTCATCGTCTCGTCGGGCGTGGTGAAATCGGTCGGGCTGTGGCTGATGACCGTCGTCCACGTCGGCGAGTTCTGGATGCCCGCCGCGACCGGCCTGCTGTTCTTTCCGCTTCTGCTGGTGTCGGTGATCGGGCTTGCCCAGCTGCCTCCGCCCAGCCCGGAGGAGCAGGCCGAGCGCATGGCCCGCCCGCCGATGCCGGCAGAGGCACGCCGCGCCTTCCTGCGCGAGTACGGTCCCGGCGTGGCGTTGCTGGTGTTCGCCTACGTGCTGTTCACCGCACTGCGCGACCTGCGCGATAACTTCGCCGCCGAGATATGGACCGAGCTTGGCTATGCCGGTGTCTCGGAAGTCTTCACGGCCAGCGAAGTGCCGGTCGCGGTGGTGACGCTCCTGATCCTCGCCAGCCTCGTGCTGGTGCGCGACAACCGCCGCGCGCTGATGGCGGTCCATGCGATCGTGATGGGCGGCGGGCTGCTGATCGGGCTGTCGACGCTGGCCTTCCAGTTCGGGATGGTTTCGCCGCTGGTGTGGATGATCCTCTCGGGCCTCGGTCTCTATCTCGGCTACGCGCCGTTCAACGCCATGCTGTTCGACCGGCTCGTGGCGGCGAGCAGGACGGCGGGGACGGCAGGGTTTCTGATCTACGTCGCCGACGCTTCGGGCTATGCCGGGAGCGTGGCCCTGACGTTGCTGCGCAATGTGCCGGGCGTCACGCTCGACTGGCTGCATTTTTTCATCTGGCTTGCCTATGCATCCTCTGCGATTTGCATAATGATGATGGCTTTGTCGGCGTTATACTTCCGAAAAAAGTTGTCAATAATATAGGTCCCATATTCCTGTCCGGCTTAAAACATCTCTCGTCATGAATATGCATGGCGAGTTTTCCGTTTTCAGAAATGATTCTATTGGGCGTCTATTGCTGCGATGCATCCAATGAATTGGTCTGTTGCCATGCTACCGTGGCAACTCATTTCCCGAGGCTGGCGGACTTGCTGCGCAGCCAGTCATAATCGGGGTGAAGCAATGAACAGGTTCGCAATCATGAAAGTCGCCGCCATCGGCACCAGCCTCGGCGCGATGATTGTCGCCACGGCCGCACAGGCGCAGGGCCTGCCGGCGGACGAGGAGCCCTCGAACGAGATCGTAGTCACCGGCACGATCGTCGCCAGCGAGATGAAGTCGATCGCCGAGCAGCGCCGCGCCGACAACATCGTCAATGTGCTCACCGCCGACGGCATCGGCCGTTTGCCCGACCGCAACGCGGCCGAGGCGGTGCAGCGCCTGCCCGGCGTCTCGATCGAGCGCGACCAGGGCGAGGGCCGCTTCGTCGCGGTGCGCGGCCTGCCCTCCCAGTGGAACTCCACCCTCATCAACGGCAACCGCCTGCCCACCGCCGAGGAGGAGACCACCAGCCGCGCCACCGCGTTCGACTTCTTTCCCTCCGAACTGATCGAGCAGGTCGTCGTCGCCAAGGCCGTCACGCCCGACATGGAAGGGGACGCCATTGGAGGTTCGGTGAATTTCATAACCAAGACCGCGCCTGACGAGCGCACGCTGCAACTGACGGCGGGCGCCAACTACTCCGAGAAAGCCGACAAGGCCGGCTTCCTCGCCACCGCGCTCTACGGCGACCGCATCGGCAAGCTGGGCTTCGTGCTCACCGGCACGTACTACAAGCGCCACTGGGCGACCGACAACTACGAGCCGCGCCGGGGCGGGGACGGCATCGGCATCACCCGCCTGGAGCTGCGTGACTACACCGGCGTGCGCGAAACCACCGGCATCAACGGCGCGGTCGAATATGCTTTCGACGACGGCGGCAAGATCTATGCGCGCGGGACCTACGGCTCGCTGAGCGACGACGAGACGCATTACAAGCACCGCCTTAACTTCGCCTCCAACCGAGTCGAGGTACAGCACATCTTCAACACCCTCATCACCGAACTGTCGGGCGGCGAACTGGGGGGTATTCACATGCTGGGCGGCAGAGGCGCGAAGTTCGACTGGAAAGTCTCGCATTACGAGAACCTGTTCCGCTACGGCGACACGCCCGACGGGCAGGACAACAGCTACTTCGTGGTCCGCTTCGACCAGCGCAATGTCGGCTACCAAGGGCTGGAGAACCGCGGCCCGGGCAACCTCGCCTACAACGAGATCGACGGAGGCACCGATCCCGCGGATGCGATCAGCAACCACCTGCCCTCCAGCTTCCAGATGAACCCCTCGCTCACCCGCCTCGCCAACGTCGAGCTGTACAAGATCCGCGTCAAGGAAACCGACCGCATCGTGCTGGAAGGCAACCTGACCGTCCCGGCGAGCGACACGCTGACCTTCAAGGCCGGCGGCAAGTACCGGGACAAGCTGCGCGACGCGACTTTCGAGGACCTGTTCTATACTTGGAACCCCGCCGCCGGGCCGGTGCCGACGCTCGCGAACTTCCCGCTGATGAACCAGCCGGGGCGCGGCGGCTACCTCGATGAACTGCCGATCGGACAGCAATACGCCGGCCAGTTCTCGCAGGTGGTGAGCGAGCAGAACCTCGTCGACTGGTATCTCGCCAATCGCGGTAATCTTGTACTCGACGAGGCCGGCTCCGCCACGGCCGAGAACGGCGGTGCGTTGGGTCGCACCTTCCGGCTCTACGAGAAGCAGGCAGCTGGCTACGTCATGGGTACCTGGGCGCCCAGCGATGCGTTGACCCTGCTCGGCGGCGTGCGCGTCGAGTACACCAGGACCACGGTGGACGGGCAGGTGCTTGTCAACGGCGGGCTCGAGAATGCCCGCAGCTCGAACGACTACCTCGCCGTCCTGCCTTCGGTCCACGCGACCTGGCACATCAATGGTGACAGCAACCTGCGGGCGGCGCTGACCCGCACTTTCGCCCGCCCGGACTTCGGCGACCTCGCACCCGGCGGCGCGTTCAGCGAGGCGGACCTCGAGTTCTCTGGCGGCAACCCGGACCTCAAGCCGACCTATTCGTGGAACGCCGACGTGCTGTTCGAGCATTATCTCGGCAACGATGGCGTTCTCTCTGCCGGCGCATTTTACAGGCGCATCTCGGACCCGATCTACGACAGCCGCCGCGTTGGCACCTATCGCGGTATCGACGGGGTTACCTTCCTCGCTCCCGCCAACGGTGCGGCGGGCGACCTTTACGGCTTCGAACTGAACGCCCAGACCCGATTGAGCTTCCTGCCGGGCCTCCTCTCGAACTTGGGAGTCAATGCGAACTACACGCTGATCCGCTCGAACTTCACCCTGCCGGACGGGCGCTCGGTCCGCGTCCCGCGCCAGGCGGACAACCTCGCCAACCTCGCCGTCTACTACGACGACGGCCGCTTCTCCACGCGCCTAGCGATGAACTACAAGGGCGCCTACATCGAGGAATACGGCGCGGATGCCGACAGCGACAGCTACTACGGCGCCTACACGAGCCTCGACCTGACGGTGAACTGGAACGCCACCGACCGCGTGACCGTGTTCGGCGAGGCGAGCAACCTCACCGATCAGAAGCTGCACTACTATCTTGGCAACAAGGAGCGCCCGCTCCAGGTCGAATACTACGGTCCGCGCTTCGTGCTGGGCGTCAAGGCCTCCATCTTTTGATGAGCCGGCGTGGGGGTCTGACCGGACCCTCACGCTTTCCCTGGCGCAGCGGATATGGCTAGACGCCTATATGGATATGCGTCGTCGGTCCCGAAATCGTTCTGAGCCTTGAAATCGGCGAATGAACGGGCAGCACGCCAGCCGGAAATGGACGTCGTGCTACACGCAATCAACTGAATGCGCTCAGGCGGTGCGCATCACGCCGATGCCGGGGTCGGTCCGTCCTGCCCGGCTGCTTTCGATCTTCCCCGCGAAGCGGCGGAGGAAGCCTTCCGATCCGTCCACGCGAACTTCGAGGTCGTACCAGTCATCGCTGGCCGTCAGAGTCCACGGATCGACCTTGGAGCTGCGTGGCGGCAAGGTGACTGTGCGTTTGCGCGGCCCCTTGACCGGGTACGCCGCGTCCATGGCGATCCGGAACGTCCGCGGTATATCGGTTTCGTTGACCAGCTTCAGCGCCACGGCGTTCGTCCCGTCCAGGCATAGCACCTCGGCCGAGGCAGCCTCGTTCAACGCCCCTGCATAGCGCCGCCAGTAGCCGTTGGGCCCGCGCAGGGTAAGGTCGTAGCTGTCGAGCGGCCCGGCATCGTGCCACTGTCCGCTCTCGAACCGGTCGCCCGCGCCGATGGTGTAATGCCAGGGCTCCTGGCGGTCGGTGTTGTCGTGGACGGTGAAGGTAACACCGACAGACCCGTCGTTCGCCAGCAGCAGCGTGAGGCGGCCATCCTTGCCGACCTGGCCTTGCGTGGAAAAGCGATAGGGCAGGGGCCGGTGCGGGCGCTGGCCGGGCATCTGGACGGTGGGCCGTTGCCGTCCGGGTATGGCATTGGCGGTCCCGGCGGCAGACCGGGCGACGCGGGCGCGGAAATCGGCGGTGGAGGGCAGCGGCACGGCGCCGGTCCGCGCGCCGCCCGAAAAATCGAACGCGGAGGTCAAGTCGCCGCAGACGGAGCGCCGCCAGTCGCTGATGTTTGTTTCCTTTACCCCGAAGCGCTTTTCCATGAACTGCAGCACGGAGGTATGGTCGAACAGCTGCGAGCAGACATTCCCCCCGCGGGTCCAGGGCGATATGATGACGGTGGGCGTGCGGATACCGAGGCCGACCGGGTGCACCGCGTCGTCCGCCTTGCCGGAGCCGCTATAATCCTTGGCCTCGCCGCCGAGCGGCACGGTGCTGTGGCCACGGTACTTCCCCACGGGCGGCACCGGCGGCGGTACATGGTCGTAGAAGCCGCCGGCCTCGTCGTAACAGAGGATGAAGGCGGTCTTGGCGAACATCTCGGGATTGTCGACCAGCGCGGCGACGAGGCCGGCGGTGACATGTTCGCCTTTAGAGGGTTCCGCAGTGGGATGCTCCGAAAGGTCGGCGGCGGTCACGATCCACGAGATCTGCGGCAGGGTGCCATCTTCAACGTCGCGGCGGAAAGCCTCGACCAACTGCTCGCCGTCGGAGCGCGTGCGGTCGGCGCCGCTCTCGTGTTCGCTGACCCACGACCGGCCCCGCCTGTAGAGTTCGGAATCGCGCGGGCAGGGACGGAAGGCGGGGAAGACCGACAGCAGGTTGTCACCGAAGTTGTCGTATTCCTGGTAGACCTTCCAGCTGACGCCCGCCTTCTGCAGCCGCTCGGCATAAGTGGTCCAGCCGTAGGCGCCGGGGCGCAGCGGCTTATCGGTCGCCATGTCGGCGCTGGGGGTCTCGTCCTCGCCGTAGTTGCGCATTTCGGGATCGCCGCCCGTATTTCCGCCGCCATTGCAGCCGGTGAACAGGTGCATCCGGTTGGGGTAGGTCTGCGTCATCGTCGAGCAGTGGTAGGCGTCGCAGATGGTGAAGGCATCGGCCAGCGCGTAGTAGAACGGCAGGTCGCCCGCGCCGTAGTGGAGCATGCGGTTGTGCAGTTCGCCGGTGTGGCCCCAGCGGTCGCAGCGGCCGTGGTTGAAGATGTGGATGTTCTCGACGTGCGACTGCTCCGCGCCGTCGACCAGGAACGAGCGGCTGGTCTTCGAGTCCCCGTGGAACGGCATGACGAAGCCGTCGGGGTGCTGGATCGATGGCTGTGACCAGACGCTGCGACCACCCGGCAGGCGCAGCGGGCGAGGGTCCCCGAAGCCGCGCACACCGTTGAACATGCCGAAATAATGATCGAACGAGCGGTTCTCCTGCATGTGGACGACGATGTGCTCCACATCCATGATCGAGCCCGAGCGCCGCGCCGGCTCGATCGCCAGCGCCCGGTCGAGCAGGCCCGGCATCATCGCGACGGCCGTTCCCGCGCCGGCGGTACGTGCTGCCATGCGCAGAAAATCGCGGCGATTGGCCTTGTCCATGATTTTAGCTCCGCTTTGCCGTTCGGTCGATCAGGTGTCGCACACCAGCCATAAAACTGGTATAGTCCAAAAATACGACATATTGACTACAGCTTCGCGTCGCCGGGCGCCTGCGGGAATCGCAGCGGCATCGGCGACGCGGCGGAATCCACGAATCCAGAGGAATGACAGCACCAGTGATCGACACGATTTTCAGCCTCATCAAGAAGTTCGCGGACGAGCGGTACGGAGAGGACGTGACCCAGTTGGAGCATGTTCTGCAATGCGCCGAACTCGCAAGGCTCGACGGCGCATCGGACGCCCTGATCGCGGCGGCCCTGCTGCATGACATCGGCCAGTTCATCGACGGTGCCGGTGAAGCGGCTGAAACGCATGGCATAGACGCTCGCCACGAGGTCAGCGGGGCGGTGTTTCTTGCCCACCATTTCCCTCCCGAAGTAACGGAGCCTGTGCGTCTGCATGTGGCCGCGAAACGCTATCTGTGCGCTGTCGAGCCTGGCTATACGGAAACCCTAAGCGGCGCTTCCGTGCTGAGTCTGCGTTTGCAGGGTGGACCCATGAACCTGCAGGAAATCGCCGAATTCGAGAGCGATCCGTCGTTCAAATCCTCGGTCAGGCTGCGTCGCTACGACGATCACGGCAAGCGTCATGACTGGAGCGTGCCTGACTTGGAAAGCTACCGCCAATTGCTTGGGGGGCTGATGACGCACCGCTGAGATTCGTGGGTTGCCAAGCAAAATCGCCCGCCTGATGACAAGGCCGCAATCCGAACTCCCTTCGATCCTGTCACCAGCCTGCAATGTTAAACTGGTGTATACCAGATGCCAAGTGGTCGTCGAGTCGATGACCCCGCCGCGTAGAGGGCAGTCAGTCACGGCTGCCGGCGGATGGCACGGGTATTCTGGGGAGATAACATCATGGGCTTGTCCAAGACTGCGCACGCCTCGCGCGTGCTGCTGAGCATATCGACCGCCTCGCTGGCGCTGATGACGGCGAGCGCCCCTGCGTGGGCGGACGAAGCACCTCCGGCGGACGACATCCTCGTCACCGGCCAGCGCCAGAGCACGGTCGTCGCGATCGAGCGGAAAAAGAATGCCGACAACGTCGTCGACATCATCTCCGCCGACAACCTGGGCAAACTGCCGGATGCCAACGTTGCCGATGCGCTCGCCCGCATCCCGGGTATGTCGGTGATCGTCAACCAGGACACCGGCGAGGGCGAATACGTCGCCATCCGCGGCCTGTCGGGCACCTACAACGCCGTCTACATCAACGGCGTGCGTGTGGCGCAGACCGATCCCAGCAGCCGCGACGTCTCGCTGACGGTGCTGCCGCCCAACGGCCTCGCCGAAATCCGCGTGACCAAGACGCTCACCCCCGACCAGGACGGCGACGGCATCGGCGGCTCGATCGATTTCCGCACCCCCACCGCCTTCGACTTCGAGGATAGCACTATCTTGCGCGTCTACGGCGCCGGCGGCTTCAACCAGCAGGCCCGCAAGGCCGACGAGGATTCGAGCAACTTCCAGGGCCAGGCCGATTTCGGCCAGCGCTTCGCCGACGACCGCTTCGGCATCTTCCTCTCCGCCAACTACGGCGTCAGCCACGGCAACGGCCAGGAAACCGAGAACGACGGCGAGTGGGAGCCCTACAACTGGCGCAAGGACTCCGAGGAGGTCATTGACGAAAGCAACATGCACCTGCCGGGCATCGACCTCGATTACCGGCGCCTGAAGCAGAAGCGCTACGGCGGCAACCTATCGTTCGATTTCCATGGCGACACCACGCAGCTCTACCTGCGCGGCCAGTATTCGCGGCAGGAACAGCGCGGCACCAACGAGGTGACCGATTACCGCAACCGCCCGACCGCGCGGCTGACGCAGGTGAACGAGGACGACACCAGCCTCGCCCAGCCAGAGAGCATGATCACCGGCCAGTTCCAGCGGGACGGCAAGACCTACAACCGCTACGGCTACACCGCCGGCCAGATCGTCGACCGCGACGGAGACGGCGCGATCACCGACCTCGACGCCGGATCGAACGGCTACTGGTCGCTCAACGGGCGGTCGGGGGTGTGGGACCCCAAGCAGTTCCAGTTCGCGCGCAATTTCGGCACGATCGACATGGACCAGACGCTCTACACCATCAACCTGGGCGGCCACAGCGATCTCGACCGTCTGCACCTCGACTACGACGTCAGCTATTCCGGCGGTGACCGCACCTCGCCGCAGGGCTATTCGATCAGCTACAACTGCGACAAGTGCGCCTACCCGCTCAACGCCACCGGCATCGACTGGGTGTCGAGCGATCCTCGCTTCCCCAAGGCCGGCCTGCCCGCCTATGCCGAGTTCGTCGAGAAGGACTCCTCGCTGCTCGCCTTCGACGGCGCCAGCTCGTCGCGCAGCAGGCAGAAGGACGACCGCATCGCCGCCCGCCTCGACCTGAAGTATGATTTCGAAGGCGCGCTCGACTATGTGAAGGTCGGTGCCAAGTACATGCGCTCCAAGCGCGACTACGACTACACCCCGATCTATGACGGCGACCTCGCCGGCACCGCGCTGGACGGTCGCAACCTCGAGCAGTCGGGGCTGGTGGAGAAGGAAGTCACCAGCATCCTTCGCGGCCAGTACTACTACGGCGACGTTCTCAGCCGCTCGCGCGTGGAGGCGGCGATCAAGGCGGCGATGGCCGCCAACCCGATGGACCCGGACGCCACCGAGTTCTTCGCGGATGACAAGCGCAGCACCGAGAAGGTCTACGCCGCCTACGCCCTCGCGCATTTCCAGCTGAGCGATGTGGGAATCATCGCCGGCGCCCGCGTCGAGCGGCGCGAGACCGAGAACGTCTTCTGGTCGGACGACGGCGACGACAGCGGCTTCGACAGCACCAGCAATGGCTACACGATGTTCCTGCCGAGCATCACGGCGATCTGGCGCCCGGCCGACGACAAAGTCCTGCGCGCGGCGGTGTGGACGGGCTACTCGCCGCCGGAATACAGCTATCTCTCGTCCGGGCAGTCGATCACCCGCGATCCTGGCACCAACGAGATCATCGCCATCAGCCGCGGCAATCCTGACCTGAAGCCCGCGAAGTCGATCAACGCCGACCTCTCGCTGGAATACTACCCCGATGCGACCAGCATTTTGTCGGCGGCGGTCTACTACAAGCACATCGACAACTTCATCTTCACCAACGGCAGCCAGGTGAACGCCGACACCCAGAACGGCACCATCGAGATCAGCCAGCCGCAGAACGGCGAGACGGCGGAGATCTACGGCATCGAGCTCAACATGGTGAAGGGCCTGCAGGGGCTCGCGCCGCCGTTCGACGGCTTCGGCATCGAGGGCAACGTGACGGTGCAGAAAAGCTCGGCGGAGACGGGTCTGGACTACCGCCAGGGCAAGTCGATCCGCTTCATCAACGCGCCGCATCTCATGTATAATGCGGCAATTACCTACCAGAAATATGGTATCGAGACGAAGCTGTCGTACAACTATCGGGGTAAGTTCATCGAATCCTTGCGTGACAATGCGGTCGACAAGTGGGTGCGGCCAAACAAGAGCCTCGACTTCCACTTGCGCTACAACTTCACCAGCCACCTGGCGATGGACTTCGATGTCGGCAACGTGCTCAACGACTATAAGTACTATACCTCGAAGGGCGACAATCCCAGCTACATGAAGGATTACATGGAAGCGGGCCGGACGTTCCTGCTGCGTGGCAGCTATCGTTTCTGACCGGCGATCCGGCCGGATGCGCCCGTGTCTTCGGAGGCGGGCGCATCCGCGCATTGACGTTCCGGCGGCCCTGCTGCCATGGGTGGGCAGCGCCGGTCCTCCGGCGTTCCCTCACATGGGCTGACCGATGCGCGCGAAGACCGACATGATGCCCTGGACCCGCACGGCCGGCACCGTGGAGGGGCCGCAGTACCTCGCGCTGCGCGACCAGATCGCGCTCAACATCGAGATGGGCAAGCTGCTCCCCGGCACCCGGCTGCCGTCCGAGCGGCAGTTGCAGACCGGCACGGGAACGGCGCGGGGCACCATCCGCGAGGCACTGTTCCAGCTGGAGGCGGAGGGCCTCATCTACCGCAAGGACCGCAGCGGGTGGTACGTCTCTCCTCCGGCGGTGACCTACGATCCCACCCGCTGGGCCGGGTTCATGGCCTACGTGCGCGAACAGGGCCGCACGCCCGGGACCCAGACGCTGGCGAGGGAAGCCCGGCCCGCGCCGTCTGCCGTCGCCGATATCTTTCGCGTCGCGCCGGGCACGCTGATGCACGTCATCGACCGGCGCCGGACGATCGACGGTCGGCCCGTGCTGGTCGAGCAGATCACCGTGGACCCCGCGCTTGCGCCCGATCTGCTGAGCCATTCGCTGGACGGATCTCTGACCGACATCCTGACCCATACCTACGGCGTGACGGTGGCGCGAAATCGCGTGGACATGCGCCCCTGCGCCCTCGTCAAGGAGGCGGCAGACGGGCTGGGCGTCAAATCCGGCACGCCGGGCCTGCTGGTCGTGCGCACGAGCTTCGATGCGGCGGGGCGGGTCGTCGAGTACGACCAGGAATACTGGCGCCACGACGCAATCCGTATCCACGTCGACCTGAACGTCCGCGCCTGAGGCAGGGCAGGGCCGGTCCCTCCTCAGCGCCAGAAGCGCTTAGCATCCACGAGGGCTTCGTAATCCTCCGCCGCCGCTTCCAGCAACCGGGTGTCGGGACCATGTCCCACCAGCGCCGCCGCATCCGGCTCGCCGGCAAGGCCGAGCCTGGCCAGCAGTTCCGGCGTTCCCGCATGGTCGTTGAGCACACCGAGACGGTCCTGAAGGGCCTCCAGCGCCGACACGAAACGCTTGTGCCGCCTCTTCTCACGCTTCCGATCGTAGAGGGCGGCGAAGAACTCTGTGGCGTAGCGTAGCTTCTTCGCCGCCTTGCGCACCGAGTGACGGGCTTCATCGTCCAGCTTTTCGAGATTGCGGCCGCCCTTCTTGACCTTGCGGCGGAAGCGCCCGAGCGCACCCTCTGCAAAGTCCCGCGCGGGCATCTCGCGGATGTCCACGTTCTGCTCCAGTGACAACCATTGTCCGAGGGCGATCCATTCCACCACGTCCAGCAGCAGCATGCGGGCGCGATCGGACTGCAGCGCGGCGGCGGCGTTGTCGTAGGCGTCCTTCCGCGCGACCTGCAGGCGGGCGTGGATCGTGCCCTCGCCGGCGCGTTCGACCAGGACGTCGATGTCGCGCGCCTTGCCGAGTTCGCCCGCCAGCCAGCGCAGATCGTCATTGAACGGCGCGGAGCGGCCGTCGATCAGCATGTCCTTGTGGATGGCAAGGGCGGAGCGCAACCGCCTCAGCGCCACGCGGGCTTGATGAAGCGCGCCGGGGTCCCGGTTGTCCAGCACCAGGGGCACGTTGAGCCGAAAATGGCGCAGGCAGGCATAGGCGATCGCCTGGAAGGCCGCGGCGGCGGTCATTGCGTGGTCGAGGACGACGGGCTCGGCCTTCGCCCGCGAAACGGCAGGTCCCAGCAACCGATAGCCGCGCTCCGCTTTGCTGAGCACCCCGAGATGGACAGGCGCGGCGGCGTCGATCTGCCTCGCGAGCGCGAAGAGGGCGGCAGGATCGCCGTTCTTGCGCTCCAGCTCGACTTCATGGAGCATCGTCTCGCGATCTCCCGCGATGATGCGGCCACGGTCCAGCGCCACTTCGATGCCCTCGAGGTTCCAGATGCGCCGCTCGTTCTCGACGACGAACAATGGGCCGATCGCTCCAACCTTTTCGCCGAGCAATGCGGGGATCGGCGTCATGTGGTCGATGATCGGCTGGTCGTCCGCGACATCGCGCTCCCATTCCGGGCGGATGAACATGCCGGCGCCGCCGCCGCCGGCCTTGATCGTCTGCACGCGCCGCTCGCCGTTGCGACGGATGCGCAGCGAGAGCCCGACGCGGGCGAGGTCGTGGTTCGGCGTGTCGAAATATAAGGCGTGTTGTGGGACCGTCTGGGCAGTCCGTTCGAGCAGGCCGGATGCTTCCAGCACGTCCGCGCCTTCGGGGGTGAGTTCCAGCTTCAGTTCGACTTCGACCTCGTCTGACGTCATGCGCTATCCCTGGATAATCAATCAAAGATGATAACCCATGAGCGGGCGATTGGTCGCAGCCCTTTGCTATCTCGCGCCGCCAAACACCCAGGTGGTAGCCCCCCTGAGGATCCCGATCGCCTTCGGTGCGCCAATGGCCAAGGTCAGCGCAGGGGTAACACCATGTCCGGTTGTCGTCCGGTACCCCGCAGTTCTACGCGGTCCGCAAAGAAGTCGAGCCGGGCGTAGGACGTGTCTGCGGTATCGAGCATCGCCTTCATGTTGACGTAGTGGACGCCGGCGTGGACGCCGTAGTTGCCCTCGTGGTTATGACCGTCGAGCCAAAGTTTGGTGGCGGGATGGCGCTCGATGAGGGCCATGACCGCGCTTGCGTTCCACAGGTTGTGCGGGTTTTCGGGGAAGACCGGGAAATGGCACAGAATCGCCGCCTTCAGGTGACGGCGGTCCGCTTTGGCGAGTTCGGCGTCGAGCCAGGCAAGCTGTGCGTCACCGAGGCCGCCGTCCCATAGCGGCTTGTCTGCGTAGAGGCTGGCATGCAGTGCCATGCTGCGCTCGCGTTCGAGCGAGCCGGCCGGCCAGGCGTAGCTGCTGAGGTCGTTGCCATCGGTGACGATGAACAGCCAGCCATGGCTTTCGAAGCTGTAATACCGCGCGGGCATGCCGAGCTTCGCCGGCACCTGCGGCTTGCGCGCGTCGTCGACCGCGAATTCGTGGTTGCCGAGCACGAAGTGCCAGGGGTGGCGCAGGCGCCGTGCGACCGGCAGCAGGGCGTCGTAGCTCTCCCAGTCCTTGTCGATGAAATCGCCGAGATGGACGACGAAGGCGAGGCGCTGGCGGTTGAAGTCGGCGATCGCGGCGGAAAGCTTGCGCGGCGTCGTATGATAGAGACGCGGCGGTGCGTCCGGCTCTTCGGCGAACTGCGCGTCGGCGATGGCGCCGATGCTGAAATCGGGTCGCGTGTCCGGCGCGGCCGAGACGGCCGCAGCCGTGCCGGCCAGCAGGGCCAGGAAAATGAGATGACGCACGCCTTGCTCGCTTTTTCAGGGGGAGGGTGGCGCGATCTAATGCATCTCCAAGTCGATTGTCACGCACGCTTCACGCAATGTCCCTAGCAGTCCGGCAGAAACTGCAACGAATCGTCGATCAGGGAAGAACCAGATGAGAGCGCCCGCCCGGAGGCCGGCTCGGTCGTTCCCGGGCGCGCCCATGCCATGAACGACATGACCGCCCTGGTGAGCCGGCGACAGGCCGCCGCCGACGACGCGGCGCTGCGCGACACGCTGCTGCGTTTCGTGTCCGGACGCCTGCACGACCGTGCCGAAGGCGAGGACATCGTCCAGGAAACCTACGTCCGCCTCTACGACTACCGGCGCAAGCGTTCGATCGCCGACGCGGCGGCGTTCTGCTTCGCGGTGGCCCGTAATCTCGTGCACGACCATTTCCGGCGGCTGCGCACGATGCCGCCGGCCGGCGAGCTGTGCGAAGACATCGCCTGCCCGCAGCCGCGTGCGGATGAGATCCTCGACTATCGCCAGCGCGTGGAAATCCTGTCCTCGGCGCTGAGGGTGATGCCGCCGCTGCGCCGGGAGATATTCATGCGCCGCAAGTTCGACGGGGTGCCGGGCGCGACCATCGCCGCTGACCTTGGCATGACCCAGGCCGCCATCGACAAGCACTGCACGCGCGCGCTGGCCGACCTGCGCCACGCGCTCGAGCGGCGCGGCCTTACCGTGTCGGAGCGGACATGAGCCGCCGCGCCGCCCTGATGGACGCCGCCCGCTGGGCGATGCGCGAGGACGATGCGGCGCTGGACGAAGCGCCGCCCGTGGCCGCTGCCGAAGTCCAGGCCGTGCTCGACGATCCGGCGCTGGGCGAAGCTCTGGCCGAACTCGACGGCCTGGGCCGGCTGTCCGACGCGCAGGTTCTGGCGATGCGGCAGGGGCGGCGGCGCGTGCTCGGCGCCGGGCTCGCCTCGGTGCTGGTCGCGCTGGTCGGCATCGGCGGCTGGAACCACGACTGGGCCGGGGTAGCATCGGTGCCGCGCGAGCACTTCGAAACCCGGCGCGGCGAGCAGATGACCATCGAACTGGCCGATGGCTCGAACTTGCAGCTGGGCGGGGCAACCGCGCTCGACGTGGAGGTCGGCGGCGGCCACCGCCTCGTCGAACTCCAGCGGGGCGAGGCCTACTTCGATGTGGCCCACGATGCCGCGCACCCGTTCGAAGTGCGCGCCGGGGACTCCACCACGCGCGTCCTCGGTACCGCCTTCACTCTCAACCGGGACAGCCGCGACGTGAAGTTGGCGGTGTACCGGGGCGCGGTGCGCTTCGGGGGATATCGGCAGGAGGGCAAGGGCATCGTCGTCCCTGCCGGGTGGCGCTCGCGCTTCAGCGGCGGGGTGGCCCAGTCTCCCACGCGCTTCGATGCAGCGCAGCAGGACTGGCGCCGGTCATGGATCGACACCGACGACATGCAGCTGGGCGAGCTTGTCGAAGCGCTGAACCGCCGCCGGGGGCCAGAAATTGCCCCGCCGCCGCCCGAGCTGGCGGCAATCCCGCTGGCAGGCCGCTTCAAGCTCGACGACGCGCAGGGGCTGCTGACCGTCATGGGCGACGTCTACGGTTTCCGAGTCGAGAGCGGGCAGGGACAGCTGCGGCTCGTTCCCACTGAAAGTGACGCAAAACCGCCATCAAACTGACGCTGCAACGCAACAAAATTCTTTTGTCCAGATCCTCGTCGTACCCCGTCTTCCCCCTCGGAGGCGCGTCGCGCTCGAACGGAGGAAAACGATGTTGATACGGGGAATCTCACTTGGCTCCTTGGCCATTGCGCTGGCATTCGGCGCGCCCGGCGCCGCTCATGCAGGCACCGCCAACGCCAGCCTGAACCGCCAGATGCAGTTCGCCATCGCGCCGTCGGACCTCAGGACCGGCATCTCGCAGTTCTCGCAGGCGACCGGGCTGCAGGTCGTGGTGAAGCCCGCGGCCGTCTCCGGCCTGCGGACCGGCGGCGTGCGCGGCGCCCACACGGTGCGCGAGGCGCTCGACCAGCTGCTGCGCGGCACCAACCTCGCGGCGCAGATGCAGGGCGGGATCGCCGTGCTGAAACCGGCAGGCAGCCCCGCGCCGGTTCGCCGGACGACCCCGGTGCAGTATTCCGCCGTCGCGGCCGAAGCCCCGGCGGCGGTGGCCGCCGACTTCGAGCCGGCGTCGGAAGAAATCGTCGTATCGGGCTATCGCCAGAGCATCGCCCAGGCCCAGGAACTCAAGCGCCGCGCGGTCGGTGCCGAGGACGACATCGTCGCCACCGATATCGCCGCCTTTCCCGACCTGAACCTGGCGGAATCGCTCCAGCGCATTCCCGGCATCACGATCACCCGCGACAGCGGCGAAGGCCGCCAGATCGCCCTGCGCGGCCTTGGCGCCGACTTCACCCGCACCCAGCTCAACGGCATGGAAGTGCTGGGCAACACCGCCTCGGGCATGGACAACCGTGGTGGCGTGAGCCGCTCGCGCTCGTTCGACTACAGCCTGTTCGCCTCCGAGCTGTTCAACCGCGTCGCGGTACAGAAGTCCTACTCCGCCGAGCAGGACGAGGGCGGTATCGCCGGCACCGTGCAGCTCTACAGCGCCAAGCCGTTCGACTACGACGGCACGAAGTTCGTCGTCTCGGCCAAGGGCCAGACCAACACCAACACCGACGGCGTGACGCCGCGCGTGGTCGGCCTCGCCTCGGCCCGCTGGGGTGATTTCGGCGCGCTCGTCTCGGTCGCCTACAGCCAGATCCGCAACAACGAATACGGCTACCGCAACTGGGGCTGGGGCCTGACCAAGTACAACGCCGCGAACATCGGCCCGAACATCGACGCCGCCACCCGCCAGCAGCTGCTGAACGGCGTGTGGCAGTCGACCGCGCAGTCGCCCTCCAGCTGGTACACCGACCGCAAGCGCCTCGGCGTCACCTCGGCGCTGCAGTACCACCCCGGCGACAACTTCAAGCTCGACGTCGACCTGCTCTACGGCCGCCTGTCCGACAATCGCGACGACTATGCCCTCGCCACCGCCGGCGCCAACCCGCTGACCGGCACCACGATCGGCGGCACGCAGGTCATCCAGAGCGCGGTGATCGACGATTCCAACACGCTGCGCGCGGCCAGCTACACCGGCATCGACCTGCGTTCCGAGCACCACATCGTCAAGAACCACACCGACTTCTACCAGGGCGTCGCCAACCTTAGCTGGGACGTGACCGACCGCCTGAGCATCCATGCGCTCGGCGGCTTCGAGGAATCGAAGTTCTCGCAGCCGGTGTTCGACAAGGTGTTCATGGAGCTGAAGAACACCGCCTTCAGCTTCGACATGCAGCCGACCATCCCGGCCAACACTTACGGCAAGGACCTGACCGACCCGAACAACTGGGCATTGCAGCGCCTCGACGTGCAGGAAAACAAAGTCACCAGCCGCTACGCCAACGGCAAGCTGGACGCCGCCTACAAGCTGAACGACGCGCTGACATTCAAGACCGGGGCCGAGTACAAGCACTTCGTCAACAGCGGCTACACCTGGGCGAGCAAGGTGTTCCACAACGTGCCCACGGTCACGCAGGTCCCCAACAGCGTCAAGCAGACGGTCCCGGTGGACACGCTGCTCCAGTACATCGTCGGCAACGTCGATGGGGTCTATTCGCTGATCGGCGACAACCGCGACCTGACGTCGGCCAACCTGCAGGCCGGCAGCGACTACCGTGTCGACGAGGAAACCTGGGCCGGCTTCGCGCAGCTCGATCTCGACACCGAAGTGGGCGGCATGCGGCTGCGCGCCAACGCGGGCGTGCGCTACTACTCGACCGACCTGACCTCGTCGGGCCACCTGGCGACCGGGGCCGGCTTCACGCCCGTGTCGATCAGCACCAACAGCAACGGCTGGCTTCCGGCGGCGAACGTGGCGCTCGACGTGGCGCGCGACGTCGTGGTGCGCCTCAGCGCCAGCCGCAACGTCAACCGCCCGGGCCTCGGCGACCTCGCGGCGGCGGGTTCGATCACCACCCGGCCGAACGGGGGCTCGCTCAGCCTCGGCAACCCGTTCCTCAAGCCCTACAAGGCGACCTCGGTCGAAGGATCGGTCGAATGGTACATGGACAGCCACGGCTTCGCCTCGCTCGGGTTCTTCTACAAGAGCATGGACAGCTTCATCACCTCGTCCTCGAAGCAGATGCCCTATGGCGAAACCGGGTTGCCGCTGTCGCTGCTGATCCAGGGGCAGGATGCGAACACGCCTTATGACGTGAGCCAGCCGATCAACGGCCCCGGCGCCGACATCAAGGGCATCGAGGCGGCGTTCCAGCACGACTTCACGTTCCTGCCCGGCGCGCTCAAGAACCTGGGCGTCTCGGCCAACGGCACCTGGTTCGACGGGCACCGCACCGCGTTCTACACCACCGGCGGCGTCACCACCTCGCGCGTGCTGCCGCTCGACAACCTCTCGAAGTGGGCGTTCAACGCGACGATCTACTACGAGAATTCGCTGTGGGGCGTGCGCGTCTCCGACGCTTATCGCAGCCGCTACCTGACGGGCGCCGGAAACGCGCTGGCCAACTCCGGCGGCGGCATCAAGGCGACCAACAACGTCGACTTCCAGGCGCATTACAACGTCCTGCCCGGCGTGCGCCTGATCGCGGAGGGCATCAACCTGACGAACGAGCCGATCCAGCAGTTCGCCAACGTCGATGCGATGCGCCCCGAGGTCTACACCACCAGCGGCCGGACCTTCAGCTTCGGCGTCAGCGCGGAGTTCTGATGCGTGTGCCCGCCCGGCCGTCCGGGCGGGCACCATTCCGGCGTCCCGAAGGGATTTGACCAGGACGGCCCGGCGCCGCGTCGGCAGGCCCTGAAATATCGGCGCCCATCAGGGCCGGCTGCGGCCGGCGCGTTCCACCCTGTCGAGCAAGGCGGCGAGATGGCGCGCGCGTTCGGGCTGAGCTTGCGCCAGGTCCCGCGTCTCACCGGGGTCATTGGCCACGTTGTAGAGTTGGTCGCGGGGTTTGGTGCCGATGGCGTTGCCGTGGAACGCCTGCGGCTCCACGCTGCCGCGAATGAGCTTCCAGCCGCCCGCCCGGATCGCCAGGACCCGCGATCCGCTACTGGCCACGGTCGATCCCGCCGTGACCATGAGCTTGGTGTCCTCGACCACGTAGTCGCGCCCAAGCTCGCTTTGCCCCAGCAGCGGCGCGAGCATGTCGAGGCTGTCCACGGCCGCGTCGTGCGGCAAGCTCTGGCCGACCAGCGCTGCCAGCGAGGCGAGCATGTCGACATGGTCGACGAGCGCCGACGAAACGTGTCCGGGCCGGATGCGTCCGGGCCAGGAAGCGATCATCGGTACCTGCGTGCCGCCTTCGAGGATGCTGTATTTGCCGCTGCTGAAAGGGCCCGAGGGGCGGTGCTTTCCGGCCAGCTCGACGGCCTGGTCGTCGTAGCCGTCGAACAATATCGGCCCGTTGTCGCTGCTGAAGACGACGAGCGTGTCCTTGGCAATGCCGCGTTCCTCGAGGTTGCGCATCAGTTCGCCCACCGTCCAGTCGAGCTGGAGGATGGCGTCCCCGCGCGGCCCCATGCCTGACTTGCCGACGAAGCGCGGGTTGGGCGCCCGCGGGACGTGAGGCTCGTTGACGGCATAATAGAGGAAGAACGGCGCACGCTTTTGCGCGGCGATGAAATCGACCGCCTTGCCGAGCAGCACATCGCTGAGAGTCTCGTCGTCCCATCGAGCCGCCTTCCCGCCGGCCATGTAGCCGATCCGGCTGATGCCGTTGATGATCGTGTTCGAATGTTCGGGATCCGCTCCGTACCGGAGCTGCTCGGGATGCTCGGCGCCGGTCGGCTCGTCACCGACCTTTGCCTTGTAGTCGACGCGGATCGGGTCGGCGGGGTCGAGGTTGGCCACCCGGCGATCGTCGATGAGCACCGTCGGTACCCGGTCGAGCGTGGCGGGCATGAAGAAGGCCCGGTCGAAGCCGATGTCGAGCGGCCCTGGGCCGATCTCGCCGTTCCAGTCGACCTTGCCCTCGCCCAGCCCCAGATGCCACTTGCCGACAAAGCCGGTGGCGTAGCCCGCCCGCTTGAGCATGCCTGGCAGGGTATAACGGCCGGGCCGGATGAGCGCCGGCGCGTCTCCGGGCAAGATCTGGATCCCCGTCGCCCGCCAGGCATAATCGCCGGTCAGCAGCGCGTAGCGCGAGGGGGTACAGGTTGCGGAAGGGGAATGGGCATCGAGGAAACGCGCGCCACTGGCTGCAAGGCGATCAATGTGCGGGGTGTGGATGGTCGCAGAACCATAACAACTGAGATCGCCATAGCCGAGGTCGTCGGCGTAGAGGATGATGATGTTGGGCCGGTCGGTCCGCGCTTTGGCCGCCGCTCCCATGGATATGCAGGCTGCGGCACCGGCGAGCAGGATCCCACGTCGCGTGATGGTCGCTTTCATAGGTCCTCGCCGCTCTTAGATCGACGCGGGCCATATGCGATTTATCATACGCCCGCAATGTCGGCTGCTGCTGTCGGTCGCCGGCATCCCGCTCAACGCGGCGGGACTGCTGACCCGCGATCCGCCGCGCGGGGTGGTCGCCGCCGAGGGGCCGCTCATGCCTGCGTGCCCACTGGCGCGCTCATGACCAGCACCATCATGATGCGGGTCGAGCGGATCGCACTGTCGAGCGCGCTGGCCGGACCGGCCCCGCAGTCGATGCAGTTGCGGCGCGGCATGGAACCATCGATGAGGCCGATCAGCATCGCCTCGTCGCGGGTAAGCTCGCGCCCGGTGCCGGTGGCGATCGGGCGGTACAGCGCGTTTTCGCACAGCGCCATGAAGCTGTCGAAGGCGGGCACCAGCATCTCCCAGTGCCGGATCGACAGCAGCCGGTAGAGCCGCGCCTGCGAGGGCAGGCCCCGGTCGCGCGCCGCGCGCCAGCGCCGCGCCACGGCGGTGACGAGGGCGTCGGCGCGGGGCCGCAGGGCGGGGGCTATCGGGCTGTGCATCATCGCGCGCTTCTCCTTGGGATCAGGAAGAACATCGCCGGCCGGGCCGCGAAGGACCCGGGCCGTTGCCGCGCCTTCCGGCGTGATCTCCTTGCGTCATCCCCCTGAACCTGTTGCTAGCCTAAATGAGAACGATTCTCAACAGGAGAAAGCGACCTTGACCTGAATATTACGGACGGCCGGCGGCAAAGGCGCCACGATCCGTCCCCCGATGCAGGAACTTCCGGCCCGATCGCAGGCTTATCCGGGGATGGACCATCCGCAGCCCCAACCGCATTCCCGCTGGCCCAGCGTCATCTGGCTGATCCGGCACGGCCAGAGCGCCGGCAACGTCGCGCGCGACGCCGCGCACGAGGGCGGCCTGCACCGCATCGCCCTCGACCACCGCGACGTCGACGTGCCGCTCTCGGCGCTGGGCAGGGACCAGGCGCGCGCGCTCGGCCACTGGTTCGCGGGGGGCGAGGAAGGCCAGCGCCCCGAAGTGATCCTCTCCAGTCCCTACGTCCGCGCGGTGCAGACGGCGGAGCTGTTCCGCGAGGCGGGCGGCTGCCCGGCGGACCTCGGCATCTGCATCGACGAGCGGCTGCGCGAGAAGGAGTTCGGTATCCTCGACGGCCTGACCACGCTCGGCATCCGCGACCTCCAGCCCGACCAGGCGGAGTTTCGCCGGTTGCTCGGCAAGTTCTACCACCGCCCGCCCGGCGGGGAGAGCTGGGTCGACGTCATCTTCCGCCTGCGCGCGCTGCTCGACACGGTGTCGCTGCACTATGCCGGCAAGCGGGTGATGATCGTCGCGCACCAGGTCGTCGTGCTCTGCATGCGCTATGTGCTGGAACAGATGACCGAAGCGCAGATCCTTGGCATCGACGCCGAGGGCGACGTCGCCAACTGCGCGGTCACGCAGTACCGCTTCGATCCCGGCGCCGGCCGCATGGCGCTGGAACGCTACAACGTCGCCGCGCCGATGGAGCGCGAGGGCACCCCGGCCACGCAGGAGCCGGACCAGATGGTCGCCGCGCGTGGCTGACGCCGCCGACCCTGACCTTGCCGATGCGGCCCTCCTTGACGCGACCCTCCTTGACGCGACCCTCCTTGACGCGACCTGGGTCCGGGCGAACCCGCTGCCTCAGCCCGAGGGAGAAGTGGACAAGAATTCGCGCGGGCGGGTGCTCGTGGTCGGCGGCTGCCTCGACGTGCCGGGCGGCGTCCGGCTCACCGCTGAGGCGGCGCTGCGGGCGGGGGCGGGCAAAGTGCGCATCGCCACCGTCGCGCCGGCGGCCGTTGCGATCGGCGTGCTGATCCCCGAAGCGGCGGTGCTGGCGCTGCCGGTGAACGAGGAGGGCGAGATCGACGCGGGGCAGGACCTGCTCTCGAGCCATCTGTCCCGCTGCGACGCGGTCGTGGTCGGACCCGCCATGTCGTGCCGCGAACAGGCCTCGCAGCTTGTCGGCACCATGCTGGCGCAGCCGGACTGGACCGGCGGTCTCGTCGTGGATGCCGCGGCGCTCATGGCGCTCGCGCCCCATGCGCAGCCACTGTGCTCCCGCGCCGCTCCTGCCGTTCTCACGCCCCATATCGGCGAGATGGCGGCGATGCTGGGCTGCGACGCGCAGACTGTCGCGCGCGACCGTCGCGGCGCCGTGCGCGAGGCGGCGCGCCGCTATGGCG
The DNA here is from genome assembly GCF_059416165.1 of Novosphingobium sp. GW821-FHT09E05. Classification (NCBI taxonomy): domain Bacteria; kingdom Pseudomonadati; phylum Pseudomonadota; class Alphaproteobacteria; order Sphingomonadales; family Sphingomonadaceae; genus Novosphingobium; species Novosphingobium sp. GW821-FHT09E05. The sequence goes on from NZ_JBWKOQ010000003.1 coordinate 196,966, forward strand.
CCGTGGTCGTGCTCAAGGGCGGCGCCAGCCTGATCGCCGATCCCCTCGGCGCGTTGTTCGCCTACGGGGAGGGCAATGTGGGCCTCGCCACCGGCGGCTCGGGCGACGTGCTGGCGGGGATCGCGGCGGCGCTGCTGGCGCGCGGCTGCCCGCCGCTCGAAGCGGCGCTCTGGGCGGTGTGGCTCCACGGCGAGGCCGGGCGGCGCTGCGCCGAGACGATCGGGCCGCTGGGCTTCCTCGCCAGCGAACTGCTGGGCCTGATCCCCCAGGCCATGCGCTCGGCGGGCGGGGACTGAGCGAAGGTTGTATGAAGGCGCCGGATGCCGCTAAGAGGGCGGCGGGGGCGCCGTGTCAGGACAAACGACGGGAACCGATCTTCTTGCCGATCCAATCGAAAACCCGCGCCTTTCCGGCCCTTGCGCTTGCTCTGGTGGTGGGGGCGGCCGGGATTGCCCCGTGCGCCCTTGCCGATCCGGCGCCGTTCGAGCTGACCGGGCCGGATCTTGCGATCGAGGTCACGCGCGGCGACAGGACACTGCCGATCGCCAAGGTGCCCAGCCTTGCGGCGGGCGACCGGGTGGTCGTCCGCGGCGCCTTCTCGGAGGACCAGGGCGCCAGGTTCGTGCTGGTCTCCGCCTTCCTGCGCGGCGCCACGAACCCGCCGCCGAAGGACTGGCTGGATACGGCGGAAACGTGGAAATCCAAGGATAAGGACAAGGCGCTCACCCTGACGGTGCCCAAGGGCGCACGCCAGCTGGTACTGCTGCTCGTACCCGACACCGGCGGCGCGGAAGGCGTGCTGGTCGACGCGGTGCGCGGCAAGCCCGGCGAGTTCGTGCGCGCCAGCCAGGACCTCAACCAGGCCTCGCTGGACCATTCGCGCCTCGTCGCCTTCATGGCCGCGATCCGGGCGCAGGGCGATGCCGGGCCGGAATACCTGCGCACCGTCGCGCCGGTGCTGGCGCGCAGCCTCTCGATCAAGCTGCAGGAAGATTGCCTGACCAAAGTGATCGACCAGCAGGCCTCGTGCCTCGTGCAGAACCGCGAGGCGCTGGTGCTCAGCGACGTCCATTCCAGCTCGATCGCCGACACGCTGACGGGCACGCCGACCGATCTTGCGCTGCAATTGAGCGCCACGCGCGAGGGCGGGGCCGGCTATTACAGCGCCTATATCGGCGTGGCGCGGGACATTGCGCGCATATTCGGGGCTTTCAGCAACCCCTCGTTCAACTACCTGCCGACGCTAACCGTGCGCAAAGACGACGCTATGTCGCTGCTATTGAACGCGGCGCCCTCGTTCCAGAAGCCCAAGTCGGTGATGGTCGCGGCGCTGCCGGCGGTGGAGGCGGACATCCCGCCGCAGCTGCGCAGCACGGCCAAGGCGCCGATCTGCATGGCACAGCCCGGTACGGTGCTGCCGGTGGAAGGCGCGCCGCTGGTGTTCTCGACCCAGTTCGCTCACGCGGTGCAGGCGCGGCTCACCTCCTCCTCGGGACAGGTGCTGGAAGTCGCCGCCATGCCGCGCGCCGACAAGGGCGGCTACGTCCTCGGCGCCGAGACCCTGCCCGCCGCGTTCACCGGTACGGTGCGCGCACACCTGCACGGCCAGTGGGGATTCGCACCGTTCGACGGCCCGGACTTCACGCTGCAACGCCCGGACGGCGGCGGGTGGAAAGCGGCGGAGGGCGCCGACAGGCTCGTCGTGGGGCGCGACAACGAGGTCCTGCTCGAAGGCTCCGCCCCGGCCTGCGTCGAGGACGTGACCCTGCGTCAGGGCGGCGCCGCCACGCCGCTCAAGTGGACCGTGCGCGAGGGAGGCCGCATCGCCGTCACCGTACCGCTGGAGCGCGCGCGGCCGGGCGAGATGCGTCTCGAGGTGCGCTACCAGGGCGTCAAGGACCCCGCCGCCGTGACGCTGACGGCGCGGGCCGAGGCGAGCCGGCTCGACGGGCTGGAACTCCACGCCGGGGATACGCAGGGCGTGCTGGCGGGGCAGCGCCTCGACCAGGTGCGCGCGGTCATGGTCGGCGATGTCGAGTTCCGGCCGGACGGTCTCACCCGCGAAGGCGCGGCGGACCGGCTGCGGCTGGTCGCGCAGGGGACCGGCCGCGCGCCTGCCGAAGGCGCCCCGGCCGAGGCCACGGTCAAGCTGGAGGACGGGCGCAGCCTGCCGCTCCAGGCGCGCATCGCCCCGCCGCGCCCGCAGGTTTCGCTGCTCAACCGCACCGTCAACCCGGCGCCTGTCGCCAAGGGTGCAAGGACGCTGGATCTCGGCGCAGCCGGCGACCTCCTGCCCGATACGGGCGAGATGGTGTTCTCGGTGAAAGCGGGCCCCGGCACCCGCTTCGCCGCGACCGATGTGCTCGAGATCGCGCCCGCCGAGGGCGACGCGGTGGCAAAGCTGAGCGCGGGCAAGGGCCTGACGTTGGAGAGCGCGCAGGTTCTCGTGGCCCGGCTCAAAGGCGCGGATATTCCGCCCGGAACCTTCGGACCCCTGCGCTTCCGGCTGGTCCACGGCGACACGGCGGGCGACTGGGAACCGCTCGCCACGCTCGCCCGGCTGCCCGGCATCGAAGCAGTGGCCTGCGCCGAGGCGGAGTGCACGGTGACCGCGCGGAGCCTGTTTCTCGTCGAGACGGTGGGCGCCGATGCCGGCTTCGCCAAGGCGACGACGGTGCCTCCGGGCTATACCGGCGGCGCATTGACGGTGCCCAAGCCCGCCGATGGTTTGCTTCACCTGCGTTTGCGCGATGCGCCCAAGGCCTCGGTGACGCTGCCGTTGGGGTAAACTCACACACCGCTGATAGCTGTCGTCGCCGCCCTTCACCGGCTTCCCGAACACCTTGCGCTGCTGCCGTGAACGCCGTTCTCGTTGATCCGCCTGCATAATTACCCTTGGCCCGCGGAACCTTGGCCGAGCTCGGTACTTACACGAGGCGCAAGCCCGATTATTGCCGGAGTGTAAAGATGGATCGCCCCCTCACGGACCGCAGAGCGCGTCCGCTATCGCCGTTGGTCCTGGGCGCGGTGATCGCGGTCATAGGCGTGGTGCTGGCGATAGGCGGGGCATGGCTCGCGCTGCTGGGCGGCTCGGCTTATTACGTGCTGGCGGGGCTGGCGATGGTCGTCTCCGGCGCGCTGCTGTTTCGCCGCCGCATCCTCGGCGGCTGGATCTACATCGCCGTCTTCGTCCTGACCGTGCTCTGGGCGCTGGCCGAGGTCGGTGCGAACAACTGGGCGCTGGTGCCGCGCGTGTTCGCGCCGCTGGTGCTGCTGGTGGCGGTGCTGCTGGTCATGCCGACGCTGTCCGTCCATCCCCACCGCTGGAGGCTGGGCCTCGGCGCGAGCGGCGCGGCGGTGGCGCTGACCGCCGTGGCGGCGCTGGTCTTCGCGCAGATGGCAGAGACGAAGCCCGCCTTCGACCTGCCCGCGCTGGGCGCCGAGATGGGCGATCCCTCGCTCGCCGCCGCCGGTGACGACTGGCCCGCCTACGGCGGCAGCGAGAGCGCGCGGCGCTTCTCGCCGCTTGGCCAGATCACGCCCGAGAACGTCAAGAACCTGAAGCGCGCCTGGCTGATCCACACCGGCGACATGCCCTCCACCCCCAAGATCGCCAAGACCTACGGCGGCGAGAACACGCCGCTCAAGGTCGGTGACATGCTTTATGTCTGCACGCCCAAGAACATCGTGCTGGCCCTCGATCCGGCGACCGGCAAGCAGCGCTGGAAGTTCGACCCCAAGGTCTCGGACGAGGCGATCCCCTATACCGCCGCCTGCCGCGGGGTGAGCTACTATGCCGTGCCGAACGCACCGGCCGACCAGCCCTGTGCCACGCGCCTGATCTACGGTACGCTCGACGCGCGCCTGTTCGCGCTCGATGCCCGTACCGGGCAGCGCTGCACCAGCTTCGGCGCCAACGGCGAGGTCGATACCAAGATCGGCATGGGCAACACGCCCGCCGGCTACGTCTCGATCAACTCGCCGCCGACCATCGTCAAGGGCGTGGTCGTGACCGGACACCAGGTCCTCGACGGACAGGACCGCTGGGCGCCTTCGGGCGTGATCCGGGGCTATGACGCCGTCACCGGCAAGCTGCGCTGGGCCTGGGACATGATGCACCCGGACTGGAACGGCTACCCGCCGACCGGCCAGACCTGGGCGCGCGGAACCCCCAACATGTGGACCATCGCCAGCGGCGACGAGCAGCTTGGCCTCGTCTACTTGCCGATGGGCAATGCGGCGGCGGACTACTTCTCGGGCCTGCGCCGTCCGCAGGAGAAGGAATTCGCCACCTCGCTCGTCGCGCTCGACGTGACCACCGGCAAGCCGCGCTGGAAGTTCCAGGCCGTGCGCAACGACGTGTGGGACTACGACTTCGGCGCGCAGGCCAGCCTCGTCGACTATCGCGGCACCCCGGCGCTGGTGCTGCCCTCGAAGCAGGGCGACATCTACGTGCTCGACCGCAGGACCGGCCGTCCGCTGACCCCGGTGGGCGAGATCAAGGCGCCCGGCGGCGGCGTCGAGCCGGAGCAGCGGGCGAAGACCCAGCGCGTGTCGCTGTGGCATACGCTGCGCAAGCCCGCGCTGACCGAACGTGAAATGTGGGGCATGTCGCCGATCGACCAGATGGTCTGCCGCATCCAGTTCCGGAAGGCGAGCTACAAGGGCTTCTTCACCCCGCCCGAGAGCGACCGTCGCTCGATCGAGTACCCCGGCTACAACGGCGGCACCGACTGGGGCGGCGTTGCGATCGACCCGCGCCGCGGGGTGATCGTCGCCAACTACAACGACATGCCCAACTACGTTCGCCTCGTCCCCCGCGCCGAGGCCAACAAGAAGGGCTGGGCTCCGCGCGACCAGGCCCGCGGCAATATCGGCGGCGCCGAGGGCGCGGGCGATCCGCAGGCGCACACCCCCTACGCCATCGACGTCAACGCCGGCTGGCGCCTGCCCTTCACCGGCATGCTGTGCAAGCAGCCTCCCTACGGCGGCATCCGCGCCATCGACATGGCGAGCGGCAAGACCATCTGGGACCGCCCGCTGGGCTCTGCGCGGACGAACGGACCCTTCGGCATCCCCTCGATGCTGCCGTTCGAGATCGGCACGCCCAACAATGGCGGTTCGGTGGTGACGGCGGGCGGCGTGATCTTCGTCGCCGCCACGACCGACAACCTGATCCGCGCCATCGACCTCAAGACCGGCAAGACGCTGTGGAGCGACGTGCTCCCGGCGGGCGGGCAGGCGACGCCGATGGTCTATGCGGTGAACGGGAAGCAGTACCTGGTGATCGCACCGGGCGGGCATCACTTCATGGAAACGCCGATCGGCGACGAGGTGATCGCCTACGCTCTGCCCGGCTGACGGGTTCCGGAAAAACGGAAAGACGGGGGGCTTTGCATCCGCAAGGCCCCCTTTTTCGTTCGCGCTAGGAAGGCGTCCGGCGCTGAGTTCGCCACAGGCCGGCGTCAGCCTCCCAGCGCCACCAGTCGATCCGGCGTCAGCACATCCACGGTAGGGCACCCCAGCTGCGCCATCGCCGCTTCCAGTTCGGTGCGCAGCAGGTGGATCATGTGGGCCACCCCCGGCATCCCGGCGACGGCCAGCGCATGCAGCTGCGGCCGCCCGACCAACACCGCCGCCGCGCCGAGCGCCAGAGCCTTGACCACGTCGGTGCCCTGTCGCACCCCGCCGTCGAGCAGCAGCGGTACGCGCCCCTGCGTCGCTTCGGCCACCGACTGGATCAGCTCGAGCGCGCTGGGCAGGCCATCGAGCACGCGGCCGCCGTGGTTGGAGACGATCAGGCCGTCGGCGCCCTCGTCCACCGTGCGGCGGGCGTCCTCGCCCAGCACCAGCCCTTTGACGAGGATCGGCAGCGTGGTGACGCTGCGCAGCCACGCGAGGTCGGCCCACTTGGGCGCGGCGTCGGTGAGGGGAGTGCCGAGCAGGATGCGCCCGCCCGGGACCGAGGTCTGGCGCGGGCGCGGCATGCCGGCGAGGTTCACCGCGTCCACGCCGGGCGGCAGCGTCATGCCTGCGGGTTTGAGCGCGGCATCGATGGTCAGCACGATCGCCTCGTAGCCCGCCGCCTCGGCGCGGCGGACGAGTTGGAGGGAATGCTCGCGCTCGCCCTGGAGGTAGAGCTGGAACCACAGCGGCGCGGCCCGCCCGCCCAGTTCGCGGGCGAGGGACCGCGCGGCGGCGGCGATGTCCTCGATGCGCATGCTGGCGAGAGTGCTGACGACCATCCCGGTATCGAGCGCGGTGGCGGCGCGCACCGCCGCCAGTTCGCCCTCGGGGTGGGCGAGGCGCTGGTAGGCCAGCGGCGCCAGCAGGATCGGAGAGGCATGGCTGCGGCCGAGCAGCTCGATCCGGGTGCTGCCGCCCAGATCCGCCATGGCGCGTGGCAGCAGGCCGATGCGGTCGAACGCGGCGCAGTTCTCGCGTAGGGTGACTTCGCGGCCGGCGCCTTCCTGGATGTGGCGCCAGGTTTCGGGCGAGAGGTGGCGTTCGGCCCGGCTTTCGTAGTCGGCGAGGCTGCGCAGGTCCGCCGGGATGGCGTCAAGCGGCGGCAGGGGCGCGCTCATGTCGCCGACCACTGGCGCAGGAGGTTGTGGTAGACCTGCGTCAGCGTGTCGACCGAGGCATGTTCGGGATGGTCGGTGGCGACTGCCTGGATGGCGCCGTCCAGCTCGAACATCAGCCGCCGCTTTTCGGGCGAGGCGACGAAGCTCTGGGTCCAGAAGAACGAGGCGAAGCGCACACCGCTGGTGACGGGCATGACCCGGTGCAGGCTGGAGCCGGGGTAGACGATCAGCGAGCCCGCTGGCAGCTTGATCGAATGGGCGCCGAACATGTCCTCGATCACCAGCTCGCCGCCCTCGTATTCCTCGGGATCGCTGAGGAACAGGGTGCTGGAGACGTCGGAGCGCAAATGCTCGCCGGTGCCGGGGACCGGGAAGATCGCGTTGTCGACATGGTTACCGTAGTGGCCCTGGCCGTCATAGCGACTGAAGCGCGGTTGCAGCACTTTGGCGGGGAGGGCGGCGGCGATGAACAGCGGCGCCCTGCCCAGCCGGTCGAGCACGCGGTGGGCCAGCTGCTTCGCCAGCGGGTGGTCGAGCGGGAGCTGCTCGTTGTCCTTCACGCGGGCGGCGCGGTGACCGGCGGTGGCGCGGCCGTCCGCCCAGTCGGCGGCTTCGAGCGCGGCGCGCATCTCGCGCACTTCGGACGGGCTGAAAAGCTCGGGAATTTCGATGACCATGCGGTCTCTCTCGCCCAATATCCGGGCGGTGACAATGGTTCGCAATAAACAAGGACCCGGCAGGTGAGCGCCTGCCGGGTCCTGCTGGCATTACATCTTCGCGGTGACGGTCAGGACCGCCGAGCGGGCGTCGCCCGGGGTGGCCCAGCCGTTGTTGCGGATGCGCGTGAAGTACAGCTTGTCGCCGATGTTCTTGACGTTGAGCTGCGCCGAGAGGTTGGGCGAGAACTCATACGCCAGGTAGCCCTGGTGGATGAGGAAGTCGTCCGACCTGGTCGCGGCCGCCGTCGGCGTCGCGGCCGAAAGCAGGAAGCTGCCCTGGTAGGTGAAGCCGTAGCCGATCGACAGGCCGAAGGGCAGGCGATAGGTGGTGAACAGGCTGCCCGAGTGCTTGGGCGTCTGCGGCAGGTACTGATCGGCGCCCGGGTTCGGATTGGCGGGCGTGTTGGTGCAGCTGCCGGTGCCGGGGTTGGCGAGGCACTTGTCCGAGACCGACTGGAGCAGCTTGGCCTTGAGGTACGTGTAGTTGGCCGTGATCGTCCAGGCCGGGGTGATCGTGCCGGACGCGCCCAGCGCGATGCCGTCCACGCGCGACTTGCCGTCGAGCTGCTGGTTGGGAACCGTCGGGTCACCCGAGACGACCGCGTACTTGTCACGCTCGTTGCGGAACGCCGCGGCGGTGAGCAGCAGGCCGCCATCGAACAGCTCGCCCTTCACGCCGACTTCGTAGTTCTTGGCCGATTCCGGGTTGATGTTGCAGGTCGTGTTGACGACGCCCGGGGTGTCGGCCGTGCACGAACCGTTGACCGAGTTCTTCGACGGCGTGCGCGAGTTGCCGTAGGCGGCGTAGATGCTGACCGCCTCGACCGGCTTGTAGTTCAGGCCCACGCGGTAGGAGAACAGTGTGTCCGCGTTCCTGGCCTTGATCCCCGGCGTGACCTGGCCCTGCGTCAGGGTCGATGTGGTGGTCGCCGCGATGCTGTCGGTGCGCGAGGTGCCGCTGTTGCGCTCGAGGCGAGCGCCGGCGCTCAGCTCGAACTTGCCCAGCTTCATCGTGTCGAACAGGTAGCCGGCGACATTGGTCTGCTCGCCGATGGTGTGGCCGGTGCGGATGAAGTTGACCGCGCCGGTGTAGACGTTGCTGCCGTAGTTGAAGCCCGCAGGTCCCGGGACGATCTCGTTCGGATTGTCGATGTTGATCAGCGGATAGGCGGAGTAGAACGCGGTGCCGTTGGCGTTGCGCAGCACGTTCCCGTTGTAGAGGTCGTACTTTTCCCAGGTCGCGGCGACGCCGATGTCGATCGTATGCTCGATGGCGCCGGTGTTGACGACGGCCTTGAGGTCGAGCTGGTCGAACATCAGCTGGTTGCGGGTGTCGCGGGTGGTGCCGCGCGGGCCTGACGGCAGGTAGTAGCCGGCGGGCACGGTGGCCGGGCACGCGGCCCCGGTCGGCGTCACGCCGCTGGCGAGGCAGTACGTGCCCTGCGGCGGGTTGACCTGCGTCAGCTGGCGCGAATCCTGCCAGCGGGCGAGGTTGCGGACCGATACGGTGTCGCTGAAGTCATGCTCGAAGATCGCGGTGAGCGCATCGACGTTGATCTTCTGCTTGTCGACGTTGCGATAGCCGAAGTAGTCGCTGCGATCGACGCCGGCGACGCGGCCACCGGCGTAGTACGGCACGCCGTACTGCGGGATGTTGTCGTCTTCCTGGTGGTTGTACTGCAGCGTCAGCTGGGTCGGGCTGTCGATGCCCAAGGTGATCGAGGGCGCGACGCCCCAGCGCTTGTAGTCCTCGACATCGCGGCCGGGCACGTCGTTGCGGTGCCACATCGCGTTCAGGCGGACCGCGATGAGGTCGTTGACGCGCTTGTTGAGGTCGACGGTGGCGCGGTAGTAGTTGTCGGTGCCCACGCCGCCGGTGGCGAGGAAGGCGTCGTCGGCCTTGGGGCGCTTGGTGACGATGTTGATGTTGCCGCCTGTCGAACCGGCGCCCGAGATCACCGAGTTCGCGCCGTTCGTGACTTCGACCTGCTCGAGGTTGAACGAGTCGGTGCGGGTGATCTGCGCGCTGTCGCGCACGCCGTCGATGGTGATGTCGTTGCTGGCGCTGTAGCCGCGGAAGGTGATATTGTCGCCCGGGCCGGTGCCGCCTTCGCCGGCGCCGAAAGTGATGCCCGGCACGGTGGAGAGCACGTCGCGCAGGGTCAGCAGGTTCTGCTGCTCGATCACGGCGCCCGAGATGACGGTGATGGTCTGCGGCGTGTCGAGCACGGGGCGGGTGCGCTTGGGCGATTCCAGCTTGCGGCCGGGCTGTTCGGTGATCGCGGTGTCGGAGACGGTGACGCCACCGAGGCTGCGTTCGCTGCTATCGGCCTGCTGGGCGTGGGCCATGGGCGCAAAGGCCGGCGCGATGCAGGACAGTGCCAGGAACGTGCGGCGGGCGGCCGACTTGGATGGCTTGAGTGACATGTTTTCCCCCTGATGTGGTCGCATTCAACGAGGGGGCTGATATTGAGAGTCACTCTCATTATCAAGCCATGAAATCGAATTTGTTTTAGTCGCTATTCACTTGTGACGGAGACGGCACCGTGCGCGGCATTCAGGAGGGGGCGGGACCAGCGGTTTCGGCGGGCTCTATCATCGCCGCCAGCGCCGGGCTGATCCATTCTTGGATCGCGCCCCGGCTGCGCGTGAGCATGCGCACCGCCAGCTTTTCCCGGGACGCCAGCGCCTGTGCGGCGATCGGATCGTGGACGCCGAGCGCGGTGGCCCAGGCGTCCGCCAGCATGGCCGAAGCATGGATCACGCTGACCGAGGCGGCGTGGCCTACCGCAATGCCGCGGCGCGGGTCGATCGTGTGCCGCCCGCGCACGTAGTCGCCCGAGGTGGCGATGGCAAGTTGGTGCAGCGCGATGCGCAGGGGCGCGATGCCGGCGGCGGGGGGTTCCAGCTCGACCCACCAGGGATCGCCGTCGGGTTTCAGGCCGAGCCCGGCCAGTTCGCCGCCGATCTCGACAAGCGCATGGTGGCACTCACGCTGGCGCAGCAGCGCGGCGAGGGCGTCGACCGCGAAGCCCTTGGCGATGCCGGAAAGGTCGAGGTGCAGGCCGCCGGGCTGCCTGAGGCGGTGCGCTGCCCGGTCGTGCGCGAGGCGATGGATGCCCGAGACCGCCAGCGCGGCGCCGATCTCCGCGGGTCCGGGCGGCCGATCGACCTTGACCGGGCCGTGCCCCCAGATGTTTACGAGCGCGCCAACGGCCGGATCGAAGGCGCCGGCGGACCGCTCCGCCACGTCGAGCGCGGCGTCCATCACTCGCGCGAAATCTGCCGGCAGGGCGAGCCAGGTGCCGCCCGGCGCACGGTTGAAGCGCCCGAGCAGGGAATCCGCGCGCCAGTGGCTCATCTGGGCGAGGATCGTCTCCAGCCGCGCTTCGATGGCCGCCATGGTGGCGGCACGGTCGAAGCCCGGGGGAGCGGCAAGCCTGATCCGCCAGGTCGTGCCCATCGTCTCTCCGTCCAGCACCGCGATCGGCGCATCCTGCCGCCAGCTGGCGAAGCAGGACGGGTCGATCGCGAGCGGAACGGCGAAACGCATGGGGTGATGCCGTCAGCCGTGTGCGCGGATCAGGGCGCGACGACTTCGAGCGTGCTGGTGAACGACATGCGGCGGCTGGTCGCACGCTTGTCGCTCGGCTTGGCGTCCTCGGCGCTGGCGCTGAGCCAGTACATGCCCGCGACCGGCCACTTGACGTGCAGCACGCCGTCGGCGCCGGTGGTCAGTTCCTGGGCGTCCTCAGCCTCGCGGTACTTCTTGCCGCCGGGGATGATCGTGACCTTGACGCCGGCCGCCGGCTTGCCGTCGATGAGGAAGCGGAAGCTGGCCTCCTCGTCCGAGACGAGCGCGTCGGGGTGGGTGATCGGGTCGAACTCGAGGCCCTTGCCGGCCGGGGTCAGCACGCCCTTGGACGGCGCGTCCGAGCTGACGTAGACGGCGTAGGTCGACAGCGATTCGCTGAGCTTCACGTCGGTGGCGTTGGCAGGAATGTCGGCGACGGTGGCGACCATGCGCATCGGCTGGCCACCGGGACCACCCGGGGCGCCCATCGGCGCGCCAGCGGGAGGAGCGCCGGCTCCGGGAGCACCGCCGGGGCCGCCCGGCGCGCCGGGAGCGCCGGCAGGACGACCGCGTCCACCCACGCGCCACTGCTCGCCGTCGACCTTGAAGGTGCCGCCGATCGAGGAGCGCTGCATGCCGATCTTCCAGGTGCCCGGCTTGTTGATGGCGACGTCGAAAGTGCCGCGGTACTTGCCCTTGGAGGGGTTCTCGATCTTGGCTTCGGTACCGTCGGGCGCCCATACGCTGACCTGCGCGGGGTCCATGGGCTGGTGATCGGGGTAGAACAGGTCGTTCGACACGGCGGCGTCGACGGTGACGTATTCGCTGGTGCCCGCCAGCGTCGTGGTCGACGGCAGCAGCCACATGCGGTGGGCGAGGGCGGGCGTGGCGAGCGCCGACGATGCGGCGGCGGCGATCAGGATGGTGCGGAAACGCATGGAAATTCCCCTGTTATCAATGACGGATGGTCGGGCTTGTGCCCGGATCAGCGGATGGTGATGGTGCCCAGTTCGGTCTTGCCCGAAGCCGATCCGCCCTTGGCCGGGACCGAGAACGGCACCGAGACCAGTTCGCGTCCACCCGTCTCGCGCGCGGCCTCGACCTTGAGGACGTACTGGCCGGCGGGCAGGTTGGCGGGGATCGGCACGGTGTAGCTGCCGGGCGCGCGGGTGGCGCCGCTGAGGCCGTCGGCGGGCATCTTCATCGTGTTGCCGCCCTTGCGCCACCAGCTGCGCAGGTCCGCGAGCCACTTGGTGCCGGGCTCGCGGCCGGCCTTCTTGACGTCGTACCACACGAAGATGGTGCGCGCCGCGCCGCCGGCGACGGGCTCGATCCAGCCGGCGACGTAGGGCTTGTGGTATTCGGCCACCTTCACCTGCGGGATGGTGACGGTCACCGACGCCGCGAGGGCCGGGGTGGCAATAACGCCGGCGGCCAGCAGCGGCAGCGCGGGCAGGATCTTCGATCGGGTCATCACGGGCTTTCTACGTCAGTGGATGAAAAGGAGCGCCAGCAGCAGCGGCGCGACGAGGCTGAGGATTACCAGCGGCCAGGTCATCGGCCGGTGCCGCGCGTGGAGCTGGAGCAGGAGCAGGCCGGTCAGCGTGAACAGCACGCAGGCGACGGCGAACAGGTCGATGAACCAGAACCAGGCGTCGCCGGTGTTGCGGCCCTTGTGCAGGTCGTTGAGGTAGGAGATCCAGCCGCGATCGGTCACTTCGGCGGCGACGGCGCCGCTCGCGCGGTCGATGCTGACCCAGGCGTCGCGCCCGGGGCCGGGCATGGCGATGTAGACTTCCTCGTCGGCCGACCAGTCGGCGGCGCGGCCCGACGGGTCGAGCGGGACCACGGCGGCCACGGCTTTCGCAACCTCGGCGGGCAGCGGGTCGGTGGCGTCGCCGGGCGCGTGGAGCCGGGCGAGCAGGGCGGCGGGCAGCTGGCCCGCGCTCCTGGTCACCACCGGCTCGGCGCCGATCGAGGCGGCGTGGTTGAGCGTGATGCCGGTCACCGAGAACAGGAACATCGCCGCCAGCGAAATCGCCGCGCTCACCCAGTGCCAGGTGTGCAGCTGCTTGAGCCAGAAGGCGCGGACCTTCTTGTTCTTCTTCTTTTTCGGCGCGGCCGGGCGGGGCGGCCGGGGTCTAGCCGCAGGCTCGCCGGCCGGATTGCCCGTCACCCGTTGGTCATCGGGGCGTTCTTCCAGGGCATCGGCAGCTTCCAACGGGTCGTATCCTTCGTCGATCCTGAGAGGGAGGGCACATTAGCGCGGTTCGGAACCGAGAGCCCTCTGGACGAGCCGGTGCTTAGTGTATATGCAAATCACTCGCAATAGTGGTTGGCAGGAGATTACAATTGGCGACACTCGCGGTTACCACACTGAATGAGTTCGCCCGTAATCCGGCTGCAGCTCTGGCTCAGGACCCGTCGTTCGACGCGGGAGGGGCGGGCGCTCCCGAAAGTCGCGAATCGGCCGGGGCCGGCATCGTTTCCCATGAGCGCGGGGTCTACCAGCCCTCGAAGAACGCCCGGCCGATGGCGCTGCTGGGCTCTGCCGGCGCGATCCTGGGGATCATCGCGGCGATGGCGACGCTCAACATCGTCGCCATGCACAAGGAACGCGCGCGCCTGACCACGGTCGACATCCGCGAGCTCGACGTGACTCCGCCGCCGCCGCCCGAGCAGACCAGGCTCGACACGCCCGAGGCTGCGGAGACCCAGACGGTCGCGCCCAAGCCGATGATCGAACTGCCCTCGCAGGGGCCGGTCCAGGTCATGGTCGACGCGCCGCCGCCGCCCGCCCCGCCGACGATGACGAGCGAAGGCACCAAGACCGCCGCGGCCCCCGCCGCCGTGCCCGCCGCCTCCACGACCCTCGAAGGCGGCGACCTGTCGAGCAAGGTGCTCTTCGCCAAGCCTCCGACCTACCCGACCGAGGCGCGCCGCGCGCATGAGCAGGGCACGGTCAAGCTGCTGGTGCTAGTGGGCACCGACGGCAAGGTTTCGGACATCAAGGTGGCTGGCAGCAGCGGCAGCGACCGGCTCGACCGCGCCGCGCTGCAGGCGGTGAAGCGCTGGCGCTGGCAGCCGACGATGAGCGGCGGCACCGCAATGGCGGTGCGCGGCTACGTGACGATCCCGTTCGTGCTGGTCACTTCCGCCTGAGGACGGCGCTGACCGCGCCGACCGACTGAAGCATCGGCTCCGTCATCCCGCGAGCGGGCGCCGCGCCTAGACGCGGTCCTGCAAGGCGGACTGCAGCACCCGGATCGCCTGCTCCAGCTGCGCCGAGCTGTAGGGCTTGTCGAGCAACACGGTAGGCCGGTGCCCGGACGCGGCGTCGTAGCCGCCGCTGGCGATGGCGTGAGGGATGGCGCGGGCCGAGACTTCGGCGATGATCGGGTCCGCCTTCTCGCCGCCGAGGTTGAGGTCGATCACGGCGACATCGTAGGCCTCGTTCCGGGCGGCGTCGAGCGCCGCGGACAGCGTGGCGTATGGACCCACGACGGTGCAGCCGAGATCGTCGAGCATCTCTTCGAGCAGCATCGAGACGAGGAATTCGTCCTCGGCGACGAGCACCCGCAGCCCATTGAAGTTGGAGATTTGCTCAGACATCGTCAGGCCCTTGAAGATGCGTGCTCGCATCGAAGTGTGTCTGGGAACTATTGGCAGCGGTCCGGCCCATCGGCAAGAGCTTCAATTGCCGATGATCTCGCGAATTCGCCCGGCGAGGACGTCCATCGCGAAGGGTTTGGTGATCATCGCCATGCCGGGTTCGAGAAAGCCCGAGGCCATCGCGGCGTTTTCGGCATAGCCGGTCATGAACAGCACTTTCAGGTCGGGGCGGGTGGCGCGGCCGCCATCGGCGACCTGGCGGCCGTTGAGCCCGGGCAGTCCGATGTCGGTGACGAGCAGGTCGATCCGCCGCCCGGACTGCAGGATCGCAAGCCCCGAGGGACCGTCCGCAGCCTCGATCGCGGTATAGCCCAGCTCGTCCAGCACTTCGAGGATGAGCCCGCGCACGACCGGTTCGTCCTCTACAACCAGCACCACTTCGCCGTCCTGCGCCGAGGGCGGGGCATCGCGCCGCGCGGCCTCGTCAGGCTGGCCTTCGGCGCCGTGGTGGCGGGGGAGGTAGAGCTTGATCGTGGTACCCTTGCCCTCTTCGGAATAGATGCGCGCATAGCCTTCGGACTGGCGCGCGAAACCGTAGATCATCGACAGGCCGAGCCCGGTGCCCTGGCCGATTGGCTTGGTGGTGAAGAACGGCTCGAAGGCGCGGGCGGCGGTTTCGCGGCTCATGCCCACGCCCGTGTCGGTGATGGCGATGCACACGTACTGGCCGGCCTTCACGTCGCGCTGGAGTGAGACGTAGTGGCCGTCGAGGTGGGCGTTGCAGGTCTCGATCGTCAGCTTGCCGCCCGTGGGCATGGCGTCGCGCGCGTTGATGACGAGGTTGAGGATCGCGCTTTCGAGCTGGTTGGGGTCGCAGCGGGTCTGCCACAGTCCCCCCGCCAGCACGAATTCCAGCTGGATGTGTTCGCCCAGCGTGCGGCGCAGCATGTCCTCCATCGAGGCGATCAGCGGGTTGGTGCGGACCGGCCGGGGGTCGAGCGGCTGGCGGCGCGAGAAGGCGAGCAGGCGGTGGGTCAGCGCCGCCGCGCGCTCGGCCGAAGTGCGCGCGCCGGTCAGCCAGCGGTCGAGGTCCTGGGTCCGGCCCTGCGCCAGCCGGTTGTGCATGACGTCGAGGCTGCCGGTGATGCCCTGCAGCAGGTTGTTGAAATCGTGGGCGATGCCGCCGGTCAGCTGGCCGACCGCCTCCATCTTCTGCGACTGGCGCAGCGCGTCCTCGACCGCGCGCTGGTCGGTGATGTCGCGCCCCACGGCGTGGATGCGGCGCTCGTCGGGGACGGCAGTCCAGGCGATCAGCCGGTAGTCGCCGTCCTTGGTGCGGTAGCGGTTTTCGAAAGCGATCGTGCGCACCCCGGCAGACAGCTTGGCGACTTCGGTGGCGGTTGCCTCGCGGTCGTCGGGGTGGACGAAGGCGGCGATGCGGCGGCCGAGCATTTCGCCCTCGTGCCAGCCGAGCAGGCGCTCGGCCGAGGGGTTCACGGCGGTGATGAGGCCGGAAAAGTCACACACCAGCATGAGGTCGCGGCTGATCGTCCAGAGCCGGTCGCGGTCCTGCACGTAAGCCGCCTCGGCCTGCTTCTGCGCCTCGATCTCGGTATTGGTGCCCACCCAGGCGGTGATGTGCCCGCGCGCGTCGGCCAGCGGAAGCGCGCGCGAGAGGTGCCAGCGGTAGGTCCCCTCGGCGTCGCGCAGGCGGTATTCGGTGTCGAAGACCTCGCCGCTGGAGAGCGAGGCGGCCCAGCGTTCGAGCACGGCGGCGCGGTCGTCGGGGTGGAGCAGGTGCGCCCAGCCGGCGCCGTCGAGGCTGCCGCGCGGCGCGCCCGAATAGGCGTAGACGCGGTCGTTGAACCAGTCGAGCTGGCCGTCGGCGCGCGCCGTCCAGACCTGCGTGGGCATGTTCTGCGCCAGCGCGCTGAACTGCGCCTCGCTGGTTTCGAGGGCGAGCTGGGTGCGGCGGCGCTCGGTCACGTCCTGGACCACGCCGACCATGCGCACCGGGCGGCCCGCCTCGTCGAGTTCGAAGTCGGCCTTGCGCGCGACGATGCGCTCCTCGCCGGTGTCGGCGCGGCGGATGCGGTACTCGACGTCGAGCGGGGTCGCCGCGTCGTGCCGCCTGGTGCTGTTGGAGATCATCGCGCGGTCTTCGGGGACGACGATGGCCTCGAATATCTCGGGCGATACCGGCCCGCGCTGCTCGACCCCGAAGATGCGGCAGAATTCGTCGGTGCCGCTGATCATGTTGGCGACGATATCGACTGAGAACAGCCCGACCCCGCCCGCCACCTGCGCGCGGCGCAGCTGGTCCTCGCTGAGGCGCAGGGCGGTCTGGGCCTCGTGCTCGTGGGTGCGGTCGCGCATCAGCTTGACGAACCCGATGGCGGTTCCCGCGGCATTGCACAACGGGGTCATCTCGCTGAGGCCCCAGAACCGCTCGCCCGACTTGCGCAGGTGCCAGCGGGCATCGTGGGCACGGCCGGTCTCGATCGCCTCGCGGCGCTTGGCGGCGGGGCGGCCGGCGGCGCGGTCCTCGGGCGTGAAGAACACCGCCATCGGCTGGCCCAGCATCTCCTGTTCGGTCCAGCCGAGCATCGCCGCCGCGCCGCTGTTCCAGAGCGTGACGTGCCCGCCCAGATCGGTGGCGACGATGCCGTAGTCGATCGCGCCGTCGAGGATCTGGCGGTTGTACTCCTCGCGCTCGCGCAGCAGGCCTTCGACGCCGACGCGCTGGACGTGGGCCCACGAGCGCTCGGTCACCTCGCGGATGACGGCGAGTTCGTAGTCGTTCCAGGCATGCGGCCTGGCGTCGTGGATCGCCATCAGGGCGGTGAGCCTGCCCTGCTTGACAAGCGGCATGCAGATCGTCGCGGCGACGCCGATGTCCTGGAAGGTCCGCGCTTCTTCCGGGGCCAGCTCGGCCGCGTTGTCCCTGACGATCAGCGGCCGTCCGGCGTTGAGTTCCCGCACCGCCAGCGTTCCGAAGTCGGCGAGGCTGTAGTGTCCGACGATCGAGGGGGAGCCGGGCGCGTGCCAGTTGCCGCGGATGGTGAAGCCGTCGCCGTCGTCATCCATGTCGGCATAGGCGCAGTTGGTAAGGCCGAGGTGCTCGGCGGTGAGGCGGGTGGTGATCGCCAGGATCTGGTCCGCGCTCCGGCAGTCGGCGACCGCGCGGCCGAGGTCGTCGAGGAAGCGCAGCCGGGTCTCGCTCTCGCGCAGGGTGTCGGCGGCAAGCCGCGCCTCGGTCGTCTCGACAACCACGGCGATGACCCCGGCTGGCTTGCCGTCGTCGCCGGGGACGGGTGAGTAGTCGAGGTTCATCCACACGCGCTCGGGTCGGCCGTCGCGGTGGAGCGTGAGCATGTGATCGCGGTAGCTGAGCGTTTTGCCGGCAAGGCCGACGCGCATGACATTGTCGTTGAACTCGGCGATCTCGTCCCAGCCGTCGCGGACGTTCGAGCCGAGCAGGCGGCTGTCGCGCCCGCCCGCGAATTTCGAATAGGCGTCGTTGTACAGCATGACGCCTTCCTCGCCCCAGAGCAGCACCAGCGGCACCGGGGAGGGCAGCATCATGCCGACGGTGTGGCGCAGGCTGACGGGCCATTGCCCGATCGCGCCGATCGGCGTCGAGGCCCAGTCGTATTCGGCGATGCGCAGCGCGAGTTCGCCAGCGAGTCCCATGAACCCGTCGCCGCTCTCCTCCGTGCGCGTCATTGCCCCTTCGCATCCCTTCGCGCCCGGCCGGCGCAAGTCCCGCGCGCCGATGGTTCACGCGAGAACACATCGCGCGCCGAGCGGTTCCCGGTCAATAGCGTATCGCCGCTATTCGCCGGCCATGTCCGGCGCGGGGAGGCGGTCAGCCGAGGGCGACGCGCGGAAGGAACGCGATGTCGTCCGGGATGGAAGGCGCGGCGGCCCTCAGGCTGGCGCGGTTGCGGCCCTTGCTCTTGGCGTCGTAGAGGCTGCGGTCGGCGCGCAGGTGCGCGTCGTTGAGGTCGCCGGGGCCGGAGCGCAGCGCGGCGCAGCCGATGCTCAGCGTCCCGGTATTGTCCGGCCCCATGCGGTGGGCGAAGCCCAGGCACAGGCCATCCGCGAAATCGAGCGCGCTCGCTTCGTCGAAGCGCGGCAGGACGATGGCGAACTCGTCGCCGCCGAACCGGCCGATGATCGCCGCCGCCGGGCTGCGCAGCTTCAGGTATTCGGCAAGGGCGACGAGCAGGCGGTCGCCCTCCTGGTGTCCGAAGCGATCGTTGACGGCCTTGAAGTGGTCGACGTCGATCAGCAGCAGGGCACCGCAGTCATCCGGTCGGTCGCCCGAGAACAGGCCCTCCAGGCGCTTCTCGAATCCCCGGCGGTTGAGCAGGCCGGTCAGCGGGTCGCTTTCGGCGAGGCGGGTGACGCGGTCCTCACGGCGGCGGCGCAGCGCGCCCGCGATCGACATGGCGAGCGCGACGGCGACGAGCACGCCCTCGAACAGCGATGCCGCGATCATCGTCCCGGCATAGCTGGAGAGGTTGACGAAGGCGCCCGGCACGAAGGCACAAAGCGTCTTCAGGGTGTAGAAGCTGCCGTGGAACAGGAATGTGCACGCCAGCATCCGGGTTTCCGACCCGCCCGACCGGAACGCGCGCGGCAGCACGTTCGCCGCCTTGAGCGAGAGCACGGCCACGAAGCCGGCGTTGAGCATCGACATGATCTGGTCGCGCCCGCCGCCTCCGGCATCGATCCCGGCGTACCCCATCAGCGCGCAGCACAGCAGCGGCGTGAGGAACCAGGCAGGCGAGATCCTGCGGCCGGCAAACGAGGCGGCGCCATGGAGAAACGCCAGATGCGCGAGCGGCACCATCGAGTTGGAAATCCACACGCCGACGAGGAACGAGCCCTCCTGGCGCAGCGGGGCCAGCGACGAACCGACGACGATGGACAGGAAGCCCAGCGCGAAACTCAGCAGGAAGCGCTCGCCTAGCGAGCGCCACTCGATGAAAAGAAAAGCTGCGGCAACGAATGCGATCGCGTTCGTCATCAACAGCATGGTTTGCGCGTCGATCGCCATGAAATCCCGAAACCTCGCCAAGCGATGCGGTTCTCTACCGTATTATCCTAAACAAAACGTGCACCTTGATTGCAGCGGCCGTGGTCGGGAAAACGGCACCTGCGACGGACGCCGCTTTTGGCGCGGCGGACAGTGGATCGCTTCGCGGCCGGGGGCCGTTTCACAGGCATCGTGTCGAATGGGAAGGGCGGCAATGACCCATGTCCGCTCGGCATGCCGATAGAGCCAGAACCAAGGAGAGCATCCATGAATCGACGTGACCCCAATGCCGGCAGCCGCCAGGCCGGTGGCTATCGCAGCGACGACAGCTCGTGGGAGTCGCCCCGTCAGGCCAATCAGTGGCAGGGAGACGTCAACCGCCAGGCCGGAGCAGGCTGGGACACCGACTCGAACGAGCGGACCGACTACTTCAGCCAGGACCGTGAACGCGAAGGCCGCTACATCGGCGACCTGCACGGCCAGGACGAAAGCGCCCGGCTGCGTCAGGACGATGCCGCGCGCGAACGCAGCTACCGTGGGCGCGGCCGCAGCGGCTATGGCCAGCGCGGCTATGACGAACCGGTCTACGGCGACAGCGGTTACGGCCGCGGCGGCTCGGTCGAGCGCGGCTACCGCTTTTCCGGCTCGTCTGCCTCGCGGGGCGCCGAATATCCGGCGCGCTCGTTCGACGCCAGCGGCGGCAGCGACTTCGGCAGCTTCACCAGCGAAGACTACGGCGGCCGCGACTTCTCCGCGCGGGAAAGCGCCGGCCTGAGCGGCGGGCTGCACCCCAGCAACTCCTACCGCCCGAGCTACGGCCCCGGCAGCTGGTCGCGCGGCCGCGACAGGGACGACGACAGGAGCTGGCGCGAATATGGCGAGCGGCGCGGCTTCCTGCAGCGCGCCGGAGACGAAGTCGCCAGCTGGTTCGGTGACGACGATGCCGCCCGCCGCCGCGAGGCCGACCACCGCGGGCGAGGTCCCTCGGACTACACCCGCTCGGACGAGCGCATCCGCGAGGATGTCAACGATGCGCTGACCCACGACTGGCGCGTCGATGCCAGCCATGTCCGGGTCCAGGTCAAGGACGGTGAAGTCACGCTCGAAGGCACGGTGGACAGCCGGCAGGACAAGCGCCGGGCCGAGGACATCGCCGACGACGTCAGCGGCGTCCGCCACGTCCAGAACAACCTGCGCCTCAACAGCACGGCCAGCGATCGAACCACGGGCCGCTCGGGCCTGACGGCGGGCACCGGCACGCCCGGATACGCGCATACCCAGACTTTGGCGACGGCGCCCAAGGACACCACGGGCTCCTGATTTCAGGTGCCGGCCGGGCGGACCTCACGGGTTGCGCCAGGCGGAAGGGGAGCCCTCGGGCTCCCCTTTTTCGTGCGGGTCAGGCGTTTCGCACCACGCAGCGAAAGCCGATGTGCGAGGTCGAGGTATCGACCATCTCCGGGTGCCGCGCGGCCGGGCGATAGCGCTGGCAGTAGTTCGCCGCGCACAAATGGGAGCCGCCCTTGAGCACCTTGCGCCCGATCCGCACGCCCGGTTGCCGGGGGTCGAAGCTGTCCTTCAGCTTTGCGCCGCGCGGATTGCTGAGAGCGCAGCATCCGCCGGACTTCCTGGCGACCTCGGGCTTTTCGCTCCACCAGTCGCGGGTCCACTCCCAGGTGTTGCCGATCATGTCGACGAGGCCGTAGCCATTGGCGGGATACGTGCCCACCGGAGACGTGCGTTCCCACCCGTCGAGCATCTGGTTGGCGAAGGGAAACAGGCCCTGCCAGTAGTTTGCGAGCATCGCGCCGCCGGGCGCCAGTTCGTCGCCCCAGGCGTAGTCCCTGCCTTCGAGGCCGCCGCGCGCGGCGAACTCCCATTCGGCCTCGGTCGGAAGGTCCTTCCCCGCCCATTTCGCATAGGCTTCCGCGTCGGCATAGGCGACCTGGACGACCGGATGGTCCCACAGGCCGAGGCTTTCGACGTCGCTGCCCGGCCCCAGGGGGCTGCGCCAGAACGCATCGAACGCGAAGGTCCACCAGTTGGCGGGGTTGGCGGTGTCGACCGGCGCGGCGGTCTTCGTGAAGACCAGCGAGCCCGCGCGGTCCATGCCGGGCAGCATGCCGGGGTAGTCCCTGGGATCGGGCGCGATCTCGGCGACGGTGGTGTATCCGGTCGCCGCGACGAAGGCGGCGAACTGGCGGTTGGTCACCGGCTTGCGGTCCATCCGGAAGGCATCGACCGAAACCCGGCGCAGCGGCGCCTCCTCGGGGTAGAAGGTTTCCGACCCCATGGTGAAGGTCCCGGTGGGGATGGCGACCATGTCGTCCAGGTCGGTGTCTGTGATCTGCAAGCGGAGCGCCTTTCTGCCCGGTTCTGCCCCAGGGTAGAGCCTGACCTGTCCCAGTTGAAGGCCAAATATCCGTCGTCCCCGCCAAAGCGGGGACCGCCGCCGAGCCTCGCCCACCTCCCGGCCACGCCGCGCCGGAAGCATGGCCAGCGGTCCCCGGCCAGGCCGAAGATGACGTTTCCCACCTTGCAACCGGACGCGCGCCGGGCGATTGAGCGCTCGAGGCAAAGTCGACCGCACGAGCGAAGGCTGTCCTATCCCATCCCGGCCCCTGGCCATTCGGGAGTGTTATCGCGTTGCGCGGCTGGATACTCTTTCAGCATGAACTCGATCCGGCGATCCCGGAAGTGCCCGAGGTTTTCCGCTTCCAGGAGGCGGCGGGCGCGATGGGGATCGAGCTGCACGTCTTCCAGCCCCACCGCTTCGAGATGGTGGTCGGCACCGGCAGCGACTGGTCGATGAAGTACCAGGGCACGCCCGTGGAGCGGCCCGACTTCTTGATCTGCCGCACCGGCGCGGAGACCGACTACTTCACGCTCGCCCTGCTGCGCCACATCGAGCGGCGCGGCGTGCGGCTGGTCAACGGGCCCGAGACGATCGAGACGGTGTCGGACAAGCTCCACACCCTCCAGACCCTCAACCGCGCGGGCCTGCCGATCCCGCGCACGATCCTGGGCACGTTCCCGATCGACGTCGATCTGGTCGAGCGGGAGCTGGGCTTCCCGGTGATCGTCAAGACGCTGAAGGGCACGCGCGGCGCCGGCGTCCTCAAGTGCGAGGACCGCAGCCAGTTTGAGGATCTCGCCGGCCTGCTCGAAAGCGCCGAGGCCAAGGCCGACTTCATCCTCCAGCATTACGTGCGCGCCAGCCACGGGCGCGACGTGCGCGTGCTGGTGGTGGGCGGCCGGGTGGTCGCGGCGATGGAGCGGCGCTCGCTGACGGGCGGGTTCAAGTCCAACGTCTCGCTGGGCGGGGTCGGCGTCGCCTACAACCCGCCGCAGAAGATGGCCGAGCTGGCGGTGCAGGCTGCCGACGTGCTCGAACTCGACATCACCGGCATCGACATCCTGTTCGATGAGGACGGCTACCGCATCTGCGAGGCCAATTCCGCCCCCGGCTTCCAGGGCCTCGAGCGGGCGACCGGCATGGACGTGCCGACCGCGATTCTCGAATGGGTGATCGCGACGCAGGACGCCGTGCGCGACCGCGCGCCGCTTCCGGCCGAGAGCACCGCGCTGGCCGACATGGTGTTCGGCGGGCGCTCCGGCCTGCGCGCGCTGACCGACCGCAACACCGAATTCCGCCGCTTCGCCAGCGCCGTGGGCCTGCGCATGATTGCGGCGGGCCTCGGCGCGCTGGCGCAGGCGAGCCTGCCGCGCCCGCTGGTCGATCGCCGCAGCCCGACCGGCCTCGGCCTGCGCAGCCTGTTCGAGGGGCGCATGGCCTCCGAACTCACGCATCTCGACGACCGGGCGCAGGAGCGTACCTTGCTGGTGGTGCTGGCGGTGGCGCTCTGGGCGGCCGTCCTGCCCTGGCTGGCGGGGGCGGAGCGCATCGTGAGCGCGGTGCTTTCGGTGCTGGCGCTGAGCTTCCCGGTGCTGTTCCTGCTCACCGCGCCGTCGGGCCGCTTCGGCAAGGCGCGGCGGCGACCGGGTAGCCGGGGGGGAGGCGGCGCATGATCGATTTTTCGGCGATACCCTGGGCGGAACTGGCGCCGTTCATCGTCGCGGGCTTCCTCGCCCAGCTGGTCGACAGCGCGCTCGGCATGGCGTTCGGGGTCATCGCCAATGCGCTGCTGGTGGTGCTCGGCCTGCCGCCGGCGATGGCGTCCTCGGTGACCCACGCGGTGGAGGGCTTCACCACCGGCATTTCGGGCGTGGCCCATGCGCTGCAGCGCAATGTCGACTGGCCGCTGTTCGCGCGCCTTGTCGTCCCCGGCATCGCGGGCGGACTGGCGGGCGTCTGGGCGCTGACGCACCTTCATCTCGGCTTCGTGCGGCCGGTGGTGCTGGTCTACCTCGCGGCAGTGGGCATCTATCTCATCTGGAGCGGGGCGCGGCGGGCGCAGGCCTACCGGCGCATGCGCCTCGTCGGGCCGCTGGGGTTCGTCGCCGCGTTCCTCGATTCCTTCGGCGGGGCCTGGGGGCCGGTGACCACCGGCAGCCTGATCGCGCAGGGCATGACCCCGCGCATGGCGGTCGGCACCGTCAACGCGGCGGAGTTCTTCGTCAGCGTCACCGTGCTCTCGGCCTTCATCGGCTGGCTGGGCGTCCAGTTCTTCGCGATCGCCGCGAGCGGCCTGCTGATCGGCGGCGTGATCGCGGCGCCGATCGGCGCCTTGGTGACCCGGCGGGCCAGCCCCAAGGACCTGACCCAGTGGATCGGCGGCGTCATGGTCGCCCTCGCGCTGTGGGGACTGGTCACCCTCACCCTCGCGCCCGTGCCGCTGCTCCCTCGGGGGTGAGTTCAGCGCACGGCATGGGGCGCCTTGCGCGTGAGCCGTCCGCCGCTCAGCACCTTGGCCGCCCCGGGCGCCACCCTGAGCAGCAGCTGCGCCAGCAGCACCACCGCGCCCAGGATCAGGAACGGCTGCGCCAGTAGGTAGACCGGGTAGAGCGGCGATCCCAGTTTCCCGGTCAGCTTCCCGATCACCGGCCCCAGCAGCCACAGCAGGATGAGGTGGGTGCAGAAGTAGAAGAACATGTAAGGCTCGATCCGTTGGAGCACCGGCGCGGCGCGGGTCCCCGCGAGGGTCCAGGTCAGGCGCCACACCGCCAGCGAGGCGGCGATCCGCACCGCCAGGTCCAGCGCGGCCTCGCGCAGGGTGTCGAATGGGCGCACGTCGCCGACCGTGATGTACAGGTGGATCGGCATGAGCACGAGGAACGGCAGCGCGGCCAGCAGCAGCGGCCGGTCGGCCACGCGGTCGGCCATGTCGGTGCGGCGCGCGATGATGCCGATGGTGAAGAACATGAGGATCGAGGCGCGCAGGATCACCGGCGGCCCGATGCCGAGGATGTGGCAGGCCCCCGCGGCGATCGCGACGATCGCCAGCGCCCGCGTCGGCAGCCGCACCAGCAGCGGCGCGAGCACCATGCACAGGAACAGGTCGCGCAGGAACGGCATCTGCACGTTGATGTCCGGCGGGCGGGTGAGGATGAGCACTTCCTCGACCAGCCAGCGCGGCGACTGCGGCATCGGGGCGGCCAGCCCCAGCTGCCAGGCCGCGCCCGAGACGAGCACGATCGCCAGCAGGTTCCACAGCACCATCGGCAGCAGGATCGTGCGCGCCTTGCGGGAGATGTGGCTGCGCCAGTCGCGCGTGCGGCTCGATCCCGCGACCAGCCAGCCGGAGATCAGGCCCAGCAGCGGCACCGCGCTGCGCCCGAACACCTCCATCAGCACCCAGCGCAGGATTTCCTGCGGGGTGCCGCGCGCCAGCTCGAGGCTATGTCCGTCGAGCCCCGTCCATGCATGGACGTAGACCACCCCGGCGATGCACAGCACACGGGCGATGCGGATCGCATCCGAGCGGCGGCGGGCGCGGTCTTCCGGGCTTTCGCTTGTCGCTTCAGGCAAGCAGCGTCCTGCTCATCGTCGTCCCTCCTCCGGTATGTATCCCATCGACAACCGTCAGGGTGTCACAGGGTTGCCTAGGGACCGTTCCGGCGAAGGAGAAGGGGGAAATGCCGGGGCGTTGTGCGGGATCGACCAAAAGGCGGGGATGCCCCTTGTTCCGCCTTGCACCGCCGGTCAGGCGTTCAGCCCGCCGTTCACGCTGACGACCTGCCCGGTGATCTTGCGGGCGCCGTCACCGCAGAGGAACAGCGCGAGGGGCGCAATGTCCTCGGGCGAGGGCAGGCCGAGCCCGGCGCGGCCCGCGGCCCTGGCCATGCGCTCGGAGCCCATGCGGCGGGCGCTCTCGCTGCCTTCGACGTAGCTGGGCGAGATGACGTGGGCGCGGATGCCGTCGCGCGCGGCTTCCACCGCGAAGTTGCGGATGAAGCCGATGGTCCCCGCCCGCGCCGCGCCGATCAGCGTCTGGCGCGGCGCGACGTAGATGCCCGCATCCGAGACGAAGGCGATCAGCGTGCCGCCCTGCTGCGACAGGAACGGGTAGGCGGCATGGGCGAGCCGCTGGATCCAGCCCACCGAAACGCGCAGGAAATCGCCGAAGACCTCTGGCGAGGTGTCGGGAAACAGGCCGGTGATACCCTGCGGGCCGGTCGCGGTGCAGTCGATCACGGCGTCGATCCGCCCGTACTGCTCGGCGACTTCGGCCACCAGCACTTCGGCCGCGTCGTCGTCCCACAGGTCGGCGACGAAGCCGTCGAGCGGGCCGAGGCCGGACAGGTCGGCCACCACCCGCTGCACCTTGTCGGGATCGCGGCCGTGGAGGGCGACCGTCCAGCCCTGCGCCAGTGCGCCCCGCGCGATGGCGCCGCCGATCGACCCGGAACCACCGGCGACGAGAAGGACGCGCCGCTCAGTCACTCTCGAACGCGGAGCGCATGTCGTCGGCGGCGAGGTCGGAGAACTTGGTGATGCGTGCCTCGAAGCGCAGGCGCACCTTGCCGGTGGCGCCGTGGCGCTGCTTGGCGATGATGAGTTCGGAGAGGCCGGTGACCTCCTCCATCTTCTGGCGCCAGGTTTCCCACTTGTCCTTGACGTCGAGGCCGTCGGTATCGCTGGGATACTTCGGCTCGGTCGCCTTCACGTAGTAGTCCTCGCGGTAGACGAACCAGACCATGTCGGCGTCCTGCTCGATCGAGCCCGATTCGCGAAGGTCGGACAGCATCGGCCGCTTGTCCTCGCGCTGCTCCACCGCACGGGAGAGCTGCGAGAGCGCGATCACCGGGACGCTGAGTTCCTTCGCCAGCGTCTTGAGGCCGCGCGAGATTTCCGAGATCTCGTTCACGCGGTTGTCGGTGGCGCGGCCGGAACCGGTCAGCAGCTGCAGGTAGTCGATCACCACGAGGCCGATGTTGTGGCGGCGCTTGAGGCGGCGCGCACGGGTGCGCAGGCCGGCGATGGTGAGGCCGGGCGTATCGTCGATGAACAGCGGCAGTTCGGCCAGCCGCTGGCTCGCGAAGGACAGCTGCTGGAAGTCCTCGCGGCTGATCTTGCCCATGCGCAGCGCCTCGGAACTGATGTTCGACTGCTCGGCCAGAATACGCGTCGCCAGCTGGTCCGCGCTCATTTCGAGGCTGAAGAAGGCGACCGGCGCGCCGACCGACTTTTCCGGCGCCATGCCGTCGCGCTCGGTGTCGTCGACGTAGCGCTGGGCGGTGTTGAAGGCGATGTTGGTGACGAGCGAAGTCTTGCCCATGCCGGGACGGCCGGCGAGGATGATAAGGTCGGAATCGTGCAGGCCGCCGATCTTCTGGTTGACCGAGTTGAGGCCGGTGGTCTTGCCCGAGATGTGGCCGCCCGAATTGAACGCCTTTTCAATGGACTGGATCGCGGTGCGCGTGGCGACGCCGAAGCTCTGCGCCTCGCTCTGCGTCGCGGCGCCTTCGGCGACTTTGTAGAGCGCGGCCTCGGCGCGTTCGATCTGCTCCTGCGGCTCCACCGATTCGGAGGTGTCCATCGCGCTCTCGACGAGGTTGCGGCCCACCGTGATGAGTTCGCGCAGCAGCGCGAGGTCGTAGATCTGGTCCGCCAGCTCGCGCGGGGCGAGCAGGCCCTGGCCGTCCGCCGTCAGCCGGGCGAGGTAGGCGACGCCGCCCAGCGCCTTCAGCGCCTCGTCCGCCTCGAAATAGGGGCGCAGGGTCACCGGGGTGACCACTGCCTTGCGGTCGAGCAGCTGGAGGATGCGCTCGTAGATGCGGGTGTGGACGGGCTCGAAGAAGTGCTGGGGCCCGAGCTGGGTCTGCAGTTCCTCGATCACCCGGTTGTCGATGAGCACGGCGCCGAGGAACGCGGCCTCCGCCTCGACGTTCGCGGGCAGCGTGCGCACGGCAGGGGCTTGGGCGCCGTCATCGGCGCGGACGAGAACATTTTGCTGGGCCATAAGCGGCGCACAATGCTCCGCGGCGGCGAATCGGACAAGCGGGCGGCAGGGGGATTTTAATCCACAAGCTGTGGAAGGAGCGAGGCCCCGCCCCCCCGGGGCCTTGATCCGGGAGCGCCGGCAAGGATGTCCCACAATCCCGATGCAACCCCACTTGCCCGCCCCTGCCGCAACCGCGTAAAGGCAACCCGATCATGCCGGACCCGCGCATCTCCCACATCGAGCTAGACGATGCGACCATCCTGTGGCGCAACGCCGATATCGAGCAGGAACGGCGCATCGCCATCTTCGACCTGATCGAGGACAACGTGTTCCGCCCGGTACGCACCAGCGCGGCGGGCCACGAGGGCCCCTATCGCCTGCGCCTATCGGTCCGCGACGGCCGGCTGTCGCTGGAGATCGCAGGCGAGGACGGTGCCGCGCTGGAGACGCTGGTGCTCGGCCTCGCGCGGTTCCGCCGGCCGATCCGCGAGTATTTCGCGATCTGCGAGAGCTACTACCAGGCGATTCGCAAAGCCACCGCGCAGGAGATCGAGACCATCGACATGGCGCGGCGCGGTGTCCACAACGAGGCGGCGGAACTGCTGCTGGAGCGCCTGGAGGGCAAGATCGAGACCGACCACCCCACCGCGCGCCGGCTGTTCACGCTGATCTGCGTCCTGCACATCCGCGGCTGAGGACGGGACCCATGGCAGCGCGAAAGGGCGGCAAGGCCGCGAAAGGCAACTGGCGATTGCACCTCCTGGGGGCAGCGGTGCTGGCGGCTATCGTCGCCGGAACCTGGGGCTGGTGGCATCTGCGCCACTGGGTGCCCGAGCGCGCGGTCTACGCGGCGCAGGGCGTCGAGATCGGCGCTGACGACGGCGAGGTCAGCTGGAAGTCGCTGAAAGCCGTCGGCGCCGATTTCGCCTACGTCGATGCCAGCGCCAGCGCCTTCGCGCGCGACCCGCGCTTCGTCGCGAACTTCGAGGCGGCGCGCGCCGCCGGCATGGAGGTGGGCGCGCTCCACCGCTACGATCCCTGCCAGCCCGCCGGGACGCAGGCGGCGAACTTCGTCACCACCGTGCCGCGCGATGCCCGGCTGCTGCCCCCGGCGGTCGAACTCGACATGCTGGGCGACGGCTGCCCGGTGAAAGTCAGCGATGCCCGGGTCGAGAGCGAACTGATGACCTTCCTCAACCAGGTCGAGACGCATGCCGGCAAGGCGGTGATCCTCAAGGTCAGCCCGGCATTCGAGGCGCGCTACACGATCGCCCACAAGCTCGACCGCAACCTGTGGCTGGTGCGCGACCGCTTCGAGCCGTCCTATGGCGGTCGTCCGTGGACGCTGTGGACGGCCAACGCCGACCTCGCCAACGAGATTGCGCAAGGGGGGCTGCGCTGGGTAGTGATGCAGCCATGAGCGATACCCGAGACACCCTCATGGCCGCCGCCCGCGAGGCCGCGGCCGGCGCCTATGCCCCCTATTCGCGTTTCCACGTCGGCGCCGCGCTGCTGATGGCGGACGGCTCGGTCGTCACCGGCGCCAATGTCGAGAACGCCAGCTACGGCCTAGCGCTCTGCGCCGAGACGGTGGCGGTGGCGAAGATCCTGTCGGGCAGGCGCCTTGCGGTCGAGGCCGTCGCCGTCACCGGCGGCGCGCCGGGCGAGCCGGGGCAGGGCGCGCGGGTCACGCCCTGCGGGCGCTGCCGGCAGGTCCTCAACGAAATCGCGCAGGTGGGCGGCACCGACCCGGTGATCTGGTGCGACGGCGCGGAAGGCGTGCTCGAACTGCGCCTGTCGGACCTGCTGCCGCACGCGTTCGGGCCCGCGAACCTGCTCTGAGGCGCGGGCGGCCGGATCGTACCCTCGAAAAAATAGGCCGTCGCCCCTGCCTGCGCGGGGACGACGGGGTGTCCGGGGAGCGCGAACGTGGGACGGCTGCGAACGACATGCCGCCACACGCGATCGCCTCGCCGCACCCCTATTGTCTATCGTTTGAGTTGAGATATAACGAAGGCCAGTCGGGACCAGACAGAGTCGACCGGCGGAACCCGAACAATGGAGTTTCCCATGGCAACCCTTCGTAAAGCCCAGCCGCAGGACCAGAAGCCCCTCGTGCTGCTCGTGCCCGGCACGCCGCTGGCGGCGGGGCACTGGATGCACCGCTGGACGCAGTGGAGCGAGCATAGCGAGATCGTCGAACTCGGCCTGTGGGAAGAGCCGCATCGCAACACCTGGGTCAACAAGCTGAACATCGCGATCCGCCGCGCCGACCGGCCGGTGGTGGTGGTGACCGACGACATCGCCGCGCTGGCGCTGGCGTGGTGGGCCGAATTCGAGCGCTTCGACGAGGAGAGCCCGGTGGTGGGCGCGGTCATGGTGAACCTGCCCAACGTCGACCTGCCCGGCGCCGACCCGCGCCTCGCGGGTTTCGGAGCCTGCCCGCGTCAGGCCCTGCCGTTCCCCTCGTTCGTGGTCAGCGACCTCGACGCCGACGCCGCCGGCCAGCGCGCGGCGATCCGTCTGGCCGAGGATTGGGGCGCCGCCCCCGTCTCCGACGACACGCGCGGCGGCTGGGCGCAGGGCTGGACGCTGGTGCAGTCGGTGCTCGGCCTCGAGCCCGCCGGCTCGCTCACCCCGCACTGGACGCAGGACGAGAACCTCGCGATCCGCGAAGCGCTGCGCCAGTGGGCGGCGATCTGAGGGCAGGTCGCTTGTGGGGCCATCCTCCCCGTTCCGGGGAGGATTGAGAGCGCTTATGCCGCTTCGCGCTCCACCAGCCATTCCAGCAGCGCGCCCATGCAGTCGCGGCCGAGCTGGGCGGAGCGCTCCGGGCTCCAGCCCTGCCGCTTGTCGGCGGCGGGGTTGTGGTCCTTGAAGGGCATTTCCAGCGTCATCGACACCGCGCCGAAGCGCTCGGCGAGCTGGTTGGTCGACATGGTGAGGTTGCCCTTGCCCGGCCGGGTCAGCGGATAGCCGAGCTTGGTCTGGAAATCGGGCGTGCGCCTTTCCAGCAGCGCGGCGAAGCGGTTGTAGCCTGCCAGCTGCGCATCCCTGAGCGAGGGAATGCCCTCGAACCCGGCGAGGAAGACCGCCGGGATCGCCTCGTCGCCGTGGACGTCCATGGCGAAATCGACGCCGCTGGCATCCATCGCGCCCAGCAGGGCGACGACTTCGGGCGACTTGTCCGCGCTGGGCGTCGCCCATTCGCGGTTGAGGTTCACGCCCGCGGCATTGGTGCGCAGGTGCCCCCGGCGCGATCCGTCGGGATTGGCGTTGGGGACCACGTGGAAGCGGCAACGCTTGCGCAGCTCGCGGCCCACCGAATCGGCGGGGTCGGCCAGCACGTCGAGCGCGCCTTCCATCCACCATTCGGCCATCGTCTCGCCGGGGTGCTGGCGGCCGTAGAGCCACACCTGCACCGCGCCCGAGCCCATTTCTAGGCAGTCGATCGGCTGGCCGTCGAGGGAGAGGCCGAGCGAGCGGTGCGCCACGCCCTCCGCCCCCGCGACGTCGGCGACGAGGTCGTGGTGGCGCTCCATCGAGTAGGGCGCGAAATAGGCGAACCACGCGAGGTCGCCCGCCGGCTGGTAGCGGATCGTCAGGGTGCCGCCCTCGGCGCTCTCGTCGTAGCGGCTGGCGGCGCGGCCCCAGAACTCGCGGTCCTCGGACACCGCCGCGTCGTAGTTTGGCCAGCCGCCCGGATAGGCCGAAGCGCCGAGGCCGGTGATGCGCAAGGTCACCTCGCGTCCGGCAGCACCGGCGACGCGGAAGTGGAACCACTGGAAGAACTCCGATTCGTGGTCCCTGCGGATCGCGAGACGGGCCTCGGCGCCGTCGATGGAGAGGACTTCGATGTTGCCGGCGTCGAACGCGGCGTTGATCTGGATATCGGTCATTTCACCGAGATAGTTTCGCCCGACTGCCCAGGGAACCCCTTGAACAGCGCTTCGGCCACTTTTGCCGAGCCGAGCGGGGCCTGCGCGAGCGGCGAATCGGCGCGCACCACGAAAGCGGCGCGGCCTTCCCACAGCGCGGTGGCGGCGGGCGGCGCGGCGCGCTCGCGGATGGCGACGAAGATGCGGGTGGCGATCTGGTCCTTGGGCGGGCCTGAAAGGTCGATGCTGAGCCCCGCCCCGACGCCCGAGCCATAGCCGCCGGTGGCGCCGCCGAGGCCGACCGAGACCGGGCTGCCACCCCGCTGCGGCTTGTAGGTCTGCCGCTCCACCGTCAGCAGCGCGACCTGCTGGCTCGGCGCGGCGCCCGGCAGCGGCTCGGTGTAGCCGTAGCGCGCCAGTTCCTGCGCGACGGCGCCGGCATAAGTCCGGAATTCCAGCGAATCGGCCTGACCGGGCGCGGGCTCGACACGGATGGTGCCGCGGCCGAGGCGGGCGGTGTCGGGCACGTGGAAGCGGGTGACCTCCACCGGCCCCACCGGCGCGACGCAGCCGGAAAGCGCCGCGGCGCCGACGAGCAGGATGGCCGCGGTGAACCGCCGCGCGGGACCTCTGCGCTCGATCATCGCCATCGTTCCTCTCCAGCCTTTACCGTTTCGCCCGCGGTTTTGCGCGCTCCGCCAAGGGTATGCAAGCCATTGGGGCTTTTGCGGGCCGGATGTTTACCCCGCCCCGACCGGGGTGATCGCGTCGGCCTTGGGGAAGTTGTCGAACAGCGCGCCGGCCAGCTTGGTGGCGATCATGCCGTCGCTCCACTTGGCGTCGCCTTCGCGTGTCGCGATCGTGGCATAGCCTTCCCACAGCACCTTGCCGCTGTCCTTGTCGAGGATGCGCGCGTCGAGGCGGGTGGAGACCAGCGCCGAGCGCGGCTTTGTCATGTCGATGTTGATGCCAAGGCCATAGGACTGGCCATAGGTGCCCACTTCCATGGCGGCGGTGCCGCTGACGGGGCTGCGCTTTTCCTCGGCCGGGGTGAGCACCTGGCGCGAGATCTTGAGCCTGGTGATCTGCGGCTGCGGCACGTCGGGGTGGAGCGTGTCGTAGCCCGCGCCCACGAGCGCATCGACGATCGCGGCCTCGAAGGTGCGGCGCATGCTGGCCTCGACCCAGGGACCGTCGCCCGATTCGGACTCGACCGAGACCGGCCCCTTGCCGAGTTCGGCCGCGGCGGGATCTGCGGTGACGAAGCGCGTCACCTCGACCCGGCCCTCGCGCGAATCGCCGGAGCGGGAATTCACGCGCGGCGAATCGAGCATGGAGCCGCGGCCCCAGCCTCCGCCGCCGCCCCAGCCGGAACCCCAACCGGGTCCCCACTGGGCCTGCGCCGCCGGGGCGGCGAGCAGCATGGCGGCGATGCCTGCGGCGATCGCCGCGCCTCTGAGCTTTTGCATGGTGGGTATCGTTTTTGTCCGAATTCGGTGGGGTCGCGCCCGATATGCTGTTATGCGCGCGGCAAGTTGCCCGCGGATGAACAAGGTACATAAGCCTTGTGAAACCAACTGCAACGTTGCCGCGAAGGCGCAGCCTGCTTGACTTTGAGCGCGGCGGCCACTAACGGCGCCACTTCGAATTTCCGGCGGTCGGTAACCGCCACAGACACGACACGGACGAGACAGACCATGAAGATTCGCAACAGCCTCAAGTCGCTCAAGGGCCGTCACCGGGACAACCGCGTGATCCGTCGTCGCGGCCGTACTTACGTGATCAACAAGACCAACCGCCGCTTCAAGGCCCGCCAGGGCTGATTCGGCCCGCCTCGCCGGCCTTACCGGGCTGGCGACAAGGCGGATCGTTTCGCATCGAAGTGCATGAGGCCCCCGCGGTTCGCGGGGGTCTTGTCATGTCGGTCGTTCCCGTTTTCCCTCCTGCCGAAGCGGTGGTCTTCGATGTCGGCCGCGTGCTTGTCGAATGGGACATGCGCGCGCTGTTCGGGCAGCTGATAGCGGATCCCGGGAAGCTCGACTGGTTCCTCGCGAACGTCGTCACCGAGGCGTGGCACTTCGAGCACGACGCCGGGCGCGAGCTTGCCGAGATGGTCGCGGCGCGCAAAGCCGAGTTCCCCGGGCACGACGCCCTGCTC
Source organism: Novosphingobium sp. GW821-FHT09E05 (assembly GCF_059416165.1). Classification (NCBI taxonomy): domain Bacteria; kingdom Pseudomonadati; phylum Pseudomonadota; class Alphaproteobacteria; order Sphingomonadales; family Sphingomonadaceae; genus Novosphingobium; species Novosphingobium sp. GW821-FHT09E05. The sequence goes on from NZ_JBWKOQ010000003.1 coordinate 230,880, forward strand.
GACGCCTATGCCGCGCGGTTTCTAGAGACGATCCCGGGCAACGTGCCGGGCAGCCATGAGATCGTGCGCGAGCTGGCGGGCCGGTCGGTGCCGCTGTTCGCCATCACCAACTTCGCCAGCCCCTTCTGGCGCGACTACCGCGCCGGGGAGCCGCTGTTCGACCTGTTCGCAGACGTGGTCGTCTCGGGCGACGAGAAGATAGTCAAGCCGGACCCGCGCATCTTCGCCCTCGCCGCCGCGCGATTCGGGCACGAGCCTGGCGCGATGCTGTTCATCGACGACAACGCCGCCAACATCGCCGCCGCGCGGGCGCTCGGCTGGCAGGTGCATCACTTCCACGACGCCGGTGCGCTGCGGGCGGACCTTGCTGCGCGGGGGCTGGTTTAAGCCTCAGGGCCTTTCGGGTGGCCACCTTTCTGCCGCGCATCGCGGAACCCTTGCCCCGCCATGCGTTAGTTCCTTGTGGCCGCAGCGAAAGGAGAGAGCGATGACCGTAGGCATGGAACAGAAAAGGCTGCATCTCGACCTCAAGAACGTGGGGCTTCGCGCGCAGGCCACCGCTGCCGGGCTGGTCCAGCTCTGCAAGGAACTGCAGGCGGCCGGCGTGCTGAGCGGGGAAGCCGTGGGCCGGGTCAAGGAAGCGATCGCGGATGAAATCGCCCTGACCGCGCCGCGGCCGATGCTGCGGGCGGACTTCCGCAAGGAAGTGTGCGGCCGCCTGGACGCGATCTTCTCCGGCGCCGAGAAGCTGGGGCCCGCGGAAGAAATGCCGTTTGCGCGGGCGGATGGCGAATAGCCCGGCCGACGCGGGAACCGGGCCATCGCGGCAGCCGCCGGTGCCGATCGCATGCGCCGGCGGTCGTGCCGGGGCGCCTGCGCGATTGACGATCGGAACGGTCCGATTTGCGTGAATTCCGGCATCGTTAATTTTTCTTCGCAAGTGCAGCGAGAGTCCTTGGCAAGTCTCGATTCGTGTTGCATCACTTGTGCAACAGGGAGTCACAATGTCGGCTGAAACCGGGACGAATTTCGACGAGATGCTCAATGCGGACGGGTCCGTTCGTCCCGCCTACGCCGAATTTCGCCAGTGGTTCGACAGTCAGGACAAGGGCTGGCTGAGAAGACAGGATGCCGAGGCCGAGCGTTTCTTCCGCCGGATCGGAATTACCTTCAACGTCTACGGCGACGATGCGGCCGAAGAACGGCTGATTCCTTTCGACATGATCCCCCGCATCATCACCGCGCGCGAATGGCGCAAGCTGACGCGCGGGATCGAACAGCGGGTGCGGGCGCTGAACGCCTTCCTCCAGGACCTCTACCACCGGCAGGAGATCATCCGCTCCGGCCGTCTGCCGATAGAAGCCCTGCGCAACAACGAGGCGTTCCTCTCGCAGATGATCGGCTTCACGCCGCCGGGCGGGGTCTATACCCACATCGTCGGCATCGACCTCGTGCGCACCGGCACCGACGACTTCATGGTGCTCGAAGACAACGCCCGCACCCCCTCCGGCGTCTCGTACATGCTCGAGAACCGTGAGACGATGATGGCGATGTTCCCCGAGCTGTTCACCAGGATCCCGGTGCGCCCGGTCTCGGACTATCCGCGCCGCCTTGCCCGCTCGCTTCAGGCCTGTGCGCCGCCCGCCTTCAAGGGCGAGGGCGGCAGCCGCCCGGTGGTCGCGGTGCTCACCCCGGGCATCTTCAATTCCGCCTATTTCGAGCACGCCTTCCTCGCCGACCAGATGGGCGCCGAACTGGTGGAAGGCAACGACCTGCGCGTGGTCGACGGGCGCGTGTGCATGCGCACGACCACCGGCTACAAGGCGATCGACGTGCTCTATCGCCGGGTCGACGACGACTATCTCGACCCGCTCAGCTTCAACCCGAACTCGCAGCTGGGCGTGGCGGGCATCTTCGACGTCTACCGCGCGGGCGGGATCACCATCGCCAATGCGCCGGGCACCGGCATCGCCGACGACAAGGCGATCTACAGCTACATGCCCGAGATCGTCGAGTTCTACACCGGCGAGAAGCCGATCCTCCAGAACGTGCCGACATGGCGCTGCTCGGAAGCGGATTCGCTGGGCTACGTGCTCGACAACCTCGCCGATCTGGTGGTCAAGGAAGTCCACGGCTCGGGCGGCTACGGCATGCTGATCGGGCCGACCTCCTCGAAGAAGGAAATCGCCGACTTCGAGGTCAAGCTGCGCGCCAAGCCTTCGAACTACATCGCCCAGCCCACGCTTTCGCTCTCGACCGTGCCGATCTTCCAGAAGGAAGGCCTCGCGCCCCGGCACGTCGACCTCAGGCCCTTCGTGCTGGTCTCGCCCGACGGCATCGACATCACGCCCGGCGGCCTGACCCGCGTGGCGCTCAAGAAAGGATCCCTCGTGGTCAACTCGTCGCAGGGCGGAGGCACCAAGGACAGCTGGGTGCTGGACGAGTGAAGGGGGGTAACGTCTAAATGCTGGGCCGTGCCGCCAATGGCGTATTCTGGATGTCGCGCTATCTCGAGCGGGCGGAGAACACCGCGCGCCTGATCGACGTGGGCTTCCACCTCGCGCTGACGCGGGGCAACCGCCAGTCGCAGGACGAGGAGTGGAAGTCGGTCCTCACCACCACCGGCCTGCTCGACGACTACTGCTCCAAGCATGTCGACTTCCACGGCACCCAGGTGTTCAACTACCTGCTGCGCGACCGCGATAATCCCGGCTCCGTGCTCAACATGGTCGAGAATGCGCGCACCAACGCGCGCGTCGTGCGTACCAGCCTGACCAATGCGGTATGGGAGACCACCAACGAAGGTTGGATGCACCTGCGCGACCTCCTCGCGCGCCCCGTGCGCGAGACCAGCCTGGGCGAAGTGCTGACCCAGATCCGCCGCACCGGCACGCTGGTGCGCGGCGCGATCGAGGGCACGATGCTGCGCAACGAGGTGTTCAACTTCTCGCGCATCGGCACCTTCATCGAACGCGCGGACAACACCGCGCGCATCCTCGACGTGAAGTACTACGTGCTGCTGCCCTCCGCCGCGTGGGTCGGCTCCAGCCTCGACAACGTGCAGTGGGACACGCTGCTGCGCTCGGTGGCGGGCAACCGGGCCTATTCGTGGCTCAACGCCGGCTCGATGGACCCGCGCGGGATCGCCCGCTTCCTGATCCTCGACGGCCAGTTCCCGCGCAGCCTGGTGTTCTCCTACGAGAAGATCCGCAGCAACATGGCGGGCCTCGCCAAGGAATACGGGCACGAGGTGCCGTCGCACGAACTGCTGCGCGATGCCGGGGCCAGGTTGCACCAGATCACCATCGAGGACATCTTCGAGGGCGGCCTGCATGAATTCCTGCAGGACTTCATCGGCAAGACCATCGAGATCGCCGGCTCGATCGCCGCCGATTACCGTTTCAGCGCGTAGGAGGGCAAGCGTGCTCCTCACCGTCAAGCATACCACCCGCTATGTCTTCGCCGACAAGGTCACCCACGGCCTCCAGCGCCTGCGCCTCAAGCCCAAGTCCACGCACGGGCAGGAAGTGGTCGACTGGCGCATGGACCTCTCCGGGGCCCGGCAGGAAGCCGCCTACGACGACCAGCACTTCAACCACGTCGACCTCGTCTCGATCGTGCCGGGCGTGCCCGAAGTCGTCGTCACCTGCGAAGGCACGGTGCGCACCATCGACAACAACGGCATCACCGGCCCGCACACCGGGCTGATGCCGCTGTGGTGCTTCCTGCGCCCGACCGCGCTGACCCGGCCCGGCCCCAAGGTGCGCCAGTTGCTGGCCGGCATCGAGGCGGACCGTTCGGACGTGCTGGGCTTCCTGCATCTTTTGTCCGACCGGATCGCCGAGCAGGTCGAATATGTCGGCGGCACCACCGATGCCCACACCACCGCCGAACAGGCGCTCGCCGCCGGCAAGGGCGTGTGCCAGGACCACGCGCATATCTTCATCACCGCCGGGCGCCTCCTCGACGTGCCGATGCGCTACGTCGGCGGCTACCTGCGCATGGACAGCGGAGACGAGCAGGAAGCCGGGCATGGCTGGGCCGAAGCGCATGTCCCCGGCCTCGGCTGGGTCGGTTTCGATGTCTCCAACGCGATCTGCCCCGACGAACGGTATATCCGCGTAGCCACCGGTTGTGACTATGGCGAGGCGGCGCCGGTTACAGGTATCGCCATAGGAGCTGGGGAAACCCGACTCGACGTTCACTTGTCGGTAGGTGAAAATAAGGTAGGAGCCCAGCAGCAGCAGTCCGCGTCGGGCGGGCAGCAGCAGGTACAAGGCGGCTGAGAACGCCGCCGCGCCGGTGATGGGCGCGCCGCTAACGGGTTTGCTAAAGGCTTTTTCGATGACCTATTGTGTTGGCATGATGCTGGATCGCGGGCTCGTTCTGATGAGCGACACCCGCACCAATTCGGGCGTCGACAACATCTCCACCTTCCGCAAGATGTACCACTGGGAAATTCCCGGCGAGCGGATCATCACGGTGATGACCGCCGGAAACCTCGCCACCACGCAGGGCGTCATCAGCCAGCTGGAGGAACGCAACAAGGCCCCGTCCGAGCGTCACAACTCGCTGCTCGAGGCGCCGACGATGTTCAAGGTCGCCTCGATCGTGGGCAACCTGCTGCAGGACACCATCTCCGAACGCGCGGCCGACAACGGCCAGAAGGCCGCCGCCGGCACCTTCAGCGCCTCGATGATCGTGGCCGGCCAGATCAAGGGCATGGAACCCCGGCTGTTCCTGATCTACCCCGAGGGCAACTTCATCGAGGCCAGCTTCGACACCCCGTTCTTCCAGATCGGCGAGACCAAGTACGGCCGCCCGATCCTGATCCGCGGCTACGAACGCACGATGAGCTTCGAAAGCGCGGTCAAGCTGATGACGGTGTCGTTCGATTCGACGCTCAAGGCCAACCTCTCGGTCGGACTGCCGCTGGACCTGCTGGTGATCGAGCGCGACCAGTTCACGCCCCGCCACGAACGCCGGATCGACGCCTCCGACGCCTATTTCCGCTCGGTCTCGACCAGCTGGAGCGAAGCCATGCGCACCGCGCTCGACGGGCTGCCCGACTACCGCATGGACCCTGCGGTCAAGGAAGTCGTGGGCTAGGGGCGGGGAGCTCCGGCCCCATCAGGCCTTTGGCAGGAACCGCTGCGAAAGGCCGTGATAGAGCTTCTCCTTGCACACGAACTGGGCGGCGAAATCACCGATCAGCGCCGCGGCGAGCAGGGGCATCATCAGTCCGCGACTGGCGGTGGTCTCGGAAATGATGATCACCGCGGTGAGCGGCGCGCGCACCACGCCGGTGAAGTAGGCGACCATTCCCAGCAGGACGACGGCGCCGGACGGATAGCCGGGCAGGATGCCGCGCAGAAGGTCGCCGATGCCGGCGCCGATCGAGAGCGACGGCGCGAAGATGCCGCCGGGTATGCCGGAAACCGCCGTTGCCAGGGTCGCCGCGAACTTGGCGGCGCCGAACCATATTGGCATGTCCTGGCCGGCGATGATGCCGTGGGCGGCATCGTAGCCGGTGCCCCAGGTCAGGCCGGTCGACACCCCGAGCACGGCCACGATCGCCCCGCAGGCGGCGGCCAGCAGCACCGGGCGCGCGCGCAGCCAGGTCATCGGACGCAGCGGCGCGGTGCCGGCGGCCAGCATGAGCCGCGAGAATGTCCCGCCCGCCATGCCGCCCACAAGCCCCGCAAGCGGCGCGGCGACGAGGGCCTGCGGGAAGCCCAGCGTCTGGCGCATGGCGCCGAAATAGATGTAGTCGCCCGCGATCCCGAGGCTGACCATGCCGGCGATCAGCACCGCCGCCATCACCAGAAGCGTCATGCGCTGCTCGTAGGCCGCCGCCAGTTCCTCGATGGCGAAGGCGACGCCGGCCAGCGGCGTGTTGAAGGCCGCCGCCACGCCCGCCGCGCCGCCTGCGATATAGACCGAAGAGCGCAGCGGCACGCGCATCACCCGGTGCATCCGGCCCATGATGGCCGCCGCGATCTGCACCGTCGGTCCCTCGCGGCCGACCGAAGCGCCCACCAGCAGTGCGCCGATGGTGAGGAAGAACTTGGCGATCGCGGCGCGGGCGGACACCAGCGTCGAAAGCGAGCCTTCCGGATTCTTGGTCGCGGCCATCACCTGCGGGATGCCCGATCCCTTCGCCAGCGGCGCAAAGCGCAGCGTCAGCCAGGCGATGACGGCGAAGCCGGCCGGCGTGGCGATCAGCGGCGCCCACCGCCAGCGGCCGGAGAAGGCATGGAACAGGGCGTTGGCCCGGTCCGCGACTTCGGCAAAGACCAGCGCCACGAGGCCGACCAGCACCGCGCCGCCGACGATCGCCACCCGGCGCCGCCAGACCAGCGCTTCGGGACCGTGGCGGCGCAGCGCCACGCGAAGACGTCGTGGCGACAGGCGGCGGCGCATGGTCACTATGGCAAGACCCTTCAATCGGCGGGGGAAACGGCCCATGCCCTATCGCAGCCCCCTGCGGCGCCTGTCTACCCTTGGCGGCTCAGCCGCGTCCCGGAAAATCCGGGTTTCAGGACCGCCCGGCATCCGCCGCCGCGTCGGATGGCCCGCTTTCCTACAGCCATGCCGGCGCGTTAGGCTGGCTGCATGGTTCGCAACCCCCCTTTCCCGATGGCCCCGCCTCGCGAAGCCTCCCGCCGTGCGAGCAAGGCGACACTTGCGGCGCACAAGGCGACACATCGCACACGCAAGGCGACACCGGCGGCGTACAAGGCGACACTTTTTCAGCGCAAGGCGACACATTTGCGGCGCAAGGCGACACATTTTGGCCCGGGGGAGGCAGTTTCCCCCCTTGGACCGTGTAAACCGTGTAAACCTTGTGTCGCCTTGCACCGCACTGCGGGGCGGGCCCACCCGCTCCCGCCGCGCGACGATCAGCGCGACCTGCCGCTCACGCCGCGTCCCAGACCAGCGGCAGGTTGCGGATCGAGAGCAGGCCCGGGAACACGCTGGTGTCCGAGCCCGGCTTGGGCCGGAACTCGGGGATGCGGGCGAACCATTCCTCGAGCAGCACGCGCAGCTCGCGCCGGGCGAGGTGCGCGCCGAGGCAGATGTGGACGCCGCCGACGAAGGTGAAGTGGCGGTTGGCGCGGCGCTCGGGGTCGAACGCGCGCGGGTTCTCGAACCGGGTAGGGTCGAAATTGCCCGCCGGGTTGAGGCACTGCACCGAGTCGCCCTTGCGGATCTGGACGCCGTGCCACTCGAAGTCGCGGGTCGCGCTGCGGGTGGAGGAGAGGATCGGCTGGGTACGCAGGAACTCTTCCACCGCGCCGTTGATGAGCGCCGGATTCTCCCGCAGCCGGCGCTGGATCTCGGGCTGGAGGGCCATGCGGCGGAACATCTGCGCGATCGTCGCCGCCACGGTGTCGAGCCCGCCGAGCCAGAGGAACCAGACCATGCCGATCTTCTCGTCGTCGGTCGGCGCGCGGCCCTGGATTGTCCCGTGGACGATCGAGGAGACGAGGTGCTCGTCCGGGTTCGCCTCCTTCTCGGCGATGAAGGCGCGCAGGAAGTCGAGCACGCTGCGCAGCGCCGCCTGCATCTTTTCCAGCGTGCCCGAGTGCAGGATGTCCCATTCCCAGTCGAGGAACTGCTCGAACATCCGGTCGGGGAAGCCCATCAGGCCCATGAAGATGCGCACCGGATAGACCCGCCCGAAGTCCCAGGCCATGTCGACTTCGCCCTTGGCGGCGACTGCGTCGATCATCTCGACGACGATCCGGCGGATGCGCGGCTCGATCTCGCGGGTGATGCGCGAAGGGCTGAAGTACGGCATCAGGTAGAGCCGGTACTTCGAATGGTCCGGCGGGTCGATCGCCAGCGGGATCGACTTGAAGGTCTCCCCGATCAGGCGCTGGAACTCGGCGGTGCCGGCGTTCGAGAAATGATCGTTGTCGGAATAGACGCGGTCGATGTCCTCGTAGTGCGAGACCACCCAGTTGCCGCGCCGCGCGCCGGAGATCGCGCCCAGGCCCGAACGCATGGGCGGATTGTACAGCAGGCGCGGGATTTCCGGGCCGTTGAGCCAGGCGAACGGCTCGTAGGGATCGACCAGGTCGTTGGGTTCGCTGCCGTTGGCGAAGGACAGATCGACGATGCGGTCCTTCGGCACGTTGTCCGGGGCGTCGAACTCCACTCGGATGTCGTCAAGCGTTCGCGATTGTGTCATGGTCTTCTCCCGGCCGAATGAATGCCCGACCGGTATTCGGGCCGCAAGCAGCGTGATCGACGCTCCCGCCGTGCTCCGCGCGTATCGGGCAGGACATCGCCATTCATCGTCGCGGCGTTGCCTTGCCCCGCGCGATTGTCATGTCCCGGCGCGGTTGCGAAACGAGCACCATTATTTTTTCGGGAGAATCGCAATGGCCGATGACGACACCCAGGAACTGGCCCAGTCGGCACGCAAGTACTGGTCCGCGGATGGATACAAGGACGGCGGCCTGATCCGCGAGGTGGACTACGCCTCGCAGTCGGGCGGGCTCGATCCGATGTTCGCAGGCATCAAGATCGTCGACACCGACACCCACATCACCGAAGCGCCCGAGCTGTTCACCTCGCGCGCGCCGGCAGCGCTCAAGTCGAAGATGCCGCGCGTCGAGCGCGTCAACGGCACCGACCGCTGGTTCGTGGGCGACCGTGACTTCGGCACGCTGGGCGGCAACGTCATCCGCGCCGACAACAACAAGCTGCTGGGCCGCCTCGCCTTCCCGAAGCTGGAGCAGGCCCACCCCGGCGGCCATGAACTCAAGGCGCGCCTCCAGGCGATGGACGACATGGGCGTCCACGCCCAGATCGGCTTCCAGAACTCGGGCGTGACCCAGGCCGGCGCCTTGATGAGCCTCGGCGATCCCGAACTGGCGCTGCAGATCGTCCAGATCTACAACGACGCCTCGGCCGAGTTCCAGGAAGCCTCGGGCCAGCGCATCTTCAACATGGCCCACCTGCCGTTCTGGGACCAGAAGCAGCTCGAGGCCGAAGCGCGCCGCTGCCACGACATGGGCCTGCGCGGTTTCGTGCTGCCCGACACGCCCGAGCGCGTCGGCGTGCCCAGCTTCAACCACGACTACTGGACGCCGTTCCTCGAGATGTGCGACGCCACCGGGCTGCCGCTCAACTTCCACCTCAACGCGGCGATCGACCCGAACACGCTGACCTGGGAAGGGTTCCAGTTCGAGCAGACGCTGTCGGTCGTGGCGACGATGTTCTCGATCGGCAACGCCGCGACGCTGGGCAACTGGATGGTCTCGGGCCGTCTCGACCGCCATCCGGGCCTCAAGATCGGCCTGATCGAAAGCGGCGCCGGCTGGGTGCCCTTCGCGGTGGAAGCGCTGGAACACCAGTTCCGCGAAATGCTGGCCGGCAAGCGCGATGTGCTCAGGAAGCAGCCCTGGGACTACTTCCGCGACCACTTCTACTGCACCTTCTGGTTCGAGAAGATCGCGCCCAAGTACCTGCTGGAGATCATCGGCGTCGACAACGTCATGTTCGAAACCGACTTCCCGCACCCGACCTCGCTCTATCCGGGCGTGCAGGAGCACCTCAAGGACGTGCTCGGCGGCTACGACCGGACCATCCAGAAGAAGGTCCTGCAGGACAACGCGGTCAGGCTCTACAACCTGCCGTTCTGATCGGATTTATGGGTTACGGACAATCCGGGGGCGGGAGACCGCCTCCGGGTTTTTCGTGCGCGCTTCAGCTGTAGCGTTCCTCCGCCCACGGGTCGCCGCGCATGTGGTAGCCGTTGATTTCCCAGAAGCCGGGCTTGTCGGCGCCGAGGAAGTCGATCCGGTTGATCCACTTGGCGCTTTTCCAGAAGTAAAGATGCGGGATCGCCAGCCGCACCGGGCCGCCGTGGTCGCGGGAGAGTGGCTTGCCCTGCCAGCGGTGGACCAGGATCGCGTCCGCCGCCGCGAAGTCGGCTAGCGGCACGTTGGTGGTATAGCCGTCGTAGCCGTGAAGCATGAGATGGCTGGCCTCGTCCTTCGGCTGCACGGCCTCCAGCAGGTCGCGGGTGGCGACGCCGGTCCAGTCATTGTCGTAGCGCGACCACGTCGTGACGCAGTGGATGTCGCTGCGCACGCGCGACTGCGGCATCGCCATGAACGCGGCCCAGTCGAGCGTCACCGGCCGGGTGACCATGCCGCCGACCGTCAGGCGCCAGCGCTCGAGGCTGACGTCGGGCTGCTGCCCGAGGTCGAGCACCGGCCAGTTCTCGACCCGGTGCTGGCCGGGCGGCAGGCGGTCGGTTTCCGGCCGGGCCTCGGTGCCGGTGATGAACTTGTGCTCGCTCGCCCAGCGTTGCTTCGAGCGGGTCAGCTTGCTGTCGGGCGGAAGCGCACCGCGATCATCGGTCTCATCCATGCGCGGGCTTTCGTGAAGGGGCGTGGAACGGGCGGCGATGGCTGCTTATAGCGCAGGCGTCGGCGGCAATCGAGTCGGGTGGCGTGGCTCCGGAAAGGGACGAGACGATGGCGAGCGAACCGCAAACCCCGGCGTTGTTGAAGGACATCCTCGGACCCGCTGCCCTCGTGGTGATCGCCGATGCGGGAACGGCGGCCTCGCGCCGCTTCGATCGCGCCGCGTTTCTCGATGCGGCGCGTACGGGGCTGGACGGGCTGTCGATCATGGAGCGTGTGCGGCACATCGCCGATGCACTGGCGCCCGCGCTGCCGGCCGACTATCCTGCCGCCTTGGAGGTCGTGCTGGCTATGGCGCCGGGTCTGAGCCACGGATTCCAGGCGGTCGCCGTCACCGAGTTCGTGGCGCGGCACGGGCAGGACGATGTCGAGGCCTCGCTGGCGGCGCTGGCGACGCTCACCCGCTTCGGCACTGCCGAGTTCGCCATCCGTCCCTTCCTCGGTCTTGATCCGGCGCGGACGCTGGCGACGATGCTGGAGTGGACAGCGAGCGAGGACGAGCATCTGCGGCGTCTCGCCAGCGAAGGCAGCCGGCCGCGGCTGCCATGGGCGGCGCGGGTCCCGGCGCTGAAGGCCGACGTCACGCTGGCGGCACCGATCCTCGAGGCGCTGCGGGCCGACCCCAGCGCCTATGTCCGCAAGTCGGTGGCCAACCACCTGAACGACATCGCCAAGGAGCGTCCCGACTGGCTGCTGGAGCGCCTCGCCACTTGGCCGCAGGACGATGCCCGGACGCAGTGGATCGTGCGCCATGCCCTGCGCACGCTCGTCAAGCAGGGCGATCCCGGTGCGCTGGCGCTGATCGGCGTGTCGCACGGCGCCTCGGTGCGGCTTATGTCGTTCTCGGTGTCGCCCGGGACCGTCCGGCTGGGCGATGAAATCGCAATCCGCGCCGAGCTGGTCTCCAGCGCGTCGGCGCCCCAGCGGCTGGTCGTCGACTACCGCGTCCATTATGCGCGGGCCTCAGGCAGGGCGGCTGCCAAAGTGTTCAAGCTGAAGACCTTCACCCTCGGCGCGGGCGAGGCGGCGAGCCTCGGCATCCGGCAGACCATCAAGGATTTCAGCACCCGCCGCCACCATCCCGGCGTCCACACGGTCGAACTTCTCGTCAACGGCCGCACCGAAGCGAGCGCCGACTTCGTCCTGACCTGACCGCCGCCGCTACTGCGAGATCACCCGCACCGCAAACGCGGCCGCCGCGGCGCGCGTTTCCACGCCCAGCTTCTCGAAGACCTGTTCGAGGTGCTTGTTCACGGTGCGGGGGCTTATGAGCAGAATTTCGCTGATGACGCGGTTGGGCTTGCCGTAGCTGATCCAGAGCAGGACTTCCGCCTCGCGCTGGGTCAGGCCGAACTGTCTCTGCAGGCAGGCAACGTCGGCCTGCGGGTCGATCAGGTTGATGCGCACCAGCAGCTCTCCGGGGCGCGAGCGGCCGACGACGACGGCCTCCAGCGTGCGCCCGCCTTCGAGGTCCAGCTTGACCGTGGTCCCGGGCGCGGCATCTTCGGACAGGAGCTTGGCGAGGGGGGCGACGAGCAGGGCGGGCAGTTCGGCGCCATGGCGCGACCAGTCGGGCGTCAGGGTCTGGAGGAGCCTTTCCGCTGTCGGGGTGCACCAGCCAAGCACGCCTTCGCCCTGGATGGCGATCAGGCTGCGGCCCGTGGCATCGAGCGCGAAGTGGCTGCCCTGCGCAATGCGGGCGTTGGTCATGTGGACGCGCACGCGGGCGAGCAGTTCGTCGACGACGATGGGCTTGCGCAGGTAGTCGACCCCGCCCGCCTCGAGCGCGCGCACGACATGCTCGCTCTCGGTCAGGCCGGTCATGAAGACGACGGGGATCTGCGCGCTCGAGGGACGGGTCTTAATCGCGCGGGTGGTTTCGAAACCATCGAGGCCCGGCATCACCGCATCCATCAGCACGAGGTCGGGAACGACGTGCTCCAGCAGCGCCAGCGCCGCTTCGCCGCTGGTGGCGACGAGGACCGCGATGCCGGAGGATTCCAGCGTGTCGGTCAGGAACCGGAGCGATTCCGGGGTATCGTCGACGACCAGGACGGTGTCGGTGTGGACGGTACTCATGACTTATGGGCTCTCACGGTCTTGAGGAGCAACTGGAGGTCGAAGCGGTCGAGCTGTTCGAGCAGCTGCGCGGCGAGAGGCGCGGCTTCGGGTACAGCGGTTTCCAGCACACGGATAGCCGCTTCGATGCCGCGAACGTGGCCGATCACCGCCTTCTGCTCGATCTCGGCGAGCAGCGACGCGGCGGCGTCCGGCAGCGGACGGACGCCGAACCCGGGGACCGGAGTATGACCGCCCGCGGGTTTCTCGCCGATCCAGCGGATCGACAGCTGATCGGCGACGACGTCGAGCATGGCGTCCAGCTCGAACGGCTTCTTGAGGAACATGTCGTGGTTCGCGCGCCCGTCGCCGCCGCGGCTGAATTCGTGGGCATTGGCCGAGACCATGACGATCTTCACATCACGGCCGAGGTCTTGGCGCAGGCGGCGGCACACGTTCCACCCGGATTCGCCCGGCATCGAGATGTCGAGGAGGACGATGTCGGGTTGCTCCGCCAGCGCGAGGGCATGGCCCTGCACACCGTTCGAGGCGTGCAGGACGATGAAGTCGAGCGGCTCCAGCAGACTGCGCACCATGCCGACCTGCGCCGGATCGTCGTCGATCACCAGAACCTTGCGCCGCTCGCCCTCGTAGCCGGAAACGCGGTCGGCTTCCTCCACGTCCTGCTGGGGGGCGACGACCTGGCCCAGCATCAGCTTCACGGTAAAGCACGTTCCCTTGCTCGGTTCGCTCGCCACCGCGAGGTCGCCGCCAAGGATGCGGACCAGCGCCTGCGTGATCGAGAGGCCGAGGCCGACGCCCTTCTGCCGCTGGGCGTCGGGATTGCCGCCGCGCTCGAACGGTTCGAAGACCTTGTCGATGTCCTCCTGCGAGATGCCGATCCCAGTGTCGATCACGTCGAAGCTCGCCATTTCGCTGCGGTAATGGACGCGGAAGGTCACCGAACCGGTGGGCGTGAACTTGATGGCGTTCGACAGCAGGTTGATGAGGATCTGCCGCAGGCGCTTCTGGTCGGTGCGCACGAAGGCGGGCAGGCGCTCGGGGCGTTCGAAGTGGAAGGCGATGCCTCTGGACGCGGCCTGCGGGCGGAACATGTCGGCGATCTGGTCGACGAAGGAGGGGAAGCGCACGGTTTCGCTGGAAATGCGCAGCACGCCGCTTTCCACCTGCGAGATGTCGAGCAGCCCTTCGACGAGATTGGTGAGATGCTCCGAACTGCGGCGGATGACCTTCGCGGCTTCCACCGGCGTCACGTCGTGCCCGCGTTCCAGCAGTTGCGAGTAGCCGTAGATCGAGTTCAGCGGCGAACGGATCTCGTGGCTGACGTTGACGAGGTAACGGCTCTTGGCGGTGTTGGCGGCCTCGGCCGCTTCCTTGGCAGCCTGGAGTTCCTTCATCGTCCGGTTGTGCGCTTCGACCTCGTTCATCAGGAGGTTCACGTGGTGCTCGCTCTCCTGCATGGCGGAGCGGCGCGAGTGATGGACCAGCACCACGATCCAGGCGATGATCCCGCCGCACAGCAGCAGCAGCAAAAACAGCCCGATCAGCACGCCGGAGAAGCGCGCCGCGGCATTGAGCGAGGTCAGTTCGATTTGCCACGAAAGCGCGCCTACGATCGCTGCTATCACGGCGGTGATGGCGGCCATCAGGAAGGCGAAGTGCCCTATCGGCGTGTGGACGAAGCGCGAAGCCCCTCGCGGGAGCATCCGCTCCAGCCAGAGCGCCATCTGCTGGGTCGCCCGGCTGTCGCGCTTGCAGCGGTCGTGGCAGCGCGCCTCCAGCGTGCAGCACAGCGAACAGATCGGTGCGGCGTGCATGGGGCAGTGCGCCATGTCGCTCAGTTCGAAGCGGTTCTCGCAGATGACGCAGGTCGCCTTGGTCAGGCCCGGTGCCCAGCGGCTGCGGCGAGCGATGTAATAGCGGCCTTGGGTCGCCAGCGCTATCACCGGGGCGGCGGTGAAGGCGATGGCCAGCCCGATCACCGGTGCGAAGGCCTGCGCCAGCGGGCCGAGCAGGTTGAAATGCGCGCAGGTCGCCGCCGCGATCGAAAGCGTCATGGCGCCCAGCCCGACCGGGTTGAGGTCGTAGAGATGGGCGCGCTTGAACTCGATCCCGCGCGGCGACAGGCGCAGCGGCTTCGATACCATGAGGTCCGCCGCCAGCGCGCCGATCCAGGCGGCGGCGAGGGTGGCGTAAACGATCAGGATCTGCTCGATGATGGTGAAGATGCCGAGTTCCATCAGCAGCAGCGCCAGCAGCACGTTGAACACCATCCAGACGATGCGTCCCGGATGGCTGTGGGTCAGTCGCGCGAAGAAGTTCGACCACGCGAGGGAACCTGCATAGGCGTTGGTGACGTTGATCTTGAGCTGGCAGACCACGATGAACAGCCCCGTCACCACCAGCGAGAGCGCCGGCCATCCGGTCATCCGGGTGAAGATCGCCTGGAACATCGTCATCGGATTGGAAGGATCGTCGAAGGCCATGCCCTGGCTTGTCACAAGCCACGCCAGGTAGGAGCCCAGCAGCAGCTTGATGCCGCCGAACAGGGTCCAGCCGGGCCCTCCGATCAGCATCGCCGACCACCAGCGCGCCCGGCCGATCTTGGATTCCGGCGGAAGAAACCGCAGGTAGTCGGCCTGCTCGCCGATCTGCGGCAGCAGCGAGAGCAGGGTGGACAGCGCGAAGCCGAAGTGGACCAGCGAGACACTGCCGTCCGCCAGCCCGAACCTTCCGGAATAGTGCGACCATTCGGAGAGTGCCTGCGGGCCGGACCAGACGATGTAGACGATCGGCGCGACCTGCAGCACGATCCAGAAGTACTGGGTCCAGGCCTGGAAGCGGGTGATCGCGCTCATGCCGTAGAAGGCGACCGGGAGCACCACCAGCGCGCAGACCAGGTAGGCGATGCTCATCGGCATGCCGGTCATCGTGCGCAGGGCGACTGCCATGATCGTTGCCTCGACCGAGAACAGCAGGAACGTGAACGAGGCATAGATCAGCGAGGTGATGGTCGAGCCGAGGTAGCCGAAGCCGGCCCCGCGTGTCACCAGGTCGATGTCGAGCCCGCGCCTGGCGGACTGGTAGGCGATCGGCAGCCCCAGCACGAACATCAGCGCCATGCCGGCGGCGATGGCGGCCACCGCATTGGCGAAGCCGTAGGCCAGCGTGATCGAGGCGCCGATCGCCTCGCAGGCCAGGAACGCGGTCGCGCCGATCGCGGTGCCCGCGACCGTGCGCGGAGACCAGCGCCGCGCGGCATCCGCCGTGAAGCGCAGCGCGTAATCCTCAAGTGTCTGCGTCGCGACCCACTTGTTGTAGAGCCGCTTTTCTTTCAGGACGTAATCGGGCTGCTTCATCGTCACCCGGTGGTAAGCGCGGGCTCGCGCGGCCTCAGGCCGCCGGTGGCGACGATGAAGTCGATGATCTCGTCTAGCCCGATCATGTCCTTGAGGTTGGTGAACAGGAATGGCCGGCTCCCGCGCATCTTGCGGGAATCGCGGTCCATCACGCCGAGGTCGGCGCCGACCAGCGGCGCGAGATCGATCTTGTTGATGACCAGCAGGTCCGAGCGGGTGATGCCGGGGCCGCCCTTGCGGGGGATCTTGTCGCCCGCCGAGACGTCGATCACGTAGATGGTGATGTCGGCCAGCTCCGGGCTGAAGGTGGCGGCAAGGTTGTCGCCCCCGCTTTCGATGAAGATGACCTCGAGGCCGGGGAATTTCTTCGCCATCTCGTCCACCGCGACGAGGTTGATGCTGGCGTCCTCGCGGATCGCGGTGTGCGGGCAGCCGCCGGTCTCCACGCCCATGATGCGTTCGGGTTCGAGCGCGCCCGAGCGGGTGAGGAACTCGGCGTCCTCGCGGGTGTAGATGTCGTTGGTGATGGCGGCGATGTTGTACTGGTCGCGCATGGCCTTGCAGAGCCGGTCGGTCAGCGCGGTCTTGCCGGAGCCGACGGGGCCGCCGATGCCGACGCGCAGGGGACCGTTGTGGGGCGTGCTCATGAGCGGAAAAGCCTTGTGTAGAGAGTTTCGTGGGCGATCGAGGCCAGCTCGAGCTGCGGCGCGGCGGTGCCGAGGTCGTCCAGCGGGGCGGCGAGGGCGCGTTCGGCGATGCCCTCGATCAGCGGGGCGAGGGCGGCGAGCGCAAGCTGGCCGTCGGTCTGGCCGAGCGGGACAAGCCGCACGCCCGCTGAGACGAGGTTGGCGGCGGTAGAATGGAGCATGGCATGGAGCGCGGGCTCCAGCGGAACCGCATGGGCTGCACAGGCGAGCGCCAGGACGGCGCAGTGCGCCACCGGCCAGTCGCCGTTGCGGGCCGCGAAGGCATCGAGTGCGGGATGCGGCCAGGCCTTGCGGGTGACGGTGAGGAACGAGTGGCCCTGTTGGCGGGCCTCCAGCGCGGTCTCGCTGCTGCCCCGGAAGGCGGCGGCGAGCTGCGAGATTTCGTCGAAGGCGGTTTCATTGCCCGCCGCCTTCCAGGCGTGGACGAACAGTACGGCATCGACCCAGCCGCCGCCGCGCGCCAGCACCGCCTCGACATAGGCGGCCACGTCCGTTGCGGTGCGCACCCGCCCATCCTCGACCGCGGTTTCGAGCCCGTGGCTGTAGGTGAAGCTGCCGACCGGGTAGGACGGCGAGGTCCACGCCAGCAGCCGGTGCAGCGATCCGCCTGCTCCCATGGCGTCAGCCACCATGGGCATGGCCATGGTGGTGATGACTGTCCTCGGCGAGCGGGTCATGCACGTGGCTGCGCGCATGGGCGTGGTCGTGCGAGTGGTCGCCGTGGGCATGGTCGCCATGATCGTGATCGTGGGAGGCGTGCCCATGGCCCGAGTAAGCCCCGCCCTCGGGGGTGAACGGTGCCTCGATCCTCGTCACCGTGGCGCCCAGGCCCTCCAGCATCGCGTTGATGACGTGGTCGTCGCGCAGGCGGATGGCGTGGGGGTGGAGTTCGGCGGGCAGGTGGCGGTTACCGATGTGCCAGGCGAGGCGGATCATTGCCGCGGGGTCCTGCGCAGTGACCTCGACCAGCGTCTCGGGCGCGGCCAGCACTTCGACGAGGCGCCCGTCCGAGAGTTGCAGCGCGTCGCCATGGCCCAGCACCTGCGCGCGCGGCAGATCGAGCAGGAACGCGGTGCCGTGGTCGGCGGTGTAGTACCAGCGGCGGCGATGGCGCGCGTCGTGGTCGAGCGTGATGTGATCGGCGGCAGGGGCTGACCAGTGGCCGTGGGGGATGACTTCGTGGACGGTCAGCATGGGAAGGGCCTTGTCGTGTCGGGGCAGGAGGAAGACGAGAGGCGCATCAGAACAGGAAATACCGCTGGGCGAAGGGCAGCACGCTGGCCGGCTCGCAGGTGAGCAGTTCGCCGTCGGCGCGCACTTCGTAGGTTTCGGGATCGACCTCGATATGCGGCATCGCGTCGTTGAGCACCATCGAGGCCTTGGAGATGCCGCTGCGGGTGTTGCGCACGGCTTCCAGCGGGCGCTGGAGGCCGAGCCGCTGCGCGACGCCGCCCTCTATCCCCGCCGCCGAGACGAAGTGGAGCGAGGAAGCGACGCCCGCCGCGCCCAGCGCGCCGAACATCGGGCGGTAGTGGACCGGCTGCGGCGTCGGGATGGAGGCGTTGGCGTCGCCCATCGGCGCGCTGGCGATCGAGCCGCCCTTGATGACCATATCCGGCTTCACCGCGAAGAAGGCAGGGCTCCAGAGCACGAGGTCGGCCAGCTTGCCCACCGCGACGGAGCCGACGACATGGCTGATGCCGTGGGCGATGGCCGGGTTGATCGTGTACTTGGCGATGTAGCGCTTGGCGCGGAAGTTGTCGGAATCGGCGTCATCGCTGCCCAGCGAGCCGCGCTGCTGCTTCATCTTGTCGGCGGTCTGCCAGCAGCGGATCACCGTTTCGCCCACGCGGCCCATCGCCTGGCTGTCGGACGACATCATCGAGAACGCGCCGAGATCGTGGAGGATGTCCTCGGCGGCGATCGTCTCCTTGCGGATGCGGCTGTCGGCGAAGGCCACGTCCTCGGCGATGCGGGGGTCGAGGTGGTGGCACACCATCAGCATGTCGAGGTGCTCCTCGATGGTGTTGACGGTATAGGGCCGGGTCGGGTTGGTGGACGAGGGCAGCACGTTGGGCAGGCCCGCCACGCGGATGATGTCCGGCGCATGGCCGCCGCCCGCGCCCTCGGTGTGGAAGGCGTGGATGGTGCGCCCCGCGAAGGCGGCGATCGTGCTCTCGACGAAGCCGCCTTCGTTCAGCGTGTCGGAGTGGAGCGTGACCTGCACGTCGTATTCGTCCGCCACCTTCAGGCAGCAGTCGATCGTCGCGGGCGTGGTGCCCCAGTCCTCGTGCAGCTTGAGCCCGCAGGCGCCCGCGCGGACCATCTCCTCCAGCGCGGCGGGGGTGGAGGCGTTGCCCTTGCCGAACAGGCCGAAGTTCATCGGCAGCGATTCCAGCGCCTGGAGCATCCGCGAGATGTGCCACGCGCCCGGCGTGCAGGTGGTGGCCAGCGTGCCGTGGGCCGGGCCGGTGCCGCCGCCGAGCATCGTCGTGATGCCGGAATTGAGCGCCTCGTCCACCTGCTGCGGGCAGATGAAGTGGATGTGCGCGTCGATCCCTCCGGCGGTGAGGATGCGGCCCTCGCCGGCGATGATCTCGGTGCCGGGACCGATGGGGATATCGACGCCGGGCTGGACGTCGGGGTTGCCGGCCTTGCCGATGGCGCTGATGCGCCCATCACGCAGCGCTATGTCGGCCTTAACGACGCCCCAGTGGTCGAGAATCACGGCATTGGTGATGACGGTGTCGGGCGCGCCCTCGGCCCGCGTCATCTGCGACTGGCCCATGCCGTCGCGGATGACCTTGCCGCCGCCGAACTTCACTTCCTCGCCGTAGACCGTGCGGTCTTCCTCGATGCGGATCAGCAGCGAGCTGTCGCCCAGCCTGATGCGGTCGCCCACGGTGGGGCCGAACATGCCCGCATAGGCACGGCGGTTCATGGTGACAGGCATCAGAGGTCTCCCATCACGGCGCCGCGGAAGCCGAACACGCGGCGCGCCCCGGCATAGGGGATCAGCTTGACCTCGCGGGTCTGCCCCGGCTCGAAGCGCACGGCGGTGCCCGAGGCGATGTCGAGCCGGCAGCCGCGCGCGGCCTCGCGGTCGAACTCGAGCGCCGGGTTGGTCTCGGCGAAGTGGTAGTGGCTGCCGACCTGGATCGGCCGGTCGCCGGTGTTGGCAATGGACAGGACGATCGCCTCGCGCCCTTCGTTGAGCACGATCTCGCCCTCGGCCGGGATGATTTCGCCCGGGATCATCGGATCGGCCTGTGCACGGTGACGAGCTTGGTGCCGTCGGGGAAGGTCGCCTCGACCTGGATGTCGTGGATCATCTCGGCGATACCGTCCATCACCTGCTCGCGGGTGATGACGTGGGCACCGCTGGCCATCAGTTCGGCCACCGGCCGCCCGTCCCGCGCGCCTTCGACGACATGGTCGGTGATAAGCGCGATGGCTTCGGGATGGTTGAGCTTCACCCCCCGCTCCAGTCGCTTTCGGGCGACGATGGCGGCCATGGCAATGAGCAGCTTGTCTTTTTCGCGACCGGTGAGGTTCATGGTGCCTAGCAGTAGCAGATGGAGGGGAGGCGCGGCGATAGTCCGAATACGGCGGCGCGCAGGATTTCCGCAGACCTGAGCGCGACGTCGCGTACGCGGCGCGGATCGGTGCCTGTCATGCGCACGATCAGCAGACCGTCGAAGCAGGTGGCGCCGCCGTGGGGGGCAGGCACCAGCGTCCGGGCAAGCTCAAGATGAGCGGCGGCGTCGGGCCCGGCGTAGACCAGCGTGAGCACTGCGACCGCGCCGCCGAACCCGAAAGGGCGCGCGGCGATTGCGGCGACGTCGCCCTGGGCATGGAGCGTGTCGGCCCACGCCAGCCGGCCATCGCGGCGGATGCGCCAGGAGTCGTGGATCAGGCCGGATTCGAATGTCTCACCCATGGCGCCGCGCCCCAGCACGATCATTTCGGAGGCGAGCATGCGGGCGTCGCCGGCCATGTCGACGTCGAGCGAGCGTCGCATGCGGCTTCGGTCGAACAGGATCGCCTCCTGCGCGAGCCACTCGCAGCGGCTGCCGGCGCCGAGCGTTATGCGGGTCTCGATGCGCGTAGGCGGATCGTCTGGCAGGGCGCGGTAGATTTTCTCCGCCGCCTGCGGGATGACTGTAACGGACGTTTCCGGGTCGATGCGGATGTCGAGGGCGAGCCGGTCCCCGCCGGTCAGGCCGCCGCTGGTGGTGACCGTGACGACGAGGGGAAATTCGCGCGCGTCGGTGTCCGGGAACAGCAATCGCGCTGGTGCGACCTGCTTGAGGTCCCGCAGGCCGTGAGGGCCGAAATGGACCATGGCCGCGCCGTCAACCCGCTGCAGCCGCGAACGCTGTGCGGCCTTTTCGGCGGGCGGAAGGGGGGTGGCAAGCATCTTGGCGGTTTCGCTGGCGGCCCGGGAAGCGGGCATGGGGCATTTGACGTATGGGCTAACACGCCGGATTGCAAAATCGAACGCTTCAGCCCCTGAGCAGGGCGCTCCCGAGGAAAAAAGGAGGTCCGGGCGTCAGGCCCGGACCTCCTGAAGTCTCGTCTTGGGTGGGTTATTCCGAAACGTGGCCAACACCCCCAGCCCGCTTCGTGAGGGCGAAGCGGGCTGGGGGAGCCTTCGAAAGAACCACTGCGAGCCTATCTAGCGCAGCGAGCATGCGGCGCCCTACGTCAATCGCCCCATGCGCCGATCGGGCAGGTCGGACTAGGACCGGACATAATGCTGATTGCGCTGTCGTTCCTATCCGGACTTGGTGTCATCCTGCTCGCGGTCGTCGTTCTGGCGACGAGGCGGCAGTTGCATATCACAAGGCTGTCGCTCGCCCCGCTCGACTGCGTGCCGGTCAGTGAGGATACCCGCGACCGCGAGCCGGCACCCATCGTCAGCGCGCCCGCCATCTCTGGCGAGACGCTGACCATAGGCGGCGCGAGCCGCGATCCGCGTTTGCTGCTGCTGCTCTTCGTCGAGACGGGCTCGGACTTGTGCGATGCCGTGGTGCGCGACGCGGTGGAGCTGTGCGCCGAAGTAGATGTGCGCCTGTTGCTGCTAGGCGACGGGGACGGCAGGGACTATGCTGGACTGATGACGAGCAACGGCCTTGGCGCTGACGACATCATCCTCGACGGGGCGGCGGGCGAGGATTTCCAGATCGGCCCGGCCCCCTCCGCAGCGCTGATCGATGCGACCGGGCACCTGCTTGCCCGCGGGACCGTGCAGCGCCGCGAGCAGCTTGAAGCATTGCTGGGGGGCGTCGGGGCCGAGGCGCGGCCGCAGCTCGTCGAGATCGCAGGGAGCACCATGACGTGAATGCCACCCGGAGCCGCGCCGCATGCCCGCGCGGACGCATCGCCGCGACCTGCATGGCCCTTGCCGTCGGCGTCGCCTTCGCTTTCGGCCTCGCCGGAATGAGCGTCGCCCCGCGCGCGCAGGCTGCGCCCAAGCCCTATGCCGCCAATTGCCAGGTCTGCCACAAGGCCGACGGCAGCGGCACGCCCGGTGTGTTCCCACGCCTCGGCGGACGGCTGGACGGAGCTGCCGCGAGCAAGGAAGGACGAAAGTGGCTCGTGTCGGTCGTCCTCTACGGACAGTCGGGGGCGATTACCGTAGACGGCAAGCCTATCCGCGCGGTCATGCTGCCTTTCCAGCGCCTGCCCGATGCCGACCTCGCCGCGGCGCTCAGCTGGGCCGCGAAAGGTGGCAGGCCTTTCACGGCGGCGGAAGTGGCGGCGGTGCGCGGCGCCGGTCCGATGACGGCCGCAAAGGTCGGGGAAATGCGCAAGACGATCGCCGGTCAGCTCCAATAGCACCGAGACAGCGACGGGGGATGATGGACTGATGGCGATCCGCTTCAAGGTAAACGGCACCGTGCGCGAGCTCGATGCGGATCCGGAAAAGCCGCTGCTCTGGGCCCTGCGCGAGGACCTGGGCCTGCCGGGAACCAAGTTCGGCTGCGGCGCGGGGCTCTGCGGTGCCTGCACGGTCCATCTCGACGGCGCTGCCATCCGTTCGTGCCTGACCCCGGTGGGCTCGGTGGAGGGCCAGTCGATCACCACGATCGAGGGTGTCGCCGCGCTCGACGCCGGGCGCCGCGTGGGAGAGGCGTGGCGCGCGCTCGACGTGCCCCAATGCGGCTACTGCCAGGCCGGGCAGATCATGAGCGCCGTCGCCCTCCTCACCGAAGTGCCCGACCCCGACGATGCCGCGATCGACGCGGCGATGGCGGGCAACCTCTGCCGCTGTTCGACTTACCTGCGCATCCGCGCGGGCATCAAGGCCGCCGCGAAAGGCAGGGGAGCCGCAGCATGACCGCAGCAACACTCAGCCGCCGCCGCTTCGTCGGCGCCTCGCTGCTGGCCGGCGGCGGGCTTCTGTTCGAGCTGGCCGTGCCGATCGCCGCCTGCGCTGCCGACGGCGGGGAGCCCCGGCTCCTCACCGCGTTCATCCGCGTGCTGCCGGGCAACCGCTTCGTGATCGGCGGCAAGAATGCCGAGATCGGGCAGGGCGCGAAGACCGCGCTGCCGATGATGATCGCCGAGGAACTCGACGTCGACTGGGACCAGGTCACGGTCGAGCAGACCCATGCCGACCAGGCGCTGTTCGGTGCCCAGAGCGCGGGCGGCAGCCGCACGACTGCGCGCGAATGGCTGCCGATGCGGCAGGCAGGGGCCATGGCGCGGCACATGCTGGTCGCGGCGGCGGCGCGGAAGTGGAACGTGCCGGCCGAGGGGCTGGCGACGGCGAGCGGCATGGTCCGGGACCGTCGCTCCGGCCGCGCGATCGCCTATGTCGACCTTGCCGCCGAAGCCGCGATGCTGAGCCCGCCCGATCCCTCGATGCTGACGCTCAAGGATCCGGCGCAGTACCGGATCATCGGCCAGCCGATCCCCGGCGTCGATACCCCCGCGATCGTGGCGGGCAAGCCGCTGTTCGGCATCGACGTGACGCAGCCCGGCCTGCTCCACGCGGTGCTGGAGACCTGCCCGGCCGTGGGCGGGCGGTTCAGGTCCGCCAATCTCGAAGCCGTGCGGGCGCTTCCCGGCGTGCGCCACGTCCTGACGATCGCCGGCAATGGCGAGGCGGAATCACTGCTCGACGGCGTCGCGATCCTTGCCGACGGTTTCTGGGCTGCGAACAAGGCGCGCGAGAGCCTGGAAGTCGTCTGGGACGACAGCGCTCAGGCCGGGTTCTCGACCGACGGCTACGCATCCCAGGCCGCGAAAGCGCTTGGCGGCAAGGCGGCCGGTGAAGTGCTGCGCAAGGGCGAGCCCGAGGCTGCCTTTGCCGCCGCTGCCCGAACGGTGGAGGCCCGCTACGACTATCCCTTCCTCGCCCACGGCACGCTGGAGCCGCAGAACTGCACGGCGCTGTTCAAGGACGGCGCGCTGGAGATCTGGGCCCCCACCCAGAACCCGGAGAACGGGCGCGGGCTCGTCGCCAAGGCGCTGGGCATCGCGCCGGAGAAGATCCGCATCAACCTCACCCGCATCGGCGGCGGTTTCGGGCGGCGACTGATGAACGACTACATGGTGCAGGCAGCAGCCATCGCGGCCAGGGTGCCGGGTACGCCGGTGAAGCTGCTCTACACCCGCCAGGACGACTTCCGCCGCGACTTCTACCGTCCCGGAGGCTGGCACGCCTTCTCCGCCGCGCTCGACGGCGACGGCAAGGTCACGGCGTTCCGCGACCACTTCGTCGGCTTCGGCAAGGCCGAGGCTCCGGTGCGCGCGGGGGAACTGCCGGGCGCGATGGTGCCGGCGAACCTTGTCGATGCGGTGCTGCTGGAACAGGACCTGCTCGCCACCAACCTGCCGACCGGCTGGCTGCGCGCGCCGGGATCGAACGCACTGGGCTTCGTGTCGCAGGCGTTCCTCGACGAAGTGGCCGAGGCGGCGGGTAAGGACCTGCCCACGCTGATGCTGGACCTGCTGGGAGCCCCGCGCGCGCTGGCGGGCGAGGGGCGGGGTCCCGCCTTCCACACCGGCCGCGCCCGGGGCGTGATCGAGAAGGTCGTCGCCATGGCCGGCTGGAAGGGCCGCGCGGACCTGCCGAAAGGGCGCGGCAAGGGCTTCGGTTTCTATTTCAGCCACGCCGGCTACTTCGCCGAGGTGGTCGAGGTTTCCGTCGCCGAGGGACAGGTCAAGGTTCACGAGGTCTGGGCCGCGGGCGACGTCGGCAGCCAGATCGTCAACCCGCTCAACGCGCTTCATCAGGTGCAGGGCTCGGTGATCGAGGGGCTGGGGCAGGCGCTCGCCGGCCAGAAGATCACCCAGGTCGCAGGCGTGGTCGAGCAGGCCAATTTCGATACCCACCCCTTCCTGCGCATCGACGCGGCGCCCAGGATCAACGTCGAGTTCGTCGTGACCGAGAACCCGCCCACCGGCCTTGGTGAACCGGCGCTTCCGCCTGTGATCCCCGCGCTCGTCAACGCGATCCACGCCGCTACCGGGAAGCGGGTGCGCAGCCTGCCCGTGGAACTGGGGTGATGCCGCCGCGCGGATGCGTGATTTGGACCAAGGCGCACCCGTTGCCCATTTCCTACTCGATTGGCCGCGTGTAAGTCCTGTGTTCGAGGGCAAGGGAAGGGGTGCGGAGTCCATGGATCACCTGTTGCCGTTCGACGGTGTCTTGTTCATCGCCGTGGGCATGACATGAGCGCGGCGCGCGATGCGCTTGCCCGGGGCGACCTGCCGCGCGCCATGGCGGCGGCGCAGGCCATGGCCGCGACGCGTCCGCATGAAGGCGAGGGCCCGTTCCTCATGGGCATCGTCGCGGCGGAGGCGGGAAAAGTCGGACAGGCGGTGCCGCTCATCGAACAGGCGCTGACCCGCGATCCGGACAACGCCGAGTATCTGGCGCAATACGCCCGCCTGCTGATCCTGCTGCGCCGCGACGGCGAGGCCGCCGATGCCGCGCGCACGGCGCTGGCGGCGCGCGGCGGCGATGCGCGGACGATGGACACCGTGGGCTGCGTGCTGGCCCGGCTGGGCGACCACGAGGGCTCGATCGCGCCTTTCGGCGAGGCCGTCGCGCGCGAGCCCGGCAATCTCGACTATCGCTACAACCTCGCCGCCGCCTGCGGTTTTACCGGCAGGGTCGAGGAGGCGCGGGGCCACTACGAGTTTATCCTCAGTGCGGACCCCGGTGAGCCGCGCACGCACTATGCGCTTTCGATCCTGTCACGCCAGACGCGCGCGACCAACCATGTCGACCGCCTGGAAGCGGCGGTGGCGGGGGCGACAAAGCCCCAGGACCTGGTGCGTCTGCGCTATGCGCTCGCCAAGGAACTGGAGGACATCGGCGAACCCCGGCGCGCGTTCGCGGCGCTGAGCACTGCCAACGCCGACCACAAGCGCGCCTCCCGCTACGACTTCGCGCAGGACGAAGCGATCTTCGATGCCGTCGAGGCGGCCTTCGCGACAGCTCCCGAGGCGGGCCCGGGCGACCCGGACGGCGCACCGATCTTCGTCGTGGGCATGCCGCGTACGGGCACCACGCTGGTCGACCGCATCCTCTCCTCGCATTCCGAGGTTGGCTCGGCGGGCGAACTGCAGGCCATGCCGCTGGCGATCAAGCAGGCGTCGCGCACGCCGTCGCGCACCGTGCTGGACCCGGAGACGGTCGCTGCCGCCATGGCCGCGGACCCGGCGGAGATCGGCGAGCGTTATCTCGCCCGCGCGGCGCACCATCGTCCGGCGGGCAGCCCCCGCTTCGTGGACAAGCTGCCGGCCAACTTCCTCAATGTGGGGCACATCGCCCGCGCCTTGCCCGACGCGCGGATCGTCTGTCTGCGGCGGGGGCCGATGGACACGGTCTGGAGCAACTTCCGCAACCTCTTCGCCACCCAGTCTCCCTACTATGCCTATTCCTACGACCTGCTCGACACTGCGCGCTACTATGCGCGCTTCGACCGGCTGATGGCGCTGTGGGAGCGGCTGCTGCCGGGGCGGGTGCTCCAGCTGGGTTACGAGGCACTGGTCGCGGACCAGGAGCTCGAGACGCGGCGCCTGCTGGATCATTGCGGGCTGGGCTGGGATCCGGCGTGCCTCGCCTTTCACGAGAATCCCGCCGCCGTCGCCACGCCCAGCGCGGCGCAGGTCCGCCGCAGCCTCAACGCCGACGGCATCGGGCGCTGGAAGACGCACGAGGCGGGGATGGCGCAGGTCCGCGCGTTCTTCGAGGCCGAGGGTATTCCCGCAGACTGACGCGGCACCCGCGGCTGGGGGCCGCGCATCGCCCTTGTCGTCCGGAAACGAAAAAAGCGGGACCGCATGGCGGCCCCGCTTTCCAGGCTTCGGGGACGTCCGTCAGAACTTGACGCGGCCCTCCAGGCCCATGGTGCGCGGCTGGGCGACACCCCGGGCATAGTAACGGCCGACGACGCCGTCGTTGATCTGGTTGTAGCGCGTAAGATCGTTGCTGACGCCGGTGATGGCGTACTTGTCGAAGATGTTGTTCGCGAACAGCGAGAGTTCCCAGACCTCGGTACGGTAGGTCACCGAGGCGCGGTGCATGACGAAGGACGGCAGTCGCTCGCCGCCGCCGCGGGCGCCGGGCGAGGTCAGGATGCCGCCGGTATAGGTAGCGGTCCAGTTCAGGGCGAGGTCGTTCTCGCCCACCGGCATCGTGTAGGTCGCGGCAAGCGCGCCCGAGTTCTTGGTCGAACCCGGCAGGCGGTCCCCGGCGAAGACATCGCCCGAGCCGGTCTTGGGGCTGAGCAGTCCCGGCACGTCCTCGGTCAGCTTGGCATCAAGATAGGAGTAGTTGCCGCGCAGCGTGAACTGGGGCGTGATGCGGGCGCTGAAGCTGAAGTCGATGCCCTTCGATTCGGCCTTGCCGCCGTTGGCTGTGATGCCGATGTTGCCGTACTGCGTCGAGCTTCTCAGCTGGATGCCGTCCCACAGGACCTTGAAGGCGGACACCGAGGTGTTCAGGCGGCCGCCGAACAGCGTGGCGCGGACGCCGACTTCGAGGTTCTTGACCTTGTCCGGGCCGTAAGCGAGCTCGTCGGGCAGCGCGCAGAGGTTCTGCTCGCTGGCGTTGATCGGCAGGATGCAGGGCACCACGCGGTTCACGCCGCCGATGCGGTAGCCCTTGCTGTAGGTCACATAAGCCATGAGGTCGGGCGTGAAGTTGTACGAGGTGTTGAGCTTCCAGACGAAACCGTCGTCGCTGGCCTTGCCGCTCCGGACGCGGCTCGGATCGATCTCGAGGCTGGGGTAAGGCATGCGACGTCGGCCGGCGCGCGTCATCGGCGTGTCCGAACCCCCGGTGATCGAGGTGTCGTACTTGAAGTAGCGGCCACCTGCGGTGAACTGCCAGGACTCGGTCGGCTTGAAGGTGAGTTCGCCGAAGGCGGCCATCTCGTCGGTCTTCGAACGGGTGAACGACACGTACTCGGCGCCGTCCGGACGGACGAGCCCACTGTAGTAGTTGCCGTAGATCGCGTTGCCGGTCGGCGAGGAGGCGAACTCCGCGAAGCCGGGCAGGCGTTCGATGCCATCGGCGGCGTACTTCATGTTGTTGTAGAAGCCGCCGAGCACCCAGCTGAAGGGGCCGCCGTGGGTCGAGACGAGGCGGATTTCCTGGTTGAACTGCTTACGGGTATTGTCGCCCGTGGTGTAACCCGCGAAGGCCGGGAACAGCTCGTAGTCGTAGTCGAGGTCGAGCAGCAGGTCGGTGACGTCCGACACCGTATGGTTCTTCGTCTTGGTCCAGGCCGAGGTCCAGACCGCCTGCATGATGTCGCCGAGCTGGGCTTCCATCTCGAGGCTGATCAGGTGCGACTTGCGCGTCGACGGTTCGGCGTAGCGTCCGGCGTTCTCGTACCTGCTTTCGCCCAGGACGTTGTAGGTGTTGGCCTGGTCGCCGCCCGTCTTGGTCTGCTGATAGGCGTAGGTCAGGTACGCCTTGAACGTGGGCAGCGTCAGTCCGAGCTGGTTGCGCGAGGTGATCGTCTTTTCCCAGTTCAGGTCCTTCTTCGGGCTGAAGTTGGCGGTCTGCTGCTCTGCGGTTCCAAGCGGATTGGCGGCGCTGCCGGGCTGGGGCAGCGACACGCCGGGCTGGGCGACGATGAAGGGATAGTCGATGAAGCCGGGGTCGTAGTAGTAGCCGGTGGCGGTGCGGAACGCGAGCGCGTCGGCGATGATCGGCACGTTGACGGCGACATCGCCGACGTAGCCGACGCCGCTGGAATGCGCGACGTCATAGGCGCGGCCGTGGGCATCGACCGAGAAGCTGCCGGCGTCCGGGCGCTTCGGGATGTAGCGGATCGCGCCGGCGAGCGTGCCGAGGCCGTAGAGCGTGCCCTGCGGGCCGAGCAGCGTCTCGACGCGCTCGATGTCGATCAGCTTGAAGTCGAGATAGAGGGGCACTTCGCCCAGGTACGTGCCCACGGCGCTGTCGTAGTTGGAGCCGGTGGGGCTGTTGCCGTCGGCGGAGAGGCCGCGCATGACGATGGTGGCGGCGCCGCGCGGGCCGCTGTCGACGATCGTCACGCCGGGCGTGAAAGCGCCGAGATCCTTGATGTCGTCGATCCGCTCGCTCTGCAGCGTTTCGCTGCCGATCGCGGTGATGTTGATCGGCGTGTCCATGATGCTGGTGGCGCGGCGCGTGGCCGAGACGATGATCACGCCGTCGTCGGCGGCATCTTCCGGCGCGCTTTGGGCAAAGGCCGGCGTGGCCAGCATGCCCGTCATCATCGTTGCGCAGAGCAGCCCGATCTTCAGTGTGGCGCTGTTCGACATGTATTACCCCCTATGTGTTTCGTCGTTCCTCCCGGTCCAGACAGCCCCCCCGGACTTTCTTGATGACATTGGCCGCGCCTTCCCGGGGCGAACGATCACCACCCCGGGGACCGGCACGCGCCGCCCCTTTTCTTTTTCTTTTCTGTATATAGCCCGAGCCTAGGTGGCAGGCCTCCACGCGCTATGGGGCATTTGACGTAGGTGCCCGCTGGAGCGCAGTGAGGAAGAGGCTCGGCAAAGGCGCTTCACCCACGCGGGGTCAATCACCGAACATGGCGCGAAGGATGCCGCGCACCTCGCGCAGATTTGGGGCGCTACGCTGCCAGCGCCCGCCGGAACGCCCGTTCCAGGTCGTCGTTGGCGAACGGCTTGGCGAGCACGGATCCCGGCGGGTCGCATGGCACGCATTTCTCGGGCGTGGCGGTCACGAATACCACGGGAATGTCGCCCAGTTCGTGCCGTATGGTCCGCACGGCGGCGGGGCCGTTGCCTTGCTTCAGTTGCACGTCGGACGTGATGAAGCCCGGCCGATGGCCGCGGGCGGAACTTACGGCATCGGCCTCGTTCGCGACGATGTGAAAACTGGTCGCGCCTGCGTCTTCCAGCGCATCCTGGATCGACATGGCGATCAGCGGCTCGTCTTCTATGATCAGTACGTGCACGGTATCGCCTTCTTTTTCTGTCCTGTTTCACCAAGCAACGAGCGGCGCGCCCATTTCGATCCCGCGACGGTCCGTGGATACTTTTTCCGCTCCCGTTCGTTGGGCCCGGCAATGGAGAGGAAAAGCATGCTTGCCGACATTTCATCCCACACGCTGGAGGACGAGTTCCGTGCGTTCGTGCGCGATCCATCTTTTCCCTGTGTCGGCGCCAAGTCCGCGCTGGCGACGGGATTGCTGAAGGTCATCGCCGCACGCGATGTGACGAGCGCCTGGAACGACGTGGTGATCCACCGTGAACTGCTGCAATGGAGCAGGGACTACCACGACGATCCGAAAGGCCTGCGCAGCCTGGCGGTCGTGTTCGAGGGCCCCGGCGACCTCAGCGAGCAACAGTTCGAGCACGCGCTGTGGGAGCGTATCCAGTCTTGCGCGGACAAGGATGCATGGCTCGGCCAGCCTTACGACGATACGGTCAGCCCGGATCCGGACGATCCGCATTTCTCGCTGAGCTTCGGCGGCAGCGCGTTCTTCGTGGTCGGGCTGCACCCCAACGCATCGCGGCCGGCAAGGCGCTTCCCGCGCCCGGCGCTGGTGTTCAACCTCCACGAACAGTTCGAGACGCTGCGCGCGGAGGGTCGCTACGAGCGCATGCGTGAGCGCATCCTCGACCGCGACTTCGCCATCGCGGGATCGCTCAACCCGATGCTGCAGAGGCACGGCGAGGCAAGCGAGGCGCGGCAGTACAGCGGCCGGGCGGTGGAGCCTGGCTGGGGCTGTCCTTTCCGGGACCCGCGCATATGAACGACCCTCGGGTGATCGAGCCGCGCAGCGGCACCGCCTTCGTGCTGGAGGCGGGCGAAACCCTCACCGTCTATGATCCGATGGGATGCCAGGTCGCCGATTTCCTCGCCTTCTCGGCGCACGATGTTCGGGAAGTGATCTCCAACGGGCGCACGTTCGACTACGAGGAGACGATCAATCTCACCACCGGCAATCGTCTGTGGTCGAACCGCTCCCGCGTACTGCTGGAGATCGTCGAGGATACCGTCGGTCGCCACGATTTCCTGCTCACCCCGTGCAGCGAAGCGACATTCAGGCACTTCTACCCCGACCAGCCGGTGCACCGCGGGTGCTTCGGCAACCTTGCGGAGGCGCTCGCGCCGTACGGGATAGAGGAGGACGCGATCCCCACCGCCTTCAACCTGTTCATGAACGTGCCCGTCGAGCAGGGAACGGGCCGCATCTCGGTGCTCCCGCCCGACAGCGTGGCGGGTGACCTCATCCGCCTGCGCGCCGTGGAAGATTGCGTGATCGGGCTGACCGCCTGCTCGGCCTATGCTTCGAACGGCGGTTCGTTCAAACCCATCCACTACACCATAGAGCCGGTGCAACCCGAGGCGGTCTAGATGGGGACGCCGGGTCCGGCATCGCTCTCGCTCAGGGTGATCAGGAACAGGGCATTGCCGATGCGCGGGTCGATGGGCTCGGCCAATCCATCCGCCACCGGTTTTCCGGCGACGAGCGGCCGGTTCATCGCCGCCATCAGGCACAGGAACGCCAGCAAGGCGGGGTGCAGCGCCGCCTTGAACCAGAAGATGAAGTCCTGATCGAGCCGCAGCCAACTGCGCGAGGAGGCGACCATGCGCGTTTCCGCATTGGCATAGTCCTTCTCCGTCCATCCCCCGCCCCGGTCGGCGCCCGCCGGCACAGCATCGTAGATCTGCGCCATCGTCGACAGCAGCGTACATAGCGCCCCGGCGCGGGGTATCACCTGCGCCAGCGCAGGCAGGCCCGGTCCGCCGCCCCGAGAGGGCAGCAACTGCACTTTCGAGTTCCACAGCGCCACCATGTACGCGGCCGGATCGTCGGTACGGAGGCTGATCGTGAAGCTTTCCTTCGCGGTTTCGAGGTCCCGCTCGTACTGCTTCTTCGAGGTCACGCCCGCGGCGATCTGGGTCCGGACCGCGAGGTCGAACACGCGCAGCAGCGTCGCGTTGTCGTGGCGGTTCAGCTCCCGGCCGATGGCCACCATGCGCTGCACCGCCACGTCGGGAAGCCGCAGCCTCAGGGCTACACGCCCCCGCACCTTGCCCTCGGGCGCCGCCTTGACGCGCCAGTCCTGATAGATGCCGAGCGCCGTCGCCACCCGCGTCTCGTCGATCAGGTGCTGCGCGGCGAGCCCGGACAGCAGGCCTTGTACCTCGCCCGGCTTGAGGTTGTCGTCTTTGTGGTCGAACCCGATGTCGACGGCCATGGCACGGCGGTTGCCCGCGGCGGCGTCGGCCTTCATCAGCAGGAGGTCCCAGCTGCTCATGAACGTGGCGGAGCGCCCTTCGGCGAAGCCTTCCACCTTGCGCAAAGCGCTGCCCTTGGCGGTGACGGCGATGTCGCCGGCCGCGTTGACGGTGATCGACGCCTCGCCACGGACGATCGAGGCGATCGACAGGTCGATGCCGAGGACCGCGATCTCGGCCGTGAAGCCGTGTTCCCTGGAGGCGAAGCGCGAAAGGCTCGATCCGGGGTCGATCAGGACGCCCACGGGTGCAAGCGACAGGTCGCCGAGGATCCTCTGAAACGGCTCCAGCCGGCCGGCGACGAGCGAATGCCACAGGTCCGCCGCCAGAGGTGTGACATCGGTGAACGTGCCCGCCAGCTCATACTTGAGGCCGGACGAGGCGGCGCCGGACCAGCCGAAGCGGGCCTCCAGTTTCTTCTTGGTGCCGTCCGCGGTCGCCTCCGTAACCCGGGCCGCGAAGCCGTAGAATTTGCCGAACACCTCGCGGACGCCGCCCGGCAGCCTGTCTGCCGCGATCTCGGTTTCCTGGACCTTGGCGCCGAGAGACGAGAGTTCCTTCGCCAACAGCTTCGACCACTGCGCATCCCCGGCAAGGCCGCCGATCAGGCCGTCGAAGCGCCCCTTGATGTCACCCAGCAAGGGGGCGATGCGCGCCGTGATTTCCGTCTGAGGCACGACGGCGAGGCCCGGAATGCGGCCAATGAGGCCCCCCGCCACGCTGGTCGCCCAATCATCGACATCGCCAAGGATGCCTTCGGCGTGGGTCGCTGCAAGGTCGGCGATGCGGCCGGCGAGGAAATCGGCAAGCGCGCTCGTCCGCGGCTCTTCGTCCGCACCGGCCGCCCCAAGCACAAGCGAAAGGTCCTTGAGCAGCGCCTCGCGCAGCTGCGGCTGTTCGGCGATCGACCTGGCGGTTGCCGCCAGCAGCGAGGATGCTTCTCCGGCGATGTAGGTGCCGGGGCTCAGGAACGGCTTGATCCGGTTCAGCGCCGGCCCGGCGAAGTCCTCCGCCTCGACCAGCAGGTCGTGGACGCGGCGGGTCAGGGGGGCGGCGTCGAGCTTGAGGTCCAGCCCGGCGGACCAGTTGCGCTCGCGCAGTTCGTCGCGGCTGAGGACGAAGCGCAGTCCCTCGTCGGTCTTGCGGAGGGACAGGATCCACCGTGCGTTGCGTTTGAAGGTGAGGCTGGCGGTCAGGCCGATGGTACCGGAGACGGCCTTGGGAATGTCGACCGCCTTGCCGAGCACCAGTCCGAGCCCCGCGGACACGGCGCCGTCGCACCCGAGGGCGATCCCCTCCAGTCCGGCGAGCGCCGCGGCGTGGCTTATCGCGTCGAGATCCAGCGGGGCGGGTATCGCTGCAACGGACCGCAGCAGGACCTCGGCGAAGGAATCGGCGGGATCGGAGGGACGGAAGAAGAAGCTTACCGCCGCCTCCGCGCTCGCCCCGACCTTGGCGCTGCCCTGCCCGATCTGGCCGAAAGGCAGGGAAATACCCGCGCTCGTCGTCACCTTTCCGCGCCCGCCGATCCGTAGCAGCCCGCCGGTGACGCCGTCGCTCGAGAACGGCCACGGCGCCCCGGCCTCACAGTCGAGCCCGCCCTGAGCGCCCACGTCGAAGGTCAGGGCCGCCGATCCGAGCGACGGCGCGGTGGACGCCGCCAGCGGGGGGATGTTCAGCGCGAACCGGCCGTCCTCGCCCGGTGCGTCGAAGCCGAAGCTGTCGGCCGGCGGGGTTCCGCCGGGGTCGGGGCTGAAGTCGCTCATCGGCCTCAGGAGCTTCGTCCAGCCGGCGTCTTCCAGCTTGCGGATATGCTTGGCGAGCTTGCCGTGGAGATCGGCAAGGCCGAGCGTCCGGAACGCTTCCAGCACCGGACCGTCGCCAAGGTGGGTGGCGAGATAGTCCGCCAGCCGCACCGGGCTGTCCACGGGCGCATCGACCTGCAGCTTGCGTAGCGCCTCGCCGATGTCCCGCCAGTGCCGCGCAAGCGCGCCCCAGGCCTCGAGCTCGGGAAGCACGACGGACAAGTCGGTGATCGCACCATCGAGGCTGATCCAAGACGGAAGGGCGGGCTGAGGCATACTCTTGTCCTCGCAAGAGGGATTTCAGCTACGGATCATGAATTCGATGCAAGGCGGTGTCGAATCGTATTCGGATAATCTCCAGGGATGACATGGTTTTTAAGGGGTTGGAGGCTCTATCGGGCCAATTAACGGGTATGCAAAAGTATTGGGTGCGTGGCTGAAAGGTATGATTGTGCCCCATCGACTTTCCCGTTACTCCAGCGGCAGTCCCGAGCTTTGCTGCCTGTCCGATGGAGCACCCACGATGGCCGACCACCTGCCGCTTGCCTTCACGCGCCGGGCCTCGCTCATGGGCGGGCTTGCGACCGCGGCCGCGCTCACGGTCATGCCCTCGCAGCTACTCGCCGCCAAGCCACCTGAAGGAGCGTCGCCCATGCCCGCAATCACCACGAAGGACGGTACGGAAATCTTCTATAAGGACTGGGGCCCCAGGGATGCCCGGCCGATCGTGTTCCATCACGGCTGGCCGCTGAGCGCGGACGACTGGGATAACCAGATGCTGTATTTCCTGATGCGCGGCTTCCGTGTCATCGCGCATGATCGGCGAGGCCACGGGCGCTCCGCCCAGACCTGGGCGGGCAACGAGATGGACACGTACGCTGCCGACATGGCGGAACTGGTCGAGCATCTCGATCTCAAAGGTGCCATCCACGTCGGCCATTCCACTGGGGGCGGCGAGGTGGCGCGCTATGTCGCGCGGGCCAGGCCGGGACGTGTGTCCAAGGCGGTGCTGATCGGCGCGGTGCCGCCGGTCATGGTCCAGTCGGCCAGCAACCCGGGCGGGCTGCCGATCGCGGTCTTCGACCATTTCCGCAGCGAACTCGTCGCCAACCGGGCGCAGTTCTACCTCGATATCCCCTCGGGCCCGTTCTACGGCTACAACCGGGGCGGCGCCAAGGTGAGCCGGGGGGTGATCGAGAACTGGTGGCGGCAGGGCATGATGGGCGGCGCCAAGGCGCATTACGACTGCATCAAGGCCTTCTCGGAGACGGACTTCACCGAGGACCTGAAGGCCATCGAGGTCCCGGTACTTGTCATGCACGGCGACGACGACCAGATCGTTCCTTACGCGGATTCGGCACCGCTTTCGTCCAGGCTCCTGAAGCAGGGCACGCTCAAGACCTACAAGGGCCTGCCACATGGCATGTGCACCACCCATCCCGACATCGTGAATCCCGACCTTCTCGCCTTCTTCAAGAGCTGAGCCGCTTCCCCGCTGAAAGGACTGCGCATGATCCTGGTACTGGCTCTGCTGATCGGCGTCGTCGCCGGCCTTCGCGCCTTCACGGCGCCCGCAGCAATAAGCTGGGCGGCCTACCTCGGCCTGCTGGAGGTCGATGGCAGCTGGCTGGCCTTCCTTGGCTACCGCTTCACGCCCTGGATCTTCACCGTGGCGGCCGCGCTCGAACTGGTCGGCGACCAGCTTCCCGGCACGCCGAGCCGCAAGGTCCCCATGCAGTTCATCACTCGCCTCGTCATGGGCGGCCTGAGCGGCGCGGCGATCGGCACATCGGGCGGATCGGTGCTCGCGGAGTTGGCGGCCGGGATCGTGGGCGCGGTGATCGGGACGTACGGCGGCGCGGCGGTGCGCGCCGCGCTGGCCCGCAGCTTCGGGCGCGATCTTCCCGCCGCGTTGATCGAGGACGTGGTCGCGGTCGGCGGCGCGTTCCTGATCGTCCACGCGCTGTGACGACCGGATCTGCGAGCGAGGCGTTCGATGCGATCGTCGTCGGTGCGGGGCAGGCCGGGCCCGCCCTCGCGGGGCGGCTCACGGCCGCCGGCCAGCGGGTCGCGCTGATCGAGCGCGATCGGATCGGCGGCACCTGCGTCAACACCGGCTGCACCCCCACCAAAGCCATGGTGGCGAGCGCCTATGCCGCGCACCTCGCCCGGCGCGGCGACGAATATGGTTTCTCGGCCGGACCCGTCACGGTTGATCTTCCGGCAGTGGTGCGCCGCGCGCAGGCGATCGCGGGAGGCTCGCGCGGGCGCAACGAGAAGTGGCTGGCAGGGATGGATGGCCTGACCCTCATCCATGGGCATGCGCGCTTTACCGCGCCGGGCGTGATGACGGTGGACGGCCGCACCATCACCGCGCCGCGCATCTTCCTCAACGTCGGCGGACGGCCCTCACGCCCGGCGATGAAGGGGATCGACGACGTCACCACGCTCGACAATGCGGGCTTGCTCTTGCTGGAGGACCTGCCCCGGCACCTCGTGGTCGTCGGAGGAAGCTACATCGGCCTGGAATTCGCGCAGATGTTTCGCCGTTTCGGCGCCGAGGTTACCGTGGTCGAAATGGGCCCCCGCCTCGTCGGGCGCGAGGACGAGGACGTCAGCGAGGCCATCCGCGATATTTTGGAGGCCGAGGGCATCAAGGTCCGCACCAGCGCCACCTGCATCAGCTTCGCCCCCCATGCCGACGGCGTGACCGTGGGAGTCGACTGCTCTTCGGGCGAGCCCGAAGTCGCGGGCAGTCATGTCCTGCTCGCAGTGGGGCGCAGGCCGAACACCGACGATCTCGGCCTCGATCTTGCCGGTGTCGAACTGGACGAACGCGGCTATATCAAGGTCGACGAACGGCTGCAGACCAGCGCGCCCGGCGTCTGGGCGATGGGCGACTGCAACGGGCGGGGCGCCTTCACCCACACGGCCTGGAACGACTTCGAGATCGTCGCCGCCAACCTGCTCGACGGCGAGGATCGCCGCGTCAGCCAGCGCCTTTCCGGTTACGCCCTCTACATCGACCCGCCGCTCGGCCGGGTCGGCATGACCTTCGCGCAGGCGCGGGCGAGCGGTCGGCCGCTGCTGGTCTCAACCCGGCCGATGTCCCGCGTCGCTCGCGCTATCGAGAAGAGGGAGACGCAGGGGCTGATGAAAGTGGTCGCCGATGCGGAAACGCGGCTTATTCTAGGCGCCGCGATCCTCGGCAGCGGCGGCGACGAGGCGATCCACGGCATCCTCGACATGATGAGCGCCGGCTCCACGCTTGACGATCTGCGCTGGGCGGTGCCGATCCATCCGACGGTTTCGGAACTGATCCCCACGGTCCTGTTGGACCTCCGCCCCGCGTGAGCGCACCGCCGAGGCCACTACGGCGCGAGGGAAGCCGGCGGGTTCCTGACCTGTCAGGCGATGCGACGGCGATCGAAGCAGGCCGTCTCCGTTCTAACCAGCCGGCCGTCCCGGTTTTGCTGGATAACGGGCTAGGCGGAGAGCTTTTACCGCAGACGCTGACGCACGGTCCAACGGCAGACCAACCGCGTTACGGAAGCTAAAACCCCGGAAGTGCGAACACTCCCGGGGTTTGTCCTTCTGCGTTGCGACCCGAGAAGGGCTCGGCGCGGTACGACGCGCTCATATGCAAACGATAGCAAGATCAAGATGTATGGTCGATTAACTATTGCAGTGCTGCGCAGAATTTCAGCGTACGGACGAAAAGTCCGAACGGCGATTGAACTGGCGAACGCTTGAGTCTAAAGCGGACAGCGTTTTTCAATCGATTTTGCAATGCACAATACATAAAGGATGGCAGAAAAATGGCCGGCGGCAATCAAGAGGACGAACGGAATCTGTTGCTGCAGTCGCACCTCTCCCAGGACGAGGCGGAAGCAGAATTTCACGAGTTCGAATTCGCGCTGCACCACATTTCGGAGGCTTTCGCGCGTTGGTCCTCCGCAGTGCATGA
Organism: Novosphingobium sp. GW821-FHT09E05; assembly: GCF_059416165.1. Taxonomy (NCBI): domain Bacteria; kingdom Pseudomonadati; phylum Pseudomonadota; class Alphaproteobacteria; order Sphingomonadales; family Sphingomonadaceae; genus Novosphingobium; species Novosphingobium sp. GW821-FHT09E05. Next base: position 268,978 of record NZ_JBWKOQ010000003.1, read on the forward strand.
ATTCGTCAGCGGCGAATTCCTCGCTCAGCCGGACGTTTCGGTATTGCAGCTCATCCGCATGAACGAGGAGCCCAAGAGCGCCGCCGATATCGGCCGCTACCTCAACCGCGACGACAGTTCGAACATCCTTTACGCCTTGCGCAAGCTTGAGAAGGCCGGATTGATCGAGAAGGGCGACGGTCCGCTGCGCCAGACGACGTACCGGGTCACCGCGCACGGCATGGAGCTGACGGACCGTTACGCCAAGGTGCGCAAGGACGTGCTGCTCAGCACGCTCGGGGCGACATTCCAGGGCGAGCAGGAACTCTCGGCCGCGATCAAGGCCATGTGGCGGATCTGCGGGCTTTACGAGCAGGGCGCCCGCTCCATATCGGTGATGCGTGTGCTGCAGGGCGACCGCCAGGCCGAACTGCGGGAGCGCGCAGCACCGGCGAAGCCCGCGACCAAGCGCGCCAGCCAGGCGAAGAAGGGCTCGGCCGCCGCCCGCAAGGCAGGCTGACGCCCCTGCTCCTGATCCTTCCATCCTGATCGTTTTGATAGTTGGTCGATCGACCAGTTTTGTTACTCTGTCCCCAACGAACGACATGCCCCGCATCGACGAGGGCATGCGCCGCGAGAGAGATCGGCCCGCCGGATAGCCAGGCGCGCCGCTCGCTTCCGGGAAGGAGACGAGATGGGAAGGCAAGACATCGACGCCATGATGCTCGACGGCCGCGACGCTGCGAACCTCAGGGGCGATCCGATTACCGGCGACCGCTACACCTCGCGTGAGTTCATGAAGCGCGAATGGGACCACATGTGGACCCGTATCTGGCACGTTGCGGGCCGAACAGCCGAGCTGGAAGAGGCCGGCGACTACGTCGTCCATGATTTCATGAACGAATCCGTGTTCTGTGTGAAGCAGGACGACGGCTCGATCAAGGCATTCTACAATGCCTGCCGCCACCGCGGCCAGCGGCTGGTGTGGGATGCGAGTTCGCAGGCGTCGTTCCAGTGCCCCTACCACGGCTGGGTCTGGGGCAAGGACGGCGTGCTTGAAAAGGCGCAGGACCCGGAGGACTTTCCGCAAGGCAACCCCTGCGGCAGGCTCAAGCTCAAGGAACTGCGCTGCGCCACCTGGGGCGGGTTCGTCTGGTACACGATGGACGACGAGGCGCCCGAACTGCTCGATTTCCTGGCGCCGATGCCCGAGCTCTACAAGAACTATCCGATGGACACCGGGGTGCGGGTGTTCTGGATGAAGATCGACCTCAACACCAACTGGAAGTTCGCCACCGACAACTTCTCGGAAAGCTACCACACGCGCACCGCGCATCCGCAGGTGCCGCCGTGGATCGACCAGGACGTCGACACCGCGCGCCACGAGATGTGGCTGGGCGGGCATGGCCGCACGGTGCAGCCGATGCGCCCGTCGCTGTCGGACCGGCTGCCGGATGGGATCGACCATCCCTTCGACATGCTCCTGCGGCAATGGGACATCGACCCCGATGCCTATCCGGACTTCGAGACCAAGGCGATGCAGGGTTGGCTCGACCTCAAGGCCGCGAAGAAGCGGCTGTGGAAGGAGCGCGGCTACTTGCACTACGAGCACATGGACGACGAGGAGATCACCGACAGTCCGCATACGGTGATGTTCCCCAACGTCACCATCAGCTTCCTGCCTGACAACCTGGTCTTCTTCCGCACCGAGCCGCATCCCGAGGACCCGAACAAGTGCACCTTCGACCTGTGGTGCATGGCTTTCCCGGTTGCGGGGCAGACGGTCGTGGAATCGGTCATGGCCGGACCGCAGCCGCTGCGAGAGGCGGAGTTCCAGCACCGCGCCTTCGACAATGGGCGCGGTGTGCCGGAGATCAGGGACCAGATCGTCTTTCAGGACATGCTGCTCGCCGAAGGGCAGCAGAAGGGGATGCATTCGCGCGGCTACGAGGACGCCTACCTGGCGGCGCAGGAAACCCGCGTGCGGTTTTTCCACGAGGTCCTGAACGATTACCTCGAAGGACGGCGCTAGCCCCCGGCCGGGGCGGACGGTTCACGATGAAAGAGCCTGAGCGAACCTGACAGGCTTGGTCGATGCACGAAAATCGCCGCGATGCGATGCGCGATCGCGAACGGGTCGGCGTGTGCCGGCGACAGGACGACAAAAATAACAGAACGAGTGGGAGACGACGCATGAAGACCTGGCTCAACGACAGTTCACGCCTTGCCCTGGGCGCCGCCGCGCTGATGGTATCGCAATCGGCCCTGGCACAGGAGGCGCCGCAGGAAGCGGAGCAGATCGGCGGCATCCAGGAGATCGTCGTCACCGCGCAGAAGAAGTCCGAGAACCTGCAGGACGTGCCGATCTCGATCACAGCGATCGGCGGCGAGGCGCTGGCGGCGACGCAGGGCACCTCACTCCAGGCGCTGCAGGGCCAGATTCCCAACGTCCAGATCGACAACTTCGCCAACACCCCGCAGAGCGCCGTGTTCACCGTGCGCGGCATCGGCGTGATCGAGCCCGACCCCTATGCCGGCAACACCGTGTCGATCGTGGTCGACGGGGTACCGCAGTTCTTCTCGATGGGCGCGCTGCTCGACCTCTACGACATCGACCGCATCGAAGTGCTGCGCGGACCGCAGGGCACCCTGTTCGGCGCCAACACCACCGGCGGCGTCATCAACGTCGTCACCGCGCAGTCGACCGGCGAGTTCGGCGGCCACGCCAAGGCGGTCTACGGCAACTACAACCGCTTTGACCTGACCGGCTCGGTCGAGGCGCCGCTGGTCAAGGACGTGCTCTCGCTGAAGGTCGCGGGCATCCACACCGAGCGCAAGGGCTGGGTCACCAACGTCGTCGACGGCTCCGACATGGGCAGCAAGAACCTCGATGCGGTGCGCGCCTACCTGCGCTTCACGCCCGGTTCGAACTTCGACGCGACGCTCCAGGGCGAATACGTCAACGCGCGCAACGGCGCGCCGATCATCATCAGCGGCGCCTATGCGGGCGAGGCGATCTACGTCGCGCCGGGCACGCAGGGCATGTACGTCAGCCCCTGCGCCGGCGGCGGCCAGTGCGCGGCGCCCGACAAGTACTACAGCGCCAACAACTCGGTACCCGACATGTCCAACATGGACACGTACTCGGGCACACTGACGATGAACTGGCGCAGCACCGGGCTGGGCGACTGGACTTCGATCACCGGCTACAAGCACTTCGAACTGCGCGAATATACCGACCAGGATGGCACCCCGCTGTTCCTCAACGACACCTATCGCCGCACCGAAGGCTGGCAGTTCAGCCAGGAACTGCGCACCAACCTGGAGCTGACTGACACCCTGAACGTGCTGGTTGGCGGCTTCTACCTCAAGGACCACTACGACCACATCCAGGCCTATCGCCTGCAGTTCGCCGCACCGGGCCTGCTCCAGACCAACCTGCAGGACCAGGACAACTACTCGATCTCCGGCTTCGCGCAGGCCTACTGGCAGGCGACCGACCGGCTCAAGCTGCAGGCGGGCATCCGCTACTCGCACGAGCGCACCGCGGCCACGCCCAGCCTGACCACCAGCATCGGTGATCCGGCCGGCTCGAACTACACCGGAGAGGGCAACACGGTGATCGACAGCTTCACCACCGGCGGGCGCAAGAGCTGGAACAACGTCGGCTGGAAACTGGGCGCCGACTACGAGCTGGCCGACCACACGCTGGTCTATGCCAGCTGGGCGCGCGGCTTCAAGTCGGGCGGCTTCACCCAGCGCGTCGGCGTCCCGGCGGATGGCGCCACGCCGTTCGATCCCGAGAAGGTCGACACCTTCGAGGCGGGCATCAAGGCCGACCTCCTCGACCGTCGCCTGCGGGTCAACCTGACCGGCTTCTACACCAACTACCGCGACATGCAGGTCGCGCAGATCTACTTTGACACCGACACGTCCACGCAGGGCAACCGCATCCTCAACGCCGGCAAGTCCGAGATCAAGGGCTTCGAGCTCGAGACCACGGCCGCCCCGGTCGACGGCATGACGCTGCGCGCCTCGCTCGCCTACCTCGATGCCAAGTACAAGGACTTCCCCTATACCGACGCGCTCACGGGGGCCGCGCTCGACCTTTCGGGCTATCGCCTGCAGAACGCGCCGAAATGGAACGCCAGCTTCGGGGCCAATTTCGTGATCCCGCTCGGCAACGGCGCGGACCTCGTCAGCGACGTGTCCTACACCTACACCAGTTCGAAGTATTACACGGCGATCCTCGACACCCCGCGCTCGAAGATCCAGCCGACGCACTTGGTCGACGCCTCGCTCACCTACAAGCCCGACGGCGGCGCTTGGTCGGTGGGGCTGTGGGCGACCAACCTGCTCGACTCCCGCTACCTGTCGACGGTCTACGATTCGCCCGGCTACGGCGGCATCGCCGGCTACGCCCCGCCGCGCCAGTTCGGCGCCTCGGCCAGCTTCGACTTCTGATGCCAACCTTTCTTCGTCGTTCCCGCCTGCGCGGGAATGACGAGCGAGGGGGATATTGCGCCCGAACCTTCACGAAAGACACGATCATGAACCGCGTAGCAGGCAAAGTCGCCCTCATCACCGGCGGCGCTTCCGGGCTCGGCGCCGCCGACGCGCGGTTGCTGGCGGCGGAGGGCGCGCAGGTCGTCATCACCGACCTCCAGGCCGACCTTGGCCGCGCGGTCGCCGCCTCGATCCCGGGCGCGCTGTTCCTCGAGCACGACGTGCGCGACGAGGCGCAGTGGCGCGCGGTGGTCGAACAGACCGTGGCGCACTTCGGCAGGCTCGATGTGTTGGTCAACAACGCCGGCCTCGTGCGCTTCGGCAATGTCGAGGACTGCGATCTCGACACCTTCCGCCTGCAGATGCAGATAATGGTCGAGGGCTGCTTCCTGGGCTGCAAGTCGGCACTGCCGCACATGACCAAGGGCGGCGGCGGCTCGATCGTCAACGTCGCCTCGGTCGCGGCGCTCAAGGGCATCAGCGCGATCCCGGCCTACAGCGCGGCGAAGGCGGGCATCCTGGCGCTCACCCGCAGCGTGGCGGTGCACTGCATCGAACAGGGCTACCGCATCCGCGTCAATGCCATCGCGCCCGGCGCGCACGACACACCGATGACGCAGGCCGCGCTCGCGCAATTGCCACAGGACAACGCCGGGCTCGACCAAGTCAACGCGCATGGGCAGGGCAGTCCGGAGGACGTGGCCAACCTCGTCCTGTTCCTCGCCTCCGAGGAATCGCGGCAGATCACCGGGACCCACATCGTCATAGACAACGGGGAGACGGTGGGATGAACATCGGTCAGGTTGCAGATGTCCAGGCCATCGCCAACGTCCTGGCGGGCCACAGCCGCGCTGTCGACCGCGCGGATAAGGGCTTGTTGGCGGGGTGCTACCACGATGACGCCACCGTCGATTACCGCTTCTTCGAAGGCACCGCGCGCGATTTCGCGGCAATGCTGACGGGCGCGCAGAAGGCCGGGCCGGTGACGCTCCACCGCACCGCGCAGATGGGGATTGAACTCGACGGCGACCGCGCTGCCTCGGAAAGCTACGTCATGGCCTATGCCTCGAGTGCGGGAGAAGCGGGGCCGGCCACCCAGCACCTTATCTGTGGCCGCTACCTCGACCGCCACGAGCGGCGGGGCGGCGAATGGCGACTGAGCCACCGCACTTATGTTCTCGACACCAATGTGAACTGGATCGGCGGGAACGCTCTGCCCGGCCTCGGCGGGCTTGACCATCAGGTACCGATAGGCGGGCACGGCGCCGCCGACGCCGGGATCGCGCTGCTCACGCAGGCGCGCGCGAAGAACAGGACAAAAGGAGCCGAGCCGATGAGCCATGACGCGAACATGATCGACGCCGTGATTGCGCGCCAACAGATTGCCGATATCACGATGGCCTATTGCCGGGGGGTGGACCGGGCCGATGGCGCCTTGCTGGGGAACGTGTTTCACGACGATGCGAGCGTGGTCAGCGGGGCCTTCAACGGCAGCGGTCGCGATTTCGCCAAGGCGATCTGTGCGCTCGTCGAGCAAAGCTATGAGCAGACCTTCCACTCCATCGCCAACCAGTGGATCGAGGTGGAGGGTGACGGCGCCGTGGGCGAGACTTACGTCATCGCCGTCTCGACCGGCCGCGACGGAAACGACACCCTCACCGGCGGCCGCTACGTCGACCGCTTCGAGCGCCGTGCCGACCGCTGGGCGATCGCGGAGCGTACCTTCGTGCTCGACTGGTCGCGCACGGAACCCAGCACGCGCGACATGACGGGCGGCATGTACGGCGCCCTCGACCTCCATGGCTGCCGGGGGCAGGGAGATCCGGTCTACGCCTTCATGGGCAGGTGACTCCTCCACGATGCCAAGCCATCGAACGTCTTGCAGTTGCGCCATCCTCTGTCTAAGGCGCTCGCAGTCGAAGTGCCCAACAGTACTTCGGCAAGATCGCGCTGGTGCCCCGAAAGGGGCTTAATAGGGAACACGGTGAGGGCTTGATTGTCCGAATCCGAGGCTGTCCCTGCAACTGTAAGCGGCGAGCGCGATGCACATGTGCGGCGGGACAAGGTTCCACGCCGCCAGCCACTGGGCCGGACGCTAAGTCATGCGAGGCCTGGGAAGGCCGTGCATCGACGCAGTGACCCGTGAGCCAGGAGACCTGCCCGCGCATGGTCGCTCTTGCCTTGGTCCAGGGGATGGCCGCGGCACGGAACTCCGTCTGAGCGACGCATGTGCGGCGAGGGCCGCACCGGCACATGTGCCGGGCGCTCATGGCGTCCGTCCGGCGCGTGGACCGGCCGTTCGCGCGGAAGCCCTCGTCAGTTTCGCTGGCGCCGACGGGGCTTTTTGCAATGCAATCACGATACGTTTCGCACACGGCGCTTGCCGTCGTCCTCCTGCTCGCGCCCTCCGTGGCCATGGCCGAAGAGGACGCGGATTCCATCATCGTCACCGGCAAGAGCGTCGAGGAGACGCTGCCGCAGGAACTCAGCCGCTACGGTAGCGACCTCTATCAGGTCAGCGAGCAGGATATCGACGACCGGGGCGCAGTCGATGTGGCGGCGGCGCTGCAGACGGTGCCGGGGCTCTACGTCATGCCGGGCAACGGGCCGTTCAGCTACGTCGACGTCTCGATGCAGGGATCGCGTACGCAGGACGTGCTGTGGACCGTGGACGGCATCCGCATCAACAACCGCCTCTACGGCGGCACCTCGCCCAACGACACGCTGCCCGCCAGCATGGTCGAGCGGATCGAGGTGCTGAAGGGCGGCGAGAGCCTCTTCTATGGCACGCAGGCGGCAGCAGGCGTCATCAACGTGGTAACCCGTTCGTTCAGCGACGAGTTCGGCGGTCAGGTCAACGCTCAGGTCGACAGCCGGGCGGGCACCAATGTCGACGGCTACGTCCGGGGTAGCCTGGGCAGGCATCGCTTCGTCGCCTGGGGGTCGCACAACAGGTCGGAAGGCTACCGGCCCTACAGCGAGATGGAGCCCAGTGCGACCGACCGCAAGCGTGGCTACGACCTGTGGTCGATCGGCGGCAAGTACCAGTACGACTTCAATTCCGATCTGCTGCTGAACCTGCAGTACCAGCACACCGAGGCCAAGCTCGACAACCTCTCCGCGATCCGCGTGCGCGAAAGCCGCAACGACCGCAACGAGGAGATCGCCAGCATCCGCCTCGACTACGTCGGCAGCGAGACGGTGCAGTTCTTCCTCAAGGGCTACTACCACGACTGGAACACCGCCTACGTCCAGATCCGCAACGACCTGGCGACCGGCGAGCCGGTGGTGATCTACCCGGCCGGGACCTATTGGGGCTACAAGGACTTCGGCGGCAGCGCCGTGGTCAAGCTGCGGCCGCATAGCGGGCTGGAGTACCTCGTCGGCTACGACTTCCAGAACTTCAAGGGCCGCGACGACGTCCTGCTGATCGGCAAGACAAAGGAGAAGGTCCAGGCCGGCGTACTGCAGGTGCGCACCACCGACGACCTGTCGGACCGCGCGCGCCTGTCGGCGGGGCTGCGCTACAATGACGGCAGCGGATCGAAGAAGACGGTCTGGAACGTCTCGGGCCGCTTCGACCTGAGCGAGGACCTCTATCTTGAGGCCAACGGCGGAACCTCATTCCTGCTCCCCAGCGCGTCCCAGCTCTACCAGATCGATCCGTGCTGCGAGAAGGGCAACCCGAACCTCGAGCCTGAGGAAAGCCTGGGCGTCAACGTCAGCATCGGCGGCCGGTTCGCGGGCGGAACCTTGACGTGGCAGGCGACGGCTTTCGCGCGGCGCATCGATAACCTGATCGACATCGACTATAACGATCCGGCCTATCCTGACGGCATCTACACCAACGTCGATAAGAAGGTGAACGTGCGCGGCGCCGAACTGCAGCTTGGCGCCAAGATTGGCGACGGGTGGGAGCTTTCGGCAAGCTACACCTACACCCGCTCGCGCAATTCCGGCTCGGACCTCCAGCGCGACCGTACGCCCGAACATCTCGCACGCGGCGGCATCGCCTGGCGCCCGACCGAGATCCCGTTCGGCGCCAACGTCTCGGTCAACTGGGTGGGTGACACCTGGCGGACGGTTTCCGGCTTCGGGCGGCGCAACTACGGCCAGTACCTCGTCGTCGACGCGGGGCTGCATATCTACCCCGACGGCGACGCACGCCGTCACCGCTTCGGCGTGAACATCGAGAACCTGTTCGACAAGGACTACGCCTCGGGCCTGGGATCGGCGCCGCGCGACAACGGCAGCGGGCGCTTCCTCTACTCCGTGCGCGGCGTGCCCCGGACGCTGCGGATGAGCTACGGCCTGGCGTTCTGAGGGAGGGGGCGATGACCTTGCGTCCGATCCTTTTCCTCCACCGCTGGCTAGGGATCATCGTCGGCGTCGTCATGACGGTCTGGTGCCTGTCCGGCTTCGTCATGATCTACTCGCCCTATCCCCGCTTGCAGCCGGCCGAGCAGTTGCGGGGGCTGGCGCCCCTGCGGCTGCCGGCCGGGGTGGACTGGACCCACCTTGGGCTCGCCGACGACACGGCCTTGTCCTCGGCGCGGATCGAGCGGCTCGGGGAACGCGCGGTCCTGCGCGTGACCCCGGCCCTCGATCCGGCGCGGCCCATCGCGCAGATGCGGGCGACGCCGGAGAATATCGACCTCGCCTCCGGTCGCGCGGTCGAGCCGCTGTCCCGCGAGGCCGCGCTGGCGCAGGGCCGCTCGTTCGGGGCCCGCTTCGCCATCGACGGGGCAGCGCTGTCCGCGACGCCGGTCGCGATCGACCAATGGACCGTGCAGACCGCGCGGCGTCATCAGCCGCTCTGGCGGATCGACTATGCGGGCGGTGCCACCGCCTATGTCGCCGGGTCGGGTGAGGTGGTGCAGCAGACCACGCGGGCGGAGCGCTTCTGGGGATGGCTGGGCGCAGTGCCGCACTGGCTTTATCCCACGTTGCTGCGGCAGAATGGTGCGCTGTGGTCGCAGGTGGTGATCTGGGCCTCGCTGCTCGGCTGTTTCCTGACGGTGACGGGCCTGTGGATCGGGCTGGTCCGGCTGCGGCGCAACCGCGAGGGAAGGCTGGGTTCGCCTTATCGCGGACTGTGGTGGTGGCATCACATGGCCGGGCTGGTCTTCGGCATTCTCACGCTGACCTGGGTTGCGAGCGGCCTGTTGTCGATGAACCCCTGGGGCTTGCTCGACAGCATGGCGGGTTTTGCCGAGCGTGAAAGACTGTCGGGACCGCTGCGCTGGGGGGAGTTGCGCAAGGGCCTCGCCAACGTCGGCGAGCTGCCGCCCGGTACCGTGCGGATCGAGGCAGCGCCGCTCGGCGACAGGACTTTCCTCGCGCTGGTGACCGCCGATGGCGCCCGGCGCCGCATCGACGCGGAAGGGAAGCCTTCCCCGCTGCGTGATACGGAACTGCGCGTCGCGCTCGCCGACGGGCCGTCAGTGGCGTCACTGCAATTGCTTCAGCAGCCGGACGCCTATTACTACCCCCACCATAACCCCGCGCCGTTCCCGGTATGGCGCGCGGTGCTCGCCGACGCGCAGGCGACGCGCCTCTACATTGACCCTGCGACCGGGCGTCTGATCCGTGGCTTCGACGTCAATGGCCGGCGTTTCCGCTGGCTGATGAACGGCCTCCACAGCCTCGACCTGCCGGGTCTTCGCGCGCGGCCGCTGTGGGATCTGGTGCTCTTGCCGCTGCTCGCTATGGTCACGCTCGTTTGCGGCACCGGCACATGGATGGGCATCCAGAAAGTCCGCCGCGACCTGCGGCGATCGCGCAATCGCCGCCGCCGCCAGAAAACGCTCGTTACCCAGGGAGCCACCGCATGAACCGATCCTCCGCCAGTACCCGCCGCCGCCCGCGCATCCTCGGCCTGTTCGCGGTCCTGCTGGTGGCGAACGCCGCCGCGTGGGCCTGGGCGTTCAGCGCGTTCCATGGCGACGCGCTGATGCTCGGTACGGCATTGCTGGCGTGGAGCCTGGGGCTGCGCCACGCCGTCGATGCCGATCATATCGCGGCGATCGACAACGTTACCCGCAAGCTCATGCAGGATGGCCAGCGCCCGATCACCGTGGGCCTGTGGTTCGCCATCGGGCATTCGGCGATCGTGCTGCTCGCCGCGACCACCATCGCGCTCGCCGCGGGGTCTCTTACCGATTTCGAAGCGTTCGGCCAGGCTGGCGGCGTCATCGCAACGGTGGTTTCCGCCGGCTTCCTGTTCGCCATCGCGATCATGAACCTGGTGATCCTGCAAGGCGTCTGGACCCGCTTCCAGCAGGTGCGCCGGGGCGGGACTTATGCCGAGGAGGACCTCGACATGCTGCTGGCGGGCCGCGGCTTGCTGGCGCGCCTCTTCCGCCCCGTGTTCAAACTGGTGAGCAAGAGCTGGCACATGGCGCCGCTGGGCTTCCTGTTCGGCCTCGGCTTCGACACAGCTACGGAAGTGGCGATTCTCGGGCTGTCCGGCGCCCATGCGGCGGACGGGGTGTCGCTGTCCACGCTGCTTGTCTTCCCGGCGCTGTTTGCGGTGGGGATGGCGCTGATCGACACGGCCGATGGCGTGATCATGCTGGGCGCCTACGAATGGGCGTTCGTGAAGCCTATTCGCAAGCTCTACTACAACATCACAATCACCTCGATCTCGGTGCTCGTGGCCTTGGTCATCGGCTCGATCCAGACCGCAGCGCTGCTGGCCGACAGGTTCGCGCTGCGCGGCGGCCCCTGGGAAGCCGCGAGCGCCCTGTCGGAGCACTTCAACATGCTCGGGTTCCTCATCATCGGCATATTCATCGCATGCTGGGTCATCAGCTATGCGATCTACCGCTGGGGGGGCTTCGACGGGATGGACGTGGTGCGGGCATCACCTTCGGCCGCCGCCGACGTAGGTGCCTGATCGCCGGAGGAGACGATATCGGGATAGCGCTCGAGGATGGCGCTGGCGACACCGTTGGTCCAGCCAAAGCCGTCCTGCAGCGGATATTCGCCGCCCCCACCAGGCTTTCTCTCCTCGATGTCGTACTTCTCGAGCATCTTGCCGGTCTCGGCATAGGTGATCTGCACGGTGCCGATCCACCGCTGCGCGACATCACGCGCCAGCGTGTCCTCGTGGTAGCGCCGCAGTCCGCTGATTGCGACCCACTGCAGCGGCGCCCAGCCGTTGGGCGCATCCCACTGCTGGCCCGTGCGCAGCGCCGTGGTGCGCAGGCCGCCCGGCGCAAGCAGTTTGTCCCGGGTCACCGCTGCGACGGCCCTGGCCTGCGAAGGGGATGCCATGCCGACGAAAAGCGGATAGAGCGCCGCGCTCGACAGCACCGACCCGGGGCGGCGTGCGTCGAGCAGCCAGTCGGCAAAGCGCTTCTCCCTTCCGAACCACAGATAGCGATCGACGGCGGCCTTGCGCCGCGCGGCACGCTGCCCGTATTCGCGGACGCAGGGCTGGTCTGCCGCCTTGCGACAACCCTCCTCGATCCGCTTTTCCATGGCCCAAAGAAGGGCATTGAGATCGACCGGAACGACGTTGGTGGTGCGGATCGTGGCCAGATCGTCGGGGTCGCCCAGCCACCGCGAACTGAAGTCCCAGCCGCTCTCGGCTCCGGCCCGCAGGTCGCGGTATACCTGCGCGGCATCGCGGCCCCTTGCCTCCAGCGCGGTTGCGCGATCCTCGGCGAAGGATTCGTCGCGGGGCGTGTCGCGGTCGTCCCAGTAGCGGTTCAACACGCTTCCGTCCGGCATCCGGACGACCCGCTTGCAGGCGACGAGTGCCGCCGGGCAGTCCTCGCCGGTCATCCAGTAGGCATGTTCCCGGCGTAGCGCCGCCAGCCGGCGGGCGCGGATGGTGCCGTCGGTCTGCGTTGAAAGATCGAGCATCAGCGCGAAGAACGGCGGCTGCGACCGGCTGAGGTAGTAGGTGCGCGTCCCGTTGGGGATGTGGCCGAAGCGCTCGACGAGGCTGGCGAAGTTGTCGATCATGCCCTCGACCAGGTCGCGGCGCCCATCGGCGACGAGGCCGAGCATCGTGAAGTAGGAATCCCAGTAATACATTTCCCGGAAGCGTCCGCCGGGAACGACATGGGGTGCGGGCAGCGCAATGGCGGAACTGCCCGGCGGCGGCGTGAGTGCTTCGCGCGAAAGGTGCAGCCATAGCGCGCGGATGTGCTCACGCAGCGGCTGCTGCGGCCTGTCGTTGACGCCGGGAACCGTGAAGTTCGCCAGCACGAAAGTGCGCAGGTCGGCGGGAGAGGTTGGCGGGCTGGCCTCGTACTGCGCCATGATGACGTCGGGCGCGCGCCGGGGAACGGCGTCGGCGAATGTCTTGCCGTCCTCGAACACGCGGCCTTCCTGGACCGCGGCGAAAAGGCCGCCGAACTGGTCCGCAGGTGACGGCGGCGCGTTGGCCGCCAGCGCGAGGACCAGCAGCGGGATCGACAGGCGCGAGCACAGGCGGCGGACTGCATGGCGTTTCGCGGCGCTGTTTTTACCCAATGCACTTCCCTTGCGACGTTCGGCTGCGAGCCGAGCGGCTTCGGGAAGGTCAACGAGCCAGATGCATCGCGGTTTCAACCAAAGGCGGACCCGGCGTGAGCCGGGTCCGCTATCGGCGTCAGAAGTCGACCGAAACCGAGCCCATCACCTGGCGTGGCGGGATGTATTCGACGCTCGTGGTGCCCGAACCGTAGGGATCGGAGAAGCGCGAGGCGATGCCGGCCTTGTTGGTGATGTTCTGGGCCCTCAGCCCCAAGCGCCAGGGAGCGTTCTCGGGGGTGTAGCTGATCGAGGCGTTGAAGATGGTGTATTCCGGCACCTTGTCGAGGAAGCTGTCGGCGAAGACACGGTAGTTGTAGCTGCCCCGATAGGCGACCTCGCCGCGCACCGCGAGTTCGGCGTCGGGCAGGAAGGCGGTGTAGGTGGCGGCGAACGAGCCCTGCGTGGTGGGCATCTTGGGCAGGCGTTTGCCGTTCACGTTCTCGCGCGCATCTTCCACCGCCTGCTCGATCCGGGCGTCGTAGTAGTAACCCGCCGGATAGCCGAGCGCGGCGAAGGTCGAGGCGCGGACCTGCGCGGCGGTCTGGGCGTCGATGGTCAGGAAGTCGGACGTGAATTTGCCCTTGCCCCACGAGAAGGTGCCATCAAAGCGCAGGTTGGGCGAGGCGACGAAGCTGCCTTCGGCCTCGGCGCCCCAGACTTCGGCCTTGGGGATGTTGTCGGTGCCGCCGGCGAAGGGCACCGGGTCTTCCGCGGTGAACTGGAAGTTTTTGTACCAGTAGTAGTAGCCGGCGACGTTCAGACGCACGCGCTTGTCGAAGAACTCGTTCTTGGAGCCGATCTCCAGCGCCTTGACCGTTTCCTTCTTGAAGCTCTGCGGCACGTACTGCGGGCCCGACGAGAAGCTGCCGGGCACGAAGGCCTGGTCGGAGACGAAGCTGACACCGGTGGGCTTGTAGCCGGTCGAGCCGGTCAGGTAGACCGAGTTGGCGGGGGTCAGCTTGTATTCGGCGCTGATCTTGCCGGTGACCGCGTCGCTCTTGGTGGAGCGCGGCGGGACGGTGTAGAAAAACTGGTAGGGCTGGGCCGAGACCTTGTCCCAGCTGTAACGTAGGCCTGCCGTGATCGCGAGCGCGTCCGTGGCATGGAAGATCGCCTGGCCGTAAGCTGCCCACGAGGTGTGCTGGTAGGGGCTGTCGGTCTGGAACTTGACGCCGGTGCCGTCGGGCAGGACCACGGCGGCGATGCCTGGGGCGGAGAGTTCGAGGATGTCCTGCAGCGCGCGCTGGCGCAGGTAGAAGCCGCCGAGCGTCCACTCAAGGCTCGAGGTGTTCTGCGAGCTGAGTGTCAGTTCCTCGGTGAAGGTCTTGCTCTTGTCGTGCCAGCGCACGAGATGGTCGAAGATGTCCGGGTTCGCGGTGCGGTCGGATTCCGACTCCTGGTTCTTGTTCATGAACTGGTACGCGCTGACCAACTTGAGCACCATCGTGTCGCTCAGTTCCTGGGCCAGAGTGAGCGAAACCATCCGCGTGTCGAGTTCGTACATCGCCGGGTAGTCCTGGTCGACGTGGCGCTTGCCCGGCGTGGTGTCGGTGATCAGCTTCTGCACCGCTCCCGCATGCTTGGCGTGGAAGGCAGAGCCTTCGAGCAGGGCACTGAAGGTGGAACTGGGCTGCCACAACAGCGAGGCGCGGCCGGCGACGTTGTTCTCGTCCTCGAGTTCGTACCTGTCGACGTTGGGCACGCCGACCGAGTAGCCGTAGCCATCGTGACGCAGGTACTGTCCGGCGAAGCGCGCGGCGAGCGTCGACCCCAGCGGAACGTTCACGGCGCCATCGACCTTGACGTAGTTGTAGTTGCCGTAGGACGCGGAAGCATTGCCGCTGGAATCGCCGATAACCGGTTTCTTGGTGATGACGTTGATAGCGCCGCCGGTCGAGGTCTCGCCGAACACGGTGCCCTGCGGGCCGCGCAGCACTTCGATGCGGTCGACATCGATGAGGTCCTGCCCCAGCGACATGGTATGGGCGATGTAGACGCCGTTGATGTGGAAGGCGACGCCCGGCTGCGAGTTCGGGTTCGAACTGGTTTCGTAGCCGATGCCGCGGATCGTCACGACGCGCTCGGCGCCCTGGTTGCGCGCGATGCTGAGGCCGGGGACATAGCCGTCGAGGTCGTCGATGCGGGTGGTGTTGCGCTGGCGCAGCACCGAGGAATCGATCGCGGTGATGGCGATGGGCACGTCCTGCAGGCGCGTGTCGCGCTTCTCGCCGGTGACGATGATATCACCGAGCTGGGCGGAGCCGGCAACATCGGCCGCGTCCGCTTCAGCCTCGGCGGCGAATGCGGGCATGGCCGTGGCGGCGATCGTCAGCAGCGACGTCGCGATGGCGAGCCGGGCGGCGCGGCGGTTGAGTGTCTTGGCTTGCATGTGGATCTCCCTGTAACCTGTTGAGATCCGCTCCCGTTATTATTTTGTGTTTTGTGGCATTTCGCGCGTGGCACCTCACCACGCCACGACCTGCTTCGTGTTTTGATGGGCAGCTGCATTCCCCGCCTTGCCGAGGGGATTCGCCACCTGATGCTACGGACACACTAAGACCGAAATTTCGATCTGCAACGTAAATAGCATTGCATTATGCAATTTGTTTTCGACTCATCTTCCATTTTCGATCCATACGGCGAACCGGGGTGTATGCTTTCACACCGGCATCCCTGCGGCAATGGTTCGGGGGCAGCGCAACTAAGACTGTGCGCCCCGCGACAAGTTTGCCGAGGATGGCCGCTAGGCGAAGTTCGTGGTCTGGGAATGTCGCGAAACGGTGCAGGTATCTCAATTCCATAGCAATAAATAGCACGGCATAGTTCATTGCGTTTTCACGCAAAGTTAGGTTACGTTGCCTTTCACCGAAAAAAAGGGGCTCCGACATGTCAGGCGCGATATCCGATCCTTCCACGGACCTGTCGCTGCTGTCCGCCACCCGGCAGGCGGAGTTGATCCGTGAGGGCACAGTATCGCCTGTGGAGGTCATGGACGCCGTATTGGCCCGCGTCGAGGTGCTCGAGCCGGTGTTGCACGCCTTCTGCGTTCTCGCCGCCGAACCGGCCCGCGCCGCCGCGCGCGAAGCGGAGGCCGCCGTCCTGCGCGGCGATTCTCTGGGGGCGCTGCACGGCGTGCCGATTTCGATCAAGGACCTGATCTGCACGGCCGACATGCCCACCGTCAGCGGATCGCGCGCCTATGTCGGGTTCCTGCCGGAGAACGACGACGTCTGCGTCGAGCGCATCCGCGCGGCCGGGGCCATCGTCATCGGCAAGACCAACACGCCCGAATTCGGGTACGCAGGCGCAGGCAAGAACGAGGTCTTTGCGACCACCGCTAACCCCTGGAACCCGGCGATGACGTCGGGCGGTTCGAGCGCGGGAAGCGCGGCGGCTGTCGCCAGCGGCATGGGTTCGCTGACGATCGGCAGCGACGGCGGCGGTTCGATCCGCGGGCCGGCGAGCTTCTGCGGACTGTTCGGGCTCAAGCCCTCGTTCGGCCGCGTGCCAGCCTGGCCCGGCTGCCGCGACCAGCGCCACCCCGGCGTGAGCAGCTGGGAAAGCGTCGAGCATCTGGGGCCGCTGACCCGCACGGTCGAGGATGCGGCGCTGCTCATGTCGGTAATCGCCGGACCCGATGCGCGGGATTGGCACTCGCTGCCCGCCGGCGACGTCGACTGGCTGGCCGCGCCGCGTGCGCAGCTCGGCCGGCTGCGGATCGCCTATACGCCGGACTTCGGCTTCTCGGTGGTGGAGCCCGAAGTCCGCGCGCTCACTGCGGCGGCGGCGCGGGTCTTCGCCGACGATCTCGGCTGCGAAGTGGTTGAAGACAGCCCGCCGCTGCAGGACATGTTCGACCTGTTCCTGACGATCATCATGCGCGATTCGGATCTGCGCGGCATGCGCGCGCTGGCGGCCGACGGACTCATCCACCTGCCGGGCCTGCTGATGATGCTGGAGCGTCAATGGACGGCGGAGGACTTCACCGACGCCGCGATGGCGCGGCAGGCGGTGTGCAACACGCTGCGGCTATTCATGCAGGATTACGACCTGCTGCTGACGCCGACGGTGTCCTCGCTGCCGTTCCCGCTCGAGCACTTCAACCCGGCCTCGGTCGCGGGGATACCGGTGGAGCAGGCCAATGCCTCGCCGTTCACCTATCCGTTCAACTGGACCGGGCAACCGGCGGCAAGCGTGCCTGCCGGCTTCACGTCAGCGGGGCTGCCCGTGGGGCTCCAGATCGTCGGTCGCCATCTTGCCGATGCGACAGTGCTTGCCGCGGCTGCGGCGTTCGAGCGGGCGCGGCCCTGGGCCCATCTGTGGCCGGATATGGCGCGCCTGCCGGAAGGCCTGCACACCTGATGGTCGCGCAGGCTGCGGTACTATTGCAGGGCCGGACGGTTTCTTTGCGCATGATGCCCCGCCATTTGATCGCGAGCGCACGCGGGCACTTGATGCTTGCGTCCGGCCGGGATTCACCGAAGCTGATGGTGCGATGCAAGGCGGGTTTCGAATTTCCGCCTTGCCCATGCAAGAATGACAGTTCACGTTACAAATAGAATCGCATTGTAAATAATCATGCGATTCGAAATTAGAACAAGGTTCAGGGATTAAGGCGTGCAGGCGATGCTGCGGTGGGAACACAGGCCCACCGCAGCATGCCATGGCGAGCGAGGCCCAACGGGCAAGCCATGCGCACAGCCGGGTCGAAACGGGCCCAAGCATCGGGGAGGATTTCCGGAACGAAGGGCGGTGGCAACGCGCGCACCCTTGCGGGTGCGCCTCTGACGAATGGGGGGTTATTGTGATCACGAGAGCTCGATTAGTGAAGTCCACGGGTGTCTCCGTCCTGGCGCTGCTTGGCGCGACCTGCCCGGTACATGCCTCGGCCGCAGCGGCGGACGAAGCTGCCGATGCGGCGGCCGACAGCGCCGACGCCGGCGGCTCCGGCGCACCGCTCGAAGAGATCGTCGTGTCGGCCGAGCGCACCAATGTGACGCTGCAGAAGGCGTCGCTCTCGGTGACCGCCGTCACCGACGATACGCTCAACAAGGCCAACATCACCGAAATCACCGGCCTCAACGGCAGCGTGCCCGGCCTGGTCGTTGCAAAGAGCGGCGGCGGCGAGCGGCTGATCTCGATCCGCGGCATCGGCTCGGAAACGCCGGAGAACCCGAACACCCAGCCCGGCGTTTCGTTCCACGTCGATGGCGTCTACATCTTCAACTCGATCGCTGCCAACGCCGCCTTCATCGACGTGGCGCAGGTCGAAGTGCTGCGCGGGCCGCAGGGCACGATGTACGGCCAGGGCTCGACCGGCGGCACGATCAACGTGGTGTCCAAGCAGCCTGAGCCGGGTGAGTATTCCGGCTCCGCGAACATCGGCTACGGCAACTACAACCTGCTCAAGGCCGACGCGGCGCTCAACATTCCCATTGGTGAAACCCTTGCGGTGCGCGGCGCGGTACAGCATTACCGGCACGACGGGTACGCCAAGGCCACCAGCGTCGCCGGCGATCCCGACTACGAGTTGGACGACGCCGACGAGTGGGGCGGCAAGTTCGCGGTCAAGTGGCAGCCTAGCGACCGGGTATCGGTGCTGCTCAGCACGATCCAGTACAAGGGCGACAACAATGCCGCTGCCCAGAAGAACATCCTCGACCCCAATCCCGACAAGCGCGAGCTGACGCAGGACTTCCCGGGCAAGACGTACATCCGCACGCAGTTGTATTACGGCGTGGTCAAGTTCGACATGGGCGGCGCGACGTTCAGCTCGATCACGAGCTACCAGAAGCTGCACAGCAACCTTTCCTGGGACGGCGATGGTCTGAACACGGACCTGTTCTACAACCTGACCAACGCCATCAAGCCCGGTACCGGCGTGCGCTACGACCACATCGCCGCCTGGGAGCAGCACACGAAGTCCTGGACCCAGGAGTACAACCTGGCCTCGGACAACGACGGCCCGTTCCGCTGGATAATCGGCGGCGTCTACCTGCACTCTAGGAACGACAACTACATCAACGAATTCCGGTCCGCGCTCGGTGACGGCCTCAATGGCCAGCTTCCGGTCGATACGCCCTACAACGACCCGCGCGTGAAGACTTTCACTTACGCGGAACTCTCGTCGATCACGCGCGAGGCCTATGCCGGCTACGTGCAGGCCAGCCTCGACCTGACCGACAAGCTGTCGATCACCGCCGGCGCGCGCTACAACCACGACAAGTACAGCGGGCAGGGCGATAGCCAGGCCGGGCCGACGACCGACAAGACCTCGGGCGCCTACCTCCAGCCCACTCCGGGCGTCGGTACCACCACTGCTCGTGTCACCGGCAAGTTCGCGGTGGACTACGACCTGACGCCGCAGAACATGCTCTACGCGAGCTACACGCGCGGCTTCAAGCCGGGCGGCATCAACAGCTCGGCCTCGCAGGGCAACTCGTCCTTCACCATCTTCGGATGGGACAGCGGCGTGAAGCCCACCTTCAAGCCCGAGACGCTGGACTCGATCGAGATCGGCTCGAAGAACCGCTTCTTCGGCAACACGCTGCAGCTCAACGCCTCCGCGTTCTACTACTTCTACAAGAACCTGCAGTTCCTGGAAGAAGACGCCGTGCTTTTCGCGGACGGCATCAGCAACGGGCCCAAGGCGGAAGTCTTCGGTGCGGAGTTCGAGGCCGACTGGCGCGCCACGGAACACCTGCGCCTCGAGGGTTCGCTCTCGCTGCTGCACGGCGAGTTCAAGGGCGACTACCTCGCGCTCAACCCAACGGCGGCGGACGCGGCGCAGGTCGCGGCGGGCTTCGCGGGCACCGGTGGGTTCTACGGCAATTTCTACGCGGCCTCGCTCGCCCGCGAAGCGGCCCGCCAGAACATCAATGGCAACAAAATCCCCAAGATGCCTTCGGTGCAGGGTTCGGCTGCCATTTCGTGGACCGGCCAGATCGGTTCCGGCGAGTTCACCGCCCGGGCCCAGTACATCTATCGCGGCAAGTTCGACTCCCGCGTCTTCGGCACTCCGGTGCAGGACGACACGCCCGGCTATTCGCAGGTCAACCTCTTCGCCAACTACGATTTCGGCGAAACCGGCTTCCATGCTTCGGTGACGGTGACGAACGTGTTCGACACCAATGGCGTCAACTCGCGCTTCACCGATCCCTACGGCAGCGGGCAGATCTCCGACACCTTCATTGCTCCACGCCAGGCGATCTTCTCGGTCGGCTACAAGTTCTGAAGACCACGAGACTGCCTTCGGGCCGATGCAGCAACGGGAGGGCCGTCGCCATATGGCGACGGCCCGATCGTGCGTCTCAATACGGAAGGTAACAGATCGATGCTGCAGACCACCGAGACCATGGTACCGGCGCCGCCCTCGCGTTCGCGCCGGTCGGCGGCCACGGTGATCCTTGCCGCGACGGTGGGCGCGTTCTTCTCGATCACGCCGACGCTTGCGACCACCATGGGGGTGTTCCTCAAGAGCATCGCGGCAGACTTCGGCTGGAGCCGCACCGCCGTGGCGGGCGCGCTCAGCGCCTGCGCGGTGGGCACCGCGATCGCCTGCCCCTTCGCGGGTATCCTGGCGGACCGTTTCGGCCCCCGCCGCATCGCGCTCGCCGGCTGCGTGGCGCTGGCTGCGACCATCCTCGCGATTTCCACGGTGCCGGCGAATCTCGCCGTCTATTACGCGCTGTTCTTCCTCGCGGGCGTGGTCGGGGCGCTGCCCAACACACTGGCTTTCACGCGCATCCTCGCCTCGTGGTTCGACAAGACGCGCGGACTGTGGACCGGCTTCAGCGGCGGGGTTGGGTATGGCGGCGGCTCGCTGGTCTTTGCGATGATCGCGGGCCAGGCGCTGCTCCATCTCGGCTGGCGCGGCGGCTTCGTGGTCATCGCCGGGCTCATGGCCCTCGTCGCGCTGCCGGTGATGGCGCTGTGGCTGCGCGAGGCGCCGCAGGAGGTCGCGCACTTCGGCGCGGCCGAGGCTGCCCCGCTGCCCGGCGACAGCCTGCGCGAGGCGATGCGGCGGCCGGTGTTCTGGTGGATGTTCTCGATCTTCCCGCTCGGCGCGGGCTGCATGACATCGATGTTCACCGCGATCGTCCCGCTGCTGACCGACCGCGGCATCCCGATCGGTCAGGCGGTGGGCGTGATCCAGGCGTTCGCCTTCTCGACGATCCTGGCCGAGCCGTTCGCCGGCTGGCTTGCCGACCGCTCGCGGCGGCCGCTTATCCTTGTGCCGCTGTTCCTGATCGCCGCGCTTGGCACGACGCTGCTGGTGCTGGTCCAGAGCGGGCCGGTGCTGCTGCTTGCGGGCGTGCTCATGGGGCTTGGCGCGGGCATGGAGTTCACGCTGCTGCTCTACATGGTGACGCGCTACTTCGGGCTGCGTGAGTTCGGGCGGATCGCGGGCGTGTTTCTGGCCGGAACGCTGGGATTCGGCGCGCTCGTTCCGCTGATCCTCAACGGTGCGTTCGACCTGACCGGCAGCTACGATCCGGCGATCTATGCGGTTATCGCGGTGCTGGTCTACAGCGGCTTCGCCATCCTGGCCTTCGGGCCATACCGCTATGCCCACGCGCATTAGCGTGGGCATAGCGCCGCATTAGCGTAGCATCAGGGCCGGGGTTCGCCGAGCCTGGTCCGGGCAAGGTAGGCCGCGTCGATGAGATCGAACGCATCCTTGTCGAACTTCTCGCGCATGACGGGTCCCCCGTCGGCGAACTCGAGCAGCCGGTCGCTCTTGGCATCATAGCGCGGCCACTCTGGCGCGCCGGTGCCATTCGGATCGCCGGTCCTGGCGAAGCGCAGCCAGTAGCCGCTCATCGCCTCGGCCATGGGGGTATCGGCAGTGCCTTCCTCGAACTGCGCGCCGCCGACTTCGTTGCGCATGGCGAGGCTGATCTCGGCCGAGTGCCGCGCGCCGGGGATCTTCCCGCGCGCCGCGACCGGCACGTAGCTGAAGTGGTAGAGGTAGGTCGGCTGCCCGGTCGCGGCGGCGCGGCGGGCGAGGAAGCGCGCCGGGGCGGTCATGAAGGCGTCGCCCCACAGGTGCTGCATCGCCTCGCGCTCGGGCACCGTGCCGTCCTTGCGGTACATCGCCATGAGGGGCGCGGCGCTGGCGCCCATCGCGGGGATGACGGCGGCTTCGGCGCCCGGAATGTACTTGAGCAGGCTGTCCTCCCACGAGTTCGCGCCGACCATGTAAGGCACGCGGGCGATGTCCCCCTTGAGGAACGCCTCGTCGACCGGCTGGGGCACGATGCGCCCGTCGATTATGATCCCGCCCAGCACCAGCGGATCCTTGGGGCCCAGAACGGCGGCGGCCGGCAGCGCGCGCATCGCGGCAAGGTCGCCGTCGGCGATGCCGAGCGAGCGGGTCCAGTCGAGGCCGGTCTTCTCCGCCTCGGGTAGGTACGTGTCGAGCCGGCGGCCGAAGCCCTTCTGCCCGCCGCCCGACTGCGAGATCGCCCGGGTGAACAGCCCGCGCGCTCTGGGGGAGGCCATCAGCGCGTTGACCGAGAAGGCGCCGGCGGATTCGCCGAAGACGGTGACGTTGTCCGGATCGCCGCCGAACGCCGCGATGTTGTCCTGCACCCAGCGCAGCCCCGCCATCTGGTCCATCAGGCCATAGTTGGCGAGCATCCCGTCCTCGTCTTTTGCGCTGAGCGCGGGATGGGCGAACCATCCGAACCGCGCCAGCCGGTAGTTGACGCCGACCACGATCATGCCCTCGCGCGCCAGGTTCGCGCCTTCGTAGACCGGCCACGAGGCGGAGCCCATCGCGAAGGCACCGCCGTAGATCCACACCATCACCGGCAGCTTGCCCTTCGGTTTGGCGCCCGCAGGCCGCCAGATGTTGAGCGTCAGGCAGTCCTCGCTGACGGGGCGGAGGTAAGCGGCGCTCGGCGGCGCATCGAGCGGCCACTGCATGCAGTCGGGGCCATAGGCGCCCGCGTTGCGCAGGCCCTTCCAATGCGGGACCGGCTGCGGCGCCCGCCAGCGCAGCGCCCCGATCGGCGGCGCGGCGAACGGCACGCCGAGGAAGGCGTCGACCGCGCCGTCGCGCCTGCCCTCCAGCTTGCCTGCGCTTGCGGAGACGACCGGTGCCGCATCGTCGGCGATCGCCCGCGACGTGGCACCGACCAGCGCCATGAGGGTAAGCGCGACCAGGGGTAGGCGAAAGTTGCGTCGTGTCCTCAAGGTCTGCGACTCCTGCGTAGGATATGATGCAAATAGCAAAGCGTATTAAACGGCTTGATGCATGGCATATTTTCGATAGCCTGCTCTTTGCGACGCGCGCGGAAATGCTTGCGCGGGAGTCGCCGCCCATCGTCGCAAGGCAACCCAAGGAACTTTGTCGTCATGTCGTCACCCGCGCGCGATCCACTGCTCTCTCGCCTTGCCACCACGAAGGCGGCATTGCTCGTCATCGACGTGCAGGTCGACTTCGTCGCGCCGGAGGGGTTCTGCGCCAAGGCCGGTGCGGACGTTTCGGCGGTCCCGGCAGCGGTCGCGAACATCGAGCGGGCGGTGGCGGCTGCACGCAAAGCGGGCCTGACGGTCGTCTTCGTGCGGCTCGAAACCGCGCCGGAAACCGACTCGCCCGCAATGCTGGGGCATATGGAGCGCATGGGGCGCGGCGGCGGCGCCGCGCTCTGCCGCGGCGGCACGCCGGGCGCGGGGTACTGGCGCATCGCGCCCGAGGCGGGCGACCTCGAAGTGGTCAAGTCGCGCTACGACGCCTTCCTCGAAACCCCGCTCGACGCGCGGCTGCGCCAGCGCGGCATCGAACTTCTCGTCGTGACCGGCGTGAGCACCGACTGCTGCGTGGATTCGACAACCCGCGCCGCGTTCATGCGCGACTACGACGTGATCGTGCTCGCGGACGCCTGCGCCGGGAGTTCGCCGCAATCGCACGAAGCGGCGCTGGCTGCGCTGGGCCGTTATGCGGCGACGATCGAAACCACCGGCACCTTCGTCGCGGCGCTGGACCCGGCGCTCGTCGCCGCCTGACGGCCCGGCTCAGTCCGGCACTTCGGCGTAGATGTCCTCGCCCCGGACCTCGACCTTGTAGATGGCGAGCGGTTCTTCGCACGGCAGATCCACCGCGGCGCCGCTCAGCAGGTCGAAGCTGCCCGCGTGCAGTGGGCACACGACCTTGCCTTCGATGATCTTCCCGCGCGAAAGCAGTGCGGTGCCGTGGGTGCACTGGTCCGCCGTCGCGTGGAGCACGCCGTCCACGTCGAACACCGCGACCGCCGGCTTGCGGCCCCGGGCGATGCGCTTGGCGCGGCCTGCGGGAACGTCGGTCACCTTGCACAGAAAGATCATGGGTACTCCCGAAATGGTTGGCCGGGTAGGATTGGATGATTGCCAGTCGCCTATAATCCTGTACGATGCAATGCAATATGCAATGCACTTTGATTACATGACCAAAGTGCGATTCGAAAAAAGGTGACAGGATGACTCAGTTCTTGCGGGCCGGTTTGCCCGATCTCGTTTTGGAGCCCGAAGTCCTGGCCCTGCTGGGCCAGCTCGACGCCAGCCAGGGCGACGTGTCCCAGGCGATGAGCCTGCCGCCCGAGTGCTACACCTCGCCCGCCTGGTTCGAATTCGAAAAGCGCGCCGTCTACGACCGCGAGTGGGTGGCCGTCGGCCACATCGGCGCGATCCCTGAGGTGGGCGATTACTTCACGCTCGAAGTGATCGGCGAACCGCTGCTGGTGGTGCGGGGCAAGGACTCCGAGGTGCGCGTGCTCTCCTCGGTCTGCCGCCACCGCGGGCACCTGCTCGGCGAGGCAAGCGGCAATGCGAAGAACTTCACCTGCCCGTTCCACGGCTGGTCCTACGATCTCGAAGGCACGCTGACCGGCGCGCCCGAGATGGAAGGCACGCTGCCCTTCGCGGAGCTGAAGCACACCGCCTGCCTGCCCGCGTTCCGCTCGGAAATCTGGAACGGCTTCATCTTCGTCAACTTCGACGGCGAGGCGGAGGCGCTGGCGCCCCGGCTCAAGGGCCTGACCGAGCTGGTCAAGAACCACCACATGGAAGACCTCGCCTCGATCAAGCCGGTCGAGTGGGCCTCGAACAAGTGGAACTGGAAGTTCATGCAGGAGAACGCGCTGGAGCCCTACCACACGCACTACCTGCATACCGGCATCCACGACTTCGCCCCCTCCAGCAACACCCGCTTCACCGAGTGGGACGAGACCGACGACGGCGCCATCTACCGCGAGGTGGAGTTCATGCACATCGACGGCGGCTTCAACATCGCCGGCAAGGCCCTGTTCCCCGCGCTGCCCGACCTCACCGAGGCGGAGCGCAGCCGCGTCGTGTTCGCGGGCGTCATGCCCAACCTGTTCCTCGGCGCGCAGGCGGACGTGGTGTTCTACTACGTGATCCTCCCGCAGGCCGCCGGCGACATCACCCTGCGCGTCGGCGTGCTGACGAGCTGGGACAACCTCTCGCTTCCCACCGCCGACCTGCTGCTCAGGGGCACGATCGACGGCGTCGCGGTGTTCAACGAGCAGGACACGGTGGCCAACATCCGCACCCACAAGGGCCTCTCCTCGCGCGTCGCCCCGCGCACGCGCTGGTCGCCCAACGAGAAGACGCTGGCGCAAATCAACAACTGGCTGATCAAGCGCTACAAGAGCTACGCCGCCTCGCTGAACGGCGAATACGCCCAGGCTGCCGAGTAAGGGAACCGGACATGACGACGGATACCATGGACCTCGACATCGTCGCCGAGCTTGCCGCACTGCGCGCGCAAGTCACCCGGCTCACCGCCAAGGACGAGATCTGCGATCTCGTCACCACGTATGCACGTTCCTGCGATGTCGGAAACGACCCCGTGCTGCTGCGCCCGCTGTTCACCGACGACGCCACCTGGACCTGCAAGGGCTTCGGCACCTTCCACGGCGGCGGCGACGGCTGCGCGCTCGGCCTCAAGGCGGTGGCGGGCGAGAAGATCTGGTGGTCGCTCCACAACATGATCTCGGTGCAGATCACATTCGATGCCTCGGGCGACGAGGCGAGCGGCTTCTGGTACCTGTGGGAAGCCGCCACGATCCCCAACGAGCACACCGGCGAGGCCGAGGCCTGCTGGATCGGCGGCACCTACAACGCCCGCTTCCGCAAGGACGGCGGCACCTGGAAGTTCAGCGCGATCGAGCTTAAGCTCAACATGGCCAGCTCCTATTCCGAAGGCTGGGTCAAGAAGCGCTGGCCCGACGGCACGCCCAGCCAGCCCTATTTCCTCGATCTCCAGCCCGGCGAGACCTACCTGTGGCGCCAGGGCGGCCGCGAGGGCTCGCGCCTGGTCACCGAGGCCGAGGCGGCTGAAAGCCCGAAGAAAGTCACCGCCTTCACTGTCGAGGAGCCGGGGCTCCAGGCGATCTGCGGCTGCGGCTATTCCAAGACCAAGCCGTTCTGCGACGGCTCGCACCTCAACCTGAAGTATGACTGGTCGCTGCTGGGCAAGACCGGGCCGGGGGACGCGGCATGACCACTCTGACGCTCGATACCGCGCCGCTGAAGGACGGCTTCGGCTCCGAGATCATCGGTATTGACCTCGCCGGCGCGGACGACGCGATGCTCGCCGCCGTGGTCGCCGAGTTCCACCGCACCGGCGCGATCGTGCTGCGCGGGCAGGCGATGGACCCGGAGGCGTTCGTGCGTTTCGGCAAGGCGTTCGGCGAGCTGAACGGGCATACGCTGCAGGACCACATCCTGCCGGGCCACCCCGAAGTCTACGTCCTCTCCAACCGGCTCGAGGACGGCAGGCCGGTCGGCGCGCACAACGACGGGATCGGCTGGCACACCGATCTCAACTACACCGCGCAGCCCGTGATGTGCACGATGCTGCACGCCATCGAGGTCCCGCCCGAGGGCAGCGACACCCTGCTCGCCGACCAGTGCGCCGCCTTCGCAGCGCTGCCTGAGGCGCGGCAGGAAGAGCTGTCGCAGCTCAAGCAGATCCACAGCTTCGAATACCTTCACAAGATGCGCAGCGAGGGACGCAAGGCCGTGCCGCCCGAGGTGCTGCGCGCCAATCCGGACGTCGTGCATCCACTGGTGCGCACCCACCCGGCGGACGGCCGCAAGGCGCTCTGGGTGTCGAGCCTGACGCCCGGCTTCGTCGGCTGGTCCACCGCCGAAAGCGAGGTCCTGATCGACGAACTGATCGAATGGGTCACGCAGGACCGCTTCGTCTATCGCCACAAGTGGCAGGTCGGCGACGTGCTCGTCTGGGACAACCGCTGCACCCTGCACACCGGCACCCTGTTCGACGACACCCGCTACATCCGCGAGATGCACCGGATGTGGGTCAAGGGCGACCGCCCGTATTGAAGGGCGCGTGGGAGCAAGAATTCGCTTCCCTGCGGGTCTAGATCGAACTTCCGATACCACTTCCGTTCGTGTCGCGCGAAGGTCGGGTTTCAGTTACTACGTATTCGCAGCTGAGGAAATTTCATGAGCGTCAGCGTCTTCGGTTCCCTCAATCTCGACATCGCGCTGCGCCTGCCTTCGCGTGCAGGCTGGGGGCAGACGCTGCTCGTGGACGAGAGCGAGCAGGCGGTCGGCGGCAAGGGGCTCAACCAGGCGATTGCCTCCGCGCGGTTCGGTTCGGTCACCCGCATGGCGGGCGCGGTCGGCGGCGATGCTGCAGGTGCGATGCTGCGCAGCGCGCTGGAGGTCGAAGGCGTCGATACCGCGCATGTCGCGGTGCTGGACGGCCAGGGCAGCGGGCGCGCCACGATCCTGATCGAGCCGGCCGGCGACAACATGATCCTGGTCGAATCGGCCGCGAACCAAGCGGCGCGGGCGGGCAAAGTGATCGGCGCCATCGACGCGCAGACCCGCGTGCTGCTGGTCCAGCTCGAAACCGACATCGACGAGATCGCCGCATTGTTCGCGCACGAGTCATCGGCCCCGGTCCGCAAGATCCTCAATGCCGCGCCTGCGGTGC
The DNA here is from genome assembly GCF_059416165.1 of Novosphingobium sp. GW821-FHT09E05. Lineage (NCBI taxonomy): Bacteria > Pseudomonadati > Pseudomonadota > Alphaproteobacteria > Sphingomonadales > Sphingomonadaceae > Novosphingobium > Novosphingobium sp. GW821-FHT09E05. The sequence goes on from NZ_JBWKOQ010000003.1 coordinate 296,963, forward strand.
CGGCGGGATCGAAGCTGTTCGCCCTTTCCGACATGCTGATCTTCAACCAGAGCGAATTCGCCGACTATCTCCAGCTCGACCGCGAGCCCGAGGCGCTCGACGACCTGCTCGTCGCGCGGCGGCTGCTCACCCGTCCCAACCAGGCGGTGGTGGTGACCCTCGGCGCTATAGGGTCTGCTGCGGTATGGGCCGAGCGCGCCATCTTCGCGCCGGCCATCGCGGCCGAAACGGTGGTCGACACCAGCGGCGCGGGCGACTGCTTCTGCGGGGTCGTCGCCGCCTGCGTCGACCAGGGCATCGGCCCGGAAGAGGCGCTGAAGCTGGCGAATGCCGCGGCGTCGATCTCGGTCGGGCGGCGGGGCGCGGCGCCGTCGATGCCGGTGCGCGCCGAGGTCGATGCGCTGCTGACGTAAGTCAACGATCCTCTCATTGCTGCGCAGCAGGGAGGATCGGACTACGCGGGTTATCTCGCAGGTAAGCCCTGCACAAAGTCCCCGGCATCGCAGACGCTGGCGATCACCCCCATCGCCAGCACGGCGACCACCGCCTGCGTCGTCGCCGGATCGTAACAGCCGGTGGCGTCGCCGATCAGCAGGCACTCGAAACCCCGGTCGTTGGCTTCGAAGAGGCTGGCGAGCACGCAGCAGTCGATGGTCACGCCGCAGACGACGAGTTGCCGGATGCCGCGTGCCCTTAGCCGGGTCTCGAGATCGGTGGCGTGGAAGGCGCCCGCGCCGGGCTTGTCGATGACGGGCTCGCCATGCAGCGGCGTGAAGGGCGGGGCGATCGCGTGGCCCGGCTCGCCCCGCACCATGTAACGGCCGAGGCGGCCTGCCGCCCCGGGCGGGGGCATGCCGCGATCGCGCTTGTACGCGGGACATTCCGACAGGTCGGGCGAGTATCCCTCCCGCGTGTGGAACACCGCAAGCCCCGCCTCCCGCGCGGCGGCGAGAGCGCGCCCGACGTTGTGCGCCGCCGGTTGCAGCAACCCCACGTCGAGCCCCAGCGCGTCGATCCAACCGCCCGGCGAGAGGAACTCATGCTGCATGTCGATCACCAGCAGCGCGCAGGCCGCCGGCTCCAGCGCGAAGGGCCTCGGCGCGGCGGGCAGGGTGAGCATCGCACTCACGCGACCGCGTCGAGCACCATCTGCTGCAGGCCCCGCACCCCGCCTTCCCAGTAGGGGGAGAACCGCGCGTCGATGCCGGCGAGGTCGCGCGCGGCGATGGCCGCCTGCGCGGCTTCCATGAACGGCTTGTCCTGCGGGATCACGCCCAGCCACATGTCGAGGTTGCCCTGCCGCGCCTCGGCGAGCGCCGGGTCGGTGGCGGCGTCGCCGTCGTAGTAGAGGCTGATGTCCATGATCGTGCGGTCCGGTCCGTCGGGCAGCAGGGTGCCGAGCATGACGTGGTCGGCGGTGATCAGCACCGTGGCGGTGGGGAACAGCGTGAGCGAATAGAGCAGCGGCAGCGGCTTGCCCTCACGCGTCTTCAGGTCGGGCAGGCGCGCGGTCCAGGCGCGGGTTTCCGAGCCTTCCTCGTGCGCGGCGCCGACGTCGACATAGCCGCCCGCGTAGACCGGCTTGTGGACGCAAGGCGATGTGTTGCGGAACAGGTGCGCTTCGAGCTGAGGGTGGCCGAAGGGGAGGTGGTAGTCCTCGATGCCCGCCTCCATGGAGATCTTCCAGTTCGCGCCGTAGCTGTCGACCAGCCGCTCGCCGTGGACGAGGTTCGTGAGGTCATAGTCCGCCAGCAGCGCCTCGAGCGGGGCGATCCACTCCTCGAAGGGCGCCGCCTTGCCGTCGATGTTGACGAAGACCAGGTCCAGCCAGCGGCCGACGCGGATCGGCTTGAGGCCGAGCTCGGCGCGGTCGAACCCGTCCGCCTGGTTGATCTTCGCGCCGCCGATTTCCGGTGTCGCCAGCAGTTCCCCGTCGAGCGAATAGGTCCACGCATGCCACGGGCAGGTGAGGCGCGCCTTCTGGGTGCATTCGGTCACGAGCTTGATACCGCGGTGGCGGCAGATGTTGTGGAAGGCCTTGATCTCGCCCTCCCGCCCGCGGGTCAGCAGGACCGGCCAGCCGGCGACGTCGACCGGGATCACGTCGCCCTTTTCGGGCATCAGGCTGGCGACGGTGACCGCGCACCACCCCGAAGGAAAAAGGCGCTCACGCTCAAGCGCGAAGAATTCGGCGCCGTAGAATGCGCCGGGAAGGGCGAGCGCTTCGCCGATGTCGCGGTTGATCGCCTCGTCGGCGGCGCGGATGGCGGCTTCGGGAAAGACTGCGGTCATGGCGCGGCTCCTTCGAATCCAGATAACGATGTATATTGCCATGGTATATGCATTACAAATTGCATCAACAAAAATTCGGTGCGATCATTCGACTCGCAAGGAACAGGAGATGAAGATGGATGTGGCGGTGCAGGACAAGCCGGTGGAGGCCGAGTACCGGTTCTTGAAGATCGAAAAGCTCAACCCGACGCTGGGCGCCTATGTCAGCGGTGTCGACCTGACGCAGCCTTACGGCGAGGACGTGGCCGACGAGCTGCGCCGTGCGCTGGCCGACAACCTCGTCATCTTCCTGCGCGACCAGCCGATCGACTTCGAGGCGCACCGCCGCCTCGCCGCCGTCTACGGCGAAGCGCATATCGCGCCCAGCACCAAGCCTTGGCGCGTGCCCGGCTTCGACGAGATCACGAAGATGCACGCCGACGAGAATTCCACCTACGTCGCGGGCGAGGGCTGGCACTCGGACATGAGCTGCGATCCCGAGCCGCCGATGGGCTCGATCCTCTATCTCCACACCGTCCCTGCGCTTGGCGGCGATACGGTGTTCTCGAACATGTACGCCGCCTGGGACGCGCTGTCGGACCGCATGAAGGCGCAGCTCGAGGGCCTGAGCGCCGTCCACGACGGGGTAAAGGCGTTCGGCGGCCTCGTGCCGAAGGGCATGGAACTGCCCTGCACCGCGCACCCGGTCGTACGCATCCATCCGGTGACGGGGCGCAAGGCGCTCTACGTCAACCGCGGCTACACCACGCGGATCGAGGGCATTCCCGAGCGCGAGAGCGAGGCGCTGCTCGCCTTCCTCTACGACCACGTCCAGAGCCCGATGTTCCAGTGCCGCTTCACCTGGAGCCCGCACGCCATCGCCATCTGGGACAACCGCTGCGGCCAGCACATGGCGATCTGGGACTATTTCCCCGCCGTCCGCTCGGGCTTCCGCATCCAGGTCAAGGGCGAAAAGCCGGTGTGAACCGTCGTCCCGGACCTGATCCGGGATCGCAGGCAAGACAAAGGGCGGGGGCTCACGACGAGCCCCCGCCCTTTGTCTTGCCTGCGATCTAAACCGCGACGGGTGTTTTGTTTCGTCTTTTAGCCCTCGGCGGCCAGCGGCACCTGGAAGCTCTCCCGCGCCGCCGGCTTGCGCAGCACCGCGACCGCGCAGAACAGGACCGCGCTCACGGCGGCAAGGCCGAAGAACACGCCCGAGAAGCTGCCCGTCTGGTCCTTGATCGCGCCGCCCAGGGCCGGGCCGAGCGCCGCCGAGGTCGAGACCGCCATCATGATCGAATAGAGTTCGAGCGAGGCGCGGCGGCCGAAGTATTCCTGCAGCAGCATCACCGTCGAGACGTAGCTGAAACCGAGCCCGCCGCCGAACGTCACCATCCACAGGATCAGCATCAGCGGCCCGTCCGCGAGCGCCAGCGTGGCGGCCGAGACTCCCAGGCAGCCGAGCGAGAACATCACCAGCGCGCGCGGCGAGGTCTTCTCGCCGACCAGGCCCGCCAGCGCCGATCCGATCGCGCAGACCAGCGCCGAGAGACTGATGAGCTGCGAGGCGCGGTCCTGCGCGATCGCGTGCTCCAGCAGGTGCTGGTAGGCGAAACCGTGGGTGGTGGTGTTGATCGCCAGGCACGCGGTATAGGCGAAGACGACGATCCAGAACTGCACGGTGCCCAGAGCCGCGCGGACGGTCCATTCGGTCGGGGCGTCGGCGGCGGCGGGGCCCTCGTCGTCCCCGGCCGCGCCGAGCCGCAGGCGGCTGGCGACGATCGTGCTGAACCCGCCGACCACGACTGCGGCGAAAGCGAACATCAGCCAGTAGTGGCGCCAGTCCATCCCCGCCGACTGCGAGCCGTAGTAGAGCATCGGCCCGGCGACGGCGCCGAGGTTGCCGATGGTGAAGTAGACCCCGAGCACCGTCGAGCGGCGCTTGAAGGTGCTCGACAGTACGTGGACCGCCGGGACCGTGCCGCAGAAGCAGTAGCCCACGCCCAGCAGCGTCGTGCCGAGATAGTAGGTGCCCACCCCGGTCGAGGCGTAGAGCAGCCCGAATCCGGCGAACAGGATCACCGTGCCGGTCAGCAGCGTGCGCCCGACGCCCAGCTTGCGGATCGTCAGCGCCGGCGCAAGACTGATGATGCCGCAGGCGGTGCCCAGCAGGGTGAAGCCGAAGCCCGCCTGCGCCCAGCTCATCCCGAACTCCTCGACCATCGAGGGGATGACCATCCCCAGCGAGTTGAAGGTGCCGGCGGAGAGCATGAAGTACATCAGGCACAGCGCCTGGAGCACGATGTAGGTGAGCAGCCTGCTGTTCATCGGCGCTTTCACGGTCGGAGGCACGGTCGCGGTCATGGCAGGATCCCTAGCGGGCGTGGGCAGGAGGCGGCAGGTGTCACAGCACCGGCCACCGGCAGGGAACGGTCTTTCCGGCGCGGGCGAGCAGCGCCGGTGCGGCGGCTTCCACTTCGGCGAGGATTTCATCCTCGTCGATGGTGGTCGCCCGATAATCGTCGACGAGGCGCTTCCCGTCCACCCAGACCGAGTGGACCCCGCGCCCGTCCGCCGACCAGACGAGCTGGTTGACAACGTTGAGCAGCGGCGTCCATTCGGGCCGGTGGCGGTCGTGCGCCACGAAGTCGGCCTTCTTGCCCGGTTCGAGGGAGCCGATCAGGTGGCCCATCTGCGCGCCGGCCGCACCGTTCAAGGTGCCGCATTCCAAAACGTCGTAGGCCGAGAACAGGCTGGAATCGCGCCGGGCGTCCTTGAACAGCCCGGCAGTGACGTACATCGCGCGCATCATGTCGGCGGCGTTGCCGTTGTTGTTGCCGTCGGTGCCCAGCTGGATCGGGACGCCGGCCGCCGCCATCTCGGGGAACAGCCCTGCGCTGCTGGCCCCGTAGGCGCCCTTCATCGCCGTCATCGGGCAATGGGTGACGTGGGTGCCGCTGCTCGCCAGCAGGCCGACCTCGTCGATGTCGAGGAAGATCGCGTGGGTGAGCGAGAGGTGAGGGCCAAGCGCGCCGATCTCGGCCAGATGTGCGATCGGGCGCCTGCCGGTGGTGGCGAGGAAGAATTCGGGGTCCTGCGGATCCGGGCTCATGTGTGCGGTGACGCCGGCGCCGTGGTCCCTCGCCAGTTGCGTCGCCGCACGCCAGAGGTCGTCGGTGGCGGTGACATGGCCGACCAGCGCGGGCCATGTGGCCAGCAGCGGGTCGCCCGCGCAGGAATAGCGCTCGACCTCGCGCTGGAGCGTGTCGATGGCTTTCGCGGTGAGCGCGGCCTGGTCCTCGGCGGGGTCGAAGGCGCGGTCCTGCGCCCACTGGCCGATGCGGCCGCGGATGCCGGTTTCGGCAAGCCCGTCGTAGACCGCGCCGAGATCGAGGATGGTGCCCGCCTCGATGAAGCAGGTGGTGCCGGTGCGCAGCATCTCGAGCGCGGCGAAGCGGGCGGAGAGGCGCTCCTCCTCGGGCGTCTGGGCCTGATAGGTGGGGATCAGCCAGCCCATCACGTTGGCTTCCCAGTCGGTGTCGTCGGGCACCGCGCCGCGCGTGATCGGCTCTCCGGTGATGTGGACATGGCAGTTCACGAACCCCGGCGTCAGCACGAAGCGCGAGCCGTCGATCACCTCGCGCGCGGAGACCGTGGCCTCGACCTCGGCGCTGGGGCCGACGGCGTGGATGCGGTCGCCCACGACGGCGAGGGCGCCGTCGCGGTAGATGCGCCGCGTCTCGTCCATGGTGACGATCCAAGCGCCCCGGATCAGCAGGTCTACGGGGGTGCGGGCCTCGCTCATGGCGCGTAGCTCGCGCGGGCCATGTCTTCGAGATGCTCGCCGATGGTCAGGGGTGGGCCGCTTTCGGCGCCGGTCACGCAGGTCGGGGCGGTTTCCATGCGGTACATCGGCTCCAGTTCGAAGAAGGTCGCGACCGAGTTGCGCGCGCGGGCTTCGTGGTTGTTGCGCACGCGGTGGAGGTTGGCCCGATAGAGCCCGCCGGTGAAGCGCTCCATCATCTGGCCCACGTTGATGACGAAGCTGCCGGGGATCGGCGTGGCGAGAATCCACTCGCCATCGGCATTGCGCACCTCGAGGCCCGCCATGTCGTCCTGCAGCAGGATCGTGATCGAGCCCCAGTCGGTATGCGCCCCCGCGCCGAGCAGGTTGGCTTCCGCGTCCTGCGGCTGCGGCGGATAGGAAAGCAGGCGCACGCCGCACTGGGCATCGCGCAGGCCATCGGCGAACCATTCCGCGTCAAGGTCGACCGACAGCGCGAGGCAGCTCATCAGGTGCCGCCCCAGCAGGATCATCTCGCGTTGATAGGCTTCCATCTGCTCCCGAAAACCGGGGAGACCCTCGGGCCACTGGTTCGGTCCCTGCATCGGCAGCCCGGCGACGACCCAGGGGTGATGGGGCGGCAGGTCGCGGGCGAGCATGAAGCTCTCCTTGAAGTCCGCCGCCGAACCGGCGTCGAGCACCTGCCTGCCGGTCGTCTCGTAGCCGCGCCGGGCGGGCGAATGTTCGATGGAAACTCTGGCTTTCGCCGCCTCGTCCTGCGCAAAGAAGGCGCGGGTCTGGTCGATCTGGGCGTCGAGCAGGCGTTGCGGTACGCCGTGGCCGGTGACGTAGAAGAACCCCGTCTCGCGCAGCGCGCGGTGGATTTCCCGCGCGACGCGGGCCTGCTCGGCCGGATCGTTGAAGCTGCCGGCGAGGTCCACCTGCGCGATGCGGGTCGCGGCGCGGGGCGGTTCGTAGACGATCACGAGCCGATTGCCGCGCCGAGCCGGATGACGTTGCCTTCCGGGTCGCTGAGAACGGCCTGGTGCTGGCCGAAGAAGGTGTCCTGTCCCTCGCGCACCAGCATGGCACCGTGGGTGACGGCGCGCTCGGCCATGACCGCGACCTGCGCCGCGCTGCCCACGTCGAAGGTCAGGATCGAGCGGGTGCCCACCGCCTCGATCTCGGGCAGGTTGACGAAGGGGCGCACGGATTCGGTCGCGAAACCGATCACGCAGCCGCCGCCGTGCACTTCGCGGTAGCGGTGGTCGCGCGATTCCAGCACTTCCTCCAGCCCCAGCGCGTCTACATAGAACTGCGCCAAGGCCGCGACATCGCGCGCCAGGAAGGTGACGTAAGCGAGCGTCAGGCCGACCATGCCGCCACCACCGCGTCTGTCGTCACCAGCAGCGAGGTGTGCTGGTTGAGCGCGTTGAGTGTCCCCACATGCAGCGCCTCGTCGAAGCTGGCGCAGGCGTCGGACACCACGAAAGTATGGAAATCGCGGTGGAAGGCGTCGCGCGTGGTGGAATCGACGCAGCAGTCGGTGGTGAGGCCGGTCATCACCAGCGTGTCGATCCCGCGCGCGCGCAGTTGCTGTTCGAAATCGGTGCCGTGGAAGCTCGAATAGGCGAGTTTGCTGACCTCGATGTCGCCCGGCTCCGGGGCGACGCGGTAATAGTCCTCGCCGCCGGTGCCGATGCGGCAGATGCCGGCGTTGTCCGGCGTGCCGCGCCGCGCCATCCAGGTCTTGAGCGTATTGGAGTCGGTCTCGGGCCGGGTCATGACGCGCATGAAGCCGACGGTGGCGCCCGCCTTGCGGGCGGCGGCGATCAGCTCCTCGATCCGGTCGATCGCGGTTTCCGCCGGGCTCATGTCGGTGCCGTAGCGGCCGATCAGGCCCTCGGGCGAGGCGAAATCGACCTGCACGTCGACGACGATGAGGGCGGTGCGGCCCGGCGCGATCATGTCGCCGGGCGCGACGTGGGGAAGATCAGACATGCGCGCTCTGCTCCATCTGCGAGGGGAACCGCTCGCGCAGCACCGGCAGGACCTTCTCGCCGAAGATCGGCAGAGATGCGTGGTAGTCCGGGAAGATCAGCATCAGCCCGTCGAGCGAGGTCTTCTCGAAGATCTCGCTCAGCCGGTCGATCACCGTCTCGGGCGTGCCGAGGACGTGCGGGGTCATGAAGGTGGAGCGCGCCTTCTGGGTGAAGGCGTTTTCCTTACCGATCTCGCCGTCGAGGAAGCCGTAGGCGCGCATCATGCCGTGGAGGGCGCCTTCGTCGAACCCGGCGCGGAAATGCGCGGCGGTATCCTCGGCGGCGGCGTCGGTCTCGCCGAAGACCACGGTCATCATCGAATAGGTGCGGATCTTCGAGCCCAGCGCGAGCGCCCCGGCCTTGGCGTCGGCGCTGACTTTCGCCAGTTCCTCGACATTGCCGCCCGAGAGGAACAGCGCGTCCATCTCGTTGGCGGTGAACGCGATGCCGACCTTGGACGTGCCGGCGCAGACGAGGAACGGCGGAGTGGAAGGCTTGGGGTTGGACATGCAGTCCTCGAGCGTGAAGTACTTGCCCTCCACCGACACCGAATCCTCGGTCCACAGCGCCTTGATCGCCTGGATCCACTCGGTCGCCAGGACGTAGCGCTCGTCGTGGTCGACGCCTTCGGGCCATGCGCCCATCTGCGAGAACTCGCCCTTGTACGAGCCCGTCACCACGTTGAGCCCGGCGCGGCCGTGGCTGATCTGGTCGAGCGTGGCGATCATCTTGGCGGTGACGGCAGGGTTCTGCAGGATCGTGTGGACCGTGGCCCAGACCTTCACGCGGCTTGTCGCCTGCGCCAGCCCCGCCATCATCATCGGCGAGTCGAGCGAGGAATTCCAGTGCTTCGTCTCGCCGCCGTAGCCGCGATACTTGGCCATCGCCATGATGAAGTCGAGACCGATGTCCTCGGCCAGCCTGGCGGCCTTGAGGTTGTAGTCGTACGAACCGTCGAGCGCGGGCGCATTCTTCGACAGGATCCAGCCGCCGTTCGCCATCGGCATGAAAATGCCGAGGTCGCGGCCGCCGCTGTCGGACGGAAGGCCGAAACTGTCGGGTCTCGGTTGGCTCTGGCTCATGCGTCTCCCCTGCATCGTACTGCTGGCACAAAGGCTAGGATGGGGTGCGATGCGGTTCTTGTCACCCTGCGCCCGCGCTGTTGTTGGTGGTCGAGGATGGGGGGAGGCTCCGGGCCAGGTTTCGATCTCAGGCGGCGTTTTAGAAAACCCGTCGTCCGCGTAGGCGGGGGCGACGGGGCCTTGGAATGGGACTAACTGGTTCGTCCCAGCCATCACCCACCGTCTTGCGCGATCGCGCGACGGGGATGGTGACGAAGATATGGCTATTCATCAAGGTGTCGGGCGCGGGCTGCAAAGCGCGCGGAGTGAGCGGGCGGTAAGCCGTGAGAGTAATTTGCAAGGGAAAATGCTATGAGCAATTGGTTCGTCACCGGCGTCAGCACCGGCCTTGGCCGCGCGATCGCCCGCGCGGCGCTCGAGGCCGGGCATACCGTCGTCGGCACCGTGCGCAGCGCGGAAGCGGTGGCGTCGTTCGAGGCGCTGGGCGACAAGGCGATCGGCATGGTCCTCGACGTCACCGACCCCGCCGCCGTGACCGCCGTGGTGGACGCGGCCGATGAACGCACCGGCGGGCTCGACTTCGTCGTCAACAATGCCGGCCTGGGCTATACCGGCGCGGTCGAGGAAACCCCGATCGCGGATGCCAAGGCGCTGTTCGACGTCAACGTCTGGGGTGCGCTGGCGGTGATCCAGGCGGCGCTGCCGCACCTGCGCGCGCGCCGGTCGGGGCACATCGTCAACATCGGCTCGATCAGCGGCATGGCCTGCTGGAACGGCACCGCGATCTACGGCGCCACCAAGTTCGCGCTCGATTGCATCGGCCGCACGCTGGCGCAGGAAGTGAACCCGCTCGGCATCCAGGTGACCAATGTCGCGCCCGGCGGCATGCGCACCGAATTCGCCGCCTCGCGCCTGCTGGGCGCCGAGCCGACCATCGCCGACTACGCCGAGACCGCGCACACCGCGCGCGGCGTGCTCACCGGCCACCACGGCGAGGAGCCGAGCGATCCCGACCTCACCGCGCAGGCGATCCTGACCGCCGTGACCTCGCCCGAGCCGCCGCTGGTGCTGCTGCTGGGCAACGACGCGCTGGGCTACGCGACGCGCGAGTTCGCCATGCTGGGCACCCAGTTCGAGACGTGGAAGCACCTGACGACCAGCGTCGCGGCGGATTGAGCACGTTCCTCCCCGAGCACAAGCTCGGGGAGGAATCAGGACGAAAACAAACTCTTCCGGATCACCGCGTGGACGCCCCAGTTGCCGTTGGCGACCTGGCTGATCCCGAAGTCCACCCCCACCGAGAGCAGCGAGATCGCCTCGTCCTCGGTGAGGTCGCGGATGGTCATCAGGAAGCGGCGGGCCTTGCGGAAGGCGTCGCGCATGGCGGCGTCGATCGAGCTTTGCTTGTAGACCTCGCTCTGCGCATTTGCGCCGAGTTCCTTGAGATAGTCGGGGTGCGAGAAGCCCAGGATCACCCATTCGTCGGGCGTCTCGATCAAGGGATAGTCGATGTCGCGGATGTACTTGCGGCTGGTCTTGGCGGGGTGGAGCACGACCTGGATCACCGCCGTCATCGAGCATTCGATGGCGGTGCCGCACAGTTCGCTATCGCCCTGGCTGGCGTGGGGGTCGCCCATCGACAGCAACCCGCCGGGCACGCCCACGGGCAGGAAGCAGCTGGCACCCTTGCCGAGCCGCCAGTTGTCGATGTTGCCGCCGAAGTTGGCGGGCGGGACCGAATCGATCAGCTCCGAATGGGCCGGGGCCAGCGCGATCACGCCGAAGTGCGGACGCACCGGGATCGTCACGTCGCGCAGCACGTCGAAGTTGCGGGTGATGGTTTCGGGATCGACGGGCACGCCGGGATAGTCGTAGCGCTCGTGGACGATTCCGGAGGGGTCGGTCTGCGGGGTCCAGCGGTAGGAGTAGACCGCCTGCGCGGTGGCGCGGCCGGGTTCGTCGTCCATCTCGTAGATCGTGATGACCTCGCGGCCCTTGGGCTCAGTGAGGAGGTCGTTGTAGTGGAAGCCCCAGTACGCCGCGACGTTGCTGCCGAAGGCGCGGCCGGCGAAGCGCGGGTTCTGGCTGGGCCGCGTCTCCATGTCGAGGATGCGCACCTCGATCACGTCGCCGGGCCTAGCGCCCTCGATGGCGATGGGGCCGGTGCAGATGTGGACGCCGAAACCCTCGCCGGGGCCGCGGCCCAGTGCGGAGGCGTCGAACGGACCGGCGCCGCGCCGCTCGACCGCCTTGCCCTCGGCGGTCCAGTGGAACACCGCCTCGGCGCCCGCGTCGCCCTCGATCATGCGCTCGGCATCGTCGTTGGCGTGGTGGGTGAGAGTTTCGATGGTCACGTAGTCACCCGAGCGGATCTCCAGCGCCGGGGTGAGAGAGCGGCTGAAGTAGCCCCAGTGGATCGTGTCCGGCCGCGCGGGCAGGAAGTGGTGGCGCCGCGTGCGTGCGGCATCGTCGAGCGCGGGGAGGACGGAGCCTGCGCCCGGCGCGATGAGTTCGCTGGGCGGCTCGCGGTTCTCCAGCCGCACGTCGCGGGCCTTTTCCGGCCGTCCGCGCCGGGGCGCTTCGGCGGAGGAGCCGACGCTTTCGGGCGACTTGCGGTATTCGCGCGGGCTCATCCCATACTGCTCGCGGAAGGCGCGGGAGAACGAGGCGCTGTCGTTGAAGCCCCACTGGAACAGGATTTCCGAGATGGAGCGCTGCGCGTGAAGCGGGCTGCCGAGGTCGAGCCGGCAGCGCTCGAGCCGGCGCAGCTTGACGAAGTGGCCGAAGCTTTCGCCGTGCGATTCGAACAGCTTCTGCAGATAGCGCGGCGAGATGTTGTGCTCGCTCGCGATCTGGTGGGTGTTGAGGTTGGGGTCGGACAATCGCATCTCGATCGACTGGAACACCCGCTCGAGGATCGCCGCGCGCCCTCCTGCAGCGCCGCCCAGCGCCTTGGCGGGCGCGCGGTCGAGCAGGGTGGCGGCGATCATCTCGGGCAGGGCCAGTTCGACCGGGCGGATCTGGTCGTCCGAGACGTCGAGGATGGTGTCTGCGACGGTGCGCAGCAGGCTCGACATCATGCGGGCGACGGCGGTGTCGGCGATGAGGTCGCTGATCTCGGTGGGAAGCTGCGAGCGCGATTTCAGGGCCGGCAGGCTGTGCGGCACTTTGACCACGAGCAGGCGGAAGTCGCCCTCCATGCCGATCCGGCAGCGGGTGTCGCCGCCGCCGTAGACCATGTCGCCCTCGCCGATCTCGATCACGTGCTCGCCGCTGATCGCGGTGACACGGCCTTCCAGCAGGAGCACGAGCCAGAAACAGCGCGCCTCCTGCCGGAAGTCGAGGTTTAGGGCCTGCGCGGTGCCGGTGCAGCGGATGAACTGGATCTTCTGGCCGCTGGTGAAGCTGACGAGGTCCCCGTAGATGTCCTCGTCTTCGGATTCCAGCTCGATACTGACGCGCTGCAATGCGAAACGCCAGGCCTGCAGCCGCTGGTCGTGCGGATAGGCATTCGTCGTCAATCGCACGCCGGTCATGCCGGAATTTCCTTGTTATCTAACCCTTGGCGACCAGCCTAGTCGATCGCTTCGGTACCCGCCAGCCGCTTGTGTGCATTGCGGTAGCGGTGGACCAGCCACTTGTTGAACTGGCCCTGTGCGCCCTCCTGCCACGAGTAGCGGCCGCGCGGTGCGAAGCGCGAGCGCAGGCCTTCCTGCACCAGTTCGTCGACGTGCATGTCCTGGGCGATGATCTTGCCCGAGGCGGAGAGGTTCATGTCGAGCAGATTCTCGAAGTTGGGCTCGGCCATGGCGCCGGGCGCGAACAGGAAGCCGGTTTCCAGCTCGTGCGATTCCGGGCCGTCGGGGCGCAGGATGAGGTAGATCACCATGTCGCTCATCATTACCAGGCTGAGCGAGGGCGGGACGTTGGCGAAGGTCATGCGCTGGCGCGCCTCGTCCTTCAGGCCGGGGAACACCGGCAGCACCGCGCGCTGGGTGGCGTTGAAGCTGGCGTCGGCGTGCAGAGTGCCGTTGAAGCGCAGGAAGCCGGCGTCCTCTGGCTCGGAGTGCGGAAACTCGGCGCGGCCCGAGGGCACGAAGTCGTGGAGCGGCCCGGCATGGAGGCGGCTGGCGTGGTAGCCGTCGTTGTTGTTCTCGAACATCACCTTCCAGTTCCACGGCAGCTTGGCCGCCGGGTCCGGCTTCGGGCCTTCCGCGCTGGCGAGGTCGTAGCCGGAGATCGCCTCGGCGACCTTGGCGAGACGGGGGCCGAGGGGGGCGGCGTCGCGATCGAAGTTGATGAAGATGAAACCGTTCCAGATCTCCACCGCGAAGCGCGGCAGGGAGTTTTCCTTGCGGTCGAAATTGCAGGTCTTGTTCATCGCCGGGGCCGCCACCAGCGTTCCGTCGAGCGAATAGCTCCAGTGGTGGTAGGGGCACAGGAACCCGCGCGCCTTGCCTGCGCCCTCGGCCACCAGCATCGCCCGGTGCTGACAGACCGCCGACATCGCGTTGATTTCGCCCGAGAGATTGCGCGCGACGATGATCGGCTCGTTCACGGTACGGGTCGTATAGAACTCGCCCGGCTCGGCGATCCAGGATTCGCGCCCCACGCACTGCCACTCGTTGAAGTAGAGCGCGTCCTTCTCGAACTCGTAGAAGTCGGTGCCGGTGTAGCACTCGGGCGGCAGCGTCACCGCATCGGCGAGATCGACCGCCGAGGCGGAGAGGGACTCGATGAAGCTGTCGGACATCGTTGGGGCGGACATGGTGAACTTCCCTGGATCGGTTTTTTTGGTCTGCGGGTGCGGCCTGCTTCGAAAACGGCATGCCGCACCTGCGAAGGCAAGAACGGTTTTGTGAACGGCCCGTTCGCTATTTTGCAGCTGCCGGGGCCGGTTATTCCTTGGTGTAGCCCTCGGGGATCTTCGGCGGATCGCCCGCCTTGCCCCACAGCAGGATTTCGTTGCCCCACGGATCGCGGAAGCAGTGGTTGAGCCCGTTGAAGGTGCTCCAGAAGTGGTTGCGCCACAGCACGGTCGCGCCGCGCTCCTCGGCGGCTGCGAGGATGCGCTCGGGGGTGTCGTCATCGCTGATGAGCACCCAGATGCGGGGCTTGCGGCCGTCGGCGGCGATGGCGCGCGGGGCGATGCCCTCGGCGTCGGGATGCGGGCGGGCGTTGGCGGGGTCGAAGATGCCGACGTGGAGGTTGCCGATCTCGCTGTCGCTGCCATCGGGATTGGGGAACATGCCGCCGGGCACCATGCGGTGATAGACGCCTTCCGGCTTGTGGTCGTCGCGCCAGCCGAAGACTTCGGCGTAGAACCGGCCGGCGGCGGCCGGATCGTCTGCAGGCAGGTCGACGAAGATGAGGGTGTTGGGCATGCAGGTTCCTTGCGGCTCTTGATGCCCAGGGTCTTGCGCCAATCGGGCGCCCGGCTCTTGGCGGCAGGCGTCCGGTTTGTTGATGGGGACGCCAAGGCGGTCGAGAACCGCCCGCTCGAGTCCGGTTTGTGCAGGCTTGAGCGCATCAAACCGGATTGTCGCCGCCCTCGCCTGCGCGCGGGGACGACGGCGGTTGGTCGGAATCGGCCGGCTTCCGACCAACCGCCGGCTTCGCCAAGTCGGAGGGCGCACAGGGCCAAGACCCATTTTCGCATCGCCGCGAGAGTCACGGTGTCGATCCTCACAGCAGCAAAGGGGCAATGCATGGCTTCGGTCACCACTCTGGGTTCGCCAAAGGCGCAAGTGCGACCTTCGGCGATCTGGCATCTCAAGGCCACGCCGGAGACCATTCACTGGGGCTACTTCTCGCCCGACATCAAGCCGGCCCTCACGATCAAGAGCGGCGATCTCGTCCATGCCGAGGCGATCACCCACCACGCCGGCGATGCGCCCGAGCTGATGTTCGACGAAGGCGTCGAGCGCATCTTCCGCGAGGTCGACCCCGCCAGCCGCGCGCCGGGCGTACACATCATGACCGGCCCGATCTACATCGAGGGCGCGGAGCCCGGCGACATGATCGAGGTGCGCTACCTGCAGATGGTGCCGCGCAACAACTACGGCTCGAACCTCGCCGCGAACTGGGGCCATCTCTACGAGGAGTTCGGCAAGCAGGAACGGGTGACGATCTACGAGCTCGACCCCAATGCCAACACTGCCCACGCGCTCTACGCCTACGACTTCAAGGGCGAATATTTGGTCCCCGGCACGATCACCAACTGCCCGGTCTGCGACCGCCAGCCGGCACTCCCCGGCATCACCATTCCCGCGCGCCCGCACCTGGGCACCGCGGGCGTGGCGCCTGCGGTCAACGAGCCGGTCTCGACCATTCCGCCGGGCCTGCACGGCGGCAACATCGACAACTGGCGCATCGGCGCGGGATCGACGATGTTCTACAAGTGCCAGGTCAAGGGCGGGCTGTTCTCGATCGGCGACCCGCATGTCAGCCAGGGCGACGGCGAGATTTCCGGCACCGCGATCGAGGCCTCGCTCGACTGCCTGTTCCAGATCATCCTGCGCAAGGACTTCGACTTCCCCTCGCCGCTGCTGGAAACGCCCGAAAACTGGATCGTCCACGGCTTCGGCGAGGACCTCGACCAGGCGATGAAGAATTGCTCGATGGACATGCTTCACCTGCTCCACGACAAGCAGGGGCTCAGCAAGAACGACGCCTATTCTCTGATGAGCGTCGCCGCCGACTTCGGGATCACCCAGGTCGTCGATGGCACGCTGGGGGTCCATGCCCGCATCGAGCGGCGCATTTTCCCGGCCAAGGGCACCGTCATCGACCCCGGCTAATCGAACACCCTCACTCCTGACGGGGGCAGACTGGAGCCCGGCCCGCAAGGGCCGGGCTCTTTTTCGTGCGGCGCGGCGGGCCGCGATCAGCCCAGCAGATTGCATTTTGCGCAAATACTGGCTAAGCCGGTCGGTGCTGACGTCGCGTGCGACGGACTAACGGGTGGCCCTGCTACCCACTTTTGTCCCTTACGAGCCTCATGAAGCCGGGATGCGCCGCTGCTGGCGCATGCCCGTCATGCGCGCGCCGCTTTCCCTGCCCTTCCGGGCCGCATCATTGAAACGAGGATCCTGAACCATGACCGACCCCAGCGCCCGCCCGTTCCTTATCAAGAAGGACGAGGAAGGACATTTCCGCCTCACGGTGAGGACGACGCGGTACAACTCGCAGGGCTATCCCCTCGTCACGGCCGCGCTCCAGGACGAGTTGTTCAAGACCGCCAATGCCGCGCGCGCGTTCGCGCAGGAGAATTTCCAGGCCAAGCCGGGCGAATACTCGACCAAATGACGCCTGGGCGGACCGCCGGAGATTGTCCTTCGCGGATGCGTGCCGGCGGCTTGCCGCCCGTCACGTAAAAAATCCGGCGGTCCCTGAAATACAACGGAATTGTTTCATTGCGAAGGATTCGCACGTCGGTAAGCGAGCGGGGCGACCCGAAGGCTGATGACACATCCGCCTTTCCCTTGGCTCAGCGGCCGATCAGGCTGCTGAGCCATTTTTAATCGTTTGCCGCTGAAATCGCTCAGAATTCCATTGCGACATGTTGTCGGTAATGGTTAATCTGGCGGGGCGGAAGCCGCCTCATGGCATGTGCGGGTCGATGCCCGACGGAAGCGATACTTTGCGGAAAGCATCGCGGCTGCCGGGCCATGGCGCTTGCGCGTGGCCCAGGCCTCTTCGGCACGGGCGTATTCTACAGGGGCGACGTGGGGGCATGCAGCAGGACTGGAGGGCCGGGGATCCCGGCGCTGACCATATCACGGTCGAGGGCGTCCGTGCGCATCCGCGCTTCGAGGACGCCAGGGCCGCGCTGATCGACGGGCTGGCCGGGCTCTACCTCGACGACTGGCGGCTGCGCGGGCTCGTCGAGTACGAGCGCGGGGTCACCTTCATGCTGATCGTCTCTCTCGACGCCATGCGCGATCCCGAGGACGCCAGCGGCGGCGTCACGATACAGGTCCTGGGCGACGTGCTGCCGACGATGGGCATCGCGCCCGGGCGACGCATCGTCGACCTTGCGGCAAAGCTGCGCCACGAGGGTCTGCTCGAAAGCGTGCCGGCGCCTCGCGACGGCAGGGTCCGCCTGCTCCGCGCGACGCCGCGCGCCATCGCCGCCGATTGCGCGTGGATACGGGTGTTTCACCGGCCGCTGACGCTGCTGCGGCCCGAGGTGGACTACCGCCCGGCGCTCGACGACGATCGCGGCTACCAGCGCGCGTTCCGTCTCGCAGGGCTCAGGACCCTCGACATCGCCAACGAGATCATGAGCGCCAATCCGCCGATGGACTATTTCGTTCAGGAATCGGTGGGCTTTCGCGTGCTGATGATCCTGATGCAGTCGATCCGCGGCAGCGCCGACAATCGCAGTCCGTCCGGGTTCTATTCCCACGCCGCGCAGCGCGGCGGCATGTCCCGCACGCATGTGAAGAACGTGCTCACCAAGGCGGCGGAGCGGGGTTACGTCGCCTTTTCGGAGCGACCGGGCGACTACGTGGAAGTCCTTCCGGTCATGGTGGAAGCATTCGACCGGTGGACCGCCGAAAGCCTGTCCTCGATCGACCGCGTCCGCGCCTACGCCGCATTCCCGGGCTGAGGCCTCAGCCGGCCGCCAGCACCATGTCGCCGACGGGTTCCGGGGCCGCGCGCCGGGCGAGGGTGCGTCCGTCGGCACCGATGCCGGGAAGCAGGAACAGCAGTGCCATGCCGACCACCAGCACCGCGATGATCGCCAGCGAGGCCTGGTTGTAACTGCCGGTGCTCCCGTAGCTCAGGTCCATCGCCGCCGGCGTCAGCCCCTGCGCCAGGATCACGGCGGAATAGAGCACCGAGTTGATCGACCCGAAGTGCTTCAGCCCGAAATAGCGGGAGCAGAAGTACGACAGCGCGCCATATTCCGCGCCCATGCCGATGCCCAGCAGCACGCCCGCCGCGCTCATCGCCACGCTGCCATGGCCGAACTGCAGCAGGCCCAGGCCCGCCATCGCCGCGCCGTACATCGGCACCACCAGCAGCGGCGTGCGGAAGCGGTCGAGCAGTCCGCCGGTCACCACCTGCCAGGCGGCGGTGACCAGCGCGAAGGTCGCGATCGTGGCGGTCGCCTCGCCGAGGCCGAAGCCGCGGTCGGTCATCATCGGGACGACGTGGGTGAACACCGCGGTCATGCCGCCGCCGCCGCTCGCCACCGCGATCAGCAGGACCCAGAAGTGGCGGGTCGCCATCGCCTCGCGCAGGGTCAGGCCTTCCATCACCGGCGCGGGCTCCTTCTGCGGCGCGGCGCGGGGGACGCGGGCGGGGGTGTCGTGCAGCCACAGCCACATCAGCGGGAATCCGACGACGATGACGATCAGGCCGATCGCCCCGTACGTCGCGCGCCAGCCGATCAGCGGCAGCAGCACGCCCGCGACGATCGGCATGAGCGTCGCGCCCACGCCGTTGCCGACGCCGGCGGTGACGCCCAGCATCAGGCCGCGCCGCCTGTCGAACCAGTTGGAGACGACCTTGGCGATCATCGGCGAGGCGCAGGTCGCCCCCGCCAGCCCGATCGCGCCGAACTGCGCGTAGAACAGCCAGATGTTCCCGGTCGTCTGCGACAGTCCCATGATGAGCACGCCGAGCGCGAGGTTGCCCGCGAGGATCATCGGCCGGGCGCCGACCCGGTCCATCGTCCGCCCGATCAGCGGATAGCTCAGCGCCGCGAGGATCGCGATGAGGCCCAGCACGCCCGACACCGCCGCGCGCGACCATCCCAGGTCCTGTGTGATCGGCACGAGGAACGTCCCGAAGGTCGCGCTGATGGCGGCGGTGGTGCAGACCAGGTTGCCCATGGTCGCGGCGATCGTGAGGTGGGTGGCGGCGCGGTCCCGGGAAGCGGTGGGCATCTGGGTCTCCAATTCCGAATTTCCCGGAGTAAATCCCCGCGCGGCTCCGATCCCAAGCGATTATCACCGCGCTGCAACAAATCCTTCGCGCCGTATCAAGTTTGCGCCCTTGCATGCGCGTACCGGCAATCCGAACTTGATGCCGACACCGCGCGCTCTCGAAAAGGGGGCCGCGCCGGCAAATTCAACAAGGGACGATTCGCCGCGATGAATGCACAGACCGCCGGGATCACGGCTTCCGAAACCCAGATGCCCACCTTCTTCATCCCGCACGGCGGCGGGCCCTGCTTCTTCATGGACTGGTCGGCGATGATGGGCGGCCCGGCCGATACCTGGGACAAGACCGAGGCGTGGCTGCGCGCCCTCGTCTCGACGCTGCCGGAGAAACCCAAGGGCATCGTCGTCGTTTCGGGTCACTGGGAGGAGCCGGCCTTCACCGCCTCGGCCGCGGTGGAGCCGGGGATGATCTACGACTACTACGGTTTCCCGCCGCATACTTACGAGCTGAAGTACCCCGCGCCCGGCGCCCCGGCGCTCGCGGACCGCATCGTCTCGCTTCTGACGGAGGCGGGCCTGCCCGCGCGCACCGATGCCACGCGCGGCTTCGATCACGGCGTCTTCGTGCCGTTCCTCCTGATCGACCCCGAGGCGACCATCCCGGTCGTACCGCTCTCGCTCAAGGCCGACCTCGACCCGGCCGAACACATCGCCGCCGGCCGCGCGCTGGCGCCGCTGCGCGAGGAGGGCATCCTCATCGTCGGCTCGGGGATGAGCTACCACAACATGCGCGGGTTCCGGACGCCGTCCGCCACGCGCCCTTCGGCAGTGTTCGACCAGTGGCTCACCGCCGCCGTCGAAGCCGCCCCGGCCGAGCGGGAAGCCAACCTCCAGCACTGGGCCGAAGCCCCCGCCGGTCGCCTCTCACACCCGCGCGAGGAGCACCTGCTGCCGCTGATGGTCGCGGCGGGCGCGGGCGGGGAATCGCCGGGAACCAAGGTATTCGGCGACAACGTGATGATGGCGGACATCTCCGGGTTCCGCTTCGGCTGAGGCAGCCCCCTGTCGTCCCCGCGAAGGCGGGGACCCCGTTTGTTCTCCTCCGGCACGCGCCGCCAGAAAGAGGGGCCCCACCTTCGCGGGGACGACGAGGATTGAGTGAGGGCTCTCCCTGGCCCTTGATCCTCGTTTGCCCCACCCGCTCGCGAAGCTCTTGCCGCCCGTAGGCAAGGCTGTAAGGGTGGCCGCCGTTATTTCGGCGCGAGAAGGAGCATGGCGGTGACGCAGGCAAGCGGGAAGGCGGCTCGTCCGACCCTGGACAGCGTGCGCACGCGCATGGCCGAGGCCGGCGTCTCCGCGCCCGAGGAATGCGTGCCCGGCGTGCTCTCCAACCTGATCGTGCTGCAGGACCACGTCGATACCCTGCGCGCCTTCGCGCTCGACCCGCGCAGCGCGAGCGCCATGCGCTTCGAGGCCTGAGCATGACCGCGCCCCTCACTGCCATCGCCATGGCCGCGCAGGTCCGCAGCGGCGTCACCACCGCCGTGGACCTGTGCCGCAGTGCCCTCGACCATGCCGAGGCGCTGGGGACCGAGCGCAGCGGCTTCACCCGCCTCCTGCGCAAGCGCGCGCTGCTGCGCGCCGCCTCGGTCGACAAGCTGGTCGAGGCCGGGCTCGATCCCGGTCCGCTGGCGGGCGTACCCTTCGGCGTCGCCGACCTGTTCGACGTCGCCGGGGAGATCACCACCGCCGGCTCGCGCACCCGCCTGACCGCTGCCTTCGCCAGCCGCGACGCCAAGGCCATCGCCCTGCTCGAAGCAGCCGGCGCGGTGCTGATCGGCACCCAGAACATGGACGAGCTGGGCTACGGCTTCGTCACCATGAACGCCCACTACGGCACCACCCGCAATCCGCACGACCCGGCTCGGGTCGCCGGCGGCGCGGCGGGCGGCTCGGCGGTAGCGGTGGCGACGGGCACGGTGCCGCTCAGTCTCGCCTTCGACACCAACGGGTCGCTGCGCGTACCCGCCGGCCTCACCGGCGTGATCGGCCTCAAGCCGACCTACGGCGACCTGCCGCGCGAAGGGGTCTATCCCTTCGTCGAGAGCCTCGATGTGGTCGGCGCGCTGGGCCGCGACCTCGACGACGTCGCGCTGGTGCGCACGGTCCTGCGCGAAGGCGCGCCTGAACGCTCGGACACGCTGCGCGGCGAGATTTCCTTCGGCCGCCTGATGAGCTGGTTCGACGACAACATCTCGGACGAGATGCGCGGGCCGCTCGACGCGTTCTGGAACCGCCTCGGCCGTGTCGGTTTCGAACTGCCGCACTCCGAGATCGCCCGCGCCGCCGCCTCGGTCATCATCGCGGCGGAGGGCGCCAGCCTGCACCGCCCCGCGCTCGAGGCCGATCCCACGCAGTTCGAGCCGCCGGTGCGAGAGCGCCTGCTGGCCGGCCTGCTGCTTCCGAGCGACGACTACCTCGCCGCCCAGCGCTTCCGCAGCTGGATCCAGGCGCGCCTGCGCCGCCAGTTTGAGCTGGCGGACGTGCTGTTCACCCCCGCCGCGCCCGGCTTCGCCCCGCTGATCGCCGATCCGGTGATGACGTTCGAGGGCCAGTCGATCCCGGCGCGCAGCCACCTCGGCATCTACACCCAGCCGATCAGCCTCATGGGCCTGCCCGCGCTGGTCCTGCCGCTGGCGGGCGACTTCGCCATGCCGCTGGGCATCCAGCTGATCAGCGCGGCGGGCAACGAACCGCTGCTGCTGCGCGCGGCGCGGCAGCTGATCGACAAGGGCCTTTGCGCAGTGCCGGTGCCGCCGGCGGGGTGAACCGCCCGACCTACGCTTGCGACCGTGCGGAACCTCAAAGACAAAAGCGGGTCACCGCCTTCGCGGGGATGACGAAAGAAGGGGTGATTGATCGTCGTTCCGGACTTGATGCGGGATCGCCGTCAACAAATCCACCGCATACGCACAAGCCCCAGAGCAGCGCGCGGCTAAGGTGTCGGGACAACGAGGGCAGGGGCGCATGCACGCAGACACACTCATCACCGGCGCTTGCCTGATCACGGTGGACGCGCAGCGCCGCGTCATCCGCGACGGCGCGGTGGCCATTGCCGGCGACACCATCGTCGCGGTGGGCAAGAGCGCGGACCTCGCCGGGATCGACGCGCGCGAGGTGATCGACGGCTCGCGCTTCGTGCTGACGCCGGGCTTCGTCAACTGCCACGTCCACGTCACCGAGACGCTGATCCGCGCCTTCATTCCCGGCAACCTGCCGTTCGAGGAAAATCTCGGCCGCTGGGTCATCCCGCTCTACAAGGACCACTCGCCGGCCGAGCAGGCCACGGCCGCCCGGCTCGCGATCGCGGCGATGCTGCGCAGCGGCACCACGACTTTCCTGGAGGCCGGCACGATCCTCGCCTTCGACGAGGTCATGGCCGCGATCGAGGACACCGGCATCCGCGCCCGCACCGGCCGCTGGACCGAGGACCGCGCCTGGGAGCCGAGCGTCGACGGCGACGCGCTCACCCGCGAGGCGCTTGCCGCGCTGGAAGCCGACCTCGATCGCTACCCGCAGGACGGCCGCCGCATCGCCGCCTGGCCCAACCTGATCGGCCACATGACCTCCACCGACGCGCTGTGGCAGAGCGTCACCGACCTCGCCAGGCGCACCGGCACCCGCGTGTCAGCGCACATGAGCCCGGTCGCGGGCGATTCCGACTGGTATCTCGCCAATACCGGCCGCCGCGCGGTGGAGCACCTGTCCGACCTCGGCGTGCTCGGCCCGCACCTCAACCTCGTCCACATGGTCCACATCGATGCGCACGAGGCGGAGCTGGTCGCGGCCAGCGGCACCAACGTCACCCACTGCCCCGACGCATCCCTGCGCGGCGCCTACGGCGTCATGCGCAGCGGGCGGTTCCCCGAGATGGCGAAGGCCGGCGTCAACCTCGCGCTCGGCACCGACGGGGCGGACAACCACGACATGATGCGGGTCATGGCGATCATGTCCACGCTGTTCCGCGATGCGCGCGAGGACGGCTCGCTGTTCCCCGCGCACGAAGTGCTCGAAATGGGCACGGTCAACGGCGCCAGGGTGCTCGGCCTCGAAGGCTCGATCGGCGCGCTCGCCGTGGGCATGAAGGCCGACATCGTCGCGCACGATACCCGCCGCCCCGAATGGTGCCCGCTCAACAACCCGGTCGAACAGCTGATCTCCTCCGCCGACGGGCGGGGCGTCCATTCGGTCTGGGTTGACGGCGTGCGCGTGGTCGAGGCCTACCGCTGCACCACGATCGACGAGGACGCGCTCTACGCCGAGGGACAGGCGGCGGCCGAAGCGGTGCTCGGCCGCTCGGGCCTGCCGCTGGTCAGCGAATGGCCGATTTCGTGACTTCATCCAGCAAGGGAACAGGCAAGGTGGAATACTCGGCAATCACGGTGACCCCGCTCACCCCCGGCATCGGCGGCACCGTTTCTGGCGTGGACCTGACGCAGCCGCTGTCGGACCTCGTGGTGGCGGAGCTGCACCGCGCGCTGGAGGACCGGCTGGTGCTGTTCTTCCGCGACCAGCCGCTGGGTCACGAGGAGCACATCCGCTTCTCGAAGTACTTCGGCGGCATCCACATCGCGCCCAGCACCAAGCCGTGGCAGGCGCCGGGCCATCCCGAAGTGACGATCATCCACGCCGACGCCGATTCCACCTTCGTCGCGGGCGAGGACTGGCACACCGACATGAGCTGTGACCCCGAGCCGCCGCTGGGCTCGGTGCTCTACCTGCACACCGTGCCCCCCGTCGGCGGCGACACCGTGTTCTCCAACATGTACGCCGCCTACGATGCACTGTCGGACCGGATGAAGGCGCACCTCGAAGGCCTGACCGCGATGCACGACGCGGTCGTCGGCTTCGGCGGCATCACCCCCGAGGGCATGACCCTGCCGCGCACCAGCCAGCCAGTGATCCGCACCCATCCGTGGAGCGGGCGCAAGGCGATCTACGTCAACAAGGGGTTCACCACCTACATCGAGGGCATTCCGCGCGCGGAGAGCGACGCGCTGCTCGCCTACCTGTTCGCGCACGTGCAGGCGCCGATGTTCCAGTGCCGCTTCGCCTGGCAACCGCACTCGATCGCGTTCTGGGACAACCGCTGCGCGCAGCACTCGGCGATCTGGGACTACTTCCCGCAGACCCGCTCGGGCTTCCGGGTGCAGATCATGGGCGACAGGCCGCTTTGAACGTGGCCGTAACCGCCGTGCAGGGGCGCGGCCGCGAACTGGCGGTCGTGACGGCGGTGTCGAGCGCGCTGGTGCTGTCGCAGGCGGTGGTCTTCGCCGCCTTCGGCCTCGCGCTGTTCGCGATGGGCCGGGACCTGGGATGGTCGGCCGGCGATACCGGCATGGCCTATACCCTCGTCATCCTGGGCGCCTGCGCGGGCGCGCCGATGCCGGTCGTGCTGCTGCGCTGGATCGGCGCGGGCCGGACGATCGTCGCGGGTCAGGTGCTGCTCGGCTGCGCGTTCCTCATGCTGTGGACCATGGCGAGCCTGGGGCAGCTCTATCTGGGCGCCCTGATGGCGGGCATCGGCTTTTCGCTGAGCGGCAACACGCCCGGCGTCTACCTCATCTCGGGCTGGGGAGGGTCCCGCGCGCCGAAGCTGATCGGCATCTACATGATGGTCGCGACGCTCGGCAACGCGCTTGGCCCGCCCGGCGCACAGGCGCTGATCGCGGCGGGCGGCTGGCGCGGCTACAGCCTCGTGGTGGTGCTGCTCTGCGCCGCCAATGCACTGTTCTGCGCGCTCTGCCTGCGCGAACCGCCGCTGGTCGCGCCGGTCGCGGGGGAGGAGGGGCACTGGCTGCAGGGGCTGGGCAGGGTGCTGCGCTCGCCGGTCTTCGCGCTGCTTGCGACCGCCGTGGTCGCCAGCCAGATCTGCCTCGTCACCGTCGCCAGCGTCGCGCCCGCGCACCTCGCGGGCGAGGGCCTGACGAGCAGCCTCGCCGCCCGCCTGCTTGGCGTCGAGGGGATTTCCAGCGCGCTGGCGACCGGACTGCTCGGGCACTTCTCCAGCGTGCTGAGCCCGCGCCGGATGTTGCCCATCACGCTGGCGGCCTGCGCCGGGGGCATGCTGATCCTCGGCCTCAGCCGCGACCCGCTGGCGCTGCACGCCTTCGCGCTGCTGATCGGCACGGGGGTCGGAGGCGCGACGCTGACGGTCACGCTGCTGCTGGTGCGCTACTTCGGCCCCGCGGGCGGCTCGGCGAGCCTCGGGGCGATCTGGACGCTGGCGGGCCTCGCGGCGCTGGGGCCGTGGATATCCGGCATGGTCGCCGACGCCACCGGCGGCTACGCGCCTGCGCTGATCGGCTTCGGTATCGCCATGGTGCCGATCGCGCTGGCCAGCCTGGCGCTGCCGCGCGAACCGGCGGAAACGTCGTCCCTCGCTTGATCGGGACAACCGAAAATACCCCCTCCGTTCGACACCAACGGAGGGGGCGGGTCTATCCCGTCAATGCGCGAGCACGCTCAGAACGCGAAGGGCTCCACCACCCGGCGGTCCGCTATGAGAAACGCGTCGGCCACCAGGCGCAGTGGGCGCAGGTCGACGTCGATCGCCCGTTCGGCGACAAGGTGGGCGAAGCGTTCGTAGAGGCGGGCGTATTCCTGGTCCGGCTCGGTGCGCTCGGCCTCGCCCGGCCGCTGGATCACGCTGCCGCCCTGCGTCAGGCGCAGGGTGCCGTGGTCGGTGTCGACCTCGATCGACCAGGTCTGCGGGCCGGTCTGGAGGAAGTCGAACTCGGCGCGGACTTCAGCCCCGCCGCTGCGCATCCGCAGGCTGGCGGCGATCGGCGAGGCGCGGCCCTCGGGCACGTCCATGGTCGCGCTTTCGACGAAGAGTTCGTGCGGCAGGATGCGCGTCGCGATCGAGAGCGCGTTGATGCCGGGATCGAATACGCCGAAGCCGCCGGGGCCGAGGATCCACTCCTGCCCGGGATGCCAGCGGCGGATGTCTTCCTTCCAGTCGATCCGCACTGCCTCGATGCGCTTGTCGGCCAGCCAGGCGCGGGCCGGAGCCACCCCCGCCGCCTCGCGCGAGTGCCAGGTGGCGAACAGGCTGACGTTGGCGGCGCGCGCCGCCTCGACCAGCGCCTCGACGTGCGAGAGCGTGACCGCCGGGGGCTTTTCGAGCATGACGTGGAGGCCCGCCTCGATCGCGGTGAGCGCCTGCTGGTAGCGGCCATCGGGCGGGGTGCAGAGCGAGACCGCGTCGAGCGGGCAGGCGGCGGCCATGGCGGCGATGTCGTTGTAACCGGTGACGCCCTCGACCCGGCCGTGGCGGCTGGCGGTGGCGGCAAGGACGAAGCGTTCGTTGCCGGCGATCGCGGGAAGATGCTGGTCGCGGGCGATCTTGCCGATGCCGACGAGACCCAATCTGACAGGCTCCACGTTGTATCCTCGTTTATAGTATTTATCGGTCTTTATCGGCGGGGGAGCGGGTGATCAATCGCGAAAGCGCAGGATGCACGGCGATGTTCGCCGGGTGACAACTCGGGCCATCTTCCGGCACACATTCGTCCTCTCACCTACACCCGTCATGCCCGCGAAAGCGGGGACCCAGCTGATGCCGCTTCGACAGGTGAGGGCATCAGCTGGGTTCCCGCCTTCGCGGGAATGACGAGGTTTGGTGAGCAAGGGAGGTGACCAAAAAGAAGGCGAGCAAAAGGGAGGTGACCGAAAGGGAGGACTATCGGGGCCGCCATGCCGCAGGGCATGTCCGGCCTTCCTGCCCATGCTCCTAGATCGCGCCTCAGCTTTCCTCGATCAGGCCGAGCACGTCGCCGATGATCGTGCGCATCGCGATGCGCGCGGCGTCGGGGTCGCGTGCGGCGATGGCGTCGCGGACCTTGGCGTGTTCGGCGACGTCGGCGGTGCGCCCCTTGATGCGGTTGGTGAAGCGGATCGAGGTGCGCAGCGCGGTGCTGACGACGTCGCGCAGCTGGATGTAGAACGGGTTCTTCGAGGCGCGCAGGATCGCGACGTGGAAGGCGATGTCGGCCTCCAGCGGATCGTCCAGCCCGCGCTCTGCGGCCTGCATGCGCACGAGGCCGGCGTCGATCCGGGCGAGGTCGTCTTCCCCCGCGACCCGGGCGGCGAGCGCCGCGCCTTCCGGCTCGACCGAGACGCGCAGTTCGTTGAACTGGCGCAGCAGGTCGACCGAAAGCTGGCGCTCCAGCATCCAGCGCAGGACGTCGGTATCGAACAGGTTCCACGACGAGGTGGGCTGCACCGTCGTGCCCTGGCGCGGTCGGGCGCTGAGCAGGCCCTTGGCGGTGAGCATCTTGACCGCCTCGCGCGTGACCGAGCGGCTGACGCCGTGCTGCTTGGCGAGTTCCGCCTCGGTCGGGAAGACATTGTTCTCGAAATGCCCGGTGACGATGGCGCGGCCGATGCTGTCGAGCAGGCCATAGGTCAGGTTGCGGCCGAGCTGTGCCGCGGGCTCATCGACGATGAGATGGGAGGAGCCTGTCACTACGCCGTCCTTGTACCTGTTGTCGTCCGCGTGCCCGCGCGGCTCGATACCGTCGCACCGCTCGCCGTGTGACCTGTGACGCGAGGTAAGGTCCTTTAATATGATAAGTCAATTCATATGATAATCGCGACCGTCCGGGCAGGAGCCATCGTCCCTGCGGACAGGGACGATGGCCGGGTTGGTCACTTGCCGTTCGGGAACGCCTTCACCAGCGCGTCGTACTGCACCTTGCTGATCTCGATCATCGAGCCGTGGCGCAAGCCGTCGGGCATTTCGTAGCGGTTCCACTCGGGAACGCCGGAGTTGCCCGAGACCTGGAACCACGGGCCGGTGAGGCGCGGCGCCTTGGAGAGGCCGTAGCTGGTGCCGGCGTACTGCTCGTAATACATCAGCCAGTCCTCGCCGCCGGGCGCGCGGATCACCGTGGGAGCTTCGCGGAAGTTGGGGCTGATCGAGGGGCCGGGCAGCGGGTAGGGGCCGAGCAGGTCCTTGGCGCAGGACACGCGCACGGTCTTGCCGGTGGTCCAGTTGTAGCTGGGGTAGCGCTCGTCCTTGATGACCGCGCAGTAGCCGCTGCCGTCCGCCTCGGGCTGGATGAAGGTGTCGATCGTCGCCATGTCCCAGTCGAACAGGCGCTTGGGCGCCTTGTCGAAGGTCTTGAGGTCGCTCGACAGGGCATAGAGCGTGCGCTGGCTGGCCCAGTAGCGCTCCGGGTCCTCGGGCACGCCGGGGACGGTGGCGGTGTGCCAGGTCAGCAGGAACTTGCCCGAGGGCTTGTCGAAGAACAGCTTGGGCGCGCCGATCCGCTGCAGCGCGTGCGGCAGGCCGGGGACGTGCAGCACGTCGGGCTTGTAGGTGCCGTAGGGCTTCCAGCTGACGAGGTCGTCCGAGACCCAGAAGCGGATATAGGGATCCTCGTCGCTCCTGTTGCCGACGAGGTAGTAGCGCCCGTCCGCCCCGCGCGCGATCGAGGGATGGCCGTGGTAGTCCTCGGACACCGGCTTGCCGCCGTTGATCTGAGTCCAGTGCAGCCCGTCGCGGCTGACCGTGTAGTAGAGGACGCCGTAGCGCTCCTTGGTCATGTGCGCGAAGAGGTACGCCTTGTCGGGATCGACGTAGGGCGTTTCCGGCGCGCCGGGGACGACTTCCGTCCTTGCGGGTTTCGCCTGAACCGACTGCGCCGTTGCCGCCTGCGCCGTTGCCGCCTGCGCCGTTGCCGCCTGCGGCGTCATGACCGTGATTGCCGCCATGGTCATGCCTGCGGCGATGCGCGAAGTGCCCCGTGCCAAATTCCGTCTCCCAAAGTTTTTGTTCGTAGCCCCAAAAAACAGCCGAGATCGTGCATTGTCAAGATTCATCTTATAAATACGGTTTTAGGCGTTATGGAAGGGTCGGACCGACCCGACGGTTGATTCGAGGTCTCCGGCGCTTGACTGCGGGGGGCCTGGGTCGGCAGTCGGGGCGATCTTAGAGTTACGGCACAGGATAGTGCGGGGAGACGAGATGGGACTGGCAACGATCGACATCGCGGTGGTGGTGATCTACGCGATCGGCATATTCGGGCTCGCCCAGTGGGTGAGCCGGGACAAGCCGGGCGCCGGGCCGAAGGGTTCGGCCGACTACTTCCTCGCCTCGAAGAACCTGCCCTGGTGGGCCATCGGCGCCTCGCTGATCGCCGCGAACATCTCGGCCGAGCAGATCGTCGGCATGTCGGGCTCGGGCTACGCGATCGGCCTCGCCATCGCCTCCTACGAGTGGATGGCGGCCGCCACGCTGCTGATCGTCGGCAAGTTCTTCCTGCCGATCTTCCTTCGCAACGAGATCTACACGATGCCCCAGTTCCTGGAGCGGCGTTACGGCAGCGGTATCCGCACGCTGATGGCGGTGTTCTGGCTGGTGCTCTACGTCTTCGTGAACCTCACCAGCATCATCTGGCTCGGCTCGATCGCGGTGACGCAGGTGGCGGGCGTGAACCAGGACGTGGCGCTGGTGGTGCTCGGCGTCTTCGCGCTGCTCTATCAGCTTCGCGGCGGTCTGAAGGCGGTGGCGCTGACCGACATCGTGCAGGTCACGCTGCTCGTCATGGGCGGGCTCATCATCGCCTTCCTGACGCTGGGCAAGATCGGCGGCGAGGGCGGCGTCGTCGCCGGATTCTCGCGCCTCGTCGAAGTTGCGCCCGATCACTTCCACATGATTCTCGCAAAGGGCGACCCGCACTACATGGACCTGCCGGGCCTGTCGGTGCTGATCGGCGGCATGTGGATCGCGAACCTCAGCTACTGGGGCTTCAACCAGTACATCATCCAGCGCGCGCTGGCCGCCAAGTCGCTCGACGAGGCACAGCGCGGGATGCTGTTCGCGGCCGTCATCAAGCTCATCATGCCGATCATCATCGTCCTGCCGGGCGTCGCCGCCGTCATCCTCGCCCCCGACCTCGCCAAGCCGGACGAGGCTTATCCGACGATGATGCGCCTGCTGCCGCCGGGCCTGCTGGGTCTCGTCTTCGCAGCGCTGGTGGCGGCGATCATCGCTTCCACCGCGTCGAAGATCAATTCGATCGCGACGATCTTCACGCTCGACGTCTGGGCCAAGTTCAAGGGCGTGAAAGTGGGCGAGGATGCCGTCACCGAGGACAGGAAGCTGGTCGGCGTCGGCCGCATCGTCGCTGTCGTCGCCATCGTCATCGCCATCCTGACCGCGCGTCCGCTGGTCGGGTCGAGCGAGCAGGCGTTCCAGTTCATCCAGGAATTCACCGGCTTCTTCACGCCGGGCATCACCGTGATCTTCCTCCTCGGCCTGTTCTGGCGCCGCGCCAACGAGCCCGGCGCGATCAGCGCGGCGGTCGCCTCGGTGCTGCTGTCGTGGGGCTTCAAGGTCTGGGCGCCGGGCGTGCCGTTCATGGACCGCATGGGGATCGTCTTCCTTGCGGCGCTGGCGCTTGCGGTGATCGTCTCGCTGCTGACGCCCGGACGGCCGGACAAGGACACCATCTCGACCGGCGACGTGCGCTACGCCACCTCGACCGGGTTCAATGCAGGAGCGATTGCCGTGGTTCTGGTGCTTTGCGTTCTCTACGCGGTGTTCTGGTGAGCGCGCCCTTCATCGCCGTAGACTGGGGCACCACCAACCGCCGCGCCTACCGGATCGAGGCGGGCGAGGTCGTCGCCACCGAGCGTGACGATAGGGGCATCCTCTCGGTCCCGGCGGGCGGCTTCCCTGCAGAGGTTGCCGCCTTGCGCGCGCGGCTGGGCGGGTTGCCGGTGGTCATGGCCGGAATGGTAGGCTCCAACCGGGGCTGGCATGACGCCGGCTACGTTGCCTGCGCCGCTACCATCGAGGCGGTGGCCGCCGCCATGGCGCATCCGGAGGACGGCGTCGCCATCGTCCCGGGCGTCTGCGTCGACACGCCGACCCGCGCGGACGTCATGCGCGGCGAGGAAGTGCAACTGCTCGGCGCCGTCGCCGCCGGGCTCGCGCCTGCCGACGCGCTGCTGTGCCAGCCGGGCACCCACAACAAGTGGGCGGTCATGAAGGACGGCGCCATCGCCGACTTCACTACCGCGATGACCGGCGAGATGTTCGCGCTCCTCAAGGCCCACGCGCTGATCGGCAGCGAGATGGCCGGCGATGTGGACGCCGACGCCTCGTTCCGCGAGGGGGTGGAGGCCTGCGCCGATGCCGACCTGCTCTCCGCCTTGTTCGGAGTGCGCGCCGCCTCGGTGCTCGGCAAGCGTGCACCGGGCGAGGCGGCTGCCTACGTCAGCGGCCTGCTCATCGGCAGCGACTGCCGCGCCCGGATCACTAAGCCCGGTCAGGTCGTGCACCTGCTCGCTGATGGGCTGCTAACCCGTCTCTATTCCGTCGCTATTGCCATCGCCGGAGGGGAGGCCGCCGTCGTCGACAGCCACGCCTCGTTCGTCGCCGGCATCAACCGCATCAGGAACCTCATGCCATGATCGATCTCAAAACCGCCCTGAACGCTCTCCCGCTGGTCGCCATCCTGCGCGGCATCCGGCCCGACGAGGTCGAGGCTGCTGGCGACGCGCTCGTCGCGGCGGGCTTCACCCTGATCGAGGTGCCGCTGAACTCGCCCGACCCGCTGGTCAGCATCGAGCGCCTCGCCAAGCGCGTGGGCGACCGGGCGATCGTCGGCGCGGGCACCGTGCTGACGGTGGCGCAGGTCGGACAGGTGCAGGACGCGGGCGGCGCGATGATCGTCTCGCCCAACACCGACGTGGCCGTGATCGCTGAGAGCGCGAAGCGCGGCATGGTCTCGTTGCCGGGTTACTTCACGCCGAGCGAAGCTTTCGCCGCGCTGGCGGCGGGCGCCAGCGGCCTCAAGCTGTTCCCGGCCGAGGCGGCTACCCCTTCCGTGGTCAAGGCGCAGCGTGCGGTGCTGCCCAAGGACGTGCCGCTGTTCGCGGTCGGGGGTATTTCGCCCGACAACATGGGGCCATGGCGCGCAGCGGGCGCGAACGGCTTCGGCCTCGGCTCGGCGCTCTACAAGGCGGGCGCCACCACGCAGGAGATCGCCGCCAACGCCTGCGCCTTCGCGGCGGCCTGGGCTGAAATGGAGAAGAACGCATGATCCGCGCCCTCGCACCCCTCGCGCTCGCATCGCTGGCCGTCGGCGGCTGCGCGACGACAGGCACACAAGCGACTACGGCCAGCGCCACGCTGACCAACCCGCTGCTGGCGAGCGGGCCCGATCCGTGGATCGTCCACGAGGGTTCGACCTTCTACTTCATGGGCACCAAGGGCGACCGCCTCGCCATCCGCCAGACCGACGACCTGTCGAAGCTGGCCGATGCGCCCGAGCACGTCATCTGGACCCCGCCCGCGAGCGGCCCGAACGCGATCTCGATCTGGGCACCCGAACTGCACCGCCTGGGCGGCAAGTGGTACGTCTACTACACCGCAGCCGCCGCCGGGCACGACGACGACGCGCATCGCGGCATCTTCGTGCTGGAAAACGCCAATGCCGATCCGCTCAAGGGCGAGTGGATCGACCGGGGCCGCATCGTCACCGGCATGACCGGCATCGACGGCACCGTGTTCGAGACCGGCGGCAAGCGCTACTTCATCTATTCCGCCTACGACGGCCCCGACAGCGTGCTCGCCATCGCGCCGATGACCAACCCGTGGACCCTAGGCCCCGGCGAGACCGTGATCGCACGGCCCGACCAGCCGTTCGAACGGCAGGGCGGCCGCCAGATCCTCGAAGGACCGGAGTTCCTGCCGGGGCCGGAGGGCGACCTGTTCCTGACCTACTCCGCCAGCGCATGCTGGTCGGACGACTATGCGCTGGGCCTGCTCCACGCCAAGCCGGGCAGCGATCTGCTGAAAGCCGAAAGCTGGACCAAGTCGCCGAAACCCGTGCTCGCCAAGGCGCCTGAGAACAACGTCTACGCGACGGGCCACAACGGCTTCTTCACGACGGATGGCGGCCGCCAGACCTGGATCGTCTACCACGCCAACACCGGCGCCGATCAGCAGTGCACGGCCGCCCGCTCGCCGCGCGTGCAGCGAATGGAGTGGACCAGGGACGGGATGCCGGTGTTCCCGGTGCCCTCGCGCGCGGGGGAACCCGTCCCCGCGCCGCAGCCCTGAGCTGAGATGACCTCCCTTCCTCCAGCGAGGAGGGGAGGCAAGCCGCGTCAATTCACGGCGTCAGCAGCGTTAGGTTGACCGCGTCGCCCATGGCGCGCAGGCCGGCGTCGTTGGGGTGGAGGTGGTCGCCGGGGTTGAACTCCGGGCGCAGGTCCGTCGGCACGGCGGGATTGCGCACCGCCGCCTCGAAATCGACCACGCCGTCGAAGATCCTGTCGTTACGGATCGCGGCGTTGACCGCCATGCGCGTCTGGTCCTTCACCGGCGACATGTAGCCCGCGTGCAGCGCCGGGGTCATGGTGCCGCCGATCACCTTGATGCCCAGCGCGTGGGCGCGGGTGACGAACTGGCGGTAGCCGTGGACCAGATCCTCCGGCTTGACCGCGTCGGCGCCCTCGTCGCCGCCGGCACCGATGTCGTTGATGCCTTCGAGGAAGATGACGTGGGTGACGTTGGGCACGCTGGCCACGTCGCGCCAGAAGCGGTCGAGCGCGGAGACGCCCCGGCCTTGGCGCAGGACGCGGTTGCCGCTGATGCCCATGTTGACCACGCCGCAGCGGCGGCTCGGCGAGAGCGCGGCCATGCGCTCGGCCAATCGTCCCGGCCAGCCGCGCGTCTGGGGCGAGAAGCTGTCGAACCCGTCGGTGATCGAGTCTCCGAAGGCGACCACGGTGCAGGGCGCCTGCGCGGTGCGCACCGAGACGAGCGAGAGGTACGAGCGCGCCTGGATCGGCGCGAAGACGGGCGTTCCGGTGGAGATCGTCGCGAACGCCATCTCAAGCCCGAGGTTGGTGCGCCCCGGCCGCGTCGGCGTGGAAAAGGTGACGCTGACGATCACATCCTGCCCGTTGTGAAAAGGGGCGATGATCGGGTCGCTGACGACGGTATGGCCCTTGGGCAGCGCGGCGGCGGGCTGGCCGGAAAAGCGGATCGGATGGACCGGGTTGGCCCCGATTTCGGTGCCGACAGGGCCTGAGGGGCTGGCGATGCTCACCGCCGCGATGGCCAGCGGGCGGTCGCCCTCGGCATTGCTGAAGGTGAGCTGCATGGCGTCACCGGCCTGCGTGAGGCGGACTCGGTAGCGGTAGGTGCCGGCGGGCTGTACCGGTTCGCCGGCGCCGCTGTCGGCGGGGGCATAACCCCATGCCCCGGCCCAGGTCGGTGCGGCTTGGGCCGGAGTGGTCAGGAGTGCGGCTCCGCAAAGGGCGGCAAGGTACGTCAGGTTGCGCATCATGCCGCCCTCATGTCGAAGTAGTCGGGTCGTTGTCCAGCCTTACTTCCTGGCCGCCGGGACCACGCCCTTCGGCGCCTTGGCGAGGCTGCGGATCAGGTCCACTTCGGCCTGGCGGTAGGGGGTGCCGTCGGTGTGGAAGACCTCGTGGAACCAGATCGTCGGCTCTTCCATGGTGTAGGGCTTCTTCCACGAGTCCCAGGGCAGGCGGGTCTGCGTCTTGCCGTCGACGAAGCCCCAGTTCATCATCGCCACGTTCTCGCGCTTGCCGATCGGCAGCGAGCCGTCGAAGGTCGAGCCGTTGCCGCGCGCCATGTACTCGGTGCAGAGGATCGGGCGGCCATAGCCCTTGAGCTGGTTGACGCGGTCCTGGAACTTCTCGGGCCAGTTGTAGTCGTGGAACGAGATCACGTCGGACTGGGTGAGCTGCAGCTGTTCCATCGGGGTCAGCGCGCCCGGCGTCTTCCAGTCGTCATGCTGCCACACGCCCGACGTCAGCGGCTGCGAAGGCTCAGCCTCGCGCGCCCAGCCGTAGACCTTGGTCAGCAGGGCGAGCACCAGCGGCTGCTTGCCTTCCTGGTCCTTGTACTGGTCGGCGCCGTTGTCGGGCTCGTTCCAGAGATCCCAGCCGAGTACGCGGTCGTCCTTGGCGAAGGCGCCGATCACGCCCTCGACGTAGGACTTGAAGCGGCCTTCCTGCGAGGGATCGCGCAGCGCGGGCAGGCCGGGGCTCTGCACCCAGCCGGAGTTGTGGACGCCGGGGATCGGCGGATGCTGGGGGCCGAGCAAGGGCTTCGGGTCCCAGCAGCTGTCGAACAGCACGAACAGCGGCTTGATCTTGTGCTTCGCGGCGATCGCCAGGAACTCGTCGATGCGCTTCTTGAAGCCCTCGGGGTCCTGCTGCCAGAGCTGGTCGTGCAGGAACACGCGCATCGTGTTCATGCCGATGCCCTCTGCCAGGCCGAGTTCGTAGTCGATGCGCTGCGGGTCCCAGGTGGCTTCCTGCCACATCTCGAGCTGGTTGATCGAGGTGGCGGGCGCGAAGTTCGAGCCGACCAGCCAGGGTTGCTTGGCGTACCAGGTCTTCGCCTGCGCGGGCGTCCACTGTGGGCGGGCCTCGGCGGGCATCGCCAGCAGTGCGGCGGCGGAAGCGAGCAGGCAGGTTGCGAGTGCTTTCACGGGGGGATCCTCTGTTATTGCGTGACGAAGAACTTGTAGGTCATGACGTTCCGGTAGGTCTTGCCCGGAGCGAGGCGGACCGAGGGGAACTGCGGCTGGTTGGGGCTGTCGGGGAACAGCTGCGGTTCGAACACCAGCACGTCGCCCTCGCGGTAGATCTGGCCGGACTTGCCGGTGATGGTGCCGTCCATGAAGTTGCCCGAGTAGAACTGCAGGCCCGGCTGGTTCGACCACAGCTCGAACCCGCGCCCCGAGGTGGGCTCGACCACGCGCGCCATCAGGTGCTCGTCCTTGGTCACGCCGTCGCCCACGACCCAGTTGTGGTCGTAGCCGCGCCCGTAGACGATCTGCGGGTCGCGGGCGTCGCGGACGCGCGCGCCGACCGGGGTGGGCTTGCGGAAGTCGAAGGCCGTGCCCTCGACGCTACGGTGGTCGCCCAGGGGAATCGAGGTTTCGTCGGTCGGGGTGAAGCGGTCGGCGGGGATGGTCAGCAGGTGGTCCATCGCCGTGCGGCCCGGCCCCGCGAGGTTCCAGTAGGCGTGGTTCGAGATGTTCACCACGGTCGGCTTGTCGGTGGTGGCCGAGTAAGTGATCGTCAGCTGGTTCTGCTCGTCGAGGGCATAGGTCGCGTCGGTGGTGAGCGTGCCGGGATAGCCCATGTCGCCGTCGGGGCTGACGTAGCGCATGGTGACGCTGGCTTTGGCGCCGTTCTTCACCTCGCGCACGGTCCAGACGACCTTGTCGAAGCCCTTGGTGCCGCCGTGGAGCGAGTTGACGCCGTTGTTGACCGGCACCGTGTAGTCCTTGCCGTCGAGCGTGAACTTGCCTTTGGCGATGCGGTTGGCGACGCGGCCCACGGTGGCGCCGAAGAACTCGGGCGCCTTGTTATAGCCTTCGAGACTGTCGTAGCCGACCGCGACGTCTACGGTGTTGCCGCTGCGATCGGGCACGAGCACCGACTGGATCGAGGCGCCCAGCGTCATCACGCGCACCGACATGCCCTTGCCGTTGGTGAGCGTCACCGCTTCGACGGCCGTGCCGTCAGGCATTTGCCCGAAGTTTCCGCGCTTGGCCTCTGCGGCGAGGGCGGGGGCGCTGGCCGTGGCCAGCAGGGCTGCGGTGATGATGACCCTGAGCATTTTTCTCTCCTCTTTGTCCCGTCGGTGCCGCAGGGGCACCATTATCCTATCGCTTCCGACACCTCGTCATTGCGAGGGTGGGGTGGTGACGATGTCAGCCCTCGTACAGGAACGCCGGCAGGCCGATGCAACCCGGGTCCAGTTCGAACAGCGCGCCGCCGTGTTCCTCGTCCACGCCGTTGGCGGCGCTGGTGACGTAGAGGCGGTCCAGCCCCTCGCCGCCGAAGCTGACGTTGGTGATCTGGCTGGCAGGCAGTTCGATGCGGCGGACCAAGGTGCCGCCCGGCGCGAAGCGGCGGACGGCGCCGTCGCCCCAGCAGGCGACCCACAGGTGGCCCTCGGCGTCGAAGGTCATGCCATCGGGGGAACCCCAGTCTTCGGCGAACGTGATGAACGGCTCGCGCTCGCCCAGCACGCCGCCTTCCAGCGGGTAGCGGAAGATCACGCCCAGCGCGCTGTCGGTATGGAGCAAGAAGCGGCCCTGCGGGTCGATCGCGGGACCGTTGGGGATGGTGTAGGCGTCGGGCGCGGCGCGGGTGATCGCGCCGTTGCCGAAGCGGTAGAAGTTGCCGACCGGCGCGTCGCAGGAGTAGCACATGGTGCCCAGCCAGAGCCGGCCGAGCGGGTCGGCGGCGGCATCGTTGACGCGGTTGGTCTCCGGCTCGCCGGGAAGTTCCGCCAGGGTCTCGACCGCGAAGGGATCGAGCGAGACGCCGGCGATGGCGGTACCGATGCCAGCGACGAAGCCGCCCTCGGCCCGGCCGATGATCCAGCCGGTGGCGCCGCCGGTCTCCCAGCTCTCGACCTTGCCGGTGGCAGGCGTCAGCCGGTTGATGCGCTGGCCGAGGATGTCGGTCCACAACAGGGCGCCCTCGCGGACGGACCAGAACAGGCCCTCGCCGAGCGTGTCGACGCGGTCGCGGGCAATTACTCGAATTTCGGTCATTAATGGCTGTCCCTGGGCAGGCCCTTGGTCTGGGCGATCCGCTGGTACTTAACCGCGGATTCCAGCACGGCGCCAGTCGCGAACTGGCCGACGAGATCGCGCTGGATCTCCTGCCAGGGCGTCTGCGATTCGGGCGTGATATGCGCCTCGATCGCGGCGAGGTCCGCGCGGCGGCGGTCCAGCTCGGCCTCGTCCACCAGCATGTTGGCGCTGCGTTGCTTGAGGTCGATGCGCACGCGGTCGCCGGTCCGCAGCAGCGCGAGGCCACCGCCGACCGCCGCTTCGGGCGAGGCGTTGAGGATCGAGGGGCTGCCCGAGGTGCCCGACTGGCGACCGTCGCCGATGCAGGGCAGGGCGTGGACGCCGGCGCGGATGAGCGCGGCGGGCGGGCGCATGTTCACCACTTCGGCGCCGCCCGGATAGCCGACCGG
Organism: Novosphingobium sp. GW821-FHT09E05; assembly: GCF_059416165.1. NCBI lineage: Bacteria > Pseudomonadati > Pseudomonadota > Alphaproteobacteria > Sphingomonadales > Sphingomonadaceae > Novosphingobium > Novosphingobium sp. GW821-FHT09E05. The sequence continues at coordinate 335,107 of NZ_JBWKOQ010000003.1, forward strand.
CCCGGCGCCCCTGACCACCAAGATCGCGTTCTCGTCGATGCCGAGTGCGGGGTCGTCGATGCGGTGGTGGTAGTCCTCGGGCCCGTCGAACACGACCACGCGGCCCTCGAAGGCGTCGGGGTTGGCGGGGTCGGAGAGGTAGCGGCCGCGGAACTCCTCGGAGATCACCGAGAGCTTCATCACCGCCCCCTCGAACAGGTTGCCGCTGAGCACGGTCAGGCCGGCCGCTTCCTTCAGCGGACGGTCGATCGGGCGGATCACCTTGTCGTCGTGGATACGCACGCCGACGAGGTTCTCGGCGACGGTGCGGCCATTGGCGGTGAGCACATCGCCGTCGATGAGCCCGGCCTTGGTCAGTTCGCCCATCACGGCGGGGACGCCGCCGGCGCGGTAGTAGTCCTCGCCGAGGTATTTGCCGGCGGGCTGGAGGTTGACCAGCAGCGGCACGTCGGCGCCGTGGCTTTCCCAGTCCTCCAGCGTCAGTTCCACGCCGATGTGGCGGGCGATGGCGTTGAGGTGGATCGGCGCGTTGGTCGAGCCGCCGATCGCCGAGTTCACGCGGATCGCGTTGAGGAATGCCTCGCGCGTCAGAATGTCGGAGGGCTTGCGATCGGCCTGGACCATCTCGACGATCCGGCGGCCGGTCTCCCACGCGCATTCCTGCCGGTCACGGTAGGGCGCGGGGATCGCGGCGGAGCCGGGCAGCGACATGCCGAGCGCCTCGCAAAGCGAGTTCATCGTCGTCGCCGTGCCCATGGTGTTGCAGTAGCCGGTCGAGGGCGAGCCCGAGGCGACCAGCTTGAGGAAGCCGGGATAGTCCAGCTCGCCCTTGGCCAGCATCTGCCGCGCCTTCCACACGATGGTGCCTGCGCCGGTGCGCTCGCCCTCGTGCCAGCCGTTGAGCATCGGGCCGACCGACAGGGCGATCGCCGGAATGTTGACGGTGGCCGCGGCCATCAGCGCCGAGGGAGTGGTCTTGTCGCAGCCGATCGTGAGCACCACGCCGTCGAGCGGGTAGCCGTAGAGCACTTCGACGAGGCTGATATAGGCGAGGTTGCGGTCGAGCCCGGCCGTCGGGCGCTTGCCGGTTTCCTGAAGCGGATGGGTGGGAAACTCGATCGGGATGCCGCCCGCGTCGCGGATGCCTTCCTTGACGCGCTCTGCCAGCACGATGTGGTGGCGGTTGCAGGGCACGAGGTCGCTGCCCGACTGGGCAATGCCGATGATCGGCCGGTCGGACTGCATCTCCTCGATCGACAGCCCATAGTTCAGGTAGCGCTCGAGATAGAGCGCGGTCATGTCCGGGTTGTCGCGATTGTCGAACCAAGAGCGCGAACGCAGGGTCGGGCGGGTCGCGGAGCCAGTGCTGGCGATGTCGTCGGCGGAAGAAATGTCGGCCTCCCTCAAGTTGCTCGTTTCCATCAGGACCGCAACGTGCAGCGGCCCTCGCGGGAGCGTTGATGGAGCGGCTACCACTGCGTTTTTTTCGTGGCAACCTATTTATACGACAAATACGTCTTGTCGGACCAGAAACAGAAATGTATGAGCGCCGGGAAGGCCCGATCAAGGGGCCGATTGTTCTTGGAGGGAGGCCCTAAAATGAATCGCATCGCACATTCGCTCGTCCTGACGTCGTCGGCCCTGGCCATGATGGCCTGGGCGCCGCTGGTTCATGCGCAGGAAGCGCAGGACGCCGCCGCACCGACCGTCGCGGACGAAGTCGGCAACGAGATCGTCGTCACCGGCCAGCGCGCCAGCCTCGAGGCCGCGCGCAACGTCAAGAAGAACTCGGACCTCGTCGTCGATTCGATCGTCGCGGAAGACATCGGCAAGCTGCCCGACACCTCGGTTGCCTCCGCGCTGCAGCGCGTTGCCGGCGTCCAGGTCGTCAACGGCTTCAACAACGAAATCCAGAGCCCGATCGTGCGCGGCCTGGGCGACATCCTGACCACGCTCGACGGACGCGAGATCTTCACCGGCGTCGGTCGCGGCTTTTCGTTCCAGGATCTTCCGGCCGAAGCGATCGGCGGCATCGACGTCTACAAGTCGAACTCGGCGAACCTCATCGAGGGCGGCGTTGCGGGCGTCATCGACATGAAGCTGCAGAAGCCCTTCAACTTCGATAAGGGCCTGACCATCGCCGCCAACGGCCGCGTCTACAACGGCCGCGTCTCGGACAAGACCAGCTACACCGCCGGCCTGCTCGTCGCCAACACCTGGGACGTGGGCGAGGGCCGCCTGGGCGCGCTGATCGACGTGTCCTACGCGCGCAACAACTTCAGCCGCCCGGTCTCGTTCAACTGCGATCCGCGCTCGTCCAACCATGGTCCGGCCGGCGCGCCGAACCTGGTCCTGCCGACCTGCGTGGGCGGCACCACCGACACCGGCCACAACACCCGCCCGCAGGTCAACGCCGCGCTGCAGTGGGAAGTGACCCCGGAACTCGAGCTGTACCTCGACGGCGTCTACACCGGCTACCGCTCCAAGTTCGCGACCAATTTCATCTTCGCGGACCTGTTTGCGGGGAGCAGCATCAGCAACGGGGTTGCCGGTGACGACTGCTTCTCGTCCCCGGTCAACGGTGCCGGCTTCCTTGGCGGCGGCAACGATCCGGTCGAGAACCTGTGCATAGCCAAGTCGGCCACCTTCAACGGCGTCGATTCGCTGACCAGCACCCAGGCCAAGAAGCAGAGCACCGACCAGTACGTGCTGGGCGGCGGCGCGAAGTGGAACACCGACACCGTCCACGTCGTCTTCGACGCGAGCTACATCCAGTCAAAGAATGCGAACCGCACGATCATCGTCGACGTCGCCAAGCACAACACCGCGGTCGACGTGATCGTGGACGACGACGGCCATGGCAGCTCGCAGATGCAGGGCAATCCGCTCAGCACCCCCGACGGCTTCGTCTTCGCGAACACGCTGTACCAGGACCTCAACAAGTCCAACAGCCGCCAGTACGCGTTCAAGCTCGAAACCGCCTACGACATCGACAGCGACTTCCTGCGCCAGATGCAGTTCGGCGCGCGCTACAGCGACCGCAAGGGCTCTTTCCGCGCCGTCGCGGGCGGCCCCGCCTTCCCGGGGCCGAACCGTGGCACGCTGGTGTCGTCGGTCGGCCTGCCCTCGGATTTCATGGTCCGTTCGCCCGACTCGATCCCCTCGATCAACGGCGGCGAGCACTGGTACACGCCCAACGCGGACTACCTGCTCAACAACACCGATGATCTGCGCGCGCTCTACGGCGCCCCGGCCGGCGACCCCGACTGGGATCCGACGCGCAACTACGACGCCGCCGAGAAGACCTTCGCAGCCTACATGCAGGGCAAGTACCAGCTCGACCTCGGCGACGTGTCGCTGCTCGACGGTCTCGTCGGCGTGCGCGTGGTCAGCACCAACCGCACGATCGACGGTACTTCGCGCGTGATCGGCGGCGCGGCCGGTGGCGGCGACCTGTTCGTGCCGATCAACCGCGACACCACCGACGTCTACGTCCTGCCCAACGCCAGCATCCGCTTCAAGGCGAACGACCAGCTGCAGTTCCGCGCGACGTACGCCAAGACCATGTCGCGCCCGACCTTCGGCGACCTCAACCCCGGCCTGTCGCTGGCGGCGCCCGGCGGCAACCCGAACGTCATCCTGGCGGGCTCGGGCGGCAACCCGGACCTCAAGGCCCAGCAGTCGGACAACTTCGACGTGACCGCCGAATACTACTTCGGCCGTTCGAGCTACGTCTCGGTGGCGGGGTACTTGCGCAAGCTCAAGGACCGCGTGGCGCCGGACACCACCATCCAGGTGATCGACGGCCAGACCTACCAGATCACCCAGCCGCGCAACCTTGGCTCCTCGGAACTGAAGGGCGTCGAGGTCGCCGGCCAGGCCTTCCTCGACTTCCTGCCCGAGGGCTTAGACGGCTTCGGCCTGATGGGCACCTTCACCTTCGCGGACAGCAAGGTGACCACCAAGGGCGACCTGCTCGAAGGCCAGCAGCTGCTCGGCGTTTCCAAGTACAGCTACACCGCGGGCGCGCTTTACGAGAAGTACGGCATCACCGCGCGCGTGGTCTACACCTGGCGCTCGGGCTACAACGAGACGGCGTTCGGTGCGGGCACGCTCACCGGTTCGACGGACTCGGTGCAGTTCAACAAAGTCAAATCCAACGGCCGCCTGGATTTCTCGGTCGGCTACGACGTAACCCCGAACATCACGGTCACGGTCGATGGCGTGAACGTGAACGGCGGCAAGTACTACAGCTACTTCGACACCCCCGCCTTCCCGCACGACATCCGCCTGGACGACAAGTTCTACGGTGCCAGCATTCGCGTGAAGTACTGATACGAGAATCCGGGGCGGGGCCGAGCGCAAGCGGCCCATCCTCCAAGCGCTCCCGGTGTGGGCGGGACGGCAGCGATGCCGTCCCGCCTTTTTCGTTGGCGGGGGTATCCGGTAGCCGAACTCGGCAATCTCGCTAACCGTTGTCCCGGCGACGGCCGCGACCACGCTTCCTTGCGCCATCGCCGGAGGCGACGAGTTTCGCGGTATCGGGTCTGGAGCCAGGCGCCAGGCGCCGTTGAGGGGCGGGGCGCGAGAGTCCTTTACGATAGCAAACGCGGCACCGACATCGTGCGGATGCTGAAACGGGCCTCGGGGTGTTCCTTGCCCTCGCGGTGTTCGGCGCGGTGCTGGACGACGCCGTTCTTGCCGAACCCGGGCACGACCGGGCGGTTGGTCTTGCTCGACAGCCACAGGCGCAGCAGGTGGCGCTTGCGCTGGGGTTCGGGGAAGTCCTGGAATTCGGTACGCGAATGGAGCGCGGCGTAGTTCGACAGCCACTGGATGTCGCCGGGGCGGAAGTCCATGGCGATGGCCATGCCGGGCTCGTAAGTGATCTCGTCGAAGAGGCGCAGCACTTCGAGCTGGTCCTCGGTCAGCTTGGGCACGCCGGGGTAGTTCTGCGCGGTGACGATATAGAGCGAGCCCGCGTACATGGAGAACACGCCTTCCTCCACGCTCACCACCGGCGAAGTATAGGTGTCCGAAGGCGCTTCCTGGTCCTGGCGGCGCCAGTCCCAGTGGAACGGCTCTAGCAGCAGGTGGGCGAGGTCGGGGCGGCGGCGCAGGATCTCGTTGTAGATCTCCGCGCCCGAGACGAGGCACGACAGCCCGCCCTCCTTGGCGCCGCGCAGGCACATCAGCGAGACGATGTCCGAGCTGTCCGAATGGTATACCAGCTTGTCGCGCACCTTCGAGGACTTGGCGGTGGGATCGTCCATCGTCTTGTCCGAGGTGGCGTAGACGTGGTCGAGCAGGTCGCCCATCTCGTTCTGGCGGATGGCGTCGCCCATGTGCAGGCCCAGCACATAATAGATCGCCGAGGACAGCGCGTCCGAATACCGGTCCGAGCGAAGTCCGCGCACCAGGATGAAGCCGCGTCCGAAATCGACGTCGTCGCGCCACGACTGCACCGCCTCCGCGCAGGCGCCGAGCGGATATTCCTCTGCCTGAACGAAGCGCAGGTCGGGGTCGGCATCGAGGAAGCGCTTGCCGAGCGCTTCGAGCTCGGCGACCTGTTCCTCGCTGAGTTCGTAGACCCAGTCCTGCCCTTCCATCAGCTTGTCGCCGCGCCAGGCGGCGGCGGTCAGGACGGGGGAGGGAATCTGGGCGACGGTCATGGGGGTCTCCTTGGGACGTGACCTTACTCTAGCCGGGGCCGGTTCGTCCCGTCTTGATGCTGGACGCACGGGAATGTGCGAAGCGAAAAAATCGGGGGTCGCCCGCAGGGCCGTCCGAAGGAAGTGCGGGGAGCGGGTAGTGCGTGAAGTCCATGCATGAGCGAGGCCGCGGCGGTTTTCGACGAGGGATGGACCTGCGTGAATGTCGCATGGTTCGCGTTTTCAGGAAAATCCCGTGCCCGCCTACCGCGCTGCGCTGGCAAGCGGCGGCGATTGCTCCTGCCAGCTTCCTCCCAGCGCCCGGAACAGGTCGACCTGCGCAAAGGCGACGTCGCGGGTCGCCGCGGCGGAGTCCGCTTCCGACTGGGCGAGCGTGCGCTGGGCGTCGAGCACGTCGAGCGAGTCGATCTCGCCCCTGCTCTGGCGGGCCATGCTGACGTTGGCGGCGCGGTTCGCCGCGTCGCGCGAAGCGGCGAGGCGTTCCTTGCGCAGCAGCGCGTTGCGGTAGGCGGAGAGAGCGGTCTCGGTTTCGCCGAGCGCCCGCAGGACGGTGCCGTCGAAGCTCGCGAGGTCGGCCTTGGCGTCGGCGCGGGCGCCGCCGATGCGGGCGCGGATCGCCTCCTGGTTGGGGAAGGCCCAGGAGATCATTGGGCCCAAGAGCCAGCGCAGCGGACCGCCGCCGAAGATGTCGGTCGCACCCAGCGCCGTGGTGCCGATCGAACCACTGAGCGTGATCTTGGGATAGAGGTCCGCCGTTGCCACGCCGATCCTGGCGGTGTCGGCGGCGAGGCGGCGCTCGGCGGCCTTCACGTCGGGGCGGCGGGCGAGCAGGGTGCGGCCGTCACCCACCGGGATGGGCTGGCTGATCGTCGGCGTGGTGGTGCGGGCGAGCACGGCGTCGGGAAGGTCCTGCGGGGTGCGTCCGGTGAGCACGGCAATGCGGAACAGCGCGGCTTCGCGCCGGGCTTCGAGCGTGGGGATCGCCGCCGCCTGCTCCTCGCGAAGCTGGGTGACGCGGATGACGTCGAGCTTCTGGTTGAGTCCGCGCTCAAAGCGGGCGTTGGTGATCCGCTCCGACCGGGCGATGAGGTCCACCGTGCGTTCGGCGACGTCGATCTGTTCCTCGGCGCTGAGCGCGTCGACATAGGCGCGCACGGTGTCGGCGACCACGGTCACGCGGACCGCATCGGCATCCTCGCGCGCGGCGTCGAGATCGGCGCGCGAGGCTTCGAGGCCCCGGCTGACCCGGCCGAACAGGTCGAGTTCGTAGCCGATGGCGAGTTCGCCGTCGACGCGGCGGCCCTCGCGGTCGACGTTGGGCAGCGCCTGGCTTTCGGAGACGCGGCCGTAAGTGGCCAAGCCGTTGATGTCGGTCTGCGGCAGGGCCTGCGAGCGAGAGCCGCGCAGCGAGGCGCGTGCCCGCTCGATCCGCGCCAGCGCGACGCGAAGGTCGGTGTTGGCGGCGAGCGCATCGGTGACGAGGCTGTCGAGCACGGGATCGTCGTAGAGGTGCCACCACTGGGCCTCGGGGGCGCCGGTCGTGACCTCGGCGGTCTGGACGCCCACGAAGGGTGCCTCGGCCGAGGGCGGCGGGGTCGGCGCGACGTGGTCGGGGCCGACCGCGCAGGCGGAAAGGGCGGTGGCGGCGAGCAGCGCCGCGATTGCATTCTTCTTCATCGAACCATGTCCTGTCATTCGCCGCGATCGGCGGCGGCGTGGACTTGAGGGGCCTTCGACAGGCTCAGGCAGAGCGGATTCCGCTCATGCTGAGCCTGTCGAAGCATTATTCCGCGGGCACCAGCGCGTGGCTGTCGTGGCGGTCGGCCTTGCGGCGACGGTCCAGCCGGATGGCGAGGTTGCGGCACACGACGTAGAAGGTCGGCGTGAACAGCAGACCGAACGCGGTGACGCCCGCCATGCCGAAGAACACCGCCGTGCCCAGCGCCTGACGAAGCTCGGCGCCCGCCCCCTGCGCGATCACCAGCGGCACGGCGCCGAGGATGAACGCGAAGCTGGTCATCAGGATCGGGCGCAGGCGGGTGCGGGCGGCGTAGATCGCGGCCTCCACCGGAGACATGCCGCGCTCGTCCTCGGCCTGCTTGGCGAACTCGACCACGAGGATCGCGTTCTTGGCCGCCAGCGCGATCAGCACCACGAGGCCGATCTGGGTCAGGATGTTGTTGTCCATGCCCCTGAAGTTCACGCCGAGCATGGCCGCGAAGAGGCACATCGGCACGATCAGGATGATCGCGAGCGGCAAGGTCAGGCTCTCATACTGGGCGGCGAGCACGAGGAAGACGAACAGCACCGCCATGCCGAACACGATCCCGGCGGTGTTGCCGGCGGTGGCCTGCTGGTAGGCGATGCCGGTCCATTCGTGGCTGTAGCCGGCCGGCAGCGCCTCGTCGGCGACCTTCTCCATGGTGGAGAGGGCCTGGCCCGTCGAGTAACCCGGGGCGACGTTGCCGTCGACCTCGATCGCCGGGTGCAGGTTGTAGCGCACCACGCGGTAGGGGCCGGTCTTGTCCTCGAAGGTGGCGACCGAGCCGATCGGAACCATCGCGCCCGAGTTGGAGCGGGTCTTGAGGTTGGCGATGTCGGCCACCGACCCGCGCTGCGACTGGTCGGCCTGCGCGGTGACGCGGTAGGTGCGGCCCAGCAGGTTGAAGTCGTTTACGAAGGCCGAGCCGAGGTAGACTTGCAGGGCCTCGAACACGCGCTCGGGGGGAACGCCGAGCAGGTTCGCCTTGCGACGGTCGACGTCGGCGAAGACGCGCGGGGTGTTCTGGTCGAACAGGGTGTAGACCTGATTCAGGCCCTCGGCCTTGTTGGCCTTGGCGAGCATCCCGCCGGTCGCAGCTGCGAGGTCGGCGTAGCTGCGCCCTTCGTTGTCCTCCACCATCATGCGGTAGCCGCCGGCGGGGACGATGCCGTTGATGGTCGGCGGCGGGAGCAGGTAGATCGTTGCCTTGTCGTAGCCTTTGATCGCTTCGGCGGCCTTGGCCATGATGCCGGCATAGGTCACGCCCAGTTCGTTGCGCTCCTCGAAGCTCTTGAACGGGAAGTAGATCGCGGCCGAGTCCGGCGAGGCGGTGCGCGAAGGGCCGTGGAGCCCGGCGAACATCACCGCGCCGCGGATGCCGGCGATCGGCAGCAGCTTCTTGGCGACTTCCTGCGTCACCTCGTCCGTCCGCTCGATCGACGCGCCCGAGGGCAGGAATATCGCGGCGAGGAAGTAGCCCTGGTCCTGCTGCGGCACGAAGCCGGTCGGCGTCGCCCAGAACAGGCCGACGGTCGCGGCGATGAGCGCGCCATAGACGGCCATCATGCGCGCCGGGAGCACGACCAGCCGGCCGGTGAGGCGGGCATAGCGGTCGCTCATGCGCTCGAAGCCGTTGTTGAAGCGGTCGGCGGCGCCCTGCATCACCCGGCGCCAGCGCGGCGCGGTGTCGGCCACGCGCTCGCGGTGACGCAGCAGGACGGCGGCGAGAGCGGGCGACAGGGTCAGCGAGAGGACGAGCGAGATGACCGTCGCGGTCGAGATGGTGACCGCGAACTGCTGGTAGAACGCCCCCGAGATGCCGCCGATGAACAGCGTCGGCACGAACACCGCGCAGAGCACCAGCACGATCGCGACCAGCGCCCCGGACACTTCGTCCATCGACCGGCGCGAGGCTTCGAGCGGGGACAGGCCTTCTTCGATGTAGCGCTCGACGTTCTCGACCACGACGATCGCGTCGTCGACGACGATGCCGATGGCGAGCACCAGCCCGAACAGCGAGAGGTTGTTGAGCGAGTAGCCGACGGCCGCCAGCATCACGGCCGTGCCGATCAGCGAGACGGGGATTGCGATGATCGGGATGATCGCCGCGCGCCAGTTCTGGAGGAAAACGAGGATGACGAGGACGACGAGAATCACCGCCTCGAACAGCGTGTGGTAGACCGCGTCGATCGACTGGCCGATGAACTCGGTGGGGTTGTAAATGACCGAGTATTCGAGGCCCTTGGGGAACTTGGCCGCGAGGCTGTCCATCTCGGCGCGCACGGCCTGCGCCGATTCCAGCGCGTTCGAGCCGGGGCGCTGCAGCACCGCCATGACGACGGTCGGCTTGCCCGAGAGGTAGGTGTTGGTGTTGTAGTCCTGCGCGCCCAACTCCACGCGGGCGACGTCGCGCACGCGGACCTGGTGGCCGTCGGGATCGGTGCGGATGACGATGTCGGCGAACTCGTCGGGGTCGGCGAGGCGGCCCTGAAGCTCGACGCCGACCTGATAGGCGTTGCCCTTGTCGAACGGCGGCGCACCGATCGCGCCGGCCGAGACCTGCACGTTCTGGTTGCGCAGCGCGGTCACGATCTCCCCGGCGGTGAGGTCCATCGCGGCGGCGCGGCCCGGGTCGATCCAGATGCGCATGCCGTAATCGCGCGCGCCGAACATCTGCACGTCGCCCACGCCCTCAATGCGCGCCAGCCGGTCCTTGACCTGCGTGAGCGCGTAGTTCGAGAGGTAGTCGCGGTCGTAGGTGCCGTCCGGCGACTGCAGGTTCACGACCATCAGGAAGTCGGGCGAGGTCTTGCGCGTCACCACGCCCATGCGCTGCACTTCCTCGGGCAGGCGCGGGGTGGCGATGGCCACGCGGTTCTGGACGAGCACCTGCGCGGCGTCGAGGTCGGTGCCGATCTTGAAGGTGACGGTGATCACCACCTTGCCGTCGCCGGTCGACTGCGAATCCATGTAGAGCATGTCGTCGACGCCGTTGATCTCCTGTTCGATGGGAGAGGCGACGGTTGCCGCGACGGTCTCGGCGGAGGCGCCGGGATACTGGGCGCTGACCGTCACCGTGGGCGGGACGATGTCGGGATACTGGCTGACCGGCAGGCCGATGAAGGCCAGCGCGCCGATCACGGTGATGATCACCGCGATGACGCCGGCGAAGATCGGTCGGTCGATGAAGAAGCGGGAAAGTCGCATGGCAGGTGCCTTGTCTGTGCAGACGGTGTCTGGGCGCGCGTCGGGCCTTCGCGCAGAAGGGTCTGCGCGCGGCGGGTTGGGCACGCCGATCGGCGCGATCAAAAATGTAGTACTTGAAACCCAGCCCTCCCGTTCGTGTCGATCGAAGTCGAAACAGGAACGGGAGGGCTGTTTGGCGGCGGTTAGTTCAGCGTTGCCTGGGCAGCGGACTGCTCCGAGGGCGCCGGGGCCGCGCCGACCTTTTCGGGGGCAATCCTGCCCACCTTGGTCTGGACGTGGGCGCCCGCGATCGCGGCCTGGTAGTTCGAGATCACCACTGCGTCGTCGGGCTTGAGGCCGTTGCGGACGACGCGCAGGTTGCCCACGAGCGGGCCGGTCTCGACCGGGCGGCTCGCCACGGTGCCGTCCTTGGCGACGACCATCACGACCTTGCGGGTCTGGTCCGAGCGCACGGCCGCGTCGGGCACCAGCATGGCCTTGACCTTGCCGCCGCTGGCGAGGCGCATGTTGCCGAACATGCCGGGGGTCAGGAACCCGTCGGGATTGTTCAGGCTGGCGCGCACGCGGATGGTGCCGGAGCGCGGGTCGAGGCCGTTGTCGGTGAAGTCGAGCTTGCCCTTCCACCGGTAATCGGTTTCGTCCTGCAGCCGTACTTCGACGGCGGCGGCGCCGGTGTCGTCCGCCCGGTCGCGCTGGGTCTTGAGGAACAGCGATTCCGATGCGTCGAAAGTGAAGTAGATCGGATCGACCGCGTTGATCGTGGTCAGCAGCGTCGCATTGGCGCCGTTGTCGCCCGAGACGAGGTTGCCCGAATCCACGCGGCGGTCGGACACGCGGCCCGAGATCGGCGCGCGCACGGTGGCGAACTCCATGTCGAGCGCGCGGGTGCGCACGCGGGCCTGGGCCGCGGCAAGCGCGGCTTCGGCGGCGCGGACGCGCGAGCGCCGCTGATCGACTTCGCTGGCGGCCATCGCCTCGTCACCGGAAAGTCCGGCGACGCGGCTGTAGTCGGACCGCGCGAGCGACAGTGCGGCGCTGGCCGAGGCGGCGTCGGCTTGGGCCTCTGCCAGCGCGGCGCGGTAGGGGCGCTGGTCGACCACGAACAGGGCCTGTCCGGCCTGCACGTAGTCGCCGTCCTTGAACAGGATCTGCGTGATCGCGCCCGAGACGCGGGGGCGCACCTCGACCGTCTTGCTGGGGGCGAAGCGGCCGACGTAGTCGTCCCACTGGGTGACTTCGCGTAGCAGCGGCTGGGCGGTCGTAATCAGGGCCGGCGGCGGCAGTGCAGAGGCCGCCTCGGGCTGGGCGAGGAACTTCCAGCTCAGGCCAGCCACCGCGATCAGCGCCAGCGCGCCGATGGCGAGGGGCATCCGGCGCCGCGACCCCGAGCGTTCGGTACGGACGTCTGCGTCGCGAGAGTACTCGGACGGGATATGCAGGGATGTTGCGAGATTCATGCGGCAAGCCTTCGGAACGGCGCGCGGCTGCGGCCGATGATGTCGATGACGGCCCCGATCTTGGCCTCGCTGTGGCCGGCTGCGCGGGCCTCCTTCAGCGCCGAGACGGGGAGAGTGTAGCCGTGATGCCAGCCGCGCACCGCAAGGCGGCGCAGCGCCTCGAGCTGCTCGTTGGCAAGCATGGCGGAAGGCGGCGTCGGGCCGAGGATGAGGCGGGCAAGCCAGCCGCGCTTGCGCTGGGGGCGCAGCGTGTCGAGGCCGTCGGCGCGGGCCAGCGCGACAATGCGCTGTTCGAGCGTGGACAGGGCCTCCACAGCTTCGGCGATTACCGATGCCGGCTTGGCGGAAATGGCGGCCGGCAGCGGGTGGTGGGCTGCTTCGGTGAAGTCGATGAAGGCCATGTCTCGTGCTCCTTCCTGGAGTGCCCCGGCGCACGCCCCGGGACGGGGGGAGGGCGCGCACCGGGGCGACTTCCGGCACGGGGCTGCCGGAAGGATTTCGGATGCACTCGTCCGGTGCCGGACACGGGGGTCCGAACGGGCGAGCGCCTGTTGCTATCTGTCAGCCGCCGTCCGTGAGGCATGCGGCACTGGTCGCCGGCCCAGGGGTCGACGGATCGAAAGGAACCACACGATACCGTTATCGGCGGCGAGTCGGTGTGGATGCCTTCTGTACCAAGCGGTATATATTCAGGTGAGGTTTAGGTCAAGCGGCTTTCTGTACCGACCGGTAAATTAGGTCTGGCAGGCGCTTTTCAAGAGCTGAACAGTCGTTGAACGAAAATTTTTTCGCAAGTGCGAAGGGTTTCGTCCGCGCGCTGGCAGAGCGAAGGAATTTACCGGCTGGGCCACATGGACAGGAAGGTATCGACCGTACCCTGCAGTTCGCTGGGGCAGGCGCAGCCCTGCGCCTTGACCGACAGGCCTTGGAGCACCGTGGTCAGGCAGCTGGCAAGGGCCTTGGGATCGACGCCCTCGGGCAGGTCGCCTTCCGCCGTCGCGCGCTCGAAGCGCTCGACAAGCGCGACCTCGGACGAAACGCGGCGGGCGATCACATGTTCACGGATCGAATCCACCTCGTTGGTGCAGGCGACCGAGCTGATGACGCCGAGGCATCCGTGAGGGTCGCTGGCACCGCAGTGAGTCGCCAAGGCGCCGCGCAGCAGCTTTTCAGCGACACTGCGTGCCGTGGGAGCCTTGAGCGCGTGGCCCACGTAGGCCAGCTTGTCGCGCTCGTATAGGTCGAGGGCCTTGCGGAACAGGGCTTCCTTGTTGCCGAAACAGGCGTAGAGGCTGGGCTTGGTGATGCCCATCGCCTCGGTAAGTTCGGCCAGCGAGGCATTCTCGTAGCCACGAGTCCAGAACACCCGCAGCGCGGCCGCGAGGGCCGTCTCAGGATCGAATTCGCGCGGACGGCCACGGGTGATCGTGGTGCCGGCAGAAGATTCCGAACATTTCATACCGAGCGGTATATAGGTAGGGGGTCCGGTTGAGTCCAGTGTGACGAACCTGTCATTTGCGGCAGGTGTGCCAAGAGGCGCGCGGAATTTCTCCTCCATTGAGTTCCGTTTATCGGAGCAGCATCGTGCCCGTATCGATGAACGGCTGGCGCCACGACAGCGCGCGCGATCGACGATTTGGAGGCGCGTTTCGGTGTTCGGCTGTTCCAGCGCTCGACCCCGCGCATCACCCTGACCGGGCTGGACCTATGGCTCACCGTCGGCGCGGCGGCTTCGGCGTGAGCGCTCGTGCGGGCAATGGCCACTGGGTGAACAGGTGACGCAATGCCGTTTCGGCATGCGTGCCCGGCGGCGTAGGGCAAGCGGCGGCTGCCCGGTGGGCAGGGACGCAGCGCAAGGCCGGAGAGGAACCCATGCCACCCCGCACGCTCAGCGAGAAGATCTGGGACGCGCACGTCGTCTCCAGCCGCGATGACGGCAGCAGCCTGATCTACATCGACCGGCACCTCGTCCACGAAGTCAGCAGCGCGCAGGCGTTCGAGGGTTTGCGCGGCGCCGGATTGCCGGTGCGGCGCACCGACCTGACGCTGGCGATGCCCGATCACAACCTGCCGACGACCCCTCGCATCGACGCCAAAGGCAAGCTCATCCCGGTGGTCGATCCGGCCAGCGCCGCCCAGCTTGCCGCGCTTGAGGCGAACGTCGCCGAATTCGGCGTGCCCTTCTTCACCGCGACATCGCCCGAGCAGGGCATCGTCCACGTCGTGGGGCCGGAACAGGGCTTCACGCTGCCCGGCTGCACGCTCGTCTGCGGCGACAGCCACACCGCCGCGCACGGTGCGCTCGGGGCGCTGGCCTTCGGGATCGGCACCACCGAGGTCGAGCATGTGCTCGCCACGCAGACGCTGCGGATGACGCGCCCGAAGTCGATGGAGGTTCGCGTCGACGGCAGGCTCGGCCCCGGCGTCGCGGCCAAGGACGTGATCCTCGCGGTCATCGCCCGCATCGGTGTGGGGGGCGGCATCGGTCACGTCATCGAGTATCGGGGATCCACGTGCGCGGCGATGAGCATCGAGGAACGTCTGACCGTCGCCAACATGTCGATCGAGGCCGGCGCGCGCGCCGGCATCTTCGCGCCCGACGGCACGACCTTCTCCTACCTCAAGGGTCGCCCGATGGCGCCGAAGGGCGAGTGGTGGGACCGCGCTGTCGCGCACTGGCGCGGTCTGCATAGCGATGCGGGGGCGGTGTTCGACAGGTCCGTCACCATCGACGCCGCCGACATCGCGCCCAGCGTGACCTGGGGAACCAGCCCCGAGCAGGTCGTCCCGGTCACCGGCGCCGCGCCGCGCCCCGAGGACTACGCCGACGCAGGCCGCCGCGCCGCCGTTGCCCACGCGCTCGACTACATGGGCATCGCGCCGGGACAGGCGATGACACAGGTCCTTGTCGATCACGTCTTTATCGGCAGCTGCACTAACAGCCGGATCGAGGACCTGCGCGCGGCCGCCCGCGTGCTCAGGGGGCGTCATCTGTCGGACCGGATCCAGTCGGCGATCGTCGTGCCGGGCTCGGGCCTCGTCAAACGCATGGCGGAGGCCGAAGGGCTCGACCGCGTGTTCACCGGCGCCGGTTTCGAATGGCGTGAGCCGGGTTGCTCGGCGTGCCTTGGCATGAACCCGGACGTGATCCCGCCGCAGGGCCGCTGCGCCTCGACCTCGAACCGCAACTTCGTCGGGCGTCAGGGGCCGGGCGCGCGCACCCACCTGATGAGCCCGGCGATGGCGGCAGCGGCGGGCGTCGCCGGCCACCTCGCCGACGTGCGGGACTTCATCGGAGAATCCGCATGACCATGACCGTCGTGGAGGGCCGTGCCTATCCGCTGGGCCTCGCCAATGTCGATACCGACCAGATCATCGGTTCGAAATGGCTCAAGACGATCAGCAAGGCGGGTCTCGGCCAAGGCGCCTTCGCGGCACTGCGGGAGGGCGGGGTCACCGTGTTCGACGATTCGCGCTTCGCCGGTGCTGAAATCCTCGTTGCGGGCGCCAACTTCGGTTGCGGGTCGAGCCGCGAGCATGCCGCCTGGGCCATCGCCGATATCGGCATCCGCGTCGTGATCGCGCCCAGTTTCTCGGACATATTCTCGAGCAACGCCTTCAAGAACGGCTTGCTCACCGCAGTGGTCGATGAGCCCGCGGCCGTGCCGCTCCTGACGGCGGCGCAGGCGGGCACGCTTCGGGTCGATCTTGTCGAACAGGTGATCGAGGCGCCGGGCGGCGGGCGCTGGCCCTTCCGCATCGACCCGTTCCGGCGCGAATGCCTGCTTGAAGGGCTCGACGAAATCGCGCTCACGCGCACCGAGGAGGCGGCGATCGCTGGATATGAGAAGCGCGTCGCCGCTACCGAGCCCTGGTTGGCGGCGGCGGTCTGAACCTGCCGGGGAGCCTGACGACGGCGATGGCAAGGGGATGGGTGGCGCAAGCGCTGGCCGTTCTCTAGAGTGCCTGGCAAGGAGGCGCGATCATGGGTGAGATCACCTATCTTGAGGCCATTTTCCAAGCGCAGTCCGAAGAGATGGAGCGCGACGCCCGCGTCCTCGTGATGGGCGAGGATGTTCGCCGCGACGTCTACGGCACCACCACCGGCTTCGTGACGCGCTTCGGGCCGGAGCGTGTGCGCGACAGCACGCCGTCCGAGCGCGGCTTCATTGGTGTCGCGGGCCGTATCGCCCTGCGCGGCGGCCGGCCGATCGTGGACGCGACGGCCGCCTCGTTCCTGTTCCCCTCGATGGACCAGATCTGCTCGTTCGTCGCCAAGTCGCGCTTCATCTACGGCGGGCAGGCGCTGCTGCCGATGGTGATCCGCTCGTGCCTGTTCTACGGCGAGGGGGACGCGTCGCGCCGCGCCGAGCGGCCCTATCCGATCTTCATGAACATGCCTGGCCTCAAGATCATCGCGCCTTCCAATGCCCGTGACATGAAAGGCCTGCTCAAGGCGGCGATCCGCGACGACGAGCCGGTAATGTCGTTCGAGGATTCGACCTGCTGGATGACCACCGGCGACGTGCCCGAGGATCCGGACTTCCTTGTCCCGCTGGGCAGGGGCGAGATCCGGCGCGAGGGCCGCGACGTGACGGTCGTGGCCATTGCGGGCGCGGTCAACATCGCGCTGGATGCCGCACGCCTGCTGCAGCGAGAAGGTATCTCGCTAGAGGTGGTGGATCCTCGCACGCTGGTTCCGCTCGACCGCGAGATCATCCTGCGCTCGGTCCGCAAGACCGGCCGCGCCATCTGCGTCGACCCGGCGCACGAGACGTGCAGCGCCGCCAGCGAAATCGCCGCCACCATCGCCGAGCAGGCCTTCGCTTCGCTTCGCGCGCCGGTCGTGCGCGTGGCTACGCTGGACTCCCATCTGCCCCCTAGCCCTTATGGCGAGAGGGCGCTCTACCCCTCGGCCGAGCGCATCGTCGAGGCGGCGCGGGGGCTTGTTGGTGCCGGGGTGGTCCGCCCCAGAGCCGCCTAGGTCAGACCATCACCCGCGACAGCATCCGCGCATGGCGCCGCGCTTCGCCGCGCAGTTCCCCGGCAAACGGCGGCTCGGCGTGGGGAAGCAGCACCTGGCAGATCGCCAGCCGAAGGTGGGTTTCAAGGGCATCGTCGGCGATCTCGCGCTTGGCCCACAGGATGATCGTGCCCACCATGCTCATGCACACGAGGCGCGAGAGCAGGGCGATGTCTTCGACGGCGACCAGCCCGGCGCCGCGCAGGGTACGCAAGGCGCCGCCGGCGTAATTCTCGTAGATCTCGGGCAGTCCCAACAGTCCGGCATGGGCGAGAAGGATCGGCGCGAAGGCGCGGGCCAGTTCGGGCGCTTCCAATGTCTTGTCGGCGAGTCTGGCGGGGAGCGCGCGGAAGAACGCCATGCCGTCGCTCTCTTCGCCGTGGGGCTCCGCCTCGGCGTCGCGGTGGGCGGCGGCGATCGTCTCTTCGCTGCGATTGCGGGCGGTGGAGGCGAAGAGGCCATCCTTGGAGCCGTAGATGTTGAACAAGGTGCGCTCGGCCACGCCGGCCGCCTGCGCGATCATCTTCATCGACAGCGCTTCGCCGCCGTGGCGGGCGAGGAGCGTGAAGGTCGCGGCCTCGATCCGCTCGCGCCGGTCGCGCTGACGCGGGGTTAGCGTCCGGGGCGCAAGAAGGGTCTCGCGAAAGGATGGTGACAGGGTCATGGCGGGGGACTTAGAATGAACTTGCCGCCAAGATCAAACGGCACTTCGGGTAAATACATCGGTTCCCGATTCTTCGCATCGCGGCCAGAGCCGAGATCGGTCCCGACCCTCGCCGGCCGGCGCACTACGCTTCCGGCTTTCCCGCCTGCGAGGTGCCCCGTGATGCCGCGTCCATACGCCTTTTTCCGCCGTCCTCTCCACCCGGCAGGCCCGGCATGAGCGCGCGCCTGCCGCTCACCGGCCTCACCGTCGTCGCCGTCGAACAGGCGGTGGCGGCGCCGTTCTGTACCTCCCGTCTCGCAGATGCGGGCGCCACGGTCATCAAGATCGAGCGTCCCGAAGGCGATTTTGCCCGCGGCTACGACGATGTAGTCAAGGGGCAGAGCAGCTACTTCGTATGGCTCAACCGTGGCAAGCAGTCTCGGGTGATCGACATGGCCAGCACTGACGGCAAGGCCGAACTGGCCGCGTTGCTCGAAAATGCCGACGTTCTGGTGCAGAACCTGAAGCCTGGCTCGCTCGCCCGGCTCGGCTTCGATCCCGCGGACCTGTGCCGGGCGAATTCGCGGCTGATCGCCTGCTCTATCAGCGGCTATGGCGACGCGGGTCCGATGGCGGACCGCAAGGCTTACGACCTGCTGGTGCAGGCCGAATCCGGCCTCGCCTCGATCACCGGTGGACCGGAGGAGCCTGCGCGCGTCGGCATATCCGTGGTAGATATCGCCACCGGCGCAACTGCGCATGCCGCCATTCTCGAAGCTTTGATCGGGCGCGGGGTCACCGGGCGAGGCGCCGACATCCGCATTTCGATGTTCGACGTCATGGCCGACTGGCTGACGGTGCCGCTGCTGCATCACGAGGGCGGCAAGCCCCCCCGGCGCCTGGGCCTCGCACATCCCTCGATCGCGCCCTACGGTGTCTTCGCCACCCGAGAGGGGACGCCGCTGTTGGTCTCGATCCAGAGCGACCGCGAGTGGGCGAAGTTCGCTGCCGCGTTCCTCGGCGATGCCGCGCTCGCCGCCGATCCCCGCTTTGCCACCAATGTGGCCCGCGTCGCCAACCGGGCCGAGACCGACGCCGTGGTCGCCGCCGCCTTCGCGGTGATGGACGAGGCCGTGGCGCGTGCACGTCTGGCCGAGGCGGACGCGGCCTTTGCCGGGGTCAACGACATGGCGGCCTTGTCGGCCCATCCGCTGCTCCGGCGGCTGGAGGTAGACACTCCGGCAGGCCCGGTGACGTATCCCGCGCCCGCGCCCGTCATCATGGGGGAAGATCGCCGCTATCGCCCCGTTCCCGCCCTCGGTCAGCCGGAAGCGCTGTCGTGAGCCGGCTGGCTACCCCGGTGGCGCCGCTGTTCGTCCCCGCCGACCGTCCGGAGCGCTTCGCCAAGGCCGCGTCGAGCGGGGCGGACGCCGTGATCCTCGACCTCGAGGACGCCGTCGCGCCCGAACGCAAGGACGCCGCCCGCACCGCGCTGGCCTGCGACTTCACCGACAAGCCCGTCATCGTGCGCGTCAATGCCGTGGGCACGCCCTGGCACGACGATGACATCGCCGCCGCCCTGCGCCTGCCTGTCGCCGCGATTATGCTGCCCAAGGCGGAAGCGGCCGCAGAGGTGGCGGCTCTGGCGGTATCCATTCCCGTCATCGCGTTGATCGAGACCGCGCGCGGCATGGGCGCGGTACGCGAGATCTCGCTGCACGGCGGCGCCGCAGCACTGGCGTTCGGGACCGTCGACTATGTGGCCGACCTCGGCGCCGCTCATACCCGCGAGGCGCTGCTGGCGGCGCGCAGCGAGATCGTGCTGGCATCGCGGCTCGGTGGCTTGGGGGCGCCGCTCGACGGGGTGACGCTGGACGTGCGCGATGCCGGCGCGGCGCGGGATGATGCGCGCCATGCGCGCAGCCTCGGCTTCGGAGGCAAGCTCGCCATCCACCCTGCGCAGATCGCGGCGATCCTCGAAGGCATGGCCCCCGAGGAGGCTGAATGCGAGTGGGCACGCCGGGTGCTCGGCAGCGGCGAGGGTGCGGTCGCGCTCGAGGGGATGATGATCGACGAGCCCGTGCGGGCGCGTGCCCAGGCGGTGCTTAAACGGGCAGCGGCTATCTCGGGACTGGGCTGATCCTCCGATTCGCGCGCGATGGTGCGGTGCAATATCGCGCGCAAAGCTGCCTGATACACACTTGCATGAAGCGCATCACCATGCATTTTTTCTTGGAAAACCTTTGCTGCGGTTGCGAAATCCGAGCTTGCGCGGCGCTTGCTTGAATCGCATTCTGAGCCCGGTTGATCGGCAGGCGAACAAGCCTGTTTCACGGCTGAGGATTGTGACGTCTTGATGAAAACATCCCGTCATTGATCGGGTCAAACAAGCGGGGTACTTGAGGTGGAAGGAGCACACATTCGTTCGATCGGACGGGCTCTGGCGGTGCTGCGCGCGGTGAACCAGCAGGGCGCCATGTCCATGATGCAGATCGCCAACGCCGTCGGCATTCCCTACCCCACAGCCTGCCGTATTGTGCACACGCTGCAGGAAGAAGGCATGCTGGAGCGCGAACCGACGCGCAAATACTACCGCCCCACCGCACTGGTGAACGCGCTCTCGCACGGCTACCAGGACCACTCCGACCTCGTCGGCATCGCCCGGCAGGAGCTGGAGGCGCTGACGGCCAGGCACTTCTGGCCGGTGTCGCTCACCACCCGGGTCGGCCAGCATATCCTCGTGCGCGACTGCACCCATGCGCTCTCGCCGATGGCGCTGACCAACTACCAGCCCGGTGCCAGCTTCCCGCTGGTGGAATGCGCCTCGGGCCATGTCATGCTCGCCTTCAGCGACGAGAATCAGCGGCAGAGCTGGCTCGATGCCTCTGAGAACTTCGACCTCGCGCCCGACCAGCATACGCTGCTGCGCCTGCGCGAACCGGGTTTCGCGGCCCAGGTGCGCGAGCAGGGCTACGTGCTGCGTGGCTACAACCAGTTCACCAATACGCCGGGCCGCACCTCGTCGATCGCGGTGCCCATCTTCAGCGAGGGCGAGGTCTGCGGTGCGCTTACGCTGGTGTTCTTCTCGGTCTCGATGAAGCAGGAGACCGCGGTAGAGCGCTACGTGCCGGATCTGAAAAAGGCGGCGCTGGCGATCACGGCGAAGCTGGCGGGGCAGGACTTGGCGCCGATGCGGGCTTTGGGTTCGCACGGAATGGCGGCGCTGCAAGCGGGAGCCTGACCCTCACGTCGTCCCCGGATCTACCGGGGACCGCCTGGAAGGCTCCACGCCAGGGCAAAGATCAATCGACTCACCCATTTCGTCGCCCCCGCGAAGGCAGGGGCGACGAGGTTTTTGGGCTCAGGTCAGTTGCCGCGCGCCGGTGGGTGCCCGCCCATAGAAGGAGTGAGACCGAAGGATGCTTTCTCGTATACGCTGCGCTCAGATCGTGATGTGCAGGCTGCGCACCTCGGTGTAGCTCAGCAGTTCCTCCAGGCACTCCTCGCCGCCGATGCCCGAGTTCTTCATGCCGCCGAACGGTGCGCCGACGTAGTGCATCTTCGAGCCGTTGATGTGAGTCACGCCGCTCTCGATCGCGCGCGCGGTGCGCAGGGCGGCGGAGATGTCCTGCGTGAAGATGCTGGCGGTGAGGCCATAAGGCGTGTCGTTGGCCATCGCGACCATCGCCGCCTCGTCGCTCCAGCCCTGCACGGTCATGACCGGGCCGAACACCTCCTCGCGCGCGATGGTGGCACCCACGGGTACGTCGGCGAACAGCGTCGGCTCGACGAACCAGCCCTTGTCGAGCCCCGCCGGAACGCCGCCGCCGAAGGCGACGCGCGCCTCCCGCTTGCCGGCTTCGACCATCGTGCGGACGCGGTTGCGATGAGGCGCGGAGTTGAGCGGGCCCATGTTCGATGCCGGGTCGCTGGCGTCGCCGACGCGGATCTCGGCGAGGCGCTCGGCGATGCGGGCGGTGACCTTGTTCTTGAGGCTGTCGTGGACGAGCACGCGCGCGGTCGAGCCGCAGCTCTGCCCGGCCCAGGCGAAGTTCATGCCGGCCACCGCCGCGTCCGCCGCCTTGTCGGCATCGGCGTCGGCGAAGACCACCAGCGGGTTCTTGCCGCCCAGTTCCAACGTGACGTGCTTGACGGTCGCCTCGGCGGCGGCGCGCTGGATGGCGAGGCCGGTGGCGACCGAGCCGGTGAAGCCGATGCGGCGTACCTCGGGATGGCGCGCGATGGCGTCACCGACCGGGAGGCCGTAGCCCGACACGATGTTGACGACGCCGGCGGGTAGCACCTCGGCGCAGATCTCGGCGAAGATCGCGGCGGAGAGCGGGCTGGTCTCGGGCGTCTTGAGCACCACGCAGTTGCCGGCGGCGAGCGGCGCGGCGCAGCTGGCGGTGGCGAACATGAAGGGGTGGTTGAACGGCACGATGCGCCCGACGACACCGTAAGGCACGCGCAGGGTCATGTGCATGTTCGGCGAGAGCGCGGCGTAGGTATCGCCCTTGATCTCGGAGATGAGGCCGGCGAAGTACTCGAACTGGTTGGCCGACTTGAACATGTCGTTGGCGAGGTTGCCGATGGTGTTGCCGCTGTCGGCCGCCTCTACGGCGACCACTTCCTCGGCCCGCGCGCGGACGGCGGCGGCGAGGGCGCGCAGCATGTCGCGGCGCTCCCAGATCGAGGTCTGGCCCCAGGACTTCTGCGCCTCGCGGGCGGCTTCGACGGCCGCCGCGACGTCCTGCGCGGTGCCGGCGGGGACGCGGCCGATCAGCGCCTCGGTGGAGGGATCGAAACACTCGATCCACTCGCCCGACCCGTAAGTGAGCTGGCCGCCGATGAGCATGGGGCGATCGCCGTAGAGCATCTTGTCTGTCCTAGATTCAGGGCCGCGCGAGGCCGAGGTGGCCGCGCAGCGTGGTCTCTTCGTAGTCCTGCCGCACCAGCCCGCGCTTGCGCAGGATCGGCACGACCTCGTCGACAAAGGCGGGGACGCCTTCCGACTGGACCGGGAACATCAGGTTGAAGCCGTCGCAGGCGCCGGCCGCCGACCAGTCGTCCAGCATGTCGGCCAGCTGCTCGGGCGTGCCGACGAACGAATGGTGCGCGCGCACGCGGGCCTGGCGGCGCAGGTATTCGCCGAGCGTGGGGACTTCGCCGTCCTCGCCAATGAGGCGGGCCGGGTCTCGCATGCCGCTCAGCACGCGGGGGGACTGGCGGATGTCGTCCATCGGCAGCGGAGCGTCCATCGCATAGCCCGAGAAGTCCATGCCGAACTGGTCGCCCAGCATGGCGAGCTGGATGCGCGGGTGGAGCAGTTCGAGGTAGCGGGCCTCGTTGGCGCGCGCCTCTTCCTCGGTGCCGCCAAGGATCGGGGCGATACCGGGCATGATCCGCACGCCCGCCGGATCGCGGCCGACCTCGGCGAGCATCGTGCGCAGCTCGTTGCGGAAGACGACGGCCTTGTCGCGGTCGGCCGCGATGGTGAACATGACTTCGGCGATGCGCGCGGCGAAGTCCTTGCCGGCGGGAGACATCCCCGCCTGCACGCGCACCGGCTCGCCCTGCGGCATCGCGGGCATCGCCTGCCACGCCTTGCGCACGGTGTCGACGTAGCCGGTGGCGCGGGTGTAGCGCTCTTCCTTGCCCGGGTGCTCGCGCATCGAGAAGTTGGCGGCGGCACGGTCGGCTCCGGTGGTGACGATGTTCCAGCCGACGCGGCCTTCGCTCAGCCGGTCGATGGTGGCGAGCTTGAGCGCGGTGGCGCGCGGGTCGGTGTAGGTGGTCGAATACGTGCCGACGAAGCCGATCTTCTCGGTCACCGCCGCCAGCGCCGGGATCAGTACGAAGGGATCGAGCGTCGGGAAGGCCAGCGCGCCTTCGTGGCGGCCGTTCAGTTCGTAGGAATAGAGGATCTCGGCGAAGAAGATCATGTCGAGCTTGCCGCGCTCGGCATGGGCGGCAAGCTGGCGGTAGTGGTCGAGCGAGGTCAGGTCGTCGGCCGGTGTCGGCGACGAACGCCAGGAACCGACATTGTGGCCGTGCCCCATGAGGAACAGCCCCAGCGCAATCTGGCGGTCCGGCATCAGTGTTCGCCCAGGACCGACGGGAACGGCGCATCGACCACGATCGCAGCCGGCTGCATCGTGGAGGAAAGCTCGTCGAGCGAGACCTGCCAGCTGGTGCCCTCGTGGAGGATCAGGTCGGCGATTTTCGCGATCGGCCCTTCGTCGGCGAAGGCCACCAGAGGCACGCTGCCTTGCGGCGGCTGCGGGATGTTGAGGGGGCCTTCGACCTGAAAATAGGCGCCCTCGTGTGCGATGGCGCGGACCCGGGCGGGGTCGGAGAGCTGGCCGCCCTCGATGTCGGCGACCAGCGCGTCCGCGTCCCAGCTGGTCAGCAGCGCGCGCACGGTGTCGACCAGTTCGATGCTACGCTCGGGGTCGGAGCCCGGTGCGATGCGCCAGGCGGCGCGGCCCTTGCTCATGAAGTCGAGCGTGGCGAGGCCGCGGGCCAGTGTGAAGGGCTCGACCGCGTCGGCCTCGACCACGGCGCACAGGCCGATGCGCGTCGTGCGCGCGGCGCAGAAGGCCGCCATGGCGAGCCCGTCGAGCGGGTCGGCGCGGTCGCAGTTGCCGACGAGGACGAGCGGCCAGCCCGCGCCGTCGAAGCTCTCGATCGCCTCGATCCAGCGCTGCAGGGTGGCACTCGTGAGATCGGCCGGGACCACCACGGTACGGGTCGGCGAAGTCATGTCGTTCAGTTCTCCCAGCGCGCGGGCGACAGGCCCGGCGCGGCGCGGTCGACCGCCTTGCGCTCGGTGTCGAATTCCCATGCGAAATCGAGGCGGTTGCGGTCGGCGACCATCGGCATCAGCTCTGGCGGCACATGGCGCAGCTGCTCGGGCGTCCAGTTGGGCACCGGGCCGTAGGGGCGCGCCCAGGCGGGGCGGTAGTCGATCTCGATCATGCCGCGTGTCTGCTCGGTGGTGTTGGGCCCGACGCCGTGGAACAGCCGGGTGGCGAAGACGAAGGCGTCGCCGGCCTTGAGCGGCACCGTCACCGCGTCGGGATGGTCCTTGTAGCGGCGATAGGGCTGCGCGTCCGAATGCCAGCAGATGTGCGAGCGCGGGATGATCTTGAGCGGCGAGCGCTCGGTGCCGGTATCGTCGAGGTAGTAGAGCACGCGCAGCCGCAGCGGGCAGCTTTCCAGCCACTGCGAGTAGGTCGACCCGAAGGGCTGGAAGTCGGTGTGGTATTCCAGCTCCGGCGCGCCCGGGTGGCTCAGGATGTAGAAGCTATGCATGAACACCAGGTCCTCGCCCATCAGCGCCTGCGCGAAGAGAAGGACCTGGGGATTGCCGATCAGCCGCGCGGTCTCGGGACCGTGGGTGTGCGGCGGGATCTTGGCGAAGGCGGGCTTGTCGGTGAAGAACGAGGGCCGCATCGGCAGCGTCTCGTACTCCGCCTTGAGCGCGGCGACGTTCGCGCTCGACAGCGCATCGCCGATCACCACGAAGCCCTCGGTCTCCAGCTGCCGGATGCGCTCCGGCCCGGTCATGGCGAGGCAGGCGTCGCGGATCGGCGAGTGCGCGTCGAGTTGGCTCATGGGATCGAGTTCGCCTTGTTGAAACCTTCGATCATCGCCGTCTTGAGCAAATAGGCGCGCGTGGCAACCGGGTCGGCGGCGATGCGGCGGAACTTCTCGCGCTCGGCGGCGGCGGCCTCGCGGTTGGTCTGCTCGAGCGATTCCTTGTTCTCGATCGTCATCGACTGCAGCACGGCCTGCGCCGCGAAGCGGCGTTGGCGGTCGTAGAGGTCGAGCGGGGCCTCGTCGCCGGTCTCCTTCCATGCGGCGAGCGAGCGGGCGAGGTTCTCGGCGTCGTGGATGCCGAAATTCATGCCCATGCCGCCGAGCGGATTGTTGAGGTGCGCCGCGTCGCCGGCCAGCAGGATGCGCCCGTCACGGAACGACGAGGCGACACGCTGGTTGACCGAGTAGAGGTTGGTGTGGACGACGTCGAAGCTGCGGCCGGGACCGATGAAGCGCTCCATGCGCGCGCGGCAGTTGGCGAAAGAGGTGAGCTGCGCATCGTCATCGTCCGGGTCGGTCGGGAACACCGTGCGCCACAGGCCGGGCGGGCCCTCGGCGGGCACCTTGAACACCGCGCACCACTCCTTGGGGTCCGAGACGTAGTTGGAGAAGGCGTAACCCTCCGCCTCGAAGTCGAAGTTGGTGGTGATGACGAGGAAGCGCTCGGCATAGGTGAAGCCCTCGAAGGCGAAGTTGCGCGACTTGCGCACCACCGAGCGGCCGCCATCGGCGCCGACCAACCATTCGGCCTGGTATTCGCCCCGAATGCCATTGGCGTCGGTGGTGACCGTGACGCCGTCGTCATCCTGCGCGATGGCGGTGATCGCCTCGCCCTGGCGCAGTTCGAACAGCGGGTTGCCGGCGAGCTGCTCGCGGACGATGTTGACCAGCTTGTGCTGCTCGCACTGGAGGCGGAACGGGAAGGTGGTGTCGTCCTTCAGCAGGCCGAGGTCGAATTCGGCGACCTTGCCCTCGGTGCGGTCGCGGCGCTGCCATTTGGGCGCGACGATACCGGCCTCCATAAGCTTTGCCGTGACGCCCGAGGGGGCCAGCATTTCCAGCGTCGGCGGGTGGAAGGTCGCGGCGCGCGGGTCGGAGGCGTCGCCCGTGGCGCGTTCGATCACCAGCACCGGGATGCCGTGGCGCTCGACCAGGAAAAGCGCGGCGCACATGCCGGAAGGGCCGGCGCCGGCGATGATGACAGGGCGGCGATTTGCGCCGGAAGGTGTGGTCATGTCAGAATTCTTCGAGAAGGCGGCCATGGCCGAAGATCTTGTCGTCGATGCCCATGCGGCGCAGCGCGTTCCAGTAGGTCAGCGCATTCATCGAGAGGACGGGCTTGCCGAGCCAGCGCTCGGCTTCGGCGGAGACGGCCATGCCGGCAAGATTGGTGCCGACCTGGACGATCGCATCCACGTCGTCGCCGTCGAGTTCGCGGTATGCCTCGCGCACTTCGGCTTCGGTGGTGTGCGCGATCATGCGCGGGGTGGGGCACTTCAGGCCCTTGAGACGTACGACCTCGTAGCCGGCTTCCTCCAGGTAATCGGAAACCACCTTGTCGCCGCGCGGCTGGTGCGGGGTGAGCACCGCGATGCGCTTGGCCTTGAAGCATTCGAGCGCCGCGAGCAGGCTTTCCGAGCCCATCGAGACGCCGACGCCAGCACGCTCTTCCAGCGACCGGCGCAGTTCCTCGGCCTTGGCGACGCCGCCCCAGAAGGCTTCTAGCGCGACGCCCATGATGAGGTGCTGCGGTGCGCAGGTCATGACCTGATCGACCGCCGGGCCGATGCCCGAGCGCATCGCCTCGACGTGCTCGGCGAAGGCATCCTCGGTGGTGATCTTGCGTTCGGGAATCGAAATGCGCGCAATGTGGTTGGTCACGCCGCGCGGCCTGAGGGCCTCACACTCGGGCTGGACCGAAGTGTTCGTTGACGGCATCACGATACCGATGATGCCGCGCCAGCCTAGACAATCTACCATGCTTTCCCCCGTAGCGGATGGCCTTGTGTAATGGCCGTGCGGGGGGAGCCCTGCCTCAGTCGTCTGGATTATGCCCGCTAGCCGAATAGGTCCCGGGCGCACCCGGGAAAGGGGCTTCCTCGCCGATGCCGGCCAGGTTGATGGTCAGGCAGATGGTGGTGAAGAAGCCAGTCAGTCCGACCAGTTCGACGAGCGCGCGTTCGCCCAGAATGTCCAGCGCGGCGGCGTGGTGCGCGTCGTCGATGCCTCCCTGCGCCAGGAGCGTGCGGACAAGAACAAGCGCCGTTTCTTCACGCGCATCGAGTCCCGCCGGCGCCGCGTCGTTCGCGCCGAGCGCCGCCACCAGGGCTTCATCGAGCCCTGCCTTGATCGCCAGTCCCCGGTGGCTGGCAAAGGCCGAAGTGCAGCGCCAGTGCCGCGCTACGGCGAGTATCCCGACCTCGCGCAGCCGGGCGTCGAGTGTCGAGTCGCCGGACAGGTAGATGCGCACGTGCTGCAGCGCTTCCCATAGCCGCGGCGCGCGCAGGAACGCGGGGTAGGGCCCGGTATGCGTGGCGCGCTGGCTCATGCGCTGCTGGTCTGCGTCGAGGTCGGCGTCGGCAATCGGCGGGAAGCGGTTCACGCGAGGGTCTCCAGCAAGGCAAGGACGGGGTCTGCCGCGTCTCGCGGGGCGTCGGCAAGCAGCAGGTGGCCGGTATCGGGAATCACAGAGCAGTCCCGGCAGTCGGGAAGCAGAGCGGCGATCGCCTCGGCCATGGTCGCGGGCAGATAGGTTGATGCCTCTGACCATAGCACGAGCGTGGGCAGCGCGACCCTCGGCAGCATCCGTTGCATCAGCTCGGCATCGAAATCGCGCAGGCGCATCGCACTTTCGCCTTCGCGTCCGGGGAGTTCGCCATAGTCGCGCGCGGCAGCTACGATGGCGCCGAACTCGGCCGGGGAATGGTGGCGCTTGAACAGGCGTTCGAGCCGTTCGGCGTACCAGGCCATCGAACCGGGGCGATGCTCCACCCTGTCGCCCGAAGCTCCGGCGGCAGAGCGATCGCGGGGCATTCCGCTGCTGGTCGCGAGCACGAGGCCCACCATTCCCTGTGGCGGATCGGCGGCGAGCAGGGCGGCGGGGATGCCGCTGTGCGACTGACCGACCACGACATGTGGACCCAGATGCAGATGCTGCACGAAAGCCCGCACCAGACCAGCATAGCGCAGGGCCGAATAGTCCTCGTCGCCGAACGGGCCGCTCAGGCCGTGGCCCGGCAGGTCGAGGCGCACCACGCGCGCCCTTTTAGCGAGAAATCCGGCAAAGGCATCGAAGTGACTGGCGCCCAGCCATTGCGCGCTGAGCAACAAGACGGCCGGCAGCGCGCCGTCGTACCCCTCGTCGATGCAATGCAGGTCGCAACCTTCCACGAGGGCGAAGCGCGAGGCGGGGGTCGTCCGCACGTGGCGCAGGTCCAGCAGTTCCTTGCAAAGCGCAGGACTTTCCATCGCGGCTCCCGGGCGGTGGTTGATCGGAAGCGCCGCGTTATGCCGCTACCTCCGTGCGCGAAGCCGCGCGCGGGCCGTTTGATCGGCCTGCGAACACGATGCGATCGCAAGTGGCCGTTTCCCGGGCAAGTGACAGTTTCGCGGCGACAACAGGCCGGGGCCGCATCGCCGAAGAGCATGCGGAAACACTGGCTGCAGGAGCGATCGGTTCAGGGTTCAGCGGTTCAAGAGGGGTAGCGCCATGCGCAAGTCGGGAATTTTCATTGCACTTCAGACGGGTGTCGCGGTTGCCGCGATGCTCGCTTCGCCGCAGGTCATGGCGCAGTCGGCCGATGAGGCCGCAGCCAATGATTCCGCCGTCGAGAGCGGTGGCGGCGTCATCATGGTCACCGCCCGCAAGCGACAGGAATCGCTGCAGGACGTGCCGATGGCGATCACCGCCTTCTCCGCCGCCAAGATCGAGCGCGCCGGCATCAACAATATCCAGGGCGTCATCAAGCAGACGCCCAGCCTTCAGTTCGACAAGGGCTTCTCGCCGCAGGACAACCGCGTCTCGATCCGCGGCCTGCCGGGCAATTCGGGCCGTCCCTCGGTCGCCATCCTGATCGATGGCATCGACTACACCACCGAATCCATCGCCACCGCTGGCGGTGGCAACCTGATGGACCTGCGCCTGTTCGACTTCGAGCGCATCGAAGTGGTCAAGGGCCCGCAGTCCGCGCTTTATGGCCGCTCGGCCTTCGGCGGCGCGATCAATTACGTGCCCAAGGAGCCGGGCGACGAGTTCGGCGGATCGTTCGGCGGCGAACTGGGCCTCTACGGCCGCGCCGAAGTGAAGGGCGCGCTCGACCTGCCGGTCGACGAGACGCTCTCGCTGCGCGTCAACGGTGTCTATACCCGCGACGGCGGCTACTACCGCAACTCCGTGACGGGCAACAAGCTGGGCGGCTACGAAGCCTTCGGCGGCTCGGTCTCGGCGAAGTGGGAGCCCAACGACGCCGGCAAGATCGTGGCCCGCGTCACGTATGCCGACGACCACGAGGAACAGCGCGCCGCCAAGTACTACGGCCTTGCCAACGGCGTCTCGACGCAGCTTGCCTCGCCGGCGGGCGTCGTCGGCCAGAAGATCGGCAGCGGAACCATCCCGGCCTTTGTCTACGGCTACGCCAAGGGCTACATTTACAACGAGGACGTGCCCGTCGCGATCAGCGCCGATCCCAAGGACCCGACCGGCCAGACCGACTATCCCGGCGCGCATACGAAGAACATCTTTGCCACCATCCACGGCGAATACCACCTCGGCTTCGCCGATCTCTCGTCGTGGACCGGCTGGGCGCGTTCGAAGGGCACGACCGTCTCCGACGTCGACTACCACGGGCAGGTCCTGAGCCAGACCGCGCTGCCCGCGCCTGGCGGCCTCGGCGAATATTCGTCGAACGGCTACAACGGCTTCTGGCAGTTCGACATCAGCACCAAGACCACCCAGATGAACCAGGAGTTCCGCCTTTCCAACATGGACGGCGGCCCGTTCCGCTGGGCCGTCGGCGGGCTGTACTGGTGGGAGAAGGTCGAGCAGCTCGACCGCCGCCTGCTGAGCTACGGGCTGGGCACCGGAGCCTCGGCCTGGCTCAACGTCTCGCAGCTCGGCGGCCGCTCGCCGATCGCGGGCAAGGTCGGCCGCACGTCCGAGCATATCTCGGGCTACGGCATGGCCGAATACGACATCCTCCCCACCCTGACCGCCAGCGTCGAGGCCCGCTATGCCAAGGAAAGCTATGACTATCTGTTCGGCCAGACCGTGGCGATCGCCGGGGCCGGCAGCCTGGCGGCGGGTCCGCGCCCGATCGTCTACGTCGGTTCCATCGGCAAGGCCTCGGCCTCGACAACCTACTTCGCCCCGCGCGGCATCCTGAGCTGGAAGCCCAATACCGACATGATGTTCTACGCCTCGGCGGCGCGCGGTGTTAAGCCGGGCGGTCTGACGCAGGTCGGCACGGTCGACAAGGACCTGGGCACCTACAAGCCCGAGCGCGTGTCGAACTACGAACTGGGCGCCAAGTTCACCTTCATGAACGGCAGGGGCTACCTCAACCTCGCCGGCTTCCACATGGACTATACCGACAAGCAGGCCTCGACGCTGGTGCCGGTGGACCTGTCGATCAGCTCGCAGGGCGCGCTCAGCGTCACCACCAACGCGGGCAAGGCGACGATCGACGGGCTTGAGGTCGAGTTCGGCGTCGAGCCAGTGCACGGCCTGACGGTCTCGGGCGGCTACACCTACCTCGACGCCAAGTATAAGGACTTCGTCTATAACTCGACGTCGACCTTCGACCCGGCGCGTACCGGCAGCTGCACGATCAAGACCGTGGGCACCACGCAGGTCTGCGAGACCAGCCTTTCGGGCAACGGGATCGAGGGCGCGTCCAAGCACAGCGGCAGTGCGACGGCCAACTACACCGCGGCACTCACTGGCGAGCTTGACGGCTTCCTGGAAGTGAGCGGCACCTACCGCGGCCCGCGCTGGTCGGACCCGTACAACGCGTGGAAGCTGCGGCCGATCACGCTGGTGGACGTCAAGGTCGGCATCACCTCCGACAAGTACAACCTGACGTTTTACGTCGACAACGTGTTCGACAACCGACGCATCCAGTCGGCCACCTCGCTGCTCGACGTGGCGGCGGGCAGCTTCGGTCCGCTGAACATGGTCGCCTATCTTCCCGACCCGCGCCGCGCGGGCGTGCGGTTCAACTACAACTTCTGACGCGCTTCCACCTTTCCTCGTCGTTTCCGCGAAGGCGGGATGACGAGGGTGGGGGGACGGATCGCCGCCGCTCCATCAGGGAATACCGCGATGCTGGACTGCCGTTTTTTCCGTTCGCATATCGCCTTGGGAGGGGGCCTGACGCTTTGTCTGGCGATCCCGTCGCACGCGGCGGAAGCTCCGCCGCCCGGCAGCGTAGCGGTGGCCGCCGGGACCATCCCCTTCTCCAGCCAGGCATCGCCCGAGGCACGCGCTGCATTCGCCCGCCGCCTCGCCGATCCGGGCATCAATGCGGCCAGGGAACCCATCGCCAAGGTCCGAGCCTTTCACGAGGCGCGCGACCGCACCGAACTCGCGAAGATGGCGCCGCTCTATCCCGTCGAAATCCGCCAGGCGCGGATGGGCGGGGTCGAAGTCCAGGTCGTCACGCCGAAGGCCGGCGTCGCACCGGCCAACCGCAACCGCGTGCTGATCAACGTCCACGGCGGCTCGTTCCTGTTCGGCTGGCCGAGCGGGGCGCTGGTCGAATCCGTGCCGATCGCGGCGGTGGGCGGCTTCACCGTCGTCACCGTCAACTACCGCATGGCGCCGGAGCACAAATTCCCCGCCGGCGGCGAGGACGTGACGGCGGTCTACCGTGAACTGCTCAAGACCTATCCCGCCAAAAGCATCGGCATCTACGGCTGCTCGGCCGGCGCGGTGCTGACCGGCGAGGCGGTGGCGTGGATCAACCACGTCGGCCTGCCGATGCCGGGCGCGATCGGCACGTTCTGCGGCTCGATCGAGGGCACCGGCGGCGACAGCCAGTACACCGGCTCGCTGCTCAACAATTTTCCGCTGCCGACCACGGTCCGCCCGCTGACACAGTCGGGCAACGGCTATCTCGACGGGCGGGCGGACACCGACCCGATGGTGATCCCGGCGCGCTCGCCCGAACTGCTTAAGCGCTTCCCGCCGTCGCTGCTGATCACCAGCACGCGCGACTTCGCCATGAGCAACACCATCACCGCGCACCGCGATCTCGTGAAGGCGGGCGTCGATGCCGACCTGCATGTGTGGGACGGGCTGTGGCACGCCTTCTTCACCGACCCGGATCTGCCGGAATCGCGCGAGGCCTACGGCGTCATCGCACGGTTCTTCGCGAACCACCTCGCACCTTGAATACCCTGACCTTGGGGTATGCGCTGACGGCCCGGACTTTCGAGTCCGAGCCGTTCGTTTTTCTGCCGTAGGACACCAACGCTCTTTCCCGTCAGCGCAGGTCCATCACGTGGTGTGCGTCGAGGCTGGAGCGCAGATCCTCGAAGGTCACCATCTGCAGGCGCGGGTCCTTCTTGCGGACTTCGCCGGCGTCGGGATCGGTGATGACGTTGATCACCGTCGCCTTGCCGCTGGCAAGCGCCCCTGCAATCGCGGGCGCGAGGTCGGCCACCGCCTCGACCTTGACGCCATCCGCGCCGAAGCCCTGCGCGACGAGGTGGTAGTCGCACTGGCCGAGCACACAGTTCACCGTGGTGCCCAGGCGCGTGAGCAGGGCGTTGCGCTCCGTGCCCCAATTGCCGTCGTTGGAGATGATGCAGGTCAGCGGCAGGCCATCGACCACGGCGGCGTTGAACTCGCTGGGGTAGAAGCCGAACGAGCCGTCGCCGGTCACCAGCACCACCGGGCGGGCCGGGGTGCCGGTATCCTCGGCCAGTTGCCGCGCGCCCGCCGCCGCGCCGACCGCGAGCGGGGTGCCGATGCCCATCGAGCCGAGCGGGTAGTGGTCGAGATAGCAGCGCTCCGAGCGCATGCGCATCACCGCCGACATCCAGTTGTAGACGTCCGCGCCGTCAGCCACGAAGATCGCTTCGGGGGGCAGCTGCTCCATCAAGGCGCGGCCTATGGCAAGGGGGTGGATCGAGCCTTCGGCTTCGCGGCCGAGTTCATCCACCCGGGCCAGACGGACGGCCAGCGCCTCGCCGACCCATGCGCGGTCGAACGCCGCCTGTCCCCGTGCGCGCAGCGCCTCGACCAGCATCTCGACGCCGAGGCGCGCATCGCCCTGGATCGGGATCTCGACGGTGCGGGTGCGGCCGATCTCGCCGCCGTCGATGTCGATCTGGGCGAAGACGGCGGCCTCGGAGAAGCGCGGCGCCATGCCGTAGCCGATGCGTTGTTGCAGGCGGATGCCCACGGCGATGACGAGGTCGGCGTGCTTGGCGGCGACCTGGGTCAGCGCCCAGGGATAGCCGTGGTCCATGTCCTCGGCGACCAGCCCGCGGCCCAGCGCGTGGCCGAAGACCGGCAGGCCGAACTCCTGCGTCAGCGTGCGCAGCGCCGCGCCCGCGCCCGAGAGCGCCGCACCGGCGCCGGCGAGCACCAGCGGCCGCTTGGCGTTGCCGATCGCTTCGACCAGTGCAGCGATCGCCTCATCGGCGGGCTGCGGCGGGATCGGCGCAAGCTTGCGGCTGCGCACTGCGGCACCGGCCTTCAGCGCCTCGCCCTCGATGTGCGTCGGGATGCCGAGCACCGCGACGCCCGGGCGGCCCGAGGTCGCCTGATGGAACGCGGCGTTGAGGTATTCCTCCAGCCGGTTCACGTCAGTGACGGTGCGCGCCCACTTCACGAAGGGCTTCACCATGTCGAGCCCGTCGTTGGTCTCCTCCGACATCGATTCGCTGCTGCCCTCGTTCACCGAGGCGAGCAGCACCACGGGCGAGCAGGCGAGCTGCGCGGTGCGGATGCCGCCCAGCGCGTTGGGCAGGCCCTGGTGCCCGGCGATCATGGCGACGCCGGGCAGGCCGGTGACACGCGCGAAACCGTCGG
Source organism: Novosphingobium sp. GW821-FHT09E05 (assembly GCF_059416165.1). Classification (NCBI taxonomy): domain Bacteria; kingdom Pseudomonadati; phylum Pseudomonadota; class Alphaproteobacteria; order Sphingomonadales; family Sphingomonadaceae; genus Novosphingobium; species Novosphingobium sp. GW821-FHT09E05. Next base: position 369,513 of record NZ_JBWKOQ010000003.1, read on the forward strand.
CGGCGGCCACGGTCGAGTTCTCGTGGCGGCTGGGGACGATGTGGAAGTCGGTGCCCTCGAGGTCGCGCAGCAGCGGCGCGTGGGCGGCGCCGGCCAGGCAGAACACGGTGCGCAGGCCCTGCTGGCGGAACACCTCGATCATGGCTTCGCCACCGGTGCGGGGAGTGGTCATGCTGGTCATCTTCCTGTTTATCGAATTTCTTTGGATCAGGCGGCGCCGACGCCGGGCATCAGGCCGGCATAGTCGCCCTCGCGCGCGTCGAAGGTCTTGCCGAGCATGTCCTCGGCCTTGCCGGCATTGCGGGGGCGCAGGAAGGGCAGGGCGCTTTCCGGCGCCCTGGCGAGGTCCGCCGCGTCCCATTCCTTCACCTCGCCGGCGCAGCGCGCCCAGAGCGGGCGGTAGGCGAATTCGAGCATGCCCCGGCCCAGTTCGCCCAGGTGCGGGTGGGTGCCGTGGAACGCCTTGACGTTGAACACGATGGCATCGCCCGCGTTGAGCGTGATCGTGCGCATCTCGGCGTGATGGTCGTAGCGGACGTAGGGATTGGCGACCTCGTGGATCGACAGGTGCGAGCGCGGGACGATCGTGAAGGGCGCCTTGTCGAGCGTCAGGTCGTCGAGATAGATCAGCACGCGCAGCGTCGCGGGTGAACTTTCCTCCCAGCCCTTCTGCGGCGAGCCGTAGGGCTGGTAGTCCGAATGGAGCGCCAGGCCCGGCACGCCCGGCCCGCTGGTGATGTAGTGGCCGAGCATGAACACCACGTCGGGGCCCAGCGCCTTCTCCAGCAAGGGCACCAGGCGCGGGTTGCCGATCATCTCGGCGAAGGCGGGACTGTGCCACTGCGGCGGCGCCTTGGCGAACTTCTGGTGCTCGGAATAGGGCGCGGTGTTCATCGGCAGGTCGGCCAGCTCGGAACGCACGGTGTCGATCTCGCCTTGCGTGATGAGGCCGGGCACGATCACGAAGCCTTCGACCGCGAGGTGCTCGTCCTGCTGCGCGAGGTCCAGCACGCTCCAGTCGGTTTCGACGAGGCGGACGGGCCCGCGGGTTGTATAGGTGGTCATGGTCGACTCCCTGAGGGCGTTGTGGTCCTCGTCAGACCGCAAACCGGGACGCGCCGGTATTCCCTTGCCCCGGCTTATTCGGCAAGCGAGCACGAAGGCGCAAGGCCCCTGCGCATGCGGGCGGCTTGCGGCGAAGACGCGTGCAGACAAGCCCATTCCCCGCCCGCAGGAGTCCCCGATGCCCGCCCGCAGCCTCCGCCTTGCCGCGATCCTCTCCGCGACCGGCAGCCACATCGCCGGCTGGCGCCATCCCGACTGCCCCGCCGACGGGTCGTCCAACATCGCCCGCTACGTCGAGGAAGCGCAGATCGCCGAGACCGCCAAGTTCGACCTCGTCTTCCTGGCCGACAACTACGCGCTCAAGCAGGCGAGCAACGAGGAGCTGAGCCGCACCTCGAACTCGATCGCGATGCTCGAGCCGATCACCGCGTTGTCGGCGATGGCGATGGTTACGAAGAACATCGGCCTCGTCGCCACGATGTCGACCACCTACTGCGAGCCATTCCACGTCGCGCGGCAGTTCGCCTCGCTTGACCACATCAGCGGCGGGCGCGCGGGCTGGAACCTCGTGACCTCGGCCAACCCGGCCGAGGCGCTCAACTTCAACCGCGACGTGCAGGCCGACCATGACGCCCGCTATGCCCGGGGCGACGAGTTCGTCGACGTGGTGCGGGGGCTGTGGGACAGCTGGGACGACGGCGCGCTGATCGCCGACAAGGCGAGCGGGCGCTACTTCCGCCCAGAGGCGCTGTCGCCGGTCAACCATAAGGGCGAGCATTTCTCGGTGCGCGGGCCCCTCAACGCGCTGCGGCCGCCGCAGGGGCATCCGGTGATCTTCCAGGCGGGGTCCTCGCCCGCCGGCATCGCGCTCGCCGCGCGTTCGGCGGACTGCGTGTTCACCCAGCAGCGCTCGGTCCCCACGGCGCGGGAGTTTTATCTCAAGGTCAAGCACGCTGTCGCCGCCGCAGGGCGCGATCCCGATACGGTGCGGGTGTTGCCGGGCCTCGTGCCGTTCGTCGGCGAGACGCGGGCGGAGGCGCAGGCCAAGTTCGACGCCTTGCAGAACCTCGTCGATCCTTCGGTCGGCATCCAGATCCTGACCGCCGTGCTGGGGGGCAAGGTCGACCTTTCGCGCTTCGCCATCGATGGGCCGGTGCCGGAGATCCCGCCCAGCGACGGCATGAGCACGTTCCAGGCCAACCTCCTCGCCGAAGCGCGCGAGGAGGGGCTGTCCCTGCGCGAGCTGTACCTGCGCTATGCCGCCGGGTTCGGGCACTGGCGGGTGATCGGTTCGGTCAAGGAGGTCGCCGACCTCATCGAGGAGGCCTTCCATGCCGAGGCGGCCGACGGCTTCGCGATCTCCTCGCCGATGCTGCCGGGCTCGCTGCGCGATTTCGCGACCTTGGTGGTGCCGGAATTGCAGCGTCGCGGGCTGTTCCGCACGGAGTACGAAGGCGAGACGCTGCGCGATCGGCTCGGGTTGCCGAGGCCGGTGCGGGTCGATCCAGCGAGAGGCTGAGGCAAAAATCCTCCCTGTCCCGAAGGGATGGGGAGGTGGCAGCCCTTAGGGCTGACGGAGGGGTTCTTACCTCTCCACCACCGACTAAGTCGGCGGTCCCCCTCCCCATTCCTTCGGAACAGGGAGGATTTGCGGGTTACCCCACCGGCTTATAACCCGCCGCTGCTTCGCGCTCCGCCGAATCGCTCGCGTCCTCGAACCAGTCCGTGATCTCGCTCCCCGTCATGAACACCGTATCGTCGCGCGCCTGCAGCAGGTCGAGCATGCGTTCGAACCATGCGAAGCGGTGCGGTACCGCGATCAGGTGCGGGTGCAGGCCAAGCGTGACGATGCGCGGGCCGTTCTCCAGTTCAGGCGCGTAAGTCTCGAGCGTCTGCACCAGTCGGTCGTGCATCTCGGACGACGAATGCTTCTCCACCGCGTAGATCACGCTGTCGTTGATTTCGAGCGAATAGGGCACGCCTACCATCGCGCCGCCTGCCGTCTTCATCCACACCGGCAGGTCGTCGAGCACCCAGTCGCAGCAGTAGCGGATGCCCTTCGCGGCGAGGTGGTCGAGGGTGTCGGCGGTCTGGCGCAGGCCGGGGCCGAGCCAGCCGGCGACCGGCTTGCCCGAGAACGCGGCGATCTTGTCGATCGCGGCGCCGAGCAGGTCGGCCTCGCTGTCCTCGGCGGTCAGGGCGCGCTGGTGCATGCCGTGGCCCATGAATTCCCAGCCGGCGTCGACCACCGCCTGCGCGAGCGCCGGGTAGTTGTCGATGACGCTGGCGTTGAACGCGCAGGTCACCGGCAGGCTGCGGCGGCCGAGTGTCTCGAACAGGCGCGACATGCCGCAGCGCATGCCGTATTCGGCCCAGGAGAAGTTGGGGATGTCGGGCACGGCCTCGGCACCGTGCGGCGCGGGCAGGAGCTTGCGCGGCATCGCGTGGTCGAAGCGCCAGTTCTCGATGTTGACGACGATGTGGACGATCAGGCGCCCGCCTGCGGGCGGCGCGATCGGCTGGCGGTCGCTGGCGAGCTGGAAGGGTATGCGCGGGTTGGTCGACACGTCAGATCCTCCTGGTGGCGCCGCCGTCGGCGGTGAGCGAGGTGCCGACCAGCATGTCGGCGGCATCGGAGAGCATCATCGCCGCGAGGCGGCCCATCTCGTCGGCGGCGGCGATGCGGCCGAGCGGCAGGGCGGCGAGCAGGTCGGCTTCGACTTCGGCGGGCGCGCGGCCCTGGCCCTGCGACAGGCGCTCGACGAGTCCGTCCCAGCGGTCGGTGCGGGTCGGGCCGGGGTTGAGCGCATTGATCCGGATGCCGTCGGCGGCGACGTCCTCGGCCAGGCCCCGGATTACCGCAAGGCAGGCGGCGTTGGCGGCCGAGCCCGGCAGCATCGCCTTGTTGGCCTGGACGCCGTTGTTGCCGACGATGACGAGGATGCGGCCAGATCCGGCCTTGCGCATCGGGGGGACCAGCGCGCGCAGCGCCCGGATCATGCCCATGAACTTGAGTTCCAGCGCGCTCGCCCAGACGTTGTCGCCGAGGTCGGTGAAGGCGCCGCCCTGCGCCGCGCCGGCGCTGATGACCGCGAGGTCGATGCGGCCGTAGCGCTCCAGCGTCGCCGCGACCGCCGCCTCGGCATCGCCGGGGCTGGTCAGGTCGACCGCCAGCGGCAGGGCGCCGGGCATCGCGGCGAGGCTGCCCTCCAGCGCCTCGCGGCTGCGGGCGGTGAGCGCCAGCAGCGCGCCCTCGCCGTGGAGCGCGCGGGCCGAGGCGGCGCCGATGCCCCGGCTCGCGCCGAAGACGAGGCCGGTGCGGCCTTCGAGCCCGAGGTTCATGCGCCTACACCGTCGAGCGCGCCCCAGCTGGTCAGCTCGACCAGCGCGCCGGCGTCGGGCGCGGTTTCCAGCGACCAGACGAGGTCGAACACCTGCTGCTGCTGCTCGGCGGTGAGCAGGCCGGCGGCGTTGTCGGCGAACTTGCCCTGCAGTTCCTCGTCGGACAGCGGGTTGTGCGGGCTGCCGCGATAGGCCTCGTTGGCCCAGCGCGAGACGGTGCGACCGTCCCTGGTGACGATCTCGACGCGCGAGCGGATGCGGTCCCAGCCCATCGCCTCGATCTCTTCGCTGAAGTGCGTCTCGATGCGGTGCTGCATCGCCTGGCAGGCGTCGGAGGAGACGAATTCGTCGGTGAACTCGTCCTTGCCGCAGCGGCTGCGCAGGGCGATCGCGGCGAGCAGGAAGGCGAAGGAGAACTTGCCCTCCAGCTCGGTCTTCGCGATGCGGTAGCGGATCGGGCCGAGCACGTTGGAGCCGGCGTAGAGGCCGACGCTCTCGATGTCGTCGGCGGCGATGCCTTCCTCGGCCATGAGCAGCAGCATGGCGTCCATGCTCGGGTGGGTGAGCACGCCCGAGGGGTAGGGCTTGATGCTGACGCCGGGCGAAACCATCGTGAACGGCGCGCCGAACTTCTCGACCACCAACGCGGGGTCGCCGCCGGGACCGGCGATGGTGAGGTAGCCCCACTTGCCGTCGAGCGCCTCGGTGTTGGCGGAAAAGCCCTGGCGCGCGAGCAGGGCGGCGGTGACGCCGTTCTCGGCGGCGCGGCCGACGTGGAAGGGCTTGGTCATCGTGCCGAAGTTGGCGCGGATCCCGGCCGAGCACGAGGCGGCGATGCCGATCGCGCGCGCGGTGGTCTCCTCGTCGAGGTCGAGCATCCGGCACGCCGTCGCGGTCGCGGCGAAGGCGCCGATCGTGCCGCTGGTGTGGAAGCCGCGCATGTAGTGGTCGGGGTTGATGGCCTCGGCGATCTTGCAGCCGACCTCGAAGCCGGTGGCGAAGGCGGTGAGGAACTGCGCGCCGGTGACGGGCTTGCCGGTCTCGCGCGCGACCATGTCGGCCAGCGCCATGGCGGCGGCGAGCGGCGGCATCGTCGGGTGCATCAGCAGGCCGTAGGGGCGGCCCGGACCTTCGGCGAGCTGGGTGTCGTCCCAGTCCATCGCGTGGCCGGCGGTGCCGGTCCACAGCGCGGCGAGGTGGGCGGGGAGGCGGTGCTCCGCCGCGCCCATCGGCCGGGCGTCCGCCACGCCGCCGAGGGAGAGGATATAGCGGCCGAGCGGGGCCATGCCGGGCTGTTGGCTGCCGCCGAGCGCGACGGCGAGGCCGTCGAGCACGCAGCGGCGTGCGAGGCGCAGGTGTTCGCCGGTCAGGGCTTCGGGGGTCATGCCGCAGGTGAATTTGACCGCGGCTGCCGTCAGCGTGAGGGTTTCGCTCATCGTCTTTATCGTTCCCAGATTGTCAGAATGTCTTGAAGCGGGGGCGTCACGCCGAAGCGGTGGCGGACGTTGGCCAATGCCGCGTCGTGGAGGTCCTGATCCCACGAGGCGCAGGTCTCGGGCGGTACGACGACTGCGTAGCCCAGCTCGAAGCCGGCGCGAAAAGTGGTCTCGACGCAGACGTTGGTGGAGACTCCGGTGACGATGATCGTACGTACGTCGCGCGCGCGCAGCAGCAGGTCGAGGTTGGTGGCGGTGAAGGCGCTGTAGCGGTGCTTGTGGATTTCCAGCTCGCCGGGAAGGGGGGCGAGTTCGGCGATGAACTCGGCGCCCTCGGTGCCGGCGATGCACAGCGTCGGTGAGGAGACGGTCGCGCCCTTGCGCTTCCACAGCCAGGTGTCGGAATCGCTGCCGTTGCCGGGCAGCGTCCAGAAGCCGACGTGGGCGACGGTTGCGCCTGCTTTCCGGGCCGCGTCGAGGAGGCGGCGGATTTCGGGGGTGGCGCGGGTTGCCGGGCCCATGTCGCGTCCGGCCTGCTCGGCGCCGAAGCCGGGGGTGCAGAAGTCCTTCTGCATGTCGACGATCAGCACGGCGGTGTGCTCGGGCGCGATCTGCCTGGCGAGGGTGTCCATCGTCGGGCGCATCAGGCGGCCTTCTCGGCCAGTTTCATTTCGGCGGTCATGGGCTTGGGATCTCCAGCGGTCGGGGGCAGACAAAGCCGCAAAGCGCAAGCGCCGGGAGGGACCGCGGCAGGAGTGACCGGAGAGCGAACAGCGGCGGCCTGACCATCAGGCGATCACAGCGCAGGCTTGAAATCCGGGGGCGCATCGCGTGATGTAGCGTGGCCCGAATGAACGCGTTTCTCGCCCACCACGTCCCGCATGACGGGCTCCTGTTCCCGGTCATCGAGGCCGGTAGCGGCGAGCCGCTGGTGCTGCTTCACGGCGGCGGATCGCGCGCGGCGCATTTCATGCCGCTGATGTCACACCTCTCGGCGCAGTACCGGGTTATCGCCTACGACCAGCGCGGGTTCGCCGCGAACCGCGTGCCGCCGGGCGTCGCCATCGATCATCCCCTGTGGGCCAGCGATCTCGTCGGCGTGCTGGACGGGCTGGGGATCGAGCGCGCGCCGGTGCTGGGCTGGTCGCTCGGCTGCTCGGTGGCGATCAATGCCGCCGCGCGCTGGCCCGAGCGGATCGCCGCGCTGGTGCTCGTCGGTGCGCCCGACCCGGCGCGCGGGGTCGACGTCGCCGCGCTGCGCCGCCGCCAGGCCGAGTACGGGGCGCTGGAGGCCGAGGAACTGGAGCGCCGTGCCCGCGTCGACCTTTCCGTGCAGCTGGCGCCGGATTTTGCCGACGACACGGCGATCCTCGACGCGCTTGTCGCCGACCGCATGGCCTCGAGCGCCGCGATGCAGGCGCGCGTGATCGACGCCTACGCCGCCCGGCCCGACCTGCTGGCCGCTGCCGGGCGGGTGCGCGTGCCGGCGCGGCTGATTACCGGCGAACACGACCGCATCAGCCCGCCGGCATCCGGCGGCGCCATGGCGCGCGCCCTTCGCGCGCCCGGTCCCGAGATCGTCCCCGGCGCCGGCCATTACCTCGCCGCCGAAAAGCCTGAAACGCTCGCCCGCCTCGTCGCAAAGCTCCTGCCTTCCATGAAAGCCCGCCCATGACCGAGACCGCCACGCTTGCCCGCCCGCCACGGACGCGCACGGCCTATCCGCCGCTGGGTCTGTGCCTGGGCTTCGGGGTCGGCACTTCGGGCATTTCGATCCTGCTCAACACGGTCTCGGTCTATTTTCCGGCGCTGATGGCGACGGTGCTCGGCGTGAACCCGGCGGTCGCCGGTACGCTGGTGATGCTTTCCAAGGTCTACGACGCCTTCGCCGACGTCGCGATCGGGGCGTGGAGCGACAAGGTGCGGGTGCGCCGCGGGCGCCGGCCGTTCCTGCTGGCGGGCGCGCTGGTTTCGTTCGCCTCGCTGCTGATGATCTTCCTCGCCCCGCCGCTGGGCGAGACCGCGCTGATCGCCTGGATGGCCGTGGGGCTGGTGATCTACTCGACCGGCTATTCGCTGTTCAACGTGCCCTATCTCGCCATGCCGTCCGAGATCACCTCGAACAATGCCGAGCGCCTGAAGCTGATCTCGTTCCGCACCGCGTTCATCGGTGTCGGCCAGCTGACCGCGCTGGCGCTCTCGGCCTGGCTGATCCAGGCGGGCGGGGGCGGGCGCAGCGGCTATGTCATCATGGGCTGCGTCATGGCGGTGCTGGCGCTGGCGACCATGCTCGGCTCCTGGTGGGGCACGCGCGGCGCGCGCACCGATGCACCGGCAGGCACGCCGCACCGGCTTTCGCGCGCGGACTTCGGCACGCTGATGGAGAACCGGCCGCTGTTCATCCTGCTCGGCGCCAAGCTGTGCCAGTACGTCGCCTTCGGAGTCCTGATGCCGATCACGCTGCTGTTCCTGCTCAACGTGATGAGCGTGGGCTATACCGGCATGATCCACCAGTCGGTGGTGCAGAACGGCGCGGTCTTCGCCTCGATGCCGGTGTGGATGCGGATCGGCCGCCTGATCGGCAAGCGCAACGCCTACCTTCTGGCGCAGGCGATCATGATCCCCGCCGTGCTGACCTGGTACTGGGCCGACGCCTCGACCGGCTACCCCGGCATCTGGTGGCGCTCGGCGCTGTTCGGCTTCGCCTCGGGCGGGGCGCTGCTGATGAGCACGTCGATGCTGCCCGACGTCATCGAGTTCGACCGGCTCAAGAACGGCGTCGAGCGCGGCGGCATCTTCGCCAGCCTCTATTCGGTGAACGAGAAGATCGGCTTCGCCATCGGCGCGCTGGTGCTGGGGCTGGGCCTCTCGATCGCGGGCTACGTGGCGACCAGGAACGGCGCGCTGGTCGAGCAGTCGGCGCGGACGATCTCGGCGCTCTACGGGATCAAGACGCTGGTTCCGGCCGGGATGCTGGCGGTGGGGGCGCTGCTGCTGCTGTTCTACGACCTCGACGAGCCTAAGCTGGAAGCGCTGCGCAAGGCGAAGGCATGACCGTGATCCCTGCATAAGCGGGGGCCGCGCTCAACCCGCGTCAGGGTGAACTACAACTTCCCCATACTGTCATCCCCGCGAAGGCGGGGACCCATCTGACGAGCGTGCCATGGGCGCCGTCATCAGCTGGGTTCCCGCCTGCTCGGGAATGACGGAGAGCGGTTTGGGCAGGAGCGTGCTTCAGGACGTGGTGCCTACCTGATCGGCAGCCGAACACCGCCGCACCAGGACCTGCCCCCGAGCGCCCCATCCGCCATCATGCCCGTCGCCCAAGCCCCGAGGACCCCGCATGACCGAGAGCCCCGCCGAGACCCCAACCGATCCCGACGCCGGCTATCCCAGCGCGCTCTACGCCTGGTGCGCAGTGGCACTGCTGACGCTGGCCTATGCGCTGTCGCTCCTCGACCGCTGGGTGCTGACGCTGCTCGTCGGGCCGATCAAGGCGGCGCTGGGCATCTCGGACACCGCCGTCGGGCTGCTGATGGGACCGATCTTCGCGGCGGTCTACGTGCTGTCGGGCCTGCCGTTCGGGTGGGCGGTGGACCGGCTCAACCGCCGCAACCTGGTGAGCGGGGCGATCGGCTTCTGGTCGATCATGACCGTCGCCTCGGGCTTCACGCGCAACTTCTTCCAGCTTGCCGTCTGCCGCTTCGGCATCGGCTTCGGCGAGGCGGCGCTGAGCCCGGCGGCGACGTCGCTGATCGCGGACATGTTCCCGCGCCGCAAGGTCAACTCGGCTGTCGGCGTGTTCAACCTCGGCATCTACACCGGCATGGGCCTGTCGTATCTGATCGGCGGCGGGCTGCTCGCCTGGGCGACCGTCAACCATGCGACGTTCCTCGGCGGCGGCCTCGCGCCGTGGCAGATCGTCTTCGTGCTCGTCGGCGTGCCCGGCTTCCTGGTGTCGCTGGCGCTGCTCGCGGTCATCCGCGAGCCCGCGCGGCGCGATACGGGCAAGAGGACGGGCGGCTCGATGAAGGAATGCTTCGCGCATGTCGGCCGCCACCGCTCGGCGCTGGTGCCGCTGGCGGTGGGCATGGGGACGGTGGCGCTGTTCGGCTACGCCTTCACCTGGCTGCCGACGCTGTTCACCCGCGTCTGGGCCTGGCCGCCCGAGCGCTTCTCGATGTACTACGGCGTGATCCTGCTGACGCTCGGGCCGCTCGGCACCGTCGTCGGCGGCCTCATCGCCAGCCGGCTCTACGACCGCGGCCACAAGGACGCACCGTTCCGGGTGCTGGCCGTCAGCCTGCCGGCGCTGGTGATCTTCGGCGGCACCGCGGCGCTCTGGCCCAATCCCTACATGGCGATCGGCGCGCTGGCTATCTCGGCGTTCTTCAGCTCGATGTCGACCTCGACCGGCGTCGCCTCGGTGGTCTTCGCCACGCCTTCGCAGTATCGCGGGCGGGTGCTGGCGCTCTACACCATGACCAATTCGATGATCGGCACGCTGATCGGCCCGACCGGCGTCGGCCTGCTCAACGACACCGTGTTCGGCGACGGCGCGGGCATCCGCTGGTCGCTCGCCAGCATCCTGCTCGTCGTCGGCGGCGCCCTGACGCTGTTCCTGCTGACCGGCCGCAAGGGCTATGCCCGCGCGGTGATCGAACTCGAAGCCGCCTGAATTCCACAAGGAGCCATCCCATGTCCCGCGACTACTCCGGCCTGATCCGCTACGCCTCCGACACCGAGGGCGACATTGGCCGGGAGATCTTCTCGGTCAGCGTCCACGAGGACGGCAGCCGTACCCTGCGCTGCCAGTGCTGGATGGACCAGCTCGATCTGGTGCGCGATGTGACCTACACCGTCAACGCCCACTTCGAGGCGGTCGACGCCTTCGTGCGCGTGGTCGCCAAGGGCAGCTTCGTGGGCAGCGGCTTCTTCCGCTTCACCGACACCTTCGCCGAGGGCGAGGTGATCTCCGCCGCCGAGGGCCGCGTCAGCCAGCGTATCGAGACGCCGGGCCGGGTGCGGCTGTTCGGCTCGCACCCGATCAGCATCGACATCTGGAAGTGCGCGCACACGCCCGCCGAGCGCCCCGGCGAGAAGCAGCCGCTGACCAACTGCTTCTCCAGTTCGCTCGCCCCCGGCGGCGCCTCGGGCCCGATGCTCACCACCAAGAGCTACGACATCGAGTTCGAGGGCCGCGAGGCCGCGCAGGTCCCCGCCGGCAGCTTCGACGCGCTGCGCTACAACTGGGACACCTACACCGGCCGCACGCTCGTCATGCACACCGCCGGCGAGGACTGGCTGCCGCTCAGCGTGCGCGTGCCCGAAGTGGGGCGGTACTACGAACTGGTCGAGCTGAACGGCGACTGGAAGTAACCCGCCCCGGAGCCGCCAATCTCAGACGCCAATCCTCCCCATCGCTTCGCGACAGGGAGGATTTGACCGCGCGGCCAGCGGTCCCCGGTCAAGCCGGGGACGACCGGTCCTCCCGCTCCCGGCAGCGACCCAGCGGCACCACCATCGGCGTCGCCCCGGCCATGTCGATGTGTCCGGTGACCCCGTAGACCGTGCGCAGCCGCTCGGGGCTCAGCACTTCGCGCGGGGTGCCTTCGGCGACCAGCACGCCGCGATCGATCAGGAGCAGGCGGTCGCAGTAACGCGCGGCCATGGTCAGGTCATGCAGGACGGTGACCACCAGCGCCCCGGCCTTCGCCTCGCGCGCCAGCAGTTCCATCACGTCGATCTGGTGGCCGGGGTCGAGCGAGGCGAGCGGCTCGTCGGCGACGATGCCCTGTGCGCCGACGGCCAGCGCCCGCGCCAGCATGACCCGCGCGCGCTCGCCGCCCGAGAGTTCGGTGACGATCCGGCCTGAGAGATGCGCGACGTCCGCCCGCGCCATCGCCTCTCGCACCGCCTCGCGGTCCGCAGCTCCGATCCGCGACAGAGGCGCGAGGTGCGGTAGCCGGCCCAGCGCCACCAGCCGCTCGACGCTGAGCGGCCAGTGCAGTGTCTGGCCCTGAGGGAGGTAGGCGACCATGCGGGCGAGTTCGCGCGGGGCGAGCGTGCTCACATCGCGCCCGTCGATGCTGACCGAGCCCTGCAGCTTGGGCACAAGGCCGAGCATCGCGCGCACCAACGTCGATTTTCCGGCGCCGTTCGGGCCGATCACGCCGGTCAGCGTGCCGGGGCGCAGCGTGGCGCTCACCCCGGTGAGCACGGCGCGGCGGCCGAGGTCGGCGGACAGGCTGCGGATGGCGATGGTCACCACGAGCGGCGCTCCCGCAGCAGGTGGACAAGGAAGACGGGGACGCCCAGGAACGCGGTCACCACGCCAAGCTTCAGTTCGCTGGCGGTCGGGATCAGCCGCACGAGGATGTCCGCGCCCGCCAGCAGGATCGCCCCGCCCAGCAGCGAGGGCAGCAGCACAGCCGAAGGGCTGCGGTCGGTCAGCGGGCGTACCAGATGCGGCACGATCAGCCCGATGAAGCCGATCGACCCGGATACGGCGACCGCGCCGCCGACCCCCACCGCGACCCCCAGCAGCAGGCGGCGCCGGGTGCGGCGCAGGTCGACGCCCAGCGAGCGGGCGCCGTCCTCGCCCAGCGACAGCGCATCGAGCGCGCGGGGGTTGTAGAGCAGCAGGCCGATGCCGAGCAGCGCGCAGGGGACGGCGATCCAGACGTGCTCCATCGTCCGGTTCTCGATCGAGCCGAGCAGCCAGGCCATGATCTCCATCGCCGCAAACGGGTTGGCCGACAGGTTCAGCGCCAGGCTGATCCCCGCCCCCGCCAGCGTCGAGACGGCGATGCCGGCGAGGATCAGCGTCAGCGGGCTTTCCGCGCGTCCCGCCAGCGCGAACAGAAGGCCCAGCGCGACGAGGCCCGAGGCGATCGAGAGCAGCGGCAGCATGACGGGGCTCCAGTCGGCGATCCCGAAATAGATCGCCGCCACCGCCCCCAGCGCCGCCGAGTTCGAGGCGCCAAGCACCGAAGGCTCGGCCAGCGGGTTGCGCAGGTAGCCCTGCAGCACCGCGCCGGCGAGTCCGAGCATGGACCCCACCAGCAGCGCGACGAGCGTGCGCGGCAGGCGCAGCTCGAACAGGATCGCCCGCGCGATCGGGTCGCCGTGCCCGGTGAGCGCGGAAAGGATGCGGGTCTCGGACAGATGGACCGGGCCAAGGCTCATGGACGCCAGGCCCATTACCACCACGCCGGCGACGAGAAGCGGCATCAGCGCCGGGTGGCGCGCCGCGGGAAATGCATCGTTGAGCACGAATACCTCGAATTGGATCGGTTCCCCGTCACGCTTGTGTCCCGGGGTCGTGTTGCTATGGGAACGCTGGTATGGCGCTTACGGCTTATCTTCGTTCTGGCAAGCTCGCGCTGTGCGCGGCGGTGGCCTCCTTCGCATGTGCGGCGGCATGGAGCGTGCCCGCGCCCGCAGGGGCGGCCCCGAAGAGGGCGCCGCAGCGGATCGTCTCGCTCAACCTCTGCGCCGACCAGCTGGTCATGGCGCTGGCGGACCGGAGCCAGATCGCCGGGCTTACCCGCTACGCCGCCGACCCGGCGATGTCGGCCGCCGCTGCGTCCGCGAAGGGCCTGCCGATCCTGCGCGGCTCGGCGGAGGAGATCATGGCGATCGGCCCGGACCTCGTCATCGGCATGCCCGCGCGGCGCAGCCCGGCCATTGCCGTGCTCAAGGCGAAGAAGTACCCCGCGCTCGATATCAAGTCGCCCGACAGCTACGCCGCGATCCTGCGTTCGATCCGCGAGGTGGCGAGCGCCGTCGGCCATCCGGAGCGGGGCGAGGCGCTGGTCGCGCGGATGGACCGAGAGCTTGCGGGCCTGCCTCACCGGCAGACCGGCAAGGTCGCCGCCTATTACCAGCGGCGCGGCTACATGACCGGGACCGGCACCCTGATCGACGACCTGATGACGCGGGTGGGGATCATCAACCTCGCGGCCAAGCTGGGCAAGCCCTCGCTCTCGCAGATGAGCCTCGAGGAGATGGCCGCGGCCCGGCCCGACTTCCTGATCGTCGATACCGCGACGGACAAGGTCGTCGACCAAGGCACCGCGATGATGCACCACCCGGTGCTCGCCGGCATTCCGCGCATCGGCATCCCGCAGGCCTGGACGGTCTGCGGCGGCCCGGCCTACGTGAAGGCGGCGCGGGCGATGGCGGCGGGCGTCAACGCTCGCTGACATGGCCGCTCCCGTCGAGGCGGGCCTGCCAGCCGCGCCGTTCGAGTTCGGGCACCACGTCGCACGCCTCGGGTTCGCCCAGGCACAGCAGGGCGATGAAGCGCCAGCCCGGCGGCACGCCGAGCAGTGCGGTGACAGTGGCGGGCTCCACGATCGACACCCAGCCCAGGCCCAGCCCGCGCGCCCTGGCGGCGAGCCACAGGGTATGGATCGCCAGCACCACCGACCACTCGCGCGTCTGCGGCATCGTCGCCGCGCCGAGGCCGGCCCCGATTGCGGTCGTATCGTCGCAGAACACGGCGATGACTTCCGGCGCCTCGCGCAGGCCGTGGAGCTTCAGCGCGGCATAGGCCTCGCGGCGGTCGGCCATGGCTTCGCCGGCGCGCTCGGCCTCGCCATCGACGTGGCGGGCGAGGTCTTCGCGCAGATCGGCCGAGCGCACGCGCACGAAACGCCAGGGCTGCGAATTGCCCACCGACGGCGCGAGCTGGGCGGTTGCCAGCAGGTCGGAGATGACCTCCTCGGCGAGGGGGGCGCGCCGGAAGTGCCGCACGTCCCGGCGCCACGCCAGCAGGGACGCGAGGTCGTCCCGAAAGCCGGCGTCGAACAGGGGGGGGCAGGTCAGGTCGTTGCTGTTCGGCAGCGCCGAGCTATCGCCCGTAAACGCCGTCGTCCCCGCCTGCGTGGGGACGACGGCGGAGGTTGGGCTGATGTCGGTTTCGGTCTCAAAGGCCATCGGGGCGGAGCCTAGAACTCGATCCCCGGCTGCGCCTTGACGGCCTGCTCGCGGAAGGGGTGCTTGACCAGCGTCATCTCGGTGACGAGATCGGCCTGCTCGATCAGCGCCTCGGGCGCATTGCGCCCCGTCACGATGACGTGCTTCATCTCCGCCTTGGCAGCCAGCACCTCCAGCACTTCGGCCAGCGGCAGGTAGTCGTAGCGCAGGACGATGTTCAGCTCGTCGGCCAGCACCATGTCGTAGGCCGGGTCCTCGATCATCCGCCTGACCTCCTCCCACGCTTCGCGGGCGAGGGCGATGTCGCGGGGGCGGTCCTGGGTGTTCCAGGTGAAGCCCTCGCCCATCGGCTTGAACTCGACGTTGGCGGGGAAGGCGTCGAAGACGACCTTCTCGCCGGTGGTCATCGCACCCTTGACGAACTGCACGACGCCGACCTTCTTGCCGTGCCCGATGGCGCGCACCACCATGCCGAGCGCGGCGGTGGTCTTGCCTTTGCCCTTGCCGGTGTGGACGATCAGCAGGCCCTTCTCGACGGTCTTGGCCGCCATGATCTTGTCGTGGGCGGCCTGCTTCTTCTTCATCTTCTCGGCGTGGCGTTCGTCGGTGCGTTCGGCCATTCTACTCTCCTGCAAGCTGGGCGAGCAGGACGCCCGCACTGTTCGATTTCGGTTTCCACAAGCCCCGTTCCAGCGCCTCGGCAAGCCGGGCGGCGGTTTCGCGCAGCGCCGCCGGGTTGGCGTCCTGCATGAAGGCGCGGACCGCCTCGTCCTCGATGAAGGCGGCGTGGACGGCGTCGAAATGGTGGTCCTTCACCGCATGCGTCGTGGCGGCGAAGGCGAAGAGGTAGTCGACCGACGCGGCGATCTCGAACGCGCCCTTGTAGCCGTGGCGCATGACGCCCGCGATCCACTTGGGATTGGTGACGCGGGCGCGCACGACGCGGCCGATCTCGTCCTCCAGCGTGCGGATTACCGGGCGTTCGGGGCGCGAGTGGTCGTTGTGATAGGACACGACCTTGCGGCCCTTCAGATGCTCGACCGCCGCGGCGATGCCGCCTTCGAACTGGTAGTAGTCGTCGCTGTCGAGCAGGTCGTGCTCGCGGTTGTCCTGGTTCTGGACCACCGCGTCGGCCTGCGTCAGACGGGCGGCGAACAGCTCGCGCTCGGCCTCGCCCTCGACGCCCGCGCCGTAGGCGTAGCTGCCCCAGTCGAGGTAGATCTCGGCGAGGTCGGCGCGGTCGTGCCACAGCTTCTCGTCGATCATCGCCTGGAGCCCGGCACCGTAGGCCCCCGGCTTCGAGCCGAAGACGCGGGCCCCGGCCCGGCGCGCGGCCAGTTCGGGGCTCTGGCCCTGCGCTTCGAGCCCTGCGACCTCCTCGCGGTGGCGTTCGGCGGCGGGGTTGTCGCCCTCGGGTTCGCCCAGCGCCATGACGGCGCGGGCGGCGCTGTCGATCAGGTCCATCTGTTCGGGGAAGGCATCGCGGAAGAAGCCCGAGACGCGCAGGGTCACGTCCACGCGCGGGCGGCGCAGTTCGGCGACGGTCATGATCTCGAAGCCGGTCACGCGGCCCGAGGTCCACTCCCAGCGCGGCCGCACGCCCATCAGCGCGAGGGCCTGCGCGATGTCGTCGCCGCCGGTGCGCATGTTGGCGGTGCCCCAGGCCGAGAGCGCCATGGCGCGCGGGTATTCGCCCTCGCGTTGGAGGTAGTCCTCGACCAGCAGCTGCGCCGACTTGAAGCCGAGGTCCCAGGCGACGGCCGTGGGCACCGCGCGGGTGTCCACCGAGTAGAAGTTGCGGCCGGTGGGCAGCACTTCGGGGCGGCCCCGGGTGGGGGCGCCGGAGGGGCCGGGCATCACGAAGCGGCCGTCGAGCCCGGCGAGCAGGGCGGCGGTTTCGGCTTGGCCGCAGGCGTCGACGCGCGGGGCGAGGTTGTCGACGATCTCGGCGAGGACGGCTGCAGTTCGGCTGCCGGCCGGCTGATAGGGTGAAAGCGAATCCGCCCACTCCGCCGCCAGCAGTTCCAGCCGCTCCACCGTATCGCCCAGCGTCCGCCACGGATCGTCGGACACCGCCGCCAGCATCGCCGGTCGCGCGCCGTCCCATGGATCGCCCATCCGGCAGTCGAGCGGATCGAACGCCAGAGCGAAATCCTCCGCCATCGCCCGCAGCAGCGAGGCCTGCCCGGGCCGGTCATACCCGCGCGGCGTCCGCGCCAAAGCCACCAGCAGGTCGCGCCGCAGCCGGCCCTCGGGCGAGTGGCCGAAAACGTGCAGCCCGTCGCGGATCTGCATTTCCTTCAGATCGCACAGGTAGTTGTCGATTGCGGAGAGGGCATCGTCGCCGTCCCCCGTCGCCCCGGCGTCCTGGTCCAGTCCGTTGCCGCGCGCGAGGTCGAGGATGTCGCGCCGCAGCCTCTCCAGTCGGCGCGGGTCCATGCCGGCGGCGAGGTAGTATTCGTCGACCAGCGCCTCAAGCTGCTTGAGCGGCCCGTAGCTTTCGGCGCGGGTGAGGGGCGGCGTCAGGTGGTCGATCACCACCGCGCCGATGCGGCGCTTGGCCTGCGTGCCCTCGCCGGGGTCGTTGACGATGAAAGGGTAGAGCTGCGGCACCGGCCCGGCGCAGATCTCCGGGAAGCAGTCGGCGGAGAGCGATATCGCCTTGCCCGGCAGCCATTCGAGATTGCCGTGCTTGCCGACATGCATCAGCGCCTGCGCGCCGAACTGCCTGTCCAGCCAGACGTGGAAAGCGAGATAGGCGTGGGGAGGGGGCAGCGCCGGGTCGTGGTAGCTGGCCTTGGGGTCGATGTTGTACCCGCGCGCCGGCTGCACCGCGAGCGCGACGTTGCCGAAGCGGTGGACGGCGAGGCGGAACGCGCCCTCGCGCACGAAGGGGTCGGCCTCGGGCTCGCCCCAGCGTTCGAGCATGGCGGCGCGGGCGGCCTCGGGGACCTGTGCGAAGGCGGCGCGGTAGTCGGCGAGGGGGAGGGCGATCTCTCCGGGCCGGTCCAGCGAGGTGAGGTCGTTGGTCACGCCGCCGGTCATCAGCGCCATGAGCGCCGCGCCGTCCTGCGGAGCGTTGCCGACGTCGTAGCCCGCCGCCCGCAAGGATGCGAGGATCGAGGCGGCGCTGGCGGGGGTGTCGAGGCCGACGCCGTTGCCGATCCGCCCGTCGCGGTTGGGATAGTTGGCGAGCACCAGCGCGACCTTCCGCTCGGGCGCGGGGGTGCGGCGCAGGCGGGCCCAGTTGGCGGCGAGGTCGGCGGCGAAGGCCACGCGGTCCGGCGCGACCTTGGGGACGACGATGCCGCACTGGGTCACTTCGTCGAAGCGCTCGGCGGCCTTGAAGGCGACGGCGCGGGTGAAGATGCGGCCATCCACCTCGGGCAGCGCCACGTTCATGGCGAGGTCGCGGGGGCCAAGGCCGCGCGCGGCGGCGCGCCAGTCGGCCTCCTCGACGCCCGCGAAGGCGACCTGGAGGATCGGGCAGTCGGCGCGCTCCAGTATGCCGGGGGTGCGCGGCTCGCCCGAGGAGGAGGAGGCGAAGCTGGTGGCGTTGATGACCACGTCGGGGGCGATCCCGGCCATCAGCCCGCCGAGCCAGTCGATCGCGAAAGGCTCGCGCAGCGCCCGGACGTGGACGGCGGCGACGTTGAGGCCGCGCGCTTCCAGCGCGGCGACCATGGCGTCCACCGCGTCGAGCGTACCGGCGATCATCAGCGCGCGGTAGAACACCAGCAGCGCGACCGGGGCATCCGGCTTCCAGCGCGCGTGAAGATCGGCGAGGCCGGGGCGATCCACGCCGGGGATGTAGAGCCCGGCATCGGCGACGGGCACCGGGTCGTCGGGCTGGCCGCAGTCGTCGCCGATGATCCGCGCTGCGGTGCGCAGGAACGAGAGGGCGTTGGCGGTGCCGCCCTGGCGCAGGTAGTCGCGCAAGTGCTCGACCTGGGCGGCGGGCAGCGTGCAGGCGCGGTCGAGCGCGGGGTCGTCCTCCCGCCCGTCGGCGATGGCGGCGAAGGCGATGCCGCGTTCGCGCGCCACGGCGGCGATCTCGTCGATGCCGTAGGGCCAGTAGCTCTTGCCGCCGAGGAGGACGACGCAGACGAACCTGGCGTGGGCGATCACCTTCTCGACGTAGAGGTCGATCGAGTAGGGGTGCTTGAGCTGCAACAGGTTCGCTAACCGCACGCTAATGCCACCTTGCGGCAACTGCGCGGCGGCCTTGGCGAAGCAGGCGAGCTCGCTGTCCGCCACCGTCAGGATGACGATGTCGCCCGGCGGCTGGTCGAGGTCGATGGCCTCCTCGCCGTTGGTGATGGTGCCGGGGGTGGCGGAGAGCAGGTGCATCAGGCGGGGTTTCGCATGGCGGCAGTGTCCCGGTTTGTGCGCGCCACGCGCACGGTACGGGCGGCCCACCTCCCGCTACCCGAGAGAAGGATGCTCGCACCCCACACCCCGTCGCCCCCGTGAAGGCGGGGGCCCCGCTTCCCTTCCGCCCCGCTCGAAGGAACAAGCGGGGTCCCCGCCTGCGCGGGGACGACGGGGTTTTGTGGGATGGGGTGGGGCGGGATGGGCATCGGCATCGGCTCGTTCAGACCGTCACCGCACCGAGAACGTCGGCCAATCCTGCCTCGATGGCGGCGCGGTCGAGGCCCTTCTGGCCGATCACCACCAGCTGCGTGCGGCGCGGTTCGCCGGGCTTCCAGGCGCGGTCGTAGAAGTGCTGGATACGCGGGCCGACGGCCTGCACGATGAGGCGGCTGGGCTTGCCCGCGACCGCGACCATGCCCTTGATGCGCAGCACGTCGTGCGCGGCGATCAGCGTGGCCATCTGCGCAACCAGCGCGTCGAGGTCGGCCACGTCACCGCCCGAGGCGACGAAGCTGTCGAAGTCGTCGTGGTCGTGGCCTTCGTCGAGGCCGTCGATATGCGACTTGCGGCTGTCGAGGTCGTCCTCGGCCGCCGCGGTGATGCCGAGCAGGGCGGCGATGTCGACCGCGCCGTGGTCGGCGTGGATGATCTTGACGCCGGGACGGGTCTCGGCCCCGACCAGCCCTTCGACATGGGCCAGCGCCTCGGCATCGACGAGGTCGGTCTTGTTGAGCACGACCATGTCAGCGCATCCGAGCTGCTCTTCGAACAGCTCTTCGAGCGGGCTGTCGTGGTCGAGGTTGGGGTCGGCGGCCCGGGCGGCGGCCAGCGCGACCTCGTCGGTGGCGAAGCGGCCGGCCGCCACGGCATCGGCGTCGATCAGCGCGATGACGCCGTCGACGGTCGCGCGGGTGCGGATGTCGGGCCACTGGAAGGCCTTCACCAGCGGCTTGGGCAGGGCGAGGCCGGAGGTCTCGATGATGATGTGCTCGGGCGGGTTGGGCCGGTCGAGCAGCTTCATCATGGTGGGCAGGAAATCGTCGGCGACGGTGCAGCAGATGCAGCCGTTGGCCAGTTCGACGATGTCGTCCTCGGGGCAGGCCTCGTCGTTGCAGCCCTTCACCAGTTCGCTGTCGACGCCGACGTCGCCGAACTCGTTGATGATGAGAGCGATGCGGCGGCCGCCCGCGTTCTGCAGCAGGTGGCGCACGAGCGTGGTCTTGCCCGCTCCCAGGAAGCCGGTGATGACGGTGGTGGGCACTTTGCTCAATGGTCTTCTCCCCGCGCCGGGCGACTTCTGCACGGCGGGGCGTCCCATCGATCGGGCGATCGACGACCCGGCACGCGCGTCGGGCAGGCGCGAGGACGCCCGGCGCGTTGTGCCGATGCGGCCCCGGCCGCATGACGAACGTCGCTCAGACGGAAGTACCGTGCCGTGACCATCCCCTGGACCAAGGCAAGAGCGACCAGAACGCCGGCAGGTCTCCTGGCTCGCGGGTCAGGGCTTGATGCACGCCTTCCCAGGCCCCGCATGACTTAGCGTCCGGCCCAGTGGCTGCTTCCCCGGCTGGGGGAAACGATGTGCATCGCGCTCGCCGCTTACAGTTGCAGGGACAGCTGCGGAGTTGGGTGGTGAACCACCCGCACCGCCTTCCCGTTTTAAGCCTCTTTCGAGGCACCGGCGCGATCTTCGAAACCGGCGCGTTAACGCCGGTCCGAGGGCGGCAATAGGGGGATTTTTGCGGTGTGCCAATCGGAAGATTGCGGGCGACGTGGTCAGCGTCGGGCCGATCGGGGGGGCGGCCATCTGCTCGCCAGATATGAGGGAGCGGCGGGGAGTGATGCGTCGGGACCGCCTGTCGTGAAGTGCGATTCCCGTGGGCGGCGCCTATTCCGCCGCCTCGATCATCGCCTCGGCCTCGGCGGCCTGGCGCGACCACATCTCGGTGTAGAGGCCTTCGCGGCGCAGGAGCTGCGCATGGCTGCCGCTCTCCACCAGCCGGCCTTCGTTCAGCACCAGGATCTTGTCCGCATCGGCGATGGTGGACAGCCGGTGTGCGATGGACAGCGAGGTACGGTGTTCGGCGACGCGGTGGAGGGTGGCGAGGATGTCCTGCTCGGTCCGCGTGTCGAGCGCGCTGGTGGCCTCGTCGAGCACGAGGATCGGCGGGTTCTTGACGAGGGTGCGGGCGATGGCGACGCGCTGCTTCTCGCCGCCCGAGAGCTTGAGGCCGCGCTCGCCCACTTCGGTGGCGAAGCCCTTGGGCAGGCGGGCGATCAGGCTGGTCAGCGCGGCGCCCTGCGCGGCGGCCTCGATCTCCTCGAGGCTGGCGCCGTCGCGGCCGTAGCCGATGTTGTAGCCGATGGTGTCGTTGAACAGCACCGAATCCTGCGGCACGATGCCGATCGCGGCCCGCAGGCTTGACTGCGTGACCTCGCGGATGTCCTGCCCGTCGATCAGGATCCGGCCCGAAAGCGGGTCGTAGAAGCGGAACAGCAGCCGCGCGAGCGTGGACTTGCCCGCGCCCGAGGGGCCGACCACCGCGAAGGCCTGTCCGGCGGGCACCTCGAACGACAGCCCGTGCAGGATCGTGCGGTCGGGATCGTAGCCGAACACCACCTCGTCGAACACGATCGAGGGCTGGCGGATCACCAGCGCCGGCGCGCCGGGCGCGTCGGGCACTTCGACCTGGGTGTCGAGCAGGCGGAACATCTCCGCCATGTCGATCAGGCCCTGCCGGATGGTGCGGTAGACCATGCCCAGCATGTCGAGCGGGCGGAACAGCTGCGTCAGGTAGGTCTGCACGAAGACCAATTGGCCCGCCGTGTACTGGCCGCGGTACCAGCCCCAGACCGTCCACGCGAGCGCACCCGCCATCAGCAGCGTGACCACGACGCCCTGGACGATGTTGAGCAGCCCGAGCGAGTTCTCACTCTTCACCGCCGCCACCGCATAGGCGCGGGTGGCCTGCGCGTAGCGAGCCTCCTCACGCGCCTCGGCGGAGAAGTACTTCACCGTCTCGTAGTTCAGCAGCGAATCCACCGCGCGCGACAGCGCCTGCCCATCTAGCCGGTTCATCTGCTCGCGCAGCTTGGTCCGCCACTCGGTGATCGTGCGCGTGACCCAGATATAGGCCGCGACGGCCAAGGCGGTGGCGAGTACGAGCCCGATGCCAAAGTTGATGTAGAAGATCACCGCGACGACCAGCAGCTGCAGGATGGTCGGGGCGATGTTGAACAGCATGAAATAGAGCATCGTGTCGATGCTCTTGGTCCCGCGCTCGATGGTCTTGGTGACCTCGCCGGTGCGCCGCGCGAGGTGGAAGCGCAGGCTCAGGCGGTGGAGCTGGCCGAACACGTTCTCCGCCAGCGCCCGCGTCGCGTCCTGGCCGACCCGCTCGAACACGATGTTGCGCAGGTTGTCGAAAACCGTCTGCAGGAGCCGCCCGGCCGAGTAGGCCAGCACCGTCAGCATCGCCAGCTGGACCATCTTGGGCCCAGTGGCGCCCATCAGGTCGACCGCCCACTTCATCAGATACGGCAGCACCAACTGCGTGCCCGTCGAGAGCAGGATGAACACGCAGGCCCACACGATCCGCCACCGCAGTCCGGCGTCGTCGCGCGGCCAGAGGTACGGCATGAAGCGCAGAAGCGTGCGCCAGCCGTCGTGGCGGGCGTTGGAATCGGGTACGGCTGTATCGGGAGGCATCGTTGCTATTTAGGGATCGGCGCGGTTTAAGGAAGTGTCCGCTGCAACAATCCGGCAACGGCGCCAAAGACCCGCCATGATCAGAACGGGATTTCGGTGCCTTCGTAGTCGAACAGCTTGCCGCTGTCGGGCACTTTGAATTCCTCGATCACGTCAAGCAGCTGCAGGGCGGCGCGCTCGGCGTCGAACAGGCGGCCCGGCTGGACGGCGCCCTGGAACGGGCGCGACAGGTCGGTATCGACCGTGCCGGGATGCAGGGTGACGACGATCGAGCGGTCGTTGCGGCGGCGCTCCTCGATCGCGAGGCCCCGCACCAGCATGTTGAGCGCGGCCTTCGACGCGCGGTAGCCGTGCCATCCGCCGAGCCGGTTGTCGCTGATCGAGCCGACACGCGCGGACAGGGCGGCGAACACCGTTCGGCCGGTGCGGGGCATGATGGGGAGGAAATGCTTCGCCACCAGCGCCGGGCCGATCGCGTTGACGGCGTAGACCCGCGCCAGCCACTCCGGGTCGAGATCGCGCAATGCCTTTTCGGGGCCATGCTCGCCCGCATGGAGCAGGCCTGTCGCGACGATCACCAGCGTCGGTGCGGGCCCCTTGGCGACATGCGCGGCGGCGGCGGCGATGCTCGCTTCATCGAGCAGGTCGAGGTGCTGCGTGCCACTGCGCGAACGGGCGAAGCCGTGGACAATGTCGAAAGCGCCTTCCTCGACCAGCGCTGCCTCGAACGCACCGCCGATCCCGCCGGACGCGCCGATGACCACTGCTGCTGCGCTCATGTGCGGGTGAAACGCCAGCGATCGGGCTCGCTCTCGGCCGCGTCGAAGCGGTAGCCGTCGCTGTCGAAGCCGCGCATGGCGTCGACGTCGGTGATGTGATGCTCGCACAGCCAGCGCGCCATCATGCCGCGCGCGCGCTTCGCATTGAAGCTGATGAACCGCGGACCGTCGGGTCCGGGCTCGCGGAACTCGACCTCGATCACACGCAAACCTTGGAGCCTGCCCTTCACGGCCGCGAAGTATTCCTGGCTGGCGAGATTGAGGATGACGCCCGAACCCTCCTCGGCAACCTGCTCTCGCAGAACGGCTGCGATACGGTCGCCCCACCAGTCGGTCAGGCTCTTGTGGCGCGGTGCCCAGCGGGTGCCCATTTCCAGACGGTAGGGCCGGATCCCGTCGAGCGGCCGGAGCAACCCGTAGAGACCCGATAGCATCCGCACATGGTCCTGGGCGAAGGCGACGCCCGCATCGTTCAGCGTATGCGCCTCGAAGCCCGTGTATACATCACCGGCGAAGGCGAACAGGGCCTGCCGCTCGGGCAGCTCGGCGAAATCGCGGAAGCGGTCGGCGTTGAGCTTGGCGAGACGCGGCGAGATGTGCATCAGCTCGGACAAGCGTTTCTGCGAAAGGTTGGCGGCCGACTTGGCAAGGCCGCGCGCCTCCTCGGCAAAATGCGGGGGCGTCACGTCAAGTGGCGGCAGGACGCGCTCGAAGTCGAGTGTCTTGGCGGGTGAGAGCAGGGCGATCATGGCGCGGCGGTAGCGACGGGCGCCGCCGGCGTCAAACGGCCGCCGCTGCGTTTCAGTCCACCTTGCCGATGTCGAGCAGGACCTTGCGCGACGAGAAGTCGATGGCGACGCGCTTGAACGCGCGCAGTTCGCGCATGCCGAGGAATATCGCGGGCCGCTTGTTCAGCTTGAGTTCGCCGAAGGCAGGCGCATCAGCATAGGCGATGAGTACGTTGGTGACCGCTATCCCCGCAAGGTCCAGTTTGTTCGCGACCCCAAGCTCTACGGGAAGGTCATGGCCGGTGACGCTCGACAGCGTGCCCCGCAGCATGTCCCTGGGCCGTGCCTTGTGAGCCAGCGCGCGTTGCAGCGCGAGGTTGCCGACGCTGCCGCTGGCGCCCGTGTCGATCACCACGTCCACGCGCACGCCGTCGATGGTCGCGTTGGTCAGGATCAGCCTGCCGGACTTATGCCTGGCCTGCACGACGATCTCGAAACCCTGCCGGCCGCCCAGCTCGCGAGGCGTGCCGATCCGGATGGTGTTGCGGGCGAAATCGAGCAGCACACGCTCGTGCTGCAGGCTGTCGGTCCCCAGGATGCCATCGGCGCCCATGTTTCCCCCTTCCAGCAGCGGCACCGTAAGGTCGTAATAGGAGCGCGGGCCGATATCGATCGAGTCGACCTGCGCCGTGGCGACGTGGTGTATGCCGGCGATGCCCATGACCCGCACCTGTGGCCCCTGTACCAACCCCAGCGTCCCGGCCAGCGTGGTGGATACGACAGTGCGCTGGGATCCGGTATCGATGAGGAAGCGGTACGGCCCGATGCCGTGTATGGCCACATCGATCGTCATGCGCGCGTGGGCATCGGCCGCCCCCTGCACGGTGTCGGCCGGGGCCCCGTCTGTCGACGGCGATGGAACCGGCGTCGCGCCCAGGATCACGGGATTGGCGATCAGCATCGCCAATGCCAGGCTTATTCCCGCCACAGCATCCTCCTCGCGAATTCAAGCTCGCGTATGTCTTTTCGAGGGGCTATATTAACATGATCTTGCGCAGACAGCTACCGTGGCGCGCAATTTATTTCACGCGGCTCGCGACTTGAGGCGTGCCTTCAACGGGGCCAGAATATGCGCTGCCATATCCGCCATATCCGCCAGATCGTCGCGGGCAGGGTGGCGCGAGATGTAGATCGCGGCCAGCCAGGCCAGGCCGCAGGCGACCCCTGAGGCAACGAGGCCGAAGAAGCCCAAAGTGGAGGGACTGCGCCAGAGTGTGATCGCAAGCACCGCCGGGAAGACGGTTATCAGCGTGACTATCGCGCTACCCGCATAGATGCGCAGCGCCACGCCCCAGCGAAATCCGATCAGGCGTTGCAGCCACAATGCATAAAGGCAGAACCATCCCAGCCCATATACGAGCCGGGAAGCGGCGGCTGCCTCCACTCCGATCGCGGCACCGGCCGCAAGCGTGCCGACTGAAAGTGCGGTGTCGATCAGGTTGAACCACAGCAACTGCCGCAGGCGCCCCAGCAGGATCGGCAGGTCCACGTGCAGCGGCAGCGCGACGAAGAAGCACTCTGCCGCCGCCACAAAGGCCAGCAGCGGCGCTGCCTTGGCCCAGCCCGGTCCGTACAGCAAAAGGATCACCGGCTCGCTCAGCACCGCGAGCAGCGCCATCGCCGGCCAGACGATGGCTCCGTGCGCAGCGACAACACGCTCGTAGTAAGGTCCAAGGTCCTTGCCTTCGTCGCGCAGGCGGGCGAAGGCGGGGTAGTAGATCGCGCTGACAGCGCCGACGACGAGCGTGTGCAACTGCGCCGCCAGCGCTGCGCCCCGGCTGAACAGGCCGGCAGCGGCCATGCCCTGGAAACCGCCTACGATCATGTCGGGGCTGCGCACACCGATGCCGCCGGAGAGATAGATCGGGGTCGTCCCCGCGCTGAACTTCAGGATCGCGCGCAGTTCGGTCCAGCTTGCGCCCCGGCCCGGGAACGCCGGCTGCGCGATCTGCGCGATCACTGCCCTCACCGCCGCCTGCGCGATCATGCCCCAGGCGAGCGCGAACGAGGACCAGCCCAGCCACGCCAGCGTGAGGGCGACCCCGCTGTTCGTCATGGCGCCTCCCAGGTTGACAGCGAACGTGCGGCTGAAGTCGAGCCGCCGCGCCAACAGCGCCATCGGCACGATGCTCCAGGGCACGAATATGTAGGAGACGGCGATCAGTTGGAGGATCGGCTCGATGCGCGGCTCGCCGTAGAACCGGGATAGCGGTGCCGCGATCGCGTAGATGACGGCGGCCAGAACCAGGGCGAAAGTCATCGCGATCGCGGTTGCCGACCGCACCATGGTCCGGTCGCCGGTCGGATGTCGGCCGATATAGCGCTGCAGCCCGAAGTCCTGGATGATCGACAGCACCATGGCGGCGGCCAGTGCGACGGAGAACAGGCCGATCTCTTCGGGCTTCAGAAAGAAGCGCGAAATGACGACCGAGGTGACGAATTGCAGCGCGAACAGCGAATACTGGCTGGAAGCGGCCCACAGCGCGGCAGACTTCACGCTCTTGGTGCCGCGCCCGCCGGCCATGGCTTCCGCTGCCACGACGGTCAGGCCGGCCCGGCGAGGATCGCGGCCAGCCGCAATGCGCGAACCGGCTCGCGGAAACGGATGAGTCTGGCGACCACCCGCCACATGCCTCGGCGGTCGCCGCCTTCGC
Organism: Novosphingobium sp. GW821-FHT09E05; assembly: GCF_059416165.1. Taxonomy (NCBI): domain Bacteria; kingdom Pseudomonadati; phylum Pseudomonadota; class Alphaproteobacteria; order Sphingomonadales; family Sphingomonadaceae; genus Novosphingobium; species Novosphingobium sp. GW821-FHT09E05. Next base: position 396,603 of record NZ_JBWKOQ010000003.1, read on the forward strand.
GCAAGTAGCGGCACAGCAGATCAAAGCCCTCGTCCCGCAGTCCGATGCGAGAATAGAGAAGGGCCGGTGCGACGCGGGCCCGGACACCGCGGCCCACCCCCTCGCGCCCGAACACACTGTCGAGATCGTCGATGGCCGGAAGGCGATCGAGCGTTTCGGTCGGATCGGGGCGCCCCTCTGCTCGCTCGTGATAGGCGAGGTAGGAGATGGCGGCTCCTATCTGCTGCTCGGTCGCATGACGGCTGGAGACCTGGGTGTCGTAATGACGGTAGCGAAGCAGTCGCTCGGGAATGCTCGCAAGCCGGGTCACGCCGGCCAGCCTCAGCCAGAGATCGTAGTCCTCGCAGTGCCGGAACGCCGCGTGATACCCGCCCACCGCGAGCACCACGTCGCGGCGGAACATCGCTGCCGGATGACAGAGCAGGGGCCAGCCGTTCTCGATCGCCGTGAGAAAGGCCTCGTGCGTTTCGGGATGTTCTTTGCCAGCCAGGTGATAGGGCTGGTCGTCGGCGTCGATATCCTCGGTCCAACTGCCGACGACGCCATAGTCCGGATGGTCGGCCAGGAACCTGATCTGCCTGGAGAAACGGTCGGGCCGGCAGATGTCGTCGGCATCCATCCGCGCGATGACGGGCGCGCGGGCCTGCGCGATCAGCTCGTTGAGGCTGGCGACGAGACCCCGGTTCTCCCGCAGGGTAGGCCGGATGCGCGAATCCTTTTCCGCATAGCGGCGTATGATGGCGCCCGATCCGTCGGTCGAGCCGTCGTCGAGGATGAGGAACTCGAAGTCGGTGAAATCCTGCGCCAGCACGCTCTCGATCGCGGGCGCGAGGAAGCCCTCGCCATTGTAGACGCTCATCGCAACGCTGATCGCCGGTGTCGGCATGCAACTTCCCATATGGCCGCGCGCAGGCGGCGCAGTTCGGTGTATAAGGCTCCGCTTAGGCGAGGCTGGTAAAGAAACCGTTTGGAGCGTCCATGCAAATCCCGTCGGCGGGAGACTGCCCGGACCATCCGGTTGAATTTCGCGCGTCCCGATATCATATCCTGTCGGCGAGGCTCGAAAATGGCTGAAAATCGTCGTTTTCTTCGTTTTGGTCAGTTTTTTGAAAAACCGTGTTGACCGAATCGCGGGTGGGACTTAGAGGGCGTTTCACCGCAGCGGACCACACGGTTTGCTTTTAGC